>NZ_CABVQC010000079.1 GCF_902499175.1 Burkholderia aenigmatica
TTTGGGGACACAAGGCAAAGCCTTGCCAGGCTTAAAGGCGTCTAACCGGAAAAGCGCATAGAAATCAAAGGCACCCCCGTTCGTGATTCCGCACCCGCCGTCCGGCGGTCGCCGAATCACATGGCTCGAAATGGGGGAAGCCGCCGGACGGTGAGAGCGCTGCTGTCGCGCAGCGGTTCGCCCGGCGTAACCGGCTTATCGCTCGCTGACCTTCGCGCGCGGCAGCCATTCCGCCACGGCGCCTTGCGTACCCTTCAGATGGGCGGGAGTCGCGTCCTGAACGTGCGCGTCGAAGCGGCGTGCCGCCTCGGTGTCGAGATGCCGGCCGTCGAACGTCGACTGGCGACGGGAAATCATGTTGATGCGAAGACGTTTTGCCGCCATGGTCGGTATTCCTTGAAAAAACAGCCCTCGCCAACTGGCGAAGTGCCATAGATTTACGTGAGAAAGATGTCGCTGCGATGACGCGGTGCGCAACGCAAATCCCTCGCCCTCACCTCTTTCCTCCAGCAATCCCCGTCAAGCATCCACCCACATCCTCAACAGGTTGTGATACGCGCCGGTAAGCCGCAGAACCGACTTCCCGTCCACGCCCTGCTGAGTCAATCGCTGGGTCGAAGCAGCCCCTACTGCGGCCGCGCTTGTCGGCCACCGACTGCGCCGTGATAATTTCCTTTTCGCGCATAATGCGCTCAAGGAAAATACAGCAGTTTCCCACAGCGACACCGGATTCACGTTGACCGTGGACAAAAATAATTGAGGGCCTCGCCGATGCCGGATTCCACTGGTTTTGACCGCAATGCATTCAGGGAATATCCACTGGATGGCGCACTGCTGCGCTTTCACCCCGCGACGGGAACACACATCCGGATCGAGCATCCGGCGACCCGCCACTTGCGGCGCCTCGCCCCTCGAGTCGCCATGTTCGGGATTACGAACAAGTGCAATCTGTCTTGCGATTTTTGCTCGCGCGACGTGCGACGCGATAGCGCCTGGTCCGTCCAGTCGGCCGCCGACGTCCTTCGCGGCCTGAGCGCAGCGGGAACGCTGGAAGTCGCCTTTGGTGGCGGAGAGCCGTTCGCGTTCCGCGGATTCGCCGAGTTGATCGACATCCTCCATGACACCACGCCGCTTGCACTGAACGTCACGACCAACGGAACGCTGATCCGGCGCAACACATTTGCGCCCTACGCCGGCCGTTTCGGCCAGGTCCGCGTCTCGCTCTACGACGAGGTGCGCTGGCGCGACGCGGGCACGGTCCTGTCGGAATTCGGACAAAGATGGGGGGCCAACCTGATCGTCGACGACACCGTGCTGCCGGGGCTTCCCGCGCGGCTGGCCGAACTGGCCGCGCTGGGTTGCGAGGATGTCTCGTTGTTGTCTTACATCGGCCCCGATCCGCGCAGGCACCTTTCGCCACGGGGACGGGCGCAGCTCGCGGCGATCGTTCAGGACTCGCCGCTTGCGTGCCGACTGTCCGTGTGCTTTGGCGACGCGGTTCCGGTCCCAAGATTGTTCGATGGAGCCGATGGAAGCGGCGACTGCGGCGCCGGTCTGGACTTCGTTTCCATCACACCTGACCAACGCATGCAGGGCTGTTCGTTCCATGATGGCGGCCTGCCCGCGACCAGTGCGGAGGAAATCCTGCACGGGTGGCGGAATGAGCGTGCGCGCCTCGAGCAGCCAAGCGCACGGCGCGGTTGCGCACGTCGCAACGCAAGCGCCAGTCGAACCCGGTCCACGCCATCGGTCAGCGTGTGGCAGGGATTCTCCGGCAACAATAGCGGCGAATGCGTGATGGTCGCAAAGTTCGAGACCATCGCGGATGCGGACGCCTACCTCGCGCAACTGCTGCCGTCATGGGCACCCGATGCCGAGTACTCATCCGAGTGGAAGCGCCTGTTCAACGAAGAAGCGGTGGCGGGCCCGCAATTGTCCGGCGGAGGATCGCCTCGCGAGCTGGCGGCGATCGGTCGCTCGGTGATCGCGACGGGATACGACGCAGAAGACCTGTTTCCGGAGTTGCGCGCCCTGGCCTGGAAGAAAGGCGCATACGTGGTGCCTGACGGCGTCCACGCTCATCACGTATTCCTGCTGGCGGCGGTGCGTGCGTCAAGCGCAGATGACGCACGCACCCTGGCCAGCCTGACGCCCCATCCGGCCGCCAGGACCTGGCTGCATGGCGATGTCATCCTCGTCACGCTCGAATTGCAGGGGGATAGCGTGCCGGGTGAGCTTGTCGAGACTCGGCAATGGCTCACCGCCTTTGCGGCCGGCCGGCGGCTCGCCGCCGAGCTTGTGTTTGAGGACATGGATGATGCGGCCATGCTGTCCGTGTTGAAGCGGCTCGGTACGGAGATCGGCAAAACGCCACGGCTTGCGTTGCATTTCGGATGGCGTGATGAATCCGGCGAGCGAGCGGCTCGATTCGCGCAAATGATCGAAGACGGCCAGACCAACATCGCAGGCAAATGTGTCTTGGTATCGGGCCTCGAGCGGCGAAAGCGGCTCGCTGTGCTCGCCTATCGGCAGGGTGCGCATGTCTGCGCCATCGACGGATCGGAAGTGCGTGTCAGCGCCTATCTTTCCGTGCCTGATGTCAGGCCTCAACCGGGCCGGCGCGCAATACCCGGCGAGATTGATATTGGCCGGGTTCGCGAAGCACTCCGCCAACGGTTCCCGGGCGGTATACGCATTGATGTCAAGGCGGGATATCGCCGAGGCATGGCGTTCGTGGACATCGTCACCGCGGACCCTGCATACGCTTTCGCGCAACTCGAGCAGCTTGCCGCGTTGTTCGATGCCACGCTCTCCCTCTGGGTTCACGAGGTCGATCCGCTGGCATTTGCGGTTCGACGCGTGATCGCGGACGTCCGTGCCTGATCGGCCGCGCAACATGGCGGGTCGCCGGACCGATGTCCTGCAGATTGAGCATGTCCATGCGATGTCCCTGGCTAAACACCTTAACGATACGGCGAGGTCAAGAAGAACATGCATCCTGAATTCGCGCGCGAGATTGCCGACGCGGCGAGCGTGACCTATCGAGCGCTTCTTGCCGCACATCCGGACGAACATTTTTATGCGTTCGCCCTCTACACCGACAGTGGCGCAATGACCGTCGTACCGGCCGCCAATTCCGAGGAAGGATTGAAGCGGGTTCGCGAACGGATGGAGATCGGCGACGACGAGAAGGCGCCGGAGTTCACCTGGGCAACCGGCGAATGGGCGTATGAATCTGCCGAGGCTGATTCGTTCAATCCGCTCTGCGAGCGATTGGCCGATACGGTGCTGGGTCCGGAGATTCCCGAAGCGAAGTTCGGCGAGTTTTTCAGGGATCTTCAGCGCGACATGATCGAGGCGCTCCGGCTGCTCGACCAGGAAGGATTGTTCGGAACGGGTGCGGCGCGCGAGAAGATCACGCTGTTCGTCACGATCAGCGATGACAACGGAGCCGAGGCACTGGAGAACGAATCCGCCAAGATCCTGAACCCGCCCGCCGTCTTCGATCGTTTCATCAACCGGTACGCGTAGCGGCGAAAAAGCCGCCACCGAGCATTCGAGGCGCGGCATGCGCCGATGCCAAGGGTCGTTCACTGATCGGCAGACTGCGCGAGTTCGTCGATTTCACAGACGACATCTCGTCGACCACGTGGCGATGGCGCCGGCCGATCCACGGCACGCTGTGGCAAGTGCCCTACCCGCTTCAGCGGGCGCGCATGCTGCACTCACGCCCGCGTGGTCGTGGCCTGCTCGGCCAGCGCGGCCCGCTCGATCCAGCGGATGGCCGGCGCATCGTGCTCGCCCGGCACGGGCCTGCCGATCAGGAAGCCCTGCACTTCACGGCAGCCGGCATCCGTGATGCACGCCAGTTGCTCCTCCGTCTCGACGCCTTCCGCGACGGTCGTCACGCCGAGGCGCTTGCCGAGATCGGCCACCGCGCGCACGACGGCCGCGCAGTCCGGGCGCGTGACCGCATCGCGCACGAAGCTGCCGTCGATCTTGATCTTGTCGAACGGAAACGCGCGCAGATGCGCGAGCGACGAGAAGCCCGTGCCGAAGTCATCGAGGGCGACGCGCACGCCCATCGAACGCAGCGCACGCAGGTCCGCGATCGCCTTCCCCTCGTCGTGCAGCAGCGCGGTTTCCGTCACCTCGATTTCCAGCCGGTCGGGCGCGAGGCCCGCGCCGGCCAGCGCCGCCGCAAAGGCCGGCACGATCGTGCCGTGGCCGAGCTGCCCCGCCGACACGTTGACAGCAACGCGCGCGCCGTCCGGCCAGCGCGCCGCCTCCCGGCAGGCCTGGTCGAGCACGAATCGGCCGAGCCGGTCGATCAGGCCGCCGCGCTCGGCCACCGGAATGAAGCGGCCCGGCGAAATCCACCCGGCGTGCGGGTGATGCCAGCGCAGCAGCGCCTCGCGGGCGGTGATGCGGCGGGTCCGGGCATCGACGATCGGCTGGTAGAACACGTACAGCCCCTGGTTCTCGTCCAGCGCGAAACGCAGCTTCGATTCGAGCGCGACCCGCTCCTGCGCGCTCGTTTCCATGTCCGGCGAGAACATCCGGTACGTGCCCTTCCCGGCTTTCTTGGCCGCATAGAGCGCCATGTCCGCGCGTGACAGCAGCACGCCCGCATCGTTGCCGTGATGCGGCGCCAGCACGCAGCCGATCGACGCGCCGATGCGGAACTGCCGGTCGGGCGACGGCGCATAGGGGGCGGCGAGCGAGTCGACGAGCCGCGCGGCCGCGCCCATCGCGCCGTCCGCGTCAGTGTCGCGCAGCAGCACCGCGAATTCGTCGCCGCCGATGCGCCCGAGCAGCATCCCCGGCTCGGGGCACTGCCCGCGCAGGCGTTCCGCGACCTGGCGCAGCACCTCGTCGCCCGCCGAATGCCCGCGGGCGTCGTTGATCAACTTGAAGCCGTCGAGGTCGATGAAGAGCAGCCCGAGCACCTTGTCCGAGCGGCGCAGGCTGGCGTCGAATTCGGCCAGGAAGGTCGCACGGTTCGGCAGGCCGGTGAGCGAATCGTGATGCGCGAGCTGGTGGATGCGCGCCTCCGCTTCGGCCTGCTGCGTGACGATCGACCACGACAGCATCGGGCCGATGTAGCGCCCTTGGGCGTCGCGCACGGCCGAGACCTGGATGTCGAGCACTTCCGGCCCGAGCCCGATGCGGGCGCGATGCGGCAGGTTCGCCGGATCGGCAAGCAGGCGGCGCTGGTGCTGCGGGTGCGGGTGGAAGAAGTCGATCGGCGCGCCGAGCGCATCGTCCGCACTGATCGGCAGCAGGTGCTCGATCGAGCGCAGCAGGTTGCGCGACGTCGCGTTCAGGTAGTTGATGCGGAACGTCTCCGGGTCGGCCGTCATCACGGCCACTGGCATGTCGTCGATCATCCGCATCAGCCGCATCTGCGCCTGCTCGCGCATCCGCGATTCGGCCTGGGCATCGACGGTACGCAGGAAGCCCTGGTAGTTGACCGAGATCACGGCGATCAGCGCCGCCGACACGAAGGCCATGTTGACCGCGGTGGCGACGAGCGTCGGCTGGCGCGTCGAGAGGAAGAACGCGATGAACGCGACGTTGACGATCACGGCCACGCTCAGCGCGGCCGTGCGCAGATACATCAGGCTGAAGATGCAGCCGATCACCGTGATCGCCATGTAGAACGCGACCTGGGCCTTTTGCCACGCGTCGCCGTACGGGAACAGCAGCAGCGCCCAGGCGGTGAACGTCACCGCGATCGGGATCACCAGCCAGTTCGTCACCGTGAGCGCGCGCAGCACGGCGTCCGGCGTCGGTTCCAGCAGCCGGGCACGGCGCCAGTGCAGCAGCCGCGCGAGCGACGCGAGCGTCATCGCGGCCGGCATCGCGACCGACAGCCACCACGGCGTGCTGCCCAGGTGCGTGACGGCGAGGCTCCAGGTGCTCGAGATGAGGATCAGGTACATCACCGGAAGCTGGCCGGCGAATACCCGGAATTGCGCCGCGAGCAGGTCCGGGTTCCGGGCCGGCGTCGCGATGCTTGCCAGTCTTGCGATCCGCGCGTAGTGGATTTTCATGTGAGCCTGCATGCTGCAACCCGGGTTCGGGTTGTCCTGTCCGGCGGCGCCGGTTACCCGCACGGGTCCGGCTCCATATCGGCCTTGACGGCCGATTCAGCCGCGGCAACCGGCGCACCGGCGCGGTTGCCGCCAGTCAGCGCGAGCTGCCCACTGCCGACGATCTCATTGAGTGGCGCGGGCCTGCCGAGCAGGAAGCCCTGCGCTTCGTCGCAGCCTTCGTTCGCCAGCAACGCGAGCTGGTCGCGCGTTTCGATGCCTTCGGCCAGGATCGGAATGCCGAGGCTCTTGCCGAGCGCGAGCACGGCGCGGATGATCGCGCGATCCTGCGGTTTCGCCTCCGCGTCCGCGACGAACGACTGGTCGAGCTTGATGCGGTCGAACGGGAACGAGCGCAACGTGTCGAGCGACGAATAGCCGGTACCGAAATCGTCGAGCGCGATGCTCACGCCCAGCGCCTTGATCTGCCGCAGCGTGTCCAGCGCGCGCTCGCGGCCGGCGAAGATCGTCGATTCGGTCAGCTCCAGCTGCAGGCGCGACGCCGGCAGGCCGGTTTCTTCGAGCACGTTGGCCACGAGCGCCGTCAGGTCCGCGTGCATGAACTGAACGGCCGATACGTTCACCGCGACGGCATAGGGCGGCTCCCACGTGGCCGCTCGCGTGCATGCCTCGCGTAGCACCCATTCGCCGATGTCCAGGATCACGCCGTTCTCCTCGGCGAGCGGAATGAACTCGGCGGGCGGAATCGTGCCGAGCGTCGCGTGCTGCCAGCGCAGCAGCGCTTCGTAGCCGCGAATCTCGCCGGTCGTGAGCGAAGTCTGCACCTGATAGTGGATGCTCAGCTGGTTGTCGGCCACCGCGCGGCGCAGGTCGGCCGCGAGGCTGCGGCGCGCGCGGACGATCAGGTCCATCGCCGGCTCGTAGAAACAGACCGTTTGCGCGATGCTGCCCTTGGCGCGGTACATCGCGAGGTCCGCGTTGTTGATGAGGATGGCCTTGGTGGCGGCGTCGTCCGGGAAGATCGCGACGCCGAAGCTCGCGCCCGGCACGACCTCGTAGTCGTCCAGCCTGACCGGCTTGTAGAGCGCCGGTTCGAGCCGCTCGAGCAGATCCATCAGGCGCGTGCCGTCGTCCATCCGGCAAAGCGCCGCGAATTCGTCGCCGCCGATGCGCGCGACGAATTCGCCGTCGCGCAGCAGGTTCGTCATGCGCCGCGCGAGGATGCGCAGCACCTCGTCGCCGGCGTGGTGGCCGCGCAGATCGTTGATTTCCTTGAAGCGGTTCAGGTCGATGCCGATCAGCGCGAGCTTCGTGCCGTGTTCCTGCGCGAGCCCGATTTCGAGATCCAGCCGTTCGTTGAAGCTGGCCCGATTCGGCAGGCCGGTCAGCATGTCGCTCAGCGCCAGCCGGCGCAGGTGTTCGAGCGATTCGGCCCGCACGTTGCTGTCGATCACGTAGCTCACGAGCCCCGTGCAGACGATCACGAGCGACATGCCCGCGACCGCCAGCGCCAGCGGGCGCAGCGCGCTCATGTCGGTCCAGGTGCCGTCGAGCGTCAGCGGCGTGATGCGTAGCGCGGTCATCCCGGTGAAATGCAGCGCGAGGATCGCGAGCGACAGCACGCCTGCCATCTGGTTGACTGCGTGCGGCGAAGGCCGCATCGCGAGGTGCAGCGCGAGCGCCGCGAGGGTCATCGCCAGGAGCACCGACGCGATCAGGTAGCCGACGTCCCACGACACGATGCCCTCCACTCGCCACGCGAGCATGCCGGTGTAGTGCATCAGCACGATCGCCATGCCGACGATCGCGCCGCCGAGCGCGGGCGCAGCCTTGACGGTGCGACAGGTTGTCAGCGCGAAGCCGATCGTGCTGCCGCCGACCGCGATGAACAGCGACACGAGCGTAAGCGGCAGATTGAAGTGCACGGGCGCGCCGGCGTCGAAACCGAGCATCGCGATGAAGTGCGTGCACCAGATCGCCACGCCGGCCGAAATGGCCGTCAGCACCTGCCAGCCGAGCCGCTGCGTGCCGGACGTGTTCACCGTGCGCTGGAACAGGCGCGCGGTGACCCACGAGCCGGATCCGCACAACAGTGCGGCAAGCAATACCAGCCAGTGATTGTGCCGATAAACGATGCACCCCAAAACTGTCGCCAAAACCTTCCTTCCCCTATCCGTCGCATGGGCTGATGCTGTTCCCGGTCGAAGCCGCGAGGCGATGCCGCTTCGATCGGGCGCGCCTTCCAGATATCGGCATCTGATGAATAAACTGAACGCCGCGCGGCTGCGCGCAAACGATTTCCTGGAAGATATTTTTTTGTGGAAAAAGTGCCGGAACGCGGCGGGATGGGGCATCGACGGATCGGCTGAGGGCTTGCCGATCACCCTGGTGGTGTAGGTGATGGATCACATGCGGTGGAGTTCCGCCTGGGTTCACCGTCAGCTTTTTGGGGGGCATCGCGGATGACCGGGGAGCGCGGTGCGGATCTTGAAGAAGATGTGTTGCTCGTCGCGGCGCCAGCGCCCTGCTGCGTCTCTTCCGAACTTCTACGCCGAGTGACGGCAAATCAATGAAACATGCGACGTCTGAATCCCGGGATGAGATTGATGACGGCGGCGAATTTGG
This sequence comes from Burkholderia aenigmatica, assembly GCF_902499175.1. Classification (GTDB taxonomy): domain Bacteria; phylum Pseudomonadota; class Gammaproteobacteria; order Burkholderiales; family Burkholderiaceae; genus Burkholderia; species Burkholderia aenigmatica. The sequence continues at coordinate 8,682 of NZ_CABVQC010000079.1, forward strand.
CATGCCCGTGCTTCGGCGCATCATCGGCCGATTTCGGATAAGCGCGATCGGTGATGGGCGCGCATCGGCGCGCAGATGGCTGCCGGCGCAACCGTGTCGGCATGCGGCGCCGATGAACGGGATAAGTGGCGGACGTAATGAAAGCAGCGTTCCAAAGGTCGACCGCCTGCAATCGCAGGCGGTCGATCAACATCTGCCCGTCATTCGCCTGAGCGTCGCGTGGCCTCGATCGGCACTCCTTGCTCCGACACGAAATACCACCACGCGATCGTCGGGCATTCAACGCCCTCACACCGACGCGATCAATTCACCCCGACCGCACTCCACGCGCGAGCGACCGTTGCGCTTTCGGCCGAGTTCGCGCCGTACAGGTCGTTCGCCGCCTGGATCGATGCACGACGTGCGTTCGGGTAGCTGGAGTTGGCATTCAGATACACGGTCAGCGTCCGGTACCAGATCTTGCCGGCCTTTTCGCGGCCCAGGCCGCTGAAGGTCGTGTCGCCGTTGCAGACCAGCTGCGCCTTCGTCAGACCGGTATCGGTCGACGGCACCGTCGGGCCTTCCGCCAGCAGGTAGAACAGGCGGTTGCCGACGCCCGACGTGAAATGCGGATCGTGGCGCGGATTCGACCACGAGAATCCGCCGGACGGGTAACAGCTGAACGACCGGCCATCGAGATCCTGCTTGTACATCTTGCGCAGGCCGCCGCTCACCACGCGCGCACCGATCACGTAGTTGCCGGGATCGTTCGGATTGTTGGCGTAGTACTTCACGAGCGTGCCGAAGATGTCCGACGTCGACTCGTTCAGGCCACCGGCGTCGCCCGAATAGTTCAGGTTGGCCGTGGCCTCGGTCACGCCGTGGCTCATCTCGTGCCCGGCGACGTCGACCGACACGACAGGTTTCGGCAGACTGGTGCCGGGTTGGCCGTCACCGTACACCATCACGTGCGAGGAGAGCCATGCCGCGTTCGCGCCGGTCGTGCCGCTGCCGGTATTGAATACAACGTGTGCATAGCTCTTCACGCCGCGGCCGTCGTTGAAGATGCCGTTGCGGTTGTGCGCCGTCTTGTAGTAGTCCCAAGTGAGCGCGAGCCCATAATCGATGTCGGCGGCGACCGTCTGCCGGTCGGTGGTCGTGTTGTTGCCCCACACGTTCGTGCTGCTCGTGAAGATCGGCAGGTCGGTCGCCTGCTCGACATCGTCCGAGGTCAGGCCGCGGCCGTCGTAGACCGAACCGGCGCCGCGACTCGGATCGAGCATCCGGTACGCGTTCATGCCCGTCTGGTCCGTGGTAAGCGTCAGGTCGCCGTAGTACAGCGAGCGGCCGGTGCCGGTCGCGGCGGCGGTCTTGATCAGGTCCTGTGCGTCGAGCACGGCGCCGGTGCGCGCGTCGACGTAGTACAGCACCGCATCGCCGTGCGCATCGGTTGCCTTGCCGTATACACGCACGGCGTAGGCCAACATCGGGTTGACGTCGCGTGCGAACACGACGAGCTCCGCGTCATCGACGCGGCGCACGTCCGAGTTGAACCGAGCGGCCGCGATGCGCTTGACCTTGGCCGCGCCAATGTCGGGTGCGTTGCGTACCACGGAGCGGCTTCCGACCTTGCCGATCGTGCCGGAGAGATTGATCGGCGCGAGCTGGGTCACGCTCGCCTGCTTCAACTGCCCCTTGCTCGAATGGACGACAACGTCGCCGCCGATTACCGGCAGCCCCGCGTAAAAGCGGTCGAAACGCACATGCTCGGTGCCGTCGGGATCGACGATCACGTCGCGTACCTGGAACTGATCGCCGTCCGTCGGCGCGCCGGCCTGTGGCCCCGCGAACTTCAACGTGCGGGCTGCGCCACCGACTGCGAGACTGAAGGCGGACGGGTTCTGCTGGATCAGTTGCAGTGCCTTGTCGACCGTGGCCGACTGGTCGCCGGCTTGGGCAAAAGCACTGAGACTCGCGACGGTAATCGCGGTGATGGACAGCAGACGAGACAGTTTCTTCATGTAATCCCCCGGGTTATAAGTGGGTGATGTTCGAGGAATGCATCAAGGTCAGACTTTCAAGACATGTCACGAACAGCAGAGGGATCCTAGAAGGTCATTTTTATAATTACAAGATATTTTCTGTTGGATTAATTTTTACCTTCACCGAAGTTAATCGAGTCATGTTTTGGTGATGAATTTGAAATGATCTCGTCGGCCGAGGTGGCGGAATCGGCGACGTTGCATTGGCTGGATTTGCGGGGCGAGCCCCGTGTTACCTAGGGGAGGCAGCGTGTGACGCGAGTCGAGCAGGACGGACGATGTAAAACCGGAGTAAAGCGGCAGATGCTAATTGCTTTATTAAATATTGATTTTGATTGTTGCCATTCCGGGCGCGTCGGTGCGATTTTTCACGGCGATACGATTCTCGCTTTTGATGACGATGCCTTTTAATTCGTAGCGAAAGCCATACGAATGACGCACGAGACGATGCTTTCTACGAATCTCCCGCTTGAGCGGCGCGGCGCAACCCATCGCATGTACGCGTCACCCCTTCTCCTGCATCGGAAGGCCCGCGCTGCGACACCGGCTGCGCACGCTTCTGACCAACTGTCGCGCGAGTCATACGTGAAGCGGATGTACCCTGGCATGCAGCTAGTTCCGACGGAGACGCATGGGGTCGACGAACCCTCCGTCGACGGTTGGCCGCCTACCCGCCCCTCACCTTCAACCGCACCACCAGCCACGTCAGCGCCCCCAGCACGAACACGGCGAGCGTCCACGTGCCGCCATGGTGCTGCAGCACCGCGGCTGTCGCGGCGACGCCCGCCAGTCCTTGCTGCAGGAAGCCGCACAAGGCCATCGCGTGCGCGCCATGGTCGTGCGCATCGCTGACGGCGGTGGCCATGCTGTTCGGAAACAGCACGGCCTGGCCGAAAATCGCCAGGCAATACAGCGCGATGAAGATCCACAGGCCGGTAAAGTGGGTCAGCAGGCCGCCGTGCCAGGACGCCAGCATCAACGTGGTTGCCAGCGCAACCAGCGCGGCGCCGGCATGCATCAGCCGCACGCCGCCGAGCCGTCTCACGAGGCGATTGACCAGCATCGCGCCGCTGAAATAGGCGACGCCGAGCAACAGGCCGATACTGCCGAAGCTCGTTACGGCCAGCTTGAAATGCTCCTGGAACACGAACGGACTCACTTCCTGCAAGGTCACGGTCGTCGCGAACCCCAACCCGCCTGCGCAGGCGGGCCACAGGAAGCCCGGGCGCCGCAGCAGGACCCAGTACGTGCCGGCCATGCCCGACGTGACGGCGGTGCGGCTCCCCGCCTTCAACGGCAACATGGACGAGAGACCGATCGCCAGCGCGGCGATGATGGCGATCAGCACGAAACCCGTTTGCCAATGACTGTATCGGCCGATCAGCCCGCCGACGAACTGGCCGCCGCCCAGCGCCGTGATGAAGGCGATCGACAATACGGAGAGCCGTCGCGCCAGTTCGTCACCGCGCCAGTTGTCGCGGACGATGATTCTGGCGATGATCGCCGCGCCGCCGCCCCCGATGCCCTGGATGGCGCGCAACACGAGCAGTGCCGGTGCGACCGTGCAGCTGGCGAGCAACAGGCTGCTGGCGACGAACAACAGCAGCGAAATCAACAGCGGGCCACGCCTGCCCCAGCGTTCCGCAGCGGCGCCCCAGAATGGCACCGGCAGCGCCGCGCCGATCACATAGGCGGAGATGGAGAATTCGGCGCCGCCTTGCGTCATCTTCAATTCGCGCATGACGACAGGCAGCGACGGCAAGTACACCGTCGTCGCCATTTGCGCCATGAATACGATCAGGCACGCCAGCGCCATCAGGGGAACAGTCGACGCGGCAGGTTCGCACGGCGCGCCGGCGGCAAGAACGGGTTTGTCGCTCATGCGCGGTCACGATCCGATCGAGACGCGCACGCCGTCTTTACCCATTCCCGCACACATCGCGGGATCCTGTCGCACGCGCCGCCCGCTTGCATGCTCTCCCGCACCCCGAGTTCGGTCGCCATCGTTTCTCTCATTCGATCTTGTTGACGTTCGTTGCGGCCGTGTGCTGCCCGACCCTCGCGCGAGATTGTACAAAACGCGGGACGTGCCTGCACGAGCCCCCACGCGTGTCGTGGCCGTCGCAACGACGACCATCCGGGAGCGGTGTCGGAACGACGTCTCGTGCAACCGGTTTCGGGGAACTTAGAACCTGTCCGGAACGGCATGCGCCAATGCATCGAGGCCCCCGGGACGCGCATGACGACCCGAGTGCCACTTGCCCGAACCCGATCGAAGACACAGCATTGCTTCCGCGCATGAGGCACAATACCCGGCTTCCAAAATCAACCGCGGCCAAACCCATGCGCTTCATCGTCGTTGGAACCAGCGGAGCGGGGAAATCCACCTTTTCGAGCGCACTGGCGGCGGCGGCAGGCTGCCCGTACGTCGAGCTGGATCGACTCTACTGGGGCCCGGGCTGGACAGCCGTGCCGCCGGAACAGTTCGAGAACGCCGTGCGGGCGGCGACCGCCGGCGACCGATGGGTCGCCGACGGGAACTACAGCGCCGTGCGCGACGTGCTCTGGTCGAGAGCCACGCACGTGATCTGGCTCAACTTCGGGCGACGGACGGTATTCTCCCGGGTGCTGTGGCGCACGTTGAGCCGCGGGCTCATGCGCACCGAGCTTTCGCACGGCAACCGTGAGTCGCTGCGGATGGCATTCTCACGAGAGTCGGTGCTGCTGTGGTCATACACCACGTTCGCGAAGAATCGTGTCAAGTTCGCCGCCCTGCGCGACGACCCGAAATACGCGCACCTGCACTGGACGGAAATCACCGAGCCTTCGCGCACCCGCGCGGTCATCGCCATGCTGGCCCGCGCGGGCAGTTGATCTTGCCCTAACGGCGCATCACTTCACGGCCGCATTGCCGCCGTCGGCGAACAGGGCCGAGCCGGTCACGAAACTGGCCATCGGGCTCGCCAGAAACAGCGCCGCGGACGCAATCTCGTCGGGGCGGGCGATGCGCTTCATCGCGTGAAGCCCGGCCGCCCATTCCTTCTGCTCACGGTCTCCCCCCATCGCGGTATCCACCCCGCCCGGCAACAGTGCGTTTGCCCGAATGCCCCGTGCCGCATAGTCCGCGGTGATGCCCTTCACCAATCCCATCAAGCCGGCCTTGGACGCGCCATACGCGGCCATCCCGGGAAGCCCGACGCTGGTTCCGACGAAGCTGGACGTGAAGACGATCGAACCGCCTCCGCGTTCGAGCATCACGGGAATCTGGTCGCTTGCGCCCAGGAAGGCCGCCGTCAGATTGACGGACAGCGTCTGCTGCCAGTCGTCGAGCGAGAGCTCGGCGAGCGGCTTGAGCGGCCCGACCGTCCCCGCGTTGTTGATCGCGATGTCGAGGCCACCGAACTCGCGCAGGGCCGTCGCGACGAGCCTTCGATGCGTATCGGCGTGACCGACATCACCGGCGCATGCGCACGCCTTCCCGCCCTGACGACGGATCTCGTCGGCAACCTGATTCAGCGTGGCTTCGTTTCGCGCGCCCAATACGACTGACGCACCGTGCTCTGCGAACATCAACGCGATCGCGCGGCCAATGCCGGCGGAAGCGCCGGTGACGATGGCGACTTTCCCTTCGAGTAAGGTCATTTTTTTCACATCCCGTGAGTGAGGTTCGTCACGGCAATGTAGGTGACCGCACGCAGGCAGACACTCCGTTTCTTGCTTTTCAAGTCCTGGTCGACAGCAAATCGCACGGTGGATTGCGGGTGGCGCGGATCGGCCCTGTCGCGCACTGCAGCGATCTGCACTGGACGGAAATCGCCAGGCCATCGCGTACCCGCATCAGTCGTCGAACGTGCCGCGATATTCCGGCGCGGCATCCGCACGCGTGTTCAGTTCGAACATCACGCCGCCCGGTGCGCGGCAGAAGAAACGCGAACCGCGCCCGTTGTTGAAAACGTCCGTCACCATCTCGACGCCCTCTTCCCTGAAGCGCTCGAACAATGCGCGAACGGCATCGAGGCTCGGCAGCTCGAACCCGACGTGGAAATTCGTCGGCCATGCCGGCACGTCGTCGCTGACGTGGTCGATCACCACGTCGAAGCCCGCGCGCTTGAGGATCCAGGATTTTTCCCAGCTTCCCGCGATCGTGAAGCCGAGGTGCCGCTCGAAGAAGCGAGCCGTCGCCAGTGTGTCGGCCGAGGGGAAGCTCAGGTGATTGAGCTTCATGGTTTGCGTAATGGCAGTCATTGCGAGTCTCTGTCATGCGTCGATCGGCGGAGGCCCGATGCCGTTCCGCCCGACGAATTCAGAATACGAGCCGACGCTCACATTCGACAACTCGCATTGGACGCCCGTTTCGACCGCGCGCGAACCCGCGTGGCACCGCGGGCCGGGGCGCGGATGCGATCGCCGCCGATCGCGCTACTCGCATTCGGCCACGATTGGCCGCAACGACATCATTTCCGGCACCCGCCCACCTCCACCTTCGTGATGATGTCGGCATGGTTGGTCTTGATGGTGATCATGCACACATAATCGAGGACGGTTTCGTGGCCGTAATACCCCGTGGCTTCATAGTCGTCCTGGTACAGCGGGATCTCCGCCACGCCATTTCCTGCGGGATTCACCCCGGCAACATGACTGCCGACGTACCGGCTGCCGGTCTGGACGAACGTCAGGTTCGGGCTCACGTGAACCCGCGAAGTGTCCCAAAAGTAGTTCCCGGTATAGCTTGCCGACTCCGGCGACTGCCCTAGCGGCGGCTGATTGATGAACGGACGGCCGAACGCCTTGAACGCCACCGATATCGGCTGTCCGATCATGGCTTTAGCCGCCTTCTGAACCGGACCGGGATACAGGGTCGCGCACACCGGGCTGGAATCCAGGACGGAGCAGACATTCGCGCAACCGGCGAAGAACGGGATCGCCGCACACGCCCACACCATCGACATGCTGTTTCTCGAGATTGACATCGCCATTCGATCCTCCCCGTGCACAAGTGGAACCCTCGTTGGACGCGACCTGCCGCGCGCCGCCCTACGTCTTCGCCGCTTCGTACACCCTCGTCTTTGGATTGAACCTGTATTCGACGACGTCCGCGGCGCCATAAGTCTTCTTCCGACCGGCGTTGTCGACGCCCGTCCCCTTCATCGCCACACGAAGACGCGGCCAATCGCGACCGTCGGTCGACACGAAGGTCAGGGTCGACGAGCCGGCCACACACGGGATGTGATTGCCGGTGCCGTCGGCATCGCACGCTGCGCCGTTATCGTCGCCGCGGAACACGTTGCCGGCATAGGTCCAGTCGGTATCGTCAGGATTACTTGACGCACTGGTACGCTGATAGACGAACATGCTGAACGACTTGATCCGGGTCCCGGAAGCCAGATGCCAGGTCGGGACCGCCAGCACGATCTGCCCGTCCGGCGTTGTCGTGCTCACGGCGGGTTCCTTGTCGTCGATCGTGTCGGCCTGCTCATAGCCGCCAAACTCGCCGATGGAGCGCTCCGACTCGACCATGTTCCAGCCGGCCACGCCCGCGTCCGTGGTCCATTCGAAGGTGGCCTCGGTGATCGTCACCCGGGCATCGGGCGCCGGGGCGGCAGTTTTCTCCTGTTCGGCGTACTTGTTCGGCGTGTCGTAAGCGAAGCCGGTGAAGTAGTGGTTGCCGTTCAGGTCGAACGCGTAGCCATACCAGTACGACGCCTGGCTTCCGTTGGCGATCTCCATCGTGTCCTCACCGTGCGCGTCCTTCTGGTAAATGCCCTCGAGCACCTGGCCGGGCCTCGGCGGCACGGGTGCCGGGCGCTTCTCGCTGCCCTCGCCTTGCGCGGCCACGGCCTGCGTCGCCGACGCAGCGGCCGACTGCGCATTCGATGCCGTATCCGCATGCCCGGATTTATCCCCGCATGCCGCGACCACAAGCGAAACGACGGACAGCCACGCAAACTTCCCGATCATGTGCCTTTACCCCTGTATGCAGTCCCCTGATGCGTCGTGACGTGACCCGATGCGATCTCGCGGGATGCATCAACTGATATCGCTGTTCGATACCGATTGCCCGGCCGACCGATTCAAGCGCCGGGCCGTGTTGAACAAATGGAGCGGATTGTCTGGGCGTTCAGCGCCGCCGGGCGTCGTAACCGGCGGGAAAAGCGGAGGCCATGAAGGCGGGCGCTGCATAGGCAGGCAGCCGAATTTGACGCGGCAACGCGAAGCGCTGCTCGGGAAGCATCTTGTTGACGGGTTTCATCGTTTTCGTTTGTCGTTGTCGGCGCCAATACGGGATTGGAAGACGTGCTCGGACACGCTCAACGCGGGTTGCGTTGCACCAGTCGACGATTATCACCACTATCGGCAAATAAATCATCCATCGACGGCATTCGCGGACGTTGTTTCTCGCAGAGAAATGTCGACCGCATTTGACGATAACGCGCGAAATGCGCTGGCACTTGGCACCGGCAAACGCTTGCTTTCATACGACTGACACAATCTGCCGGGTCGCAAATCATGCTCACCGATTGGGCGCAGCCGGTTGCCCGGATCGATGTCGGCATCCTGCCGATGCCATTTTTCCAGTGTTTGCCGCGTGAGACGCGGGCGTGAGGCAAGCGATATCGCGTGCCGGACACGCCCGGCGCAGCCATGTCGATCGTCGAGACGCCTCAAGCGCCGATGGCCCGGGGTCGACAGACAGACCCCGGGCCCCGGATTTCCCCGCCGGTGCCGGGCATCACAACCGCTGCCCGGCACCATGGGTCGATCGATACTGCGCGAACGACGTCAGAACTGGTAACCGGCACCCACCACCGCGCCGAAGTCCGAACGCGTGTTGCCCGTCACCGACGCCTTGACGACCCAGCGGTTGCTTTCCGTCACGTACGAGTATCCGGCGGCGAAACCCTGCTGGCCGTGATAGTTCGACGTCGCCGCCGAGACCATCGAGCGGCCCGCGCCCGTCGGTTGCGGCAGGCCGGCGACGGCCATTGCCGATGCCACGCCACCGTACATGTCCTTCTTCAGGTCGTTGAACGAGTTGTACACCTGGCCGATGCGCTGGTCGGTGTAGCCCTTCGCCTGCGTCGTGGCGGTCGAGAGGTTGTCGTTCAGCTGCTGCACGTTCACCGCGTCGGTCGGCGCCGTGCCGGCCGCGACGTTCGTGACCTGACGCTCGCTGCCCTTCGCACCGACCGAGAACGAATTGTCGCGATCGGCGACGGAGCCCTGGCCGACCGCCACCGCGTTCTTGCCGGTTGCGGTTGCCGTCGACCCGATCGAACCCGCATCGGCACGCGTGATCCACGTGGTGTTCGCATCGGTCGCCGCCGCGCGGATCTGGTCGTTGGCCGCCGCGTTCTTCAGCGCGGTGTTGAACTGGCCCATGTTGACCGCGTCGTTGTCCTTCACGCCCGCCGCGACCCCGGTCAGCACGCGGTCGCCCGCCGTGCCGGAGAAGTTCACGCTGGTGCCGCCGGAGTCCTTCCCGACCGTGATCGCGCCATTCGGATCCTGTTGCTGCACGAGGCCGGCCTTGCCGTTCGCGATGTTGGTGACGTTCCCCTGCAGGTTCGTGATATCGGTCGTGTTCTTCGCGACCTGCTGGTTGGTCGCGTAGAGCTGCGAGCCGTTCACCGCGTCCGTGCTGGTTGCGCTGAGCGTGCCGGCCTGCACGTTGGTGATGCGCGTGCCACCGGCGCCGCCCAGGGTGATCGAGCTCTTCGAGCTGTCGTCGTACTGCACCGCGAGCGCACCGAGCTGGTTGAGATTCGACTGCACGCTCTTCAGCTGCTTCACGTTCACCGCGTCCGTATCGTCGGTGCCCGCGGCGACGTTCTTCAGCACGACCGCCGCATTCGTGTCGCCGCCGATGAGCGATACCGAATTCAACCGGTTGCCGTTCGCGTCGACATCGTACTTGACGACGTTCTTCACGGCCTCGCCCGCCTGATTGGACACCTGCGTGATCTGCTGTTCGAGCGACGATTTCACGCCCGACAACTGGCCGCCGTTCACCGCATCCGTGCTGCCCGCGGCGATGTTGCCGTCGGCCACGTTGGTCAGCTTCGTCGGGGCGCCACCGCGCGCCGCGTTGTATGCGCCTGCCTTCGGGTCGAACTGCAGCGCGTCCTGCTGCAGCCCGGCGATCGCGGCCGTGTTGCCGGCGATGTTCGTTTCGGCAGTGTCGATACGCGTCTCGTGATTCTCGAGCGTCGTCGTGTTGCTGCCGACTCGGGTGTCGAGGTTGGTCAGCGCGTCGCCGACATTGTTGAACGAGCCGCCACCGACTTTATAGGCCGGCGCGCTGATCGTGCCGTCCGGATTCGCGGTCGCACCGCCGCCCAGTGCAGCCGCCGTACCGTCGGTCGCGCGGCGCAGTTGCGCGCCGTTCACCGCGTCCGTGCTGCCGGCCGCGACGTTGCCTTCCGCGACGTTGGTCAGGCGCACCGGGCTCCCGCCGTTGCCGGCGCCGAGCGAAACCTGCTTCTTGCTCGCGTCGTCGTACTTCACGGCGAGCGCATCGAGCTGGCTCGTGCCGTCCTGGATCGCCGCATTCAACTGGTCGACGTTGACTGCGTCCGTGCCGTTCTTGCCGGCCGCGACATTGCCGATGCGTTGCGGACCGTTGCCACCGTGGCTCGCATCATAGGTGCCGAGGTTCGCGTTCCACTGAAGCGCGTCCTGCTGGAGCGCGGCGATGTTGCCCGTATTCGTCGTCACCTGGTTGCCGAGCGTCGTCACGTTGTTGCTGACGGTCGTGATCGACTGATTCAGCGTGTCGGTTGCCTTGCCGAGCTGGCCGACATTCACCGCGTCGCTCGCGGCAACGCCGTCCGCCACGTTGTGCACGCCGACTGGCGACTGTGCCCCCTTGCCGCCGAGCGTCACGCCACTGTGTGCGTCATCGTCGTACTGCACGGCATTCTTCGTCGCGTTGCCGATCTGGTTGGTGATCGACGTGCTCAGGTTGCCGAGTGTCGTATTGATGTTGCTCGTCACGCTCGTGCTGAGCGACGACAGGCCACCGTTCAACTGCCCGACGTTCACCGCGTCGGTGTTCGCGACACCCGCTGCGACGTTGTGCAGCGTCGTGCCGTTCGTGCCGGCGAACGTCACCGAGTCGAATCCGCTTTGGCCGTCGTACTTCACGTTACGGGCGTCGGCCGCCTGCAGGTTGGTGATGTTGGTGGTCGCCGTGCTCAGCGATGCGTTGATGCCGGTGACGTTGCTCTGCAGGTTCGTGATGTTCGACGCTGCCGTCGAGATCGACGATTGCAGCGGCGCAATGGTTCCCGTCAGTTGACCGACGTTGACCGCATCGGTATTGGCGACGCCGGCCGCGACGTTGCCGATGCGTTGCGGGCCGTTGCCGCCGTGGCTCGCATCATAGGTGCCGAGGTTCGCGTTCCACAGCAGCGCATCCTGCTGAAGCGCGGCGATGTTGCCCGTATTCGTCGTCACCTGGTTGCCGAGCGTCGTCACGCTGTTGCCGACATTCGTAATCGACTGATTCAGCGTGTCGGTTGCCTTGCCGAGCTGGCCGACGTTCACCGCGTCGCTCGCGGCAATGCCATCCGCCACGTTGTGCACGCCGACCGGCGACTGTGCCCCCTTGCCGCCGAGCGTCACGCCACTGTGTGCGTCATCGTCGTACTGCACGGCATTCTTCGTCGCGTTGCCGATCTGGTTGGTGATCGACGTGCTCAGGTTGCCGAGTGTCGTATTGATGTTGTTCGTCACGCTCGTGCTGAGCGACGACAGGCCACCGTTCAACTGCCCGACGTTCACGGCGTCGGTGTTCGCGACACCCGCTGCGACGTTGTGCAGCGTCGTGCCGTTCGTGCCGGCGAACGTCACCGAGTCGAATCCGCTCTGGCCGTCGTACTTCACGTTACGGGCGTCGGCCGCCTGAAGGTTGCTGATGTTGGTGGTTGCCGTGCTCAGCGATGTGTTGATGCCGGTGACGCTGGTCTGCAGGTTCGTGATGTTCGACGCTGCCGTCGAGATCGACGTCTGCAACGGGGCGACGGTGCCCTTCAACTGACCCACGTTGACCGCATCGGTGTCGGCGACGCCAGTCGCGACGCCGCCGATCTTGGTGCCGTTGCTGCCGTCGAGCGCGATCGCCGCGTGCGAATCGTCGGTGTATTTCACGACGTTCTTCGTCGCCGTCACGATGCTGGTGCTGAGGCTGTTGCCCACGTTGGTCACGCGCTGGTCGACGTTCGAGATCGTGGTCGACAGCGAATTGCCGACCGACGTCACGCGCGCGTCGACGGTGGCAATGCTCGTGCTGAGCGTGCCGTTCACGTTCTTCAGCTGCTGGACGTTGACGGCATCCGTATCGGCCGCGCCCGCCGCGACGTTCTTGAGCTGGCGCTCCTTGCCGACCGCGCCGAACGATACCGCGCCGCCGACCGGCGCGGCCGTGCCGCCGAACACCGGCGTGCCACCGTTGTTCGCGCCGGTGCTGCCCGAGCCGATCGCCACCTGATTGTTGTCGTTCGTCTGCGCGCCCGCACCGATTGCCACGGATTGCGTGCCGCCGGCGCGCGTTTGGGTGGCCGCGTCATACGTCGCGCCGGCCGACACGCCGTCGCTCGTCGTCGGGTTGGCGCCGCCGATCGCCACCGAACGATCGCCGCTCGCCAGCGCCGAGTGGCCGAGCGCGATCGAGCTCGTGCCGTGCGCATCGGCGACGTTGCCGAGCGCCATCGAGAAATCGCCGACCGCGGCCGACTGGCGACCGATGGCAAGCGCCGTATTCCCTTGCGCGACGGCGACCGTGCCGATCGCCGTGGCCGAGTTCGCCAGCGCCTGCGCACCGACGCCGACCGCAATCGCGCCGCCGTTGCTGGTACCCCCCTTGCTGGCCGCATTCGACTGGTCGCCGATCGCGATACCGCTGGCACTCGCCTTGGCATTCGTCCCCATCGTGACGTTATTGGTGCTCACCGCCACGTAGGTCCCGCTCCTGGTCGACACGCACTGCGGGTTGGTCCCGTCGATGCACTGACCGCTCAGCGCATTGTCCGGGTTGCCGCGGTCGACGAAATTGTCCGCCTGTGCGGCGCCCGCGATCAGGACACCTGCCCCCGTGAACATGGCGGCGGCCAGCGCCGAAATCTGCTTCCTCTTCATGGTCTTCTGCTCCGTTTTTAGCGTTTGGTTTGAATACGGACTACTTAATTTTGTTGAAGGCTTAAGCTGCGATTGCGATTACGACTTCAGTGCGGAACCCGATTCCCGCGCCGGCCTGAGCGTGTCGAAGACGACACGCATCGTCCGCCCGTGGCGACGGGACGTTCGAAAGCCCGGGCACTCCGTTCGTGTGACGGCCCGTTCCGTTAATCCGGTTAATGCATTAGGAATGCATATTGGTTTGCATGGGCGAATTCGCCCAGCGACTGAATCCGGAGATTCAACCCGCCGTTATGGACACCCCTGATTTGATGTCGCGCCGACCGCGACCAACCCCGCTTCTTTTATTTCATCCGCGGCAACCGGATTTCGCCTGCACGCAACGAACCTGCGTTCGGATACACATCAATTGATGCCCCGGATCCAAATCGCACAACGTCCGTCACAACCCGCCGCGCCTTGCGTTACCTTGTGCAACCCTGCATTCAAAGTTCGGACGAATTATGAGACACGATCTAAAATTATTGAAGGCGACATTCTTTATAGATTGTAAAATTCAATATATTCAAGGCGTTACATTAGCATTTCAAGTCTCGCAAACGATTTCCTGCCGCCGAATTTAATCGAAATGTTTTGCTGAGCGGACAAATACTTTGCTGAAGCGTATTAAAGATAAATTCCGGAAAAGTTTTTATGAAAAATCCGCCGGACTACGTGATTGCGCATGGGGCGAGAATGGGAGTGGCGGAAATGGACAGAGATCCCCTCCCATTCCACGCAGCAAGCGCACGCCTCGACGCGCATTGAAAATCCCGAAAGACGGAATGAGCTGAATTGAGTCGATGGTTCTGGTCAGAATTGAAATAACCCCCTACAATGCGGCCCGCATCGATACCGGCAGCCACACTTTTTTCAGGGCACGACGACGGTAACGCTCCGTGTCTTTACCGGAACAGCGATCAAAACAAACCATGCCGGGTATTCCACCGACGGGTTGTGGGTCGCGTAGTTGGACGAAATCCGAATACCGATGCACTTGAGCGTCGCCATAGAGCGGCTTCCGACGATTATTTCGAACCGGGCAGGCCACCCGCAGGAACGCAGCCAGCAGCCATTCCAGAACAGGTGCACGATGCATCCATCGATCTCCGCATTGGGCGACGTCCATATCCTGATCGTCGACGATCAGCCCGACCAGCTTCGCTTGCTGATCGACATCCTGCGCGACACGGGGTGCCGGATCAGCATTGCATCCGACGGGGCGCAAGCGTGCCAGCGTGCGCAGGCGCTCATGCCGGACCTGATCCTGATGGATGTCCGCATGCCGCGCATGGACGGCTTCACCGCGTGCCGGCTGCTTGCCGCCGATCCGCAGACGTGCGCGATTCCGGTCATCTTCCTGACCGTGGCCGGTGCCTTGCACGAACGCCTCGAGGGGTTCGAAATCGGCTGCGTCGACTATGTCGTGAAGCCGTTCGAGCCGGCCGAAGTGCTCGCGCGGATTCGCGTGCAGCTCGCGCGGGCGAAGCGCGCCCGGCCCGTCGACACGGACAGCCCGTTCGTGGCCGGCAAGGAAGACGACATCATCGTGCGCGCGGCGATCCGCCACCTCGCGCGAACGCTGAACGATCCGCCGACGGTGGAGCAACTGGCCCGCGCGGTCGGCACCCATGAAAAACGGCTGTCGCGCGCGTTTCGCGACAATCTCGGCCAGACGGTGTTCGAGTATCTGCGGCACGAGCGGCTGCGGATCGCGCAGGATCTGCTGGATTCGACGTCGCTCAGCATTGCCAGCATCGCGCAGGAAATCGGTTTTTCCACGCCGGCGAATTTCGCGACCGCATTCCGCGAACGTTTCGGCCTCACGCCGACCGAGTGGCGGCGCCAGCGCCACGCCGGCGAACATGCCGTGCGGCGGGAACCGCAACGCGACGCTTGAGACGCGTTCCGCGCATTCGCGATTACCAGTTGTATTTCGCGCTGGCCAGCACGGTTCGCTCGTTGCCGAACACGCAGACGGCGTACGACTGGCAGCCGCTGACATAGCGCCGGTCGAACAGGTTCGCGACGTTCAGCGCGAACCGCCAGTGCGGCATCTCGTAGTGCAGCGCCAGATCGACCAGCGTCACGCTCGGCACGGTCAGCGAATTGTCGGGCGCGCCGGCCGACGTGCTCTGGTAGCGCACGCCGCCGCCGATCCCGACGCCCGACAGCGCGCCCGTGCGCCAGGTCCAGTCGGCCCACATCGACGCCATCTGCCGTGGCAGCGGCACGGCCACCGGCCAGTGGTTCAGCGACGCGTCGTTCGCCTGCACGTTCTTGACGTCCTGATAGACATACGACGCGACGACCGACAGCTCGCGCGTGACCTTGCCGACCGCGCTCAGCTCGATCCCGCGTGAGCGCACCTTGCCGGTCTGCACGGACGTCGTGCCGGTCGGGTCGAGACTCACCGGTGTCGGCGTCACGACGTTGGTCTGGTCGATCTGGTAGATGGCCGCACTCAGCATCAGGTTCCGGCCGGGCGGCTGCCAGCGCAGCCCGGCTTCCGTCTGCGTGCCGCGCGTAGGTTCAGGCAGGCCGCCGCCAAACATCCGCACGCCGATGACGGGATCGAACGACGTCGAATAGCTGACGTACGGCGACAGTCCGGCGTCCCCCTGATAGGTCAGGCCGACGCGCCCGGAGAACGCACTGACGTCCTGCCGCGCCTGCGTGCCGGCCGTCCGGTCGTCGAACCGCGCATTGACGAAGTCCTCCCGGCCGCCGAGCGTCAGCGTCCAGCGCTTCCAGCGGATCTGGTCCTGCGCGTACACGCCGAACGCGTTCATCGCCGTGTACTGGTCGACGTGGCCGAGCGACGTCGGGCCGGAGAAGATCGCGGCCGTGACGGGCCGGTAGACGGGTTGGTACAGGTTGAGCGACGGCGCCAGCGCGAGCCACGCGCTGTGAGTCGTGGTCTGCCGGTCGTATTGCACGCCGAGCAAGAGCGTATGGTCGAGCGGCCCCGTGCCGAAGCGCGCCTGCGCGTGATGGTCGATATCGAGCCGGCTGTAGTTGAGCTGGAACAGCCCCGCGAAACGCATCATGTTGGTGGTGCTGCGGGGCACGAGGCCGTTGCCGAACACCGTCGCGTCGTCGAGCGACAGGTGCGACCAGCGCACGTCCTGATGCAGCGACCAGATTGCATTCACGCGGTGCGCCAGCGTGTAGCCGAGCGACCACTGCTTCTTCCGGTAGTCGTTGAAGGCGGGGTCGCCCATGTAGATGTCCTGCGACAGGCGGCCGTTCGGGTTCGGCAACACCGTGCCCGACGCGGGCAGGAAGTTCGACGAGATATCGCCGCTGTCCTGCATGAACGTCGCCGAAAGCGTCAGCGACGTGTCGGCGTTCGGCCGCCACCGGAACGACGGCGCCAGCGCGACCCGCCGGTCGCCGTTCGGGCCGGTCACCGCGTTACCGTCGCGCGCCACGCCGACGAAGCGATACGCATATCGGCCGTCCGGGTCGAGCGCATCGCCGGCATCGACCATGAATTGCTTGCGCGCGTCATTGCCGATCTGCACGCCGGCTTCGCGGACCCGTTCGCCGTCGGCTAGCTTCGTGTGTGCGTCGACGATCGCGCCGGGCTCGCCCGCGCCGTACAGCACCGACGTCGGCCCGCGCAGCACGGCGATCGAGTCGATCGTGTACGGGTCGACGCGCCAGTTCGCGATCACGGCGGTATTCGGCGCGGCCACGCCGTCGACGTACAACGTCGGCGTGAAACCGCGCAATGCCGCATACCAGTCGGTGCGGCTGTCGGCGCCGAACGTCGCGAATCCCGGCACGTAGCGCAGCGCCTGGTTCAGATCGGTCGCGCCGGTCATCTCGATCTGCTGCGCGGTGACAAGATTGATCGTTTGCGGGATCTCCGCCACCGGCGTGTCGGTCTTCGTGCCGGCCGTGGTGCGCAGCCCGACGAGCCCGCTCGACGCGCCGTCGGCCTTCCCTGTCACGTCGATCTCCGGCAGCACGGCCGCAGCCGATGCCTGCGCGTGCACACCGCCCACTGCCGCCACGTACAACGCGCCCCCGGCTGCAATCGCCCTCGCGCGTCGCGCCGCCCCCGTCCCCGCTACCATCGTTCTGTGCTCCGTCGTGCTGCCGGCCGATTCGAGCCGATCGCGGCGCGACGCACCGCCTGCGCCCGCCCTGTGTTGTCGTGCTTGCGATACGGGTGGCGCGCGAGTCGGCATGCGCTGGCCCCGTGGTGCCGTTCGCGAGCGCAGCGATCATACCGGGCGAACGTCGCGCGGTCTTCAAAAAAGTGCGCGCACGGGTGAAGCCGCCATCCGGCACGTGGGAGGGGGTGTTGGTTCGGGATCGATCCCGATCGGGAAAACGACGGCGCGATCGGCCGCCTGGCGAACCTCGTCATCGAGGCCGTCGGGCATCCTGCAAGCTTCGCGGCAATCACGCCGGTCAGGCAGAACCTGTTTCCGTGGACATTCCGCGATGAACTGCGCCGGGTCGAATCGTCCTGCGTACGCTTTCACGACGATCATCGCACTGCGCCGCCCGTTCATCGAATGGCGGCTCGGCGGGGGTGTGACGGCAGTCTGGAGCGTGCCGCTGCCGTCGGCGATCCGCGGGCGGGTTGCCGCCTGCGACGCTAACCGCGCACGCGCCGCATCCTGAGCGTCGCCGAAGGCGATTCCCCGAACGCCCGCTTGTACTCGATCGCGAACCGCCCGAGGTGCGCAAAGCCCCATTTCAGCGCGATGTCCGTCACCGATGCGAGCCCCGGCGACTCGTCGGCCAGCAGTTCCTCGCGCACATGTTGCAGCCGCAACTGTCGCACGAAGCCCATTGGCGTGATCCCGTGGCGATGGCGAAAGCCGGCGAACAGCGTGCTCGGGCTGACGCCGGCGAGTTCGGCGAGCCGTTCGATCGTCAGCGGCTCGTCGAGATGCGCGCGGATGTAGTCCTCGACGCGTCGCACGTAGAACGGCGCGAGCGCCACCGGCAGGTGCCGCGTGCCGTTGCGCGCGCTGTTCGGGTGGCCATGCAGCAGCAGGTTGAGCAGCGTCGATTCGAGCTGCTCGAAGGCGAGTGGATGACGCAACGGATGCGCCTCCGTCGCGATCGCGCCGGCGAGGATCGGCAGCATCTGCGCCAGACACGTCCCCTGCGACGATGACAGGCTGAATTCCGGTTCGAATTCGACCGGCGCGCGCCGGTCGTCGCCGAAATGCCGCTGCGCGTGGCGCTCCATCACTTCGCGCTCGATGCGCAGGATGACTTGCGGGCACGCATCGCCCCAGCGCATCTTCAGCGACAGCGTCAGCGAGATCAACGACGCGGTGCCCGGCGACGACACGAAACGCGCCGCGCCGCACTCGATCTCCGCGTCACCGCGCAGCGGGATCTGCAACAGGAAGAAGTGTTCGAGCGGCCCGGGCTCGATGCTGACGCCACCGCCGTAGTCGAGCAGGTTCAACGACAGGTTGCCCCAGCGCGCATGATGCATGCAGCTGCGCAGCGCGCGCGATTCGCCGGTCGGCGTGAGCCGGTGCGGCTTGAATACGTCGGCGACGCGAGCGCGAACCTCGTCGACATCGTTGGACTGCAGCAGCAGGTTGTCGTGATTGAAACAGGCGGCGTCGGCGAGCCAGCCTGTTTCGGAAAATTGCGCCATCGATGTTCTCCCGTCATGCCCGATTGCACTCGCGCCGTGCATGCGTTCCCGGTATGGGGGCATCCGCCGCACGATCCGGATAGCGCCCGGAGTATCCGGACAGTCCGGCCGCCAAAGCACGCAAGTCCCGCGCAAACGACGCAAGAAGCGGACCGTTCGCGCATCGTAGAAAACTGTGCGGGACTTCCGCATCCGCACATACCCGCAGTTGGCCGTGCGCCTGCCCACGCGCGGCGGCCGGATCGTCAGGTTTCCGGAATTCGCGGATACCGGCCGAAGAAAGCGGATAGAAGTGCCCATTTCGTCCGCCAATACTGGGCTCGTCGAAGAGATGAACCATAAGGAGGGACACATGAAAGGACGTCACATCGAGATTCCGTCGCCGGATGGCGGCACGTTTCGCGCATACCTGAGCACGCCGGCCGGCGGCACGGGGCCGGGCATCGTGCTGTGTCACGAGATCTTCGGCGCGAACGCGACGATGCGTGAGGTGGCCGACTACTACGCGGAGGAAGGCTATACGGTGCTCGTGCCCGACCTGTTCTGGCGCCAGGCGCCCGGCATCGAACTCGGTTATGCGGCCGCCGACGTCGAGCGCGCAATGGCGCTTTACCGCGAATACGACGAGA
The DNA here is from genome assembly GCF_902499175.1 of Burkholderia aenigmatica. Taxonomy (GTDB): domain Bacteria; phylum Pseudomonadota; class Gammaproteobacteria; order Burkholderiales; family Burkholderiaceae; genus Burkholderia; species Burkholderia aenigmatica. The sequence goes on from NZ_CABVQC010000079.1 coordinate 28,148, forward strand.
ACAAGGGCGTCGAGGACGTCGGTGCCGCGCTGGACGCACTCAAGCAGTTGCCGGCATGCACGGGCGAAGCCGGCGTGCTCGGCTACTGCCTCGGCGGCAAACTCGCGTATCTCGCCGCGTGCCGGCTGCCCGACGTGGCCGCGGCGGTCAGCTACTACGGCGTGGGCATCGAACACGCGCTGGACGAGGCGGCGCACCTGCGCGGCCGGCTCGTGCTGCAGATTGCGGGGCAGGACCGCTTCTGCCCGCCCGATGCGCAGCAGCGCATTGCCGCAGCGCTGTCCGGGCGCGACGGCGTCGACGTGTACGTGTATCCGGGTGTCGATCACGCGTTCGCGCGCGCCGGCGGCGATCATTTCGACCCGGCCGCCGCGGTGATGGCCCACCAGCGCGCGATCGCCGCATTCCGTGCCGTGCTCGGCCCGCATTACGACCTGTCCACGCTGTGGGAAGCGCATCTCAAGCACGAATTCGACACGCGCAACGTCGACGCGACGATGGCGACGATGGTCGCCGAGCCCTACGTCAACCATATTCCGACGCTGACGGGCGGCGTCGGCTACGACGAGCTCAAGCGCTTCTACACGCATCACTTCGTGCATGCGAATCCGCCCGACACGTCGATCACGCCGATCTCGCGCACGATCGGCGCGAGCCAGATCGTCGACGAGCTGCTGTTCTGCTTCACGCACACCACCGAGATCGACTGGATGCTGCCGGGTGTCGCACCGACCGGCAAGCGCGTCGAGATTCCGCTCGTCGCGATCGTCAAGTTTCGCGGCGACAAGCTCTATCACGAGCACATCTACTGGGACCAGGCGAGCGTGCTCGTGCAGATCGGGCTGCTCGATCCGGACGGCCTGCCGGTCGCGGGCGTCGAAACGGCCCGCAAGCTGCTCGACGTAACCGTGCCGTCGAACGGCCTGATGCGCCGCTGGCAGGACAGCGAGCCGTCGACGTATGCGCATTGACGCGTCCCTTCCCTCACACAACCATTTTCGGAGACACCCCATGACTGCCCTTGCTGGCAAAGTCGCGATCGTCACCGGCGGCGCCACGCTGATCGGCGCCGCGGTCGCGCAGGACCTGAGCCGCGCCGGTGCGTGCGTCGCGATCGTCGATCTCGATGCGGAGAACGGCGCGCGCGTCGCCGATTCGCTCGGCGAACGGGCGATGTTCGTCGCGCTCGACATCACCGACGATCGCGCGATCGAGCGTGCGATATCGGCCATCGTCGAACGGTTCGGTGCGATCGACGTGCTCGTCAACCTCGCGTGCAGCTACGTCGACAACGGCATCCAGGCGACCCGCAACGACTGGCTCGCCGCGATGGACGTCAACGTCGTGTCGGCGGCGATGCTCGCCAAGGCCGTGCATCCGCACATGATCCGGCGCGGCGGCGGCGCGATCGTGAACTTCAGCTCGATCTCGGCCCAGTGCGCGCAGACCGGCCGCTGGCTGTACCCGACGTCGAAGGCGGCGATCCGCCAGCTCACGCGCAGCATGGCGATGGATCTCGCGCCCGACCGCATTCGCGTCAACTCCGTGTCGCCGGGATGGACGTGGTCGCGCGTGATGGACGAGCTGACGCACGGCGATCGGGCGAAGACCGATCGCGTCGCCGCGCCGTTCCACCTGCTCGGCCGCGTCGGCGATCCGTCCGAGGTCGCGCAGGTCGTGACGTTCCTGTGCAGCGACGCGGCGAGCTTCGTGACGGGCGCCGACTACGCGGTGGACGGCGGCTATTCCGCGATGGGCCCCGAACAGGCGGTGCCGGCCATTCCGCGTCTCGCGGAATAGCCGTTCGTCGCCACCGCTTCCCGCACTATCACGCCAGCCGGCATCCGGCCAACCAAGGACATTCCCATGAGACGCATCGCTATCGTCGGCGCCGGCCAGTCCGGCCTGCAACTCGCCTTCGCCCTGCTCGACCAGGGCTACCACGTCACGCTCGCGACCAATCGCGACGCCGAGCAGATCCGCACCGGCAAGGTCATGTCGAGCCAGTGCATGTTCCACACGTCATTGCAGATCGAGCGCGACCTCGGCCTGAACACGTGGGAGGAAGCGTGCCCGTCCGTCGAAGGCATCGGCATCGCGGTGCCGCATCCGGACGGCCACGGCCGCAAGGCGATCGACTGGTCGTCGCGGCTGACCCGCTATGCGCAGTCGGTCGACCAGCGCGTGAAAATGGCCGACTGGCTCGATGGCGTGCGGCGCCGTGGCGCGGACGTGCGCATCGGCGACATCGGCGTGCCCGAACTCGAGGAGCTGACGCGCAGCCACGACCTCGTGCTGCTCGCGGCCGGCAAGGGCGAGATCGTCAACCTGCTCGGCCGCGACGACGCGCGCAGTGCGTTCGACCGCCCGCAACGCGCGCTGGCCCTCACCTATGTGAAAGGGATGACGCCGAGTCAGCCGTATTCGCGGGTGCGCTTCAACCTGCTGCCCGGCATCGGCGAGTATTTCGTGTTCCCCGCGCTGACCACGACGGGCCCGTGCGAAATCATGGTGTTCGAAGGCATTCCGGGCGGCCCGCTCGATTGCTGGGCCGACGTGAAGACGCCCGAGCAGCATCTGGACCGCAGCCTGTCGTTCCTGCAGCACTACGTGCCGTGGGAATTCGAGCGCTGCCGCGACGTCGAGCTCACCGATCCGAACGGCACGCTGGCCGGACGCTTCGCGCCGACGGTGCGCAAGCCGTTCTTCCGGCTGCCGTCGGGCCGCACGGTGTTCGGGATGGCCGATGCGGTGGTCGTCAACGATCCGATCACCGGCCAGGGATCGAACAATGCCGCGAAATGCGCGAAGGCCTATTTCGACGCGATCGTCGCACGCGACGCCGCATCGTTCGGCGAAGACTGGATGCAGCAGACGTTCGAAGGCTACTGGGCCTATGCGCAGCATGTCGTGCGCTGGACCAACTCGCTGCTCACGCCACCGCCGCCGCACATCCTCGAACTGCTCGGCGCGGCCGGTCAGTTGCCCTCGCTCGCCGCGGCGATCGTCGACGGCTTCGACGATCCGCGCCGGTTGTCGCCGTGGTGGTTCGAGCCATCGGCCTGCGCGGCGATGATCCGCGAGCACAGCCTGCGTGCGGAGTAACCGCCATGGAAACGACCGCCACCGATCGCCCGCCCCTCGACCCGATGCAATTGCGCGCCGCGTTCGGGCAATTCCCGACCGGCGTGACCGTGATCACCACGTGCGCGGCCGACGGACGCAAGGTGGGCCTCACCGCCAATTCGTTCTCGTCGCTGTCGCTCGATCCGCCGCTCGTGCTGTGGAGCCTGCGCAAGCTCGCGCCGAGCCGCCCGGATTTCGTCGCGGCCACCCATTTCGCGATCAACATCCTCGCGCACGACCAGATCGACCTATCGCGCCGTTTCGCGACGCCCAGCGCCGACAAGTTCGACGGCGTGCTGCACGTCGATTCGCAGGCGGGCGACGTGCCCTGCCTCGACGGCGCGAGTGCGCGCTTCGTGTGCCGCAACGTCGGCCACTACGAAGGCGGCGATCACCTGCTCTTCATCGGCCAGATCGAACAGTTCGACGCGTTCGGCCATGCACCGCTCGTGTTCCATGCCGGTCAGTATCGCGCGATCGCCGATCATCCCGATCTTGTTCGCACCATTTGATTAGTTATACAAATAAATATCCAGGAGGTGGTGAACATGACATTCGGCTCTCGCCTGCTCGTCGTCGCAGGCCTCACGATTGCCGGCATCGCCGCAAGCGCGCCGGCCAGCGCGACCGACCTGCCGGCGGTCAACCTCGGCATGACCAGCTTCCTCGACGGCATGCCGCCGGCCGGCTCCGGCTGGTACGGCACGCAATACCTGCAGTACTACACGGCCGGCCGCGTCAACGACAATGCGGGCAACAAAGTCGGGCTGCCAAAGCAGGACATCGACCTGTTCGCGGGGCTGAGCCAGCTCGTCTATCAGTCGCCGCTGACGTTCGCGGGCATGCATCCCGGCCTCGACGTGATCCTGCCGTGGATCGCGTCGGCGCGAACCGACGACGGCATCGGCAACGTCGCGCTGAATGCGCGTGCCGGCTTCGGCGACCTGCTGATCGGCCCGTTCATCCAGTTCGACCCGGTGATGGGCGCACAGGGCCCGCGCTTCGCGCAGCGCGTGGAATTCCAGTTCATCGCGCCGACCGGCGCCTACGATCCGTCGCGCGCGATCAACCCCGGCAGCCATTTCTGGTCGTTCGACCCGTACTGGGCGGCGACGCTATGGCTCACGCCCAAGTGGACCGTGTCGTGGCGGCTGCATTATTTGTGGAACGCGACCAACCATCAGCCGGCCACGTCGCTCGGCCCGGACGTGACGTCGACGCAGGCCGGGCAGGCCATCCACGCGAACTTCGCGACCGAGTATGAAGTGCGCCCCGGCCTGCGGCTGGGGCTCAACGGCTACTGGCTGCGGCAGACCACCGACATGAAGGAAAACGGGCAGGACGTGCCCGGCACGCGCGAGGCCGTGTTCGCGATCGGCCCGGGGGCCATGGTTAGCTTCTCGCCTCACGATCATCTGATGTTCAACGCATACTTCGAGACCTATGCGCGGAACCGGCCGCAGGGCACGCGGATGGTGCTGCGGTACGTGCATCACTTTCAGTGACGGCCCCGATCGGGTGAACGCGCCCGATCGCTATCGTCAGACGAAAAATGCGGACTGCAGGCATGCGCGCGCCTGTCCTATAGTTTTGGAGAAGGCAACGCAGGCAATACGTCACGACCAAGGATGGTCCGCGCCATGGCGACTTCAACAACCTCCCGGTTTTTGTCGAACGTATCGCGGCGGCTGGTGCGCGGCATGGTTGCCGTCGCACCGGCCGTGGTCATCGGCCTCGCCGTTTCCGCGTGCGGCGGCGACAGTTCGCCGGCCTCGAGCACGCCCGCGTTCGCGAACGCGGCGCGCCCGCAGATCAACGCGCTGCTCGCGGACACGCTGACGCCCGGCGCGGTCGTCTATGTGCAATCGCCGCAGGGCAACTGGCTCGAATCGTTCGGCACGGCCGTGCGAGGCACGAATACGCCGATACCGACGAATGCGCACTTTCGCGTCGGCAGCGTGACGAAGACCTGGACCGGCACGGTGATCCTGCAACTCGTCCAGGAAGGCCGGCTGAGTCTCGGCGACACCGTCAGCAAGTTCGTCGCGAACGTGCCCAACGGCAACACGATCACGATCGAACAGTTGTTGACCATGCGCAGCGGCCTCTACAACTATTCGACGAATCTCGCGTTCAACCAGACGCTCGATGCGCAGCCGGACAAGGTGTGGACCACGTCCGAATTGCTGGGGATCGCCGAAGGCCAGCCGGTCTATTTCGCGCCCGGCGCGGATTTTCGCTACTCGAATACGAACACGGTGCTGCTCGGGCTCATCATCGAGCAACTGACCGGCATGAGCGCGGCCGATGCGATGAACGCGCGCCTGTTTGCGCCGCTCGGCCTGGCCAATACCTTGCTCCCGCCGCAGCAGGATACGTCGCTGCCGGCACCGGCACCGCAGGGCTATCAATGGGGCACCAATGCCGAAACGACCGACAGCGATGCACTGTCGCCCCAGCGCCAGGCCGACGCGAAAAGCGGTGCGCTGCAACCGACGAACGTGACCAGCGTCAATACGTCGTGGGCGTGGACAGCCGGCTCCGGTATTTCAACCGTGACGGAACTGGCGGCCTACGTGCAGCGGATGGTCGGCGGCGGCTACCTGAACGCCGACCTGCAGACGCAACGGCTCGCCAGTTGCACGCCGATCGATGCGACCGACCCGATGTCGGCGAGCTACTGCCTGGGCCTGGCCAAGTTCGGCACGTTCTACGGACATACCGGCGAGATACCCGGCTTCAACACCTTCATGGGCTACGACCCGGTCACGAAAACGACGATCGTCACGTGGTCGAACACGGCTGCCGCGCCCGATGGACGTGCCCCGGCCAACGAAATCGCGCGGATCATCATGGGTGAACTCAGCAAGGCGGCCGAGGTGCCGAGCGAAGGTCGGCCGTGATGCGGTGAAGACGAATTTCGCGACCGTGCATGAGGTGCGCCGATGAACGGGCACCGCGGTAATCACGAGCGCCACCACGACGATCAACAGGCCACCGCCTTTCATGCTGCGCAAGCGGGCGCGCTCGTCGGGCTCCAGCGGTTCGGTCGTCAAAGTCGGCATGGTTCTCCTGTCGCGTCTCGACCGGAAATGGCGCGTGCAGCGCCGCGATTGCCGACCATGCTATCGCGCGGCGCCGCTCGTGTCATCGCCGCGATTGCGTCCGGGATGCCGCTGCCGCGACCGCCGCGTCATCGCGCACAACGTGATGCCGGCAAACTTCGCCGGCATTCAGGTTAGCAGTAGGGGGCAGCCGGTAAGGCGGTGGACTACGGCTTGTTCCATGGCCGACCATGGGTCCAGGATGCATTGACGCCGCTATGGTCAACCTGTCTCGCGGCGCCGCCTGGGGAGGGAGCCTCCATGAAGCCTGTTGCCGTGCCGGCCGGCGGGGGTGGCCGTCCGGCACGCAAAACCTTTATCGACGATTCCGTCGATCCCGGCGTGACGCCGGCTCATCGCTCAATGCGACATCCCGACGAACGTCGGCAGCAGCACGCGATACACGTGAATCATTGCCGGCCCGAGCAGCACCAGCATCAGCGCGGGGAAGATGCAGAAGATCAGCGGGAACAGCAGCTTCAGCGCGATCTTCGCGGCCCGCTCCTCCGCGCGCATCCGGCGCCGCGTGCGCAGCATGTCCGACAGCACGCGCAGCGATTCGCTGATGCTCGTGCCGAAGCGATCGGCCTGGATCAGCATCGTGCAGAACGATTCGATATCCTCCACACCGGTGCGCAGCGCGAGATTGCGCAGCGCCGTCTCCTTCGTGAAGCCGGAGCGCATCTCGAGCAGCAGCAGGTCGAGTTCGCTCGAGACCACCTCGCTGCTGAACCGCAGCTCCTCGCTCACCTTCATCAGCGCCGCGTCGAGCCCCAGGCCCGCTTCGACGCACACCGTCAGCAGGTCGAGCGCGTCCGGGAAATCCTCGAAGATCTTCTGCTGGCGCACCTTGACCCGCTGCGACAGCACGATGTTCGGGATGTAGTAGCCGATCCCGGCGAGCACGACGAGGATGACCGACAGGATCTCGCGCTCGTTCCCGAGCCGGGTCGTGACCAGCACCAGCAGCGACGCGCACGGCAACAAGAGCGCGAGCAACGTCTTCGCGGTGAAATACAGCGCGGCCGCGCTCTGGTTGCGCCAGCCGGCATTCATCAGCCGGATGCGCAGCGGCGAACTCTCCCAGCCCTCCTTCGGCACCGACAGCTTCGAGATCGGGGTCGACAGTTCCACCAGCTTCGCGACCCAGCGCGACGTCATATCGTCGCCGTCGCCGTCGCCGTCGCCGGAGCCCGCGCCGACGACGGCGCCACCGGCCTGCTGAATCCGGCGCTGGATGTTGCGCGGCGCGAACAGCAGCATCGCGGCGAGTGCGCCGCCGGCCACGAAGAGGAACAAGCCACCCAGCATGACGGCGTGGACTACGCTCAGGTTTTGCATGACAGCCTCGCAACGGTTCGTTATTCGGCTCGCGCGTCAGACGCGAATCCGGACAATGCGGCGGATCCACAACAGGCCAAAGAGCATCGACACCAGCATCACGCCGACCATCCTGATCCCGGCCGGATCCTCCCAGAGCACCGACAGGAACTCGCGGTTCAGCAGCGCGATCGCGCCCGCAGTACCGAACGGCAGCAGCCCGAGAATCCACGCCGACAGCCGCCCTTCCGCCGACAGCACGCGCACCTTGTCGAACAGCTTGAAGCGCTCGCGGATCAGCCCGGAGATGCTGTCGAGCAGCTCGGCCAGGTTGCCGCCGGTCTCGCGCTGGATCAGCACCGCGATCACGAAATAGCGCAGGTCCTGCACCGGCACGCGCGTCGCGAGGTTCGTCAGTGCGTCGTGCAACGACACGCCGTAGTTGACCTCGTCGAACGTGATCCGGAACTCGCCGCCCATCGGATCGGGAAACTCTTCGCTCACCATCCCGAGCGTGCTCGTGAACGAATGACCGGAACGCAGTGCACGCGCGATCATGTCGCAAATGTCCGGCAACTGCCGTTCGAGCTTGCGCATGCGCCGCCGGCGGCTGCGCATCACGTACATCGTCGGCCAGCATCCGGCAAACAGCGCGATAGGCAGCACAGCCAGTTGCGGCAACGTGGCGAAGCTCAGCGCCAGCCAGGCGAGCGCCGGGAACACCGCGCTGAGCACGACCAGCTTCGACAGCGTCCAGTCGAGGCCCGATTGCTGGATCAGGAGATCGAGCGTCTGCACGCGCGGCATGCGCAGCAGCAACCGGTCGAACGGCTTCGACTCGTCGAGCATCCGCTTCTTCAGGATCGACAGCCGCTCCTGCTGCACGTTGCCGCCGGCCGACATCGCGCGGATGCGCGACTCGATCCGGCGCACGGCTGTGCCATGCCGCGCGTTCCACCATTGATAGGCGCCTTCGATCGTCAACACGACAGCGACGAAGGTGAAAATCACAAAGGCGTAAAAGATCGTGTTCATGAGGCCTCCCCGGCAGCCAACGGCGCCCTGTCGTCAGTTCGTCTCGTAACGCTGCGACGGGTCGTAGAGCGAATCCGGCAAGTTGATGCCGAACGCCTGCAACCGCTCGACGAACTTCGGCCGCACGCCGGTCGCGCAGAAGTGGCCGCGTACCGAGCCGTCGCGGTCCACGCCCGTGCGCTTGAACGTGAAGATCTCCTGCATGTTGATGATGTCGCCCTCCATCCCGGTCAGTTCCTGGATGCTGACGATCTTGCGCTTGCCGTCGGTCAGCCGCGCGGCCTGCACGACCACCGAGATCGCCGACGCGATCTGCTGGCGCATCGTCTTCGGCGGCAGCGTCAGGCCGGAGACGCTGATCATGTTCTCAAGCCGTGTCAGCGCGTCGCGCGGCGTGTTCGCGTGGATCGTCGCCAGCGAGCCTTCGTGGCCGGTGTTCATCGCGTTGAGCATGTCGAGCGCTTCCGCGCCGCGCACTTCGCCGAGGATGATCCGGTCCGGGCGCATCCGCAGCGCGTTGCGCACCAGCGTGCGCTGCGTGATCTCGCCCTTGCCCTCGATGTTCGGCGGGCGCGTTTCGAGCCGCAGCACGTGCGGCTGCTGCAGTTGCAGCTCCGCGGCGTCCTCGATCGTCACGATCCGCTCGTTGCGCGGAATGTAGCCGGACAGGATGTTGAGCAGCGTCGTCTTGCCGCTGCCGGTGCCGCCCGACACCAGCACGTTCACCTTCGCGCGCGACAGCGCGTCGAGCAGCTCGGCCATCGGCGGCGTCAGGCTGTGGTAGCGCACGAGGTCGTCCATCTTCAGCGGATTCACCGCGAAACGCCGGATCGACATCAGCGGCCCGTCGATCGCGGACGGCGGGATGATCGCGTTCACGCGCGAACCATCCGGCAGCCGCGCGTCGACCATCGGGCTCGATTCGTCGATGCGGCGCCCGACGCGCGACACGATCTTCTCGATCACCTTCATCAGGTGCGCGTCGTCGTAGAACGTCACGTCGGTCAGTTCGAGCTGGCCGCTGCGCTCGACATAGACCTGCCGGTACGTGTTCACGAGAATGTCGGAAATGCCGGGGTCGCGCAGCAGCGCTTCGAGCGGGCCGAAGCCGAACATCTCGTCATACACGTCGATCGCAAGCTGCCGGCGCTCGATGTCGTTCGCCGGCATCCGTTCGTCGTCGAGGATGCGCGAGATCAGCGCGGCGATTTCCTGCCGGACCTGATCCTGCTGCAGCCGCGACAGACGCTCAAGCTCGACGCGCTCGAGCACGGCCAGGTGAATTTCACGGCGCAGCTTCTGGTACGCGTCGCGTACCGACGAATGAGCCGGGCCCGCCGGTTCGCTGCCCGCCGCCAGCGGCGGGGTCCGGTGCAACGACATCTGTTCGCGCAATGACATGATAGATTCCCCCGAAAGAGTTACATGGACTTGAGCTTCGGCGTGGCCTTGCGGCCGAAGAACCTGGACATCAGCGGTTCGCTGCGCGTGGCGCCGTGTCCCGCGCGCACCTCCCCTTCGACCAGCTGTTTCGCGTAACCCTGCAGCGCACGCGTGACCGCCGTGCCGCGTGCGAGCCGCGATACCGGATGGCCCTGGTTGATCGCTTCGAGCACGGTGTCGGCGTCGTCGGGAATCGTGCAGGCGGCCTTCAGGCCGAGCACTTCCTCGAGCGCGGTGCGGGTCCGGTCGCTCGCGCGCGTCGCGCGGTTCAGGATGAGCCGCATCTGGTCGGTCGAGTAGCCGAGCGACACGAGAATCTCCAGCAGCCGGCGGCCGGCGCGCACGTGCGGCATCGTCGGCTGCATCACGAGCTGGATCTGGTCGCTGCGATCCAGCGCGACCATCGACAGCGGATTGATGCCGACGCCGATGTCGAAGATCACGAAGTCGTAGCGCGGCGCGGCGACACCCAGGATCCATTCGAGCGCGTCCTCGCGCATCTCGGCGGCCTTGACCGGATCGCCGGCGCCCGCGAGCACGTGGAAGTTTTCCGTCACGTGCGCGACGCTTGCGTCGAGAAACGCGCTGTCGAGCCGCTCGATCTGCGTGCACAGCTGCGGCAGCGTCGACGGCGGGGTTTCGTCGCTGACGAGAAAGGCCGCATCGGCGAACTGCTGGTTCAGGTCGATCAGCAGCACGCGGCGCTTGAAGCCTTCCGCGATCTCGAATGCGACGTTGCTGGCCGCAAAGCTCGTGCCGGCCCCGCCCTTGCACGACATGAACGACACGATCCGCGTATCGTCGGTGTCGCGCCGCGTGCTTTGCGCGGCCGCGCGTTCGAGCGCGTGGCCGAGCGCCTGCGGGTCGAGCGGCCACTGCAGCACGTCGCGGGCGCCCGCGCGCATCGCGTCGAGCAGCACGTGCGGCGACGCGTCCGCGGTCAGGAGGATGCAGGTCAGCCCGGCGTGAGCCCGGCAGATCCGCTCGATCGCCGACAGCTCGGATGCGTCGAGCGACGTGCCGTCCACCAGCAGGATGTCGAACGCGTCGAGCCCGTCGGTGCGATGTTCGATCTGCGACGGGCGGCCGGTCGCGCGCGTCGCGCGATAGCGTCCGCAGTCGGCCACGAGGCGCGCGATCTGCGTGAGTCGCGCGGTGTCGTCGGAAGCTACGAGGATGTTGATCATGTCGTGTGCCTCGCCTGTTCGATCAGTTGCAGTTGGCGCCGCCGGTCGCGGAAGTCAGGCTTTCGCGCGGCAGTGTCGTCGTGAACGGCGGCATCGTCACCGTGACGTTCACGAACGGGATCATCGTCTTGACCGTGACGTTCGTGACGCTCACCGTCACGAACGAACACGAGGTCACGTCGCAGTTGGCCGGCGAGTAGTTCACCGACACGTTCGCGCTCGACAGCAGCGGCAACATCGCCGTCACGCGCTTCGCGACCCCGGCGGCATTGACGTCGCAGACCACCGCCGTGCGCGCGCCGAGGCGCACGGCTTCGCTTGCGGTGTTCCAGTAGAACAGCACGCGGCCGAATTCGAAGATGCCGATCAGCAGCATGATCAGGACCGATGCGATCAGCCCGAACTCGACGAGTGCCGCGCCGCGCTGGCCGCGCCGGCGCGATAGCGGGAAATGGCGCGCGTTCATGACACTTGCCTCATCACGGTGACGATGTTGCCGAACGTGATCGACGTGATCCCCGGATACACGGGGATCGGCTGGTACCTGTAGCCCTTGATCTTCACTTCGACGACGTTGATCGCGCCCGACGCCGAGCCGCTCGCCGCGTTGTTGTTCGCGTCGTAAGTCGGCAGGTTCGCGAACTGCGACGGGTCGGACGGGTCGCTGCAGCCGGTCGTGTGCTGCGCGTCGCAGATCGTCACCATCGACGTCGTGAGCCCCGGCACCAGCTCGGTGCCGGACGCACCGCACGTCGTGCTGCCGTAGACGACGAGGCACTGCGCCGCCGACACCGGATACGCACTGTCGGTCGGCAACCAGACCGACAGGTAGCGCGCCGCATCCCGCGTCGCCTTGGTCAGCGTCTCGTACTGGTAGATCGCGCGGCCGAACTCGGCCACGCCGGTCGCGAGCAGGATCATCGGCATCAGCACGATCGCGAACTCGACGGCGACGACGCCACGGGTGCGCGAACGGCGAAACGGACGGGTTTTCATGATCGTCTCTCCGCTATTGAACGAGCATCGGAACCTGGGTCCCGGACGCGCTGCCGCTGCCCGGCATCCCGTGCGTCGCGCACGGGTTGTTGCCGGACACCGACGAGCCGAGATATTCGAGGTGCGCGACGACACCGCCGCTGCCGGGGCTGAACGGCAGCGGATCGAGCATCAGCACGCAATCCCATTGCGTGACGTGCACCTTGCCGCTGTTGCCGTTCAGCGTCGAGCAGTCGCCTTCCGGGGCAAGCGCGACGCGGCGGTCGCCACCGTTGGTCTGGTAATTGGCCTGCGACCACGTGCCGTTGGTCGCGACCCCGCTGCCCGACGGCGGCGCGCCGTCGCCCTGGTAGACCTTGAAGGTCGTGCGGTCGGTCACGAACTGCGTGTAGGCGTCGCCCTTGATGCCGGCCGTTCCGGGCGGCCCGTAGTTCGGGCCGACATACGCGTAACCGGTGAAGTCGGGCTGGCCGCTCGACCCGTTCGCGCCGTTCGTATAGATACCGAAGCGCGTATTCCAGGCACGCAGCGACGCCGATTTCAGGCCCGTGGTGCTCAAGTCCGGCGGGCTCGTGATGTTGCAGGTATTGCCCGACAGCTCGCCGGCCAGGGTGGTTTCGTTCGTCGAGCCGTCGAGCGCCGCCCAGCCGAAGTTGCCGGGCCCGTAGGTCGACGACGACCCGGACGGCGACGTGATCCAGTCGCCGACGTTGTAGGACGGCGCGCCGGTTGTGCGGCACACGAACACCGGGATCGCGCAGGTCGTCTGGCCACCGCCCACCGTCGCGATCGCGCTGGCCGATACGGTCGCCGCGTTCGCCAGCTTCGCGCCCGGCAGTACGTTCAGCACCTCGATGAACCAGTGCGCGATGTTGCTCAGCGACGCGGTGCACTGCACGTACTTGATGTTGGCCGGCGTCGTGACCGAGTTCTTCGTCAGGAACGCATTGGTCAGCGAATCGCTGAACGTGACGTTCGCGTTCGTCGACAACTGCACCGACTTGTTCTGGAAGAACACGAAATTCAGGTGGCCGGCGGCGATGCCGTCGGCCTCGGCCACCGACAGGCTGATGGCCCCGGTCAGGTCACGCGCAGCGGACAGCGCGCACGCATCGGCGCTGTTCTGCAGTTCGCTGCGCGTGACGTACAGCTTGCCAAGATCCAGCGCGAGACCGACGAACCCGATCATCACCGCCAGTGCGAGACCGACGATGATCGCGACGGCACCGCGCTGGCGATGCAGGCTGCGACGCATGACTTTCGGATAGCGAGCTGCGCTGTTCATGGCGTTCTCCCTGAGCGTGCTGTCGTTACTGGTTGGCCTTGCCGATGCCGATCACGAACGCATTGGTGGGCGGATCGATCTGCTTGAACGACTTGTCGTAGTTGTCGAGCGCCGACGCGGCCGCGTTGCCGTCGACCGCCGTCGTCGCGGCCGCGTGTTCGGCGGCATGCGGATCGATGATCTGGGCTTGTGTCACGGCGCGGACCGATTCGCCGAAGCGGGTGTCCCACACCGGGGTCGACGACATGCAACCGGCAAGCGCGAAGGCCAGCGGTACAGCGAGCGCCGCGCGGCGCACGAATACGAGGTAGGCGGATTTCATGAGTGTCCCCTTGGATGGCATCAACGATCGGTGGACTCGGGTTCCGAGCGGGCGATCTGCGCGTGGGCAGCCGCCGGGATCCGGTGCTTCGGTCGCGCCGGCGTCGCCGGCTGGGCCGGCGCGTTGGAGCCGGCCGCGGCAAGGCGCGCGGCGGCGGCTTCGATGTGCGCGATGCGGGCCGCGTTGGCCGCGTCGGATTGCGGCACGGTGGC
>NZ_CABVQC010000080.1 GCF_902499175.1 Burkholderia aenigmatica
CGCGCGCGACATCTTGCAGAAGGTCATTCGCGCCAACAGTCGCTTAAGTTCCAAACAGAACGGAACACTGCACTAGTCTCTGTTTGTTGGATGTCGGTGCTTCGCTGACGCGAATGCCCGTCAGACCGGAGGCCGCGGCTTGCCCGGGCCCGGTCGGCGCAGGGTGGAGTCCGGCCAACCGTGCACATTGATCGACAGGATTGCCGTCGACGCGAATGCGTCAATCGAAAGCACAACGAAACAAACAACGTCGCGCACCAGTTTTGGCGCGTGAGTCACGACCCGGCGGTATCGCCACCGTTCTGTCGCGTTGTTTCTGGAAAGGAGTGTAGGTTTGGAGGGGACAGGTGGCAGCTACCCGTTCGGGTAGTTTGAGTGCATGGATTCCCCTGATCGGGGGCCGTGCATGCCGGCGTGAGCAACGCCGGCCATGTCATGCGCTAAGGCGACGATATTACGATTTACTTTCAGATGACCTCGGCCCGCTCGCGATGGCCATCCAGCATTCCGCCAATGTCCGCGAGGCCATGACGACGGCGTCCCGTTATCTGTACGTGCACAGCCCGGCCGCACAGCTTTCCGTGATCGAACCGAGCACGCGGGTCCAGGATGCGGCGGAGATCCGTCTCGAGTTGCTGGTTCCTCGCGCGCCCGTGTCCCGGCAAGCGCTCGATCAGTGCCTGGGCAGGATGCATCATCTGGTGCGGTCCTTCGCGGCGGACAACTATCGGCTGCTTGCGGTGGCGTTACCGTACGGGAACAGTGCCGATCCCGGCGCCTATGCGCGTTTTTTCGGGCCAGCGCGCATCTATACGGAGCAGGAGCACGCCGGTTTGCACGTGTCGCCGCAAACCCTCGGCAGCCGGCTGGAGAACGTCAATGCGTCGCTGAAGCACATCGCGCTGGAGTATCTGCAGCGGCACTACGGCGCCCCCGGATTGTCGATGGTCGAGCGCGTGCGACGGGCGCTGCATTGCACGCTCGGCGCGACCGGCGGAAGCAAGTCGGCGATTGCGGAGCTGCTGTTCGTGCATCCACGCACCATGCAGCGCAAACTGGCCGACGAAGGCGCGACTTTCGAAGGGGTCCGGGATGAGGTCCGGCAGGAAATCGCATTGCGCCACCTGCAGCAGACGACCATCCCGCTGGCCCAACTGACGAGCTAGTTGGGGTTTTCCGATCAGTCGGTCCTCACCCATTCGTCGATACGATGGTTCGGCATGCCCCCGTCGAAGATCCGTGCAAGTTCGCGATCTCGAGCGCCTGCTGCCGCGCATCGATCGCGATGAGCGGCGTCGATGTCGGAGGGCCGATCCGGGAGCAGGCACGCCCGTCCCGTTCGGCACCGGGGACGCATCAGCGAAGGCAGCCGTCGGTACGCAAGGAAAAGCCGGCCATGACGCTCATCCGCTCGCATCGCGTCGCGCCGCATTGACGAGCATGCGCGACAGCAAATCACCCATCATCCGAAGCTCGTCGTCGTTCGCGAAGGCGCTCATCTCGCGCTGGATCTCGTCTTGCACGTCGCGCCACGCAGCCGCGATCCGGCGCCCGTCCCGCGTGAGCGACACGTGGACGATACGGCGGTCATCCTCGTTCTGCGTTCGCGTCACGAGAGACAGCGCCTCCAGCCGGTCCACCAGGCGCGTCGCCGCGCTGCCGGCAATGCCGCAGGCATCGGACAGTTCGCCGGCCGTCAACGGTTCCCCGCCATCGAGTGCGTGCAAGAGCGACGCCTGCGACGTCGTAATGCCGAGCGCCCGCTCGACATGCCGGTCGACGCATCTGGACAGCAACGATTCGGCAGCCGACAGCAGGTGCACGATGGACATACCCCGGCTGCTCATTTCCCGTTGTCTGGAATCCGAACCAGACCTCTCCTGCACCACTTCACGGCACCCTTCTTTCTCGATTTCAAGTTCTTCCGGTACGGGATTCATGGCAGCACGCGCGGAACCCGGCGCTACACCGTCCGCCGAGCGCCCGACGCATTCATCCTTGAATCAGAGTCCGGACGATTTCGGTAATGTCAGCCATGTCCGGATTGCGACTTCCTGGCCGCGTCAACTCCCGGCGCAGCAATCCGCTCAACGTCGCGTGAACCACGCTGGCGATCACCGCCGGTTCATGTTCGCTCGCCAACTGTCCGGCCGCTATCGCACGACGCACGCAGGCTTCGATGCGCTGTTCGGCATGGCACGCGGCCTGACGAACCCGCTCGCAGAACGCGGCCGTTTCACCCGCGCTCTCGCAACGCGTGTAGGACAGCGTGTACAGGCGACGGGACAGCTTCGAACGGGTTGCCGCCCGCCAGCACGCGCCGAGTGAATCGATCAGCGCATCGAGCGCATGCGCCGCATCCTGACGCGGCGGAATCAGAAAAGGATCCAGCGGGATCGCCGCATCGGCGAAGATGGCATCGAGCACGTCGAGCTTGCTCTCGAAGTGCCAGTACACGGCCCCGCGCGTGACGCCGGCGCGGCGGGCAATTTCCTCGAGCGACGCATGCGCGAAGCCACGATCGAAGAACACGCCCTGCGCCGACTCGACGATGATGGCCCGTGTCGCCTGTGCCTGTTCACGGGTTCGTTTCACCATAACGTTTCCGAACGTCCATCCGCCTCGGGATGGCTCGCCTGTCACCTCGCAGCGGCCCGGCAAGGGCATGCGATTGCGAGCCCCGGGTGTCGGGGCACGCCTCCTGAATCACCGCAACGGGCCTGGCCCGTTACGGTGTCCTGCTTCACGTCAGCGCACGGATCAACCCGGCGGATGCGCGGCTTGCCCGGTCGGCACGTCGGCTTTCACGGTCCGGTCCTGCCAGCCGCCGCCCAATGCGCGGTAGAGATCGACCGTGTTCGTCATCCGCGCCAGCCGAACCTTCACCAGATTCTGCTGCGCGTCGTACAGCGACCGCTGGTTGACGAGCACGTTCACGTAGCCGTCGACACCCTCGCGATAGCGTACGTCAGACAACCGGTATGCCGACTGGCTCGCATCGACCAGCAAGCGCTGGGCCGTTTCCTGCTGGCCCCAGGTCGCACGCCCGTCGAGCGCATCGGAGACTTCGCGAAACGCCGTCTGGACCGCCTTCTGGTACGTCGCGACTTCGATGTCGCGATTGACCTTCGATACCGCCAGGTTCGCGCTGTTGCGCCCGTAGTCGAAGATCGGCACGCTGATCGTCGGCCCGAACGACCACGCCGCGCTGCCTGGATCGAACAGGTTGCGCAACGACGCACTGGCGGTGCCGCCGCTGGCCGTCAGCGAAATGCTCGGGAAGAACGCTGCGCGGGCGGCGCCGATGTTCGCGTTGGCCGCCATCAGCTGATGCTCGGCCGCCATGATGTCCGGCCGCCGCGCGAGCAGATCCGACGGGAGCCCGGCCGGCAGATCCTCGTCGAGCCGAACCGTCGCCAACGATTCGCGCGACAGCAGCGCGTCGTCGAGCGGCGCGCCGACCAGCAGCGTCAGCGCGTTGATGTCGGTCCGCACCTGCCGTTCGTACTGCGCGAGATTCGCTTCCGCGGCACGGACGGTCGTCTCGGCCTGACGCAGATCGAGCAGCGACGACGTGCCGTTTCGGTACCCCGATTCGACGATCTTCAGCGACGCCCGCTGGCTGGCGAGCGTGTCGGCCGTCAGCGACCGGATGTCCTGGTCGGCTTGCAGCGTCAGCCACGCAGTGGCCACCTCGGCGATCAGGCTGATCTGGGTGGCCTGGCGCGTGGCCTCGGTCGCCAGATAGGTTTGCATCGCCTGCTCCGTCAGGCTGCGGATCTTGCCGAACAGGTCCAACTCGTACGACGCGACGCCCCCGACGTTGTAGGAGCGCGTGACGCCGGCCTGCCCGGACGTCGACAGGTCCGACGGCAGCCGCTGGATCGACCCGGAGGCGCTGGCCGACAGCGTCGGCAGCAGGTCCGCCCGTTGGATCCGGTACTGCGCACGCGCCGCTTCGATGTTCAGCACGGCCACGCGCAGGTCGCGGTTGTTTTCCAGCGCCATGCCGATCAGCGTCTGCAGATGCGGGTCGGTGTAGAAGTCGCGCCAGCCGAGTTCCGCGGCCGACGGCTTGCCGGCGGTGTCCGGTGCAGTCGCCGCGTATTGCGCGGCGACCGACGGGTCGGGACGATGATAGGTTGGGATCATCGTGCAGCTCGCCATCAGCAGCGCCGCGGGCAACACCGCGAGTTTCAGGATCTTCATGCGGTCACCTCGTCAACCTTGTCGATGTCGTCGGCCTTGTCGGCCTTGCCTGTCTTGCCGCGCGAGAACAGGCCCGTCACCAGCACATAGAACAGCGGCACATAGAACACGGCCAGGAACGTCGCGGTCATCATCCCGCCGACCACCCCGGTGCCAACGGAGTGCTGGCTGCCCGAGCCGGCGCCGTTCGAGATCGCGAGCGGCAGCACACCGAGCACGAACGCCATCGACGTCATGATGATCGGGCGCAGCCGCAGCCGTGCCGCCTGAACGGCCGCCTGCATCAACGACATGCCTTCCTTTTCGTACAGCTCCTTCGCGAACTCGACGATCAGGATCGCGTTCTTCGCCGACAGGCCGACCGTTGTCAGCAGGCCCACCTGGAAGAACACGTCGTTCGTCAGGCCGCGCGCCAGCGTGGCGACCACGGCGCCGATCACGCCGAGCGGCACGACCATCAGCACCGAGAACGGCACCGACCAGCTCTCGTACAGCGCGGCAAGGCAGAGGAACACGATCAGGATCGACAGCGCATAGAGCGCCGGCGCCTGCGAACCCGACAACTGTTCCTCATAGGACAGCCCCGTGACCGCCAGCCCGAATCCGTTCGGCAGCTGCGCCGCGATCTTCTCGATCTCCTGCATCGCTTCGCCCGAGCTGTGGCCGGCTTTCGGCTGGCCCTGCAGTTCGACGGCCGGAATGCCGTTGTAACGCTCGAGCTTCGGCGAACCGTATTCCCAGTGCCCCGACGCCACCGCCGAGAACGGCACCATCTGGCCGTTGCTGTTGCGCAGATACCATTTGTACAGATCCTCCGGACCCACGCGCGCATCGGGCACGCCCTGGACGTACACCTTCTTCACCCGGCCGCGATCGACGAAGTCGTTCACGTACTGGGAACCCCAGGCGGCCGTCATCGTATCGTTGATGTCGGCGATGCTGACCTGCAGCGCACGCGCCTTCTCGTCGTCGATATCGATGTGGAACTGCGGCTCGTCGTTCATGCCGTTCGGGCGGACGTTGGCCAGCAGCGGGTTGTCATGCGCGAGCTTCAGGAACTGGTCGCGTGCCGCCATCAGCGCCTCGTGGCCTTGACCGTTCCGGTCCTGGAGGTACACGTCGAAGCCCTGCGAGTTACCCATTTCCATGATCGCGGGCGGCACGATCGGAATCACGATGCCGTCCTTGATCTTTGCAAAGGCCCCGCCAGCGCGCTGCGCCAGGCCGAACACGCTCGTATCGCTGCCCTTGCGCTTTTCCCACGGCTTGAGCGAGACGAATGCCAGCGCCGAGTTCTGTCCGCGCCCCGCGAAGTTGAAGCCGTTCACGGTGTAGACCGACTCGACGACATCCGCCTCGTCTTTCAGCAGGTAGTCGCGTACCTTGGTCAATGCGTCTTCGGTCCGTTCCGCCGATGCATTGCCCGGCATCTGGATCTGGACGAACAGCGTCCCCTGGTCTTCGTCCGGCAGGAAAGCGGTCGGAATGCGCGTGAACAGGAAGCCCATGCCGACCACGATCAGCAGGTAGACGACGATGTAGCGCCCCTTCTTGCGCAGGATCGCTGCGACCGCACCTTCGTAGCGGTCGGTACCGCGGTCGAACGTCCGGTTGAACCACCCGAAGAAGCCCTTCTTCACGTGATGATCGGCATCGCCCGGCTTGAGCATCGTCGCGCACAACGCCGGCGTGAACACCAGTGCAACCAGCACCGACAGCGCCATCGCCGACACGATCGTGATCGAGAACTGGCGATAGATCACGCCCGTCGATCCGCCGAAGAACGCCATCGGCAGGAACACGGCCGACAGCACCATCGCGATGCCGACCAGCGCGCCCTGGATCTGCCCCATCGACTTGCTGGTCGCTTCCCGCGCGCTCAACCCTTCCTCGGTCATCACGCGCTCGACGTTCTCCACCACGACGATCGCATCGTCGACCAGCAGGCCGATCGCCAGCACCATGCCGAACATGGTGAGCGTGTTGATCGTGAAGCCGAACGCGGAGAGCACGCCGAACGTCCCCAGCAGCACGACCGGAACCGCCAGCGTCGGAATCAGCGTCGCGCGGATGTTCTGCAGGAACAGGTACATCACCAGGAACACGAGGATGATCCCTTCGATCAGCGTCTTGACCACTTCGTGAATCGACGCGTGAACGACCGGCGACGTGTCGTACGGAATGACGATCTTCACGCCCGGGGGCAACAGCGCTTCCTGTTCCTTGAGCAGCTTCTTGACGGATTCCACCGTCTCGAGCAGGTTCGCGCCGGTCGCCAGACGCAGTGCGATACCAGCGGACGGCTTGCCGTCGTACATACTCGAGATCGAGTAGTTCTCCGGCCCGAGGCTCACGGTCGCGACGTCGCCAAGCTTGACCTGCGAACCGTCGGCATTCACCTTGAGCAGGATCTGCTTGAACTCGTCGGCGGTACGCAGGCGCACCTTCCCGATCACGGTCGCGCTCAGTTCCACGCCGCGCCGCGTCGGCAGCCCGCCGAGCTGGCCCGACGAGACCTGGACGTTCTGCGACCGGATCGCGTTCGTGACATCGAGCGGCGTGAGCGAATAGCTGTCGAGCTTCGCCGGGTCGAGCCAGATCCGCATCCCGTACTGCGAACCCATCAGCAGGTAGTCGCCCACCCCTTTCGTCCGCAGGATCGGATCCTGGAGGTTCGATGCCAGATAGTTGCCGAGGTCGCCGCTCGACATCTTCCCGTCTTCGGAAACGAGCGCCGCGACCATCATGAAGTTGATCTGGTACTTGACGACGCGAATCCCCTGCTGCTGCACTTCCTGGGGCAGAAGCGGCGTCGCGAGCGACAGCTTGTTCTGCACCTGGACCTGCGCGATATCGGGGTTGGTGCCCTGGTCGAACGTCGCGACGATCGTCATGCTGCCGTCGGCGTTACTTTCCGACGACATGTAACGCAGGCCGTCGAGGCCGTTGAGCTGCTGCTCGATCGGCTGGACGACCGTGTCCTGGACCGTCTGCGCGGACGCACCCGGGTAGCTGACCGTGATCGACACCGCGGGCGCCGCGATGTTCGGATACTGGTTGATCGGTAGCGAGCGAATCGCCAGATAACCGGCCAGCATGATGACGATGGCGATCACCCATGCAAAGATGGGTCGCCTGATGAAGAACTGTGACATGCGCGCTCCGACTAGCTGCCGTTTGCCGTAGACGGCGCGGCAATGCGCGCGTCACCCAGGTCGACATGGACGTTCGTCGAGGGCACCGCGACCACCTTCATGCCCGGCTGCAGTTTCTGCACGCCCTCGGTCACCACGCGTTCGCCCGCATTCAACCCGGAGCGGACGAGCCACGTATTGCCGACCGTCCGGTCCACCGCAAGCTGCTTCAACTGCACCTTGCCGTCGGCATCGACGACCCAGGCCACCGGCGTGCCCGTCGTATCGCGCGTGATGCCCTGCTGCGGCACCAGGATCGCGTCGCGCTTGACGCCCTCGTCGAGCTTCGTGCGCACGAACATGCCCGGCAGGATCTGGTGATCCGGATTCGGGAACTGGGCACGCAACGTTACCGAGCCCGTGCCTTCGTCGACACTGACCTCGGAGAATTTCAGCGTACCGCCGTGCGCATACGACGTGCCGTCCTCGAGCAACAGCCCGACACTGGCCGCCCCTGCGCTGACGGTCTGCAACTGGCCGTCGGCAAGTTCCTTGCGCAGACGCAGCATGTCGGACGACGACTGCGTCACGTCAACGTAAATGGGATCGAGCTGCGTGATGACGGCCATCGACTGCGCCTGGCCGTTCGTGACCAGTGCGCCTTCCGTCACGAGCGAGCGGCCGATACGCCCGGCGATCGGCGCGTACACCTTCGTGTAGTCCAGGTTGACCTTCGCGGTATCGAGATCCGCCTGCGCCTGGCGGTACGAGGACACCGAGTCGTCGTACTGCTGGCGGCTCACCGCGTTGTCGGCAAGCAGTTTTTCATTACGCTCGGCGAGATGCTGCGCCGACACCAGTGCGGCACGCGCCTTTTCGTACGCGGCCTTGTAAGGCGCATCGTCGATCTGGTAGAGCTGCTGCCCCTGCTTGACGTCCTCGCCTTCGACGAAGAGCCGCCGCTTGATCACGCCATTGACCTGCGGGCGCACCTCGGCGACACGCCACGAATTCGCCCGGCCCGGCAACAACGACTTGAGCGTGATCTCCTGCGGCTGCAGCGTGACCACGCCGACCTCGGGGACGGCCGCCACCGCGGCTTCCTTCTTCTGGCATCCGGCGACGGCCATCGACCCGACCACGACACACGTCGCAAGCAAGGCGCTTCTCTTGGGAATGATCATCCGGTACATACAACATCCCTCACTGTTCGTTTCATGTTTCTCACTCTCAACGTTGCGAATCCGGCAGCCGCTGGGGAAGCCCCTCGGTGCGCCGGGCTGAACGACAAGTCCCGTTCGTCGATCCATATGGACGCCTGCGTGGCGCATCCGCCATCGCGACATGCATACGATCCGCCGCACGCAACGTCGAGTCGGCAAGTGGCACCGCCTTCAACAATTTCTGCGCGCAGCATGACCCCCACCCGTTCCGTAGGTGTACTGATCTATAAGAAAGGACGTTAACGGTCCGGAACATCGCGCCCGTTAACGCACGACCCGACGCAACGAATCACCCGTACGAATGACGCGTGCGATGCGACGGGACCATCCACCCGATGGGGTAGGCATGCCACCCGGGTTGCCGGGCGCCTGTCGTGCGGGGCGGAAGCAGAGCGCGCTGCGCGCTATCCGTCCCCGATGGCCGGAATCCTCATGGTCGAAATTTATTCATCACGTGTTGATTTAATGCGATGGTAGGGCATCCGTCGCGACGCTGTCAACCGTTCGATCGTCGCGCCATGCGGCAGGACGGCACGCTCGAGGCAGCGCCAAACCGGGCGCAAGCAGCACTCACGTGGCAGAACGGACAGCGGATAGAAGTGCCACTCAGATCGAGGCAACGAGGTGCCAGGTGCGCCGACGGGAGAAGAATTTCAGCGATCGCACCGCCTGGACGAAGGGTCGGCGTCGAATCTGGCGAGCGTGTCGAAAGCGCTACCGCCACCCCGATCGACGCACTGAGCCGTCGTGGCGGACATGACAGCGCGAAGCGATCGCGGGCACGCTTCACGCATGATCATTTTTGCGCTATCATTTTATTCACCATGTGTTGAATAATGTTGGCGAACGATGCCAACGACCGTTCCCAAGCACATGCCGAACACGTCGATTGCCGGGCGCGATATGTCCGGGACGGAAACGACTCGTGAACCCGGAAACCGAAATGGACAAACTTCAATCGATGCGGTCGTTCGTACAGGTCGTGAACGACGGAAGCTTTATCCGCGCAGCCACCCGCCTCGGCATTTCTCAAATGATGATCAGCCGTCGCGTCAACTGGCTCGAGGAACAACTGGAAAGGCGCCTGCTCGTCCGCAGAACGCGGAGTGTGTCGCTCACGGATTTCGGGAAGACGTACTACACGCGCGTCAGCGACATTCTGGCGAAGCTCGCCGAAGTCGAGCACGCAGTGTCGGTGCCCACGCAAACGCCGTCCGGAACCCTGCGCGTAGCGGTCTCCGTCGGCCTTTCGCTGCGGCACCTGTCGTCGTGCCTGCGAGACTATTGCGATTCGTATCCGGAAGTGGTTCCCGTTCCCGTGCTGGTCGATCGCCCGGTCGATCTGGTCGCAGACGGATACGATGCCGGCATCTTCGACCTGTCGTCGTTGTCATGCACGAGCCTCGTCGCGCGCGCGGTCTTCAGCTCGCCGCTCATCGCGTGCGCATCCCCCGACTATCTTCAGCGGCGCGGCGAGCCGACGCGACCTGAGGAACTGGCCGAGCACGCGTACCTCGCG
Source organism: Burkholderia aenigmatica (assembly GCF_902499175.1). Taxonomy (GTDB): domain Bacteria; phylum Pseudomonadota; class Gammaproteobacteria; order Burkholderiales; family Burkholderiaceae; genus Burkholderia; species Burkholderia aenigmatica. Next base: position 10,086 of record NZ_CABVQC010000080.1, read on the forward strand.
ATCTCGCCCCCCCAGCGCGGCAAATCCGAGCTGCAACTGGACAGTGCCGACGGCACCGTGACGATCACGTGCCATCCGGCCGTCGTGGCCAACAATATCGATTTTCTGATGCAGATGGTCCTGTCGGGCGCAGGCATCGCGTTGATCCATCCCGCACTGGTTCAGCGGGAACTCGAGAAAGGCACGCTGAAGCGAGTTCTCCAGGATTACTGGGCGCCCTCGCCCACGTTCGGCATCGTCTACCCCAGCCGTCGCCACTTGCCGGCCAAGGTGCGAACCTTCATCGACCATCTGTTGGCGACGTTCGACGAATCCGAGACTGCCTGGCACGGCGCCGCATCGGCTCAATGCCAGGCAAGCGCGGATGCCGCGTGACAGCGGCTGCCCGCTCGGCCGCATGATGCGCCGGCCCCGCGACCTTCGTCACCACGCACCTCACCGGAATTTCGTCGCACCTGGCACTTCGGCGCGACGGCCACGCTATCGCAGCAGCCCCATCGCAATATCCAGGACGCCTTGCTTGAATTTTTCGGGGTGATCGGGCAGCGTTGAAAATTTCGCGAACACGTGGCCATACGAAATCGTATTGCTGATCGCATTCACGATCATCGCGTGCATCAGCTCGGGATCGTGAGACTTCATCTTTCCCGCTTCGATTGCATCCGCGAGAAGCGGAATGAACGCGTCACGATAGGGGCCGAGCAACCGTTCCACGAGGACGTTCAAGCGCTCGCCGTGCTCCGTCGTGGCGGTCGAGAAAAACATGCCGATATCCGGGTTGGCGAACACGTTGTCGATGAACAGTGTCAATGCCTGCCTGATCCGTTCGACCGGCGACATCCGGCTGTTGCGGAGCTGTTTCGTCATCTCGATCAACGGTGCCAGTTGCGCGGCCAGTTGGTCGACGACCGCCGTCCACAGCCCCTCTTTCGACCCGAAATGATGCGCCATCAATGCAGGATCGACACCGGCCAGACCCGCGATTTCCCGCACGCTGGTTGCCGCGTAGCCCTGCTTGGCGAACCGCTGCCGCGCACATCGCAGCAGCGAATCGAAACCCACGTGCGCAGTGCCGGACGGGCGTCCCCTGGTACGTTTGGCAGTGAGCTGGCGCTTGGCCGAAGTATCGGAGCTGGGCATGCAGGAATAGCGTCGAAGGCGGGAAGAGGTCGAAGTATACCAAGCACATGTTGCGCGCCCAACGCGATTACCGTCCATACGCGCCGCGATCGTTCACCCCGACATACCCGCCACACCGACACCCGCCGTTCAGAAGAAATGCCGGATACCGATATCGGCACCGACGGTCGTCCCCTGAACGCCATACAGTGCCCCGTCTGCGGAAATGCCGGTATTCATCGTGCCGTGGTTGTTCACGACAGCGACTTGCGCGCAGAGCGCCGTGCTTTTCGACAGGTTGTAGGTGGCCCCGGCAGCGCCCATGATCGAATGATTCGCCGTGTGATTCTGGTCACTGGTGAAATAGATCCCTCCGTTGAAATTCAACTGCGGTGTCACGTAGCTGTCCAGGCCTGCACTGTACACATTGGAATCGTACGAGTGCGCCACCTTGTAGTTGACGAACTGCGCCTTCGCCGTGACGACGCCGAAATGGTAGGTTGCGCCGATCGCGCGCCCCCAGAATTCGACCGTCGTCGGAATCGGCGTCGACACCGTACCGCCACTGTTGCCGGAATAGACTCCCGCGCTGATCAGGAGATTGCCGACCGTGTATTTCAGGCTCGCCGAATACTGACGGCCGGCCTGGAAATTGCCGGCGGCGCCCCCCAGTGCCATTGACGCTTCACACCGGCAGATGAACGAGACGTTCGTGGTTCGGGCGTCGAAAGACATTGGTGACGGCGCCGCGCAAAAGCGGTTCTCGATTCAGTTCATCGACACCGCGGCGGACATCACGATCGCAGCCTTGATCAGTGCGATGACCCGGATTCTCGACGGCGGCCCGAGTGCGCAGATCACCGCCGAGACAGTCGAATGCCTGATGCGGCTCTATGGCATCGCACCGGATGAAGCCCGCCGCCTTGCCGAAATGCCGCTGCCGGATTACGTCACCGATTTCTTCAAGTAACGCCGTCGCGGCCGTTGCGCGTCCATCGGCAACCCCGCACGGGCTCGGCACCCGCGACCGTCGAGCGATCGCGAAGTGGTCATGCCGGGCCGCGTGCCATCGGGTACGCCGTCGCGTCGCCGTTGAGACGGCCTGCACCCTGCACCGCCCTTTCGCGAGCGGCACCGGCTGCCCGATGGCGGTGATCTTCGACCGCCCTCGCTGAAGTCGGTCGGCGTATCTGCCTGAGTTGCTCGGGCTGCGTTCGGATCGAACGCCCGCCCATCAAATATCCGGATCCGGAATCCGCGCCGACTGGATCACGACCAGCGTGTCCCCCGCCTCGATCCTGCACGGCGGGTCCTCGTAGAACGAAAAAATCTTCCCGCACCGATCGAGCCCGACGACGATCGCGCCCGGCACGACGTTCGTCAGGCAGCCGATCTCGCTTGGCATCGCCTCGCGCTCCAGCAGCGTCGCGCGGCCGCGCGTCGACAGCATGTCGTTCACGAACGGCACGATATAGCGGCTATGCACGGCATCCGCGAGCAGCAGCGCGCCGATCTTCGTCGACGACACGATCACGTCCGCCCCCGCCTGCCGCAGTTGCCGCTGGTACAGGTTCTCCTGGATCCGCACGACGATCTTCGTATCGGGCGCGATGCTGCGCACCGACAGTGTCAGCAGGATCGCGGTCGGATCGTCGGTCACGGAAATGATCACGGCCTTCGCTTCACGCACCTGTGCCTGCTGCAGCAAATCCTCGTGCGCGGGATCGCCGAGCAATCCCGCCACGCCGAGCGACGTCGCGGCCTCGATCGCCTGCTGCTGCGAATCGATCACGATGAGCGTCGCCGGATCGACGCCGCTCTCGAGCAGTTCGCGCACCGCGATCGACCCCGACAGGCCATAACCGCATACGACGATGTGATCGGACAATTGCTTCTGCAGGCGTTTCATGCGGAATTCCTCGATGACGCGCTGGATCACGAACTGATACGCCGTGCCCAGGAAAATGAACCAGATGACGATACGGATCGGCACGATGAAGAACGCATCGATCAGGCGCGCCCGTGCGGTGACGGGCACGATGTCGCCGTAGCCGACCGTCGCGACGGTCACCATCGTGAAGTACACGAGATCGGCGACGGTCATCGGCGTGCTCTTGGTCGAATCGCGCAACCCATCGCGATCGAGATACAGCACGAGGAACGCGAGCGTGCACAGCAGCACGACCGCGCCGATACGGAACAGCAGCGTGCGCCGCGGCGACGTCGCGGGACGCGTGAACAGCGTGCGCGCACGCGGCGCCTGCCACGGATTACGGGCGCGACGCAGGCGTGAGCGCAACGAGCGGCGCTGGGCGGAAGGCGTTGCCAACGGGGAATCTCCTGAAGGATGCGGGCTCGATTCTACGATGGGTCGGCCGCGACCGGCCGACGTCATCGCGTCGCTTCGTCTGCTACAACATGCTGCGCGGCCGGACCATCGTCCCGTCGACGAAGCGCTGCGCGCGAAACGCCGACAGGTCGAGCGATGGCGCGCCCGTGTCGACCCATTCGGCAAGCAGTCGCCCGACGATCGGCCCCATCGCAAAACCGTGGCCGCAGAATCCCGTCGCAATCGCGAGCCCGGACGGCGTGCCCGGCGCATCGATCACCGGAATGCCGTCGGGCAGCACGTCGATCAGGCCGGCCCAGGCTTCGACGATCTGCGCGTCCTTCAGCGCGGGGAAGATTGTCTTGAGTTTCGTGAGCGCACGCGGCGCATGCGCACGATTCGGCTGCGGCTGCGGATCGCGCGGCTCGATCGGCCCGGCCGCACCGTTGATGCGGGCAAGCGCATCGCGCCACGCAGCCCCGTTCACGTGCAGCCGGAACTTGTCGCGCTGCGACCAGAACTCCGGCCAAAACAGGCTCAATCCGCGCAGGTGACCGAGCGTCAGGTCGACGTCGACCTGCATGTCGTCGGCGAGATTGATCGCGCCGTTCTTGCGCTGCCGGATGCCGAGGCCATGCCCCCACACCGTCGACGCCGACACCGGCGGCACCACATTGGTGCGCATGCAGGTGCCGCGGACGGCCTGCTGCGGTAGCCGGATGCCGACGCCGTCGAGCAGCCGGAAGCTGGTCGCGCCGGCCGCACAGATCACGCGCCGCGTACGGATCGTGCCGCGCTCGGTCACGACACCGACCACCGCGCCGCCGGCCGTCTCGATCGCGGTCACGCCGCAGCCTTCGAAGAAGCGCGCGCCCGCCTCGGCGGCACGCGCGGCGAACGCGGCGGCCACGCGGCGCGGCTCGGCCTGGCCGTCGGTCGCGGTGTACAGTCCGCCGAGCGTGCGTGCCTGCGACGAAAGGCCGCTGACGCGCTCGTCGATCTGCGCGCGCGTCAGCGTACGCGTGTCTAGCCCGTGCTCGCGCGCGACGGCGAGCCACGCGTTGAACGACGCCCAGTCCGTTTCGTTGTCCGCAATATAAAGACAGCCGCCCTGCCGCCATTCGAGGTCGAAACCGAGGGTTTCCTCTAGCCCCTCCCAGATCCGCATGCCGGCCATCATCAGCGGCACCTCGGCCGCTTCGCGGCCCTGCTGCCGCACGAAGCCCCACGCACGGGTCGACTGCTGTCCGGCGATGCGCGACTTGTCGAGCACGACGGCCTTCAGGCCGCGCAGGCCCAGGTAATACGCGGCGGCGCAGCCCATGATGCCGGCACCCGCGATCACGACGTCGGCTTCTGCCGGGAATCGCGTGCCGGCGGGGGTCAGGGCATCGTGCAGCGGATAAGTTGTCGTCATTGTTTCCTGTCAGGCGTTAATGCATCCGGATACGAACCGCGACGGTAACGTCGTGACACACCTTTCACACAAACGCACCTTTCACGGCGCTGAATGACGACCATTTTGCGGTAAAGTTATCTTTTCCGCGCGTGGCCGGTCGGCTCGCCCCTGGACGTCTTGAAGACTGTCCGTCGAGACTGCCGAAAGGCGTCGTTCTGAACGTCACGATCCGTTCCCGTAGCATGACCACTGAAGCAATCACCACGGATTCCCTCGCGGTTGCCGAGCGCGTGCGCGAGCTGATGACCCGCAACGGCATCGGCAAGCGCCAGCAGACCACCGAGCTGTGCCGCATCCTCGACCTGAGTTTCTCGCAAGGCCATCGCAAACTGCGCGGCAGCAGCCCCTGGACGCTCGCGCAGATCAAGAAAGTCGCCGAAGCATACGGCGAACCCGCCGCCCAGCTGTTCGGCGCGCAAACGCTCGACCCCGGCATGGTCGGCGCCTATTCGCAGGAAGCCGTCCTTTATGCGGGCGTCGCCGAGATTCCGTGCACCGCATGGATCGGCGCGCCGCTCGAAGCCGGCGCTCGCCCCGAGTTCGTCGCGTATGAACAAAACGGCCGCTGGCGCGTGCTGCGCCACACGGGTGTGCTGTACCAGAACGCGTACGACGTGCACAAGATCGAGATCTATCCACGCCGCGCGGAGAACGACAAGCTCGTCGTCGCGGTGATCGACCCCGATCGCGTCAGCGCGACCGAGCTGTGCCGCTATCTCGAACGGCAGGGCTTCGCGACGGCCGCATTCGACGGCCTCGCGCCGTTCGTCGACGCGCTGCAGGGCCAGGCGTTCGACGCGGTCCTGACCGAATGGCTGTTCGACGACAGCACGGCCGCCACCGCAATCAAGGCCGTGCGCACGTCCGACAACCCGGGCGCGCCGATCTTCGTGCTGACCGGCGACCTGCTCACCGGCCGCGCGAGCGAGGCCGATATCAGCGACGTGATCCGAGCGTTCGACGTCGTCTGCTACGAAAAGCCCGCGCGCATGGCGATCCTCAGCGCCGACCTCGCGAAACGGCTCGCGCGCGGGTAACGTCCCCGGGCCGTTCCGCCTCCGGACGGCCAACGTCCGCGCGGCCCGGCGGTCGTGAACAGGCTCATAGCTCAGTACAATAGCCGCACCCGTTCACGCCCACGCCGGCTTCCGCCGCCCGACGCCATGGCCCGCCTCATCCCCGACGACTGGAAAAGCCTCGCCGCGACCGGTGCGGCCGAACGCGAGCGCGAAACGCTCGCCGCGCTCGAACACGCGCTGCCCGACAGCTACACCGTGTATCACGGCGTGCACTGGACGCGCGCCGATCAGGCATTCTCGGTGTTCGGCGAGGCCGCGTTCGTCGTCGTGAGCCCGGCCGGCCGCGTGCTGCTGATCGAGCAGAAAGCCGGCTTCCTGCGCGAAACGCCGAAGGGGCTCGTGAAGGTCTATCTGCAGAAGGAACGCAATGTCCCGATCCAGCTCGCGCGCACGCAGGAAACACTGCACCGGCGCCTGACGGCCGCGCTCGGCGCGGGCGTCTACGGTGTCGAAGCGCTGCTGTACTGCCCCGACTACGCGATCCGCGACGCGTCGATCGCCGGCGTCGCGGCCGACCGCATCGTCGATGCGTCGCGCAAGGCGCAGCTCGCGCAGGTGATCCTGCAGATCCTGCCCGAAGACGACGAGCACTTTCCGAACGCGCCGAAACTCCACCATTTCCTGGCTGACGAACTCGCGCTCACGCCCGATACGAGCGCGCTCGTCGGGCAGGCCGGCACGCTCGTCACGCGGCTGTCGGGCGGGCTCGCCGCGTGGGCGCGCCAGCTCGAATTCGCGCCGTTCCGGCTGCGCGTCACCGGTACGGCCGGCTCGGGCAAGACGCAGCTCGCGGTGCAGGCGATGCGCGATGCGGTCGCGGCCGGCAAGCGCGTGCTCTACGTGTGCTTCAACCGGCCGCTCGCCGACTACATCGCGCGCATCGCGCCGCCCGGCGCGAAGATCGCGAACTACCACCAGCTGTGCGACTGGGTCGCACGCGACGGCGGCTATACGCCCGACTTCCAGGTGCCCGGCGAGTTCGAGCGGCTCGAAACGCGCTTCGCGGAAACGCCGATTCCCGAGCACTGGCGCTTCGACGTGCTGGTCGTCGACGAAGGGCAGGATTTCCATGCGCCGTGGGCGGCCGCGCTGGAGCGCTTGCTGGCGCCGGATGGCGCATGGTGGTGGCTGGAAGATCCGCTGCAGAACCTGTACATGCGCGAACCCGTCGCGCTGCCGGGCTGGGTCACGCTGAAGGCGCTCACGAACTACCGGAGCCCGCGCGACCTGCTCGAATTCGTGCGCGACATCGTCGGCCGGGTCGAGCCGCTGGCGGCCGAGCTGCGCTCGGGCAGCCCGTTCGACGGTTCGGATCCGTCGGTGTCGGCATACGGGGAAGCAGGCGCGTCGGGAGACGCACTGGCCGACGCCTGCATCGACGCGACCAAGCGGGCGATCACGCACGCGCTGTCGCTCGGCTTCCGCAAGCAGGACATCGCGCTGCTGTCTTATCGCGGCCGCGAAGGCTCGGTGCTCGCACCGCTCGACCAGCTCGGCCCGCACCGGCTCAAGAGCTTCACCGGCAAGTACGACCTGTTCGGCAACCCGGAGTATCGCGAAGGCGATGTGCTGCTCGATTCGATCTACCGCTTCAAGGGCCAGTCGGCGCCGTGCGTGATCCTCACCGAGGTCGACTTCGATACGCTCGACGCGCGTGCCGCGCGCAAGCTGTTCGTCGGCGCGACGCGTGCGACGATGAAGCTGCTGATCGTCGCGTCGTCGCGCGCGGCCGCGCAACTGGCAGCCGTCTGACGTAACGGGCGGGCGACCGGCTGGCCAGCGCCCACCCGTCGCCGCCCCGGTCGATCAAGCGACCCGGAACGCGCCGACCGCGCGGCGCAGCCCGTCGGCCTGCTCTTCCAGCGACGCAGCGGCCGCCGCTGCCTGCTCGACGAGCGCCGCGTTCTGCTGCGACACCTGGTCCATCTGCGACACCGCGCGGTTCACCTGCTCGATCCCGTCGCGCTGCTCGTTCGATGCAGCCGCGATCTCCGTCATGATGCCCGTCACGCGCCCGATCGCCTGCTGGATGTCCTGCATCGTCGTGCCGGCCACGCCGACGAGCCGCGAACCGTTCGCGACACGCTCGACCGATTCGCCGATCAGCGTGCGGATCTCCTTCGCCGCCGACGCCGAGCGTTGCGCGAGTGTGCGCACCTCGCCCGCGACCACCGCGAAGCCGCGGCCCTGCTCGCCCGCGCGCGCGGCTTCGACCGCCGCATTCAGCGCGAGGATGTTGGTCTGGAACGCGATGCCCTCGATCGTGCCGATGATGTCGGCGACCTTCTGCGAGCTCTGGTCGATCTCGTTCATCGTGCCGATCACCTCGCCGACCACTGTCGCGCCGCGCGTCGCGATCTCGCTCGCGCTGTCCGCGCACGCCTGCGCCTCGAGCGCATGGTCGGCGTTCTGCTTCACGGTCGCCGTCAGCTGCTCCATGCTCGCGGCCGTCTCCTGCAGCGCGGACGCCTGTTCCTCGGTGCGCTGCGACAGGTCGGTATTGCCGGCCGCGATCTGGTGCGTCGCCGTCGAAATCGCCTCGGAACCCTGGCTGACCTGGCGCACCGTGTCCGCGAGGCTGCGCTGCATGCCGGTCACGCCCTTGACCAGTTCGGCCATCTCGTCGCGCGACGACCAGCGCACCTCCGACGTCAGGTCGCCGTCCGACAGGCGGCGGAAGTGCGACAGCAGCCGGTTCACCGGCTGGGTGATCGCGAAATGCAGGCCGACCGCGCAGCCGAGGCATGCGGCGAGGCCGAATGCGATACCCGCGATCGCGCCCACGCGCATCCAGCCGTAATAGGTTTGCGCGGTGTCGTACACCGCCTTGCCACGCGCGGCCTGATACGCATCGAGCGCATCGGTCGCCTGCGTGAGCGCGACCGACAGCGGCGGCGCGACCTGCATCAGCAGCCGGTCGGCCTCGTCGCGGCGGCCGTCGCGGACCGCGTCGATCATCGGCTTCAACGCCTGCCCGATCAGCGCCTGACGCGCGGCGTCGAGGCGGCTCGCAAGCGGGCCTTCGTCGCCGTCGTGCGGCATCGCCGCGTAGCCGCGCCAGGCGGTGTCGGCCTTCGCGAGATAGTTCTCGGCCTTCATGACGAGATCGGGCACTTCCGGCGCTTCCGGATGCAGCAGCGCGCGGTCGAGCGTCGTACGCACGACCGTCAGGTTCAGGCTGGCCGCCGACAGCGCGGTCTTCGCAGCGAGCTGCTGCGTATAGGCCTCGTCCAGCGCGCGGTTCGAGCTCTGCATGCCGGCGAGGCCGATCAGCCCCGATACGACGAGCAGCGCGGCGACGAGGCCGAGCGTGGAGAAGATCCGCGTACGGATCGAGAAACGGGAAAACAGGACGTTCAGGTTCATGACGGGACGTGAGCGATGAAAGGTGCCACGGCAATCGGTCCGCAGCACTCTGGATTACGGTTTGCCTGCAGAAAACTTGAGTCCGGCCCTGCTTTCCGCCTGATCCCGATCAATTTTTCGGGCCGGCAATCTCCTGTTACGGCTGCAACATATCGAGGCTGGGCAGAAATTGACCAGTCAATCATCTGTGGCTATAGTTCGACACAATTCCCTGCCATGGCAGATATCTCGATGACGACCGACACCCTCCTCACTCCGCCGGCCGCCGAAACGGCCCGCCGCGACGCGCCGACCGGGCTGATCATCGCCGCGCTGCTGCTCGTCATGCTGCTGTCCGCACTCGACCAGACGATCGTGTCGACCGCGTTGCCGACGATCGTCGGCGAGCTCGGCGGGCTCGACCAGTTGTCGTGGGTCGTCACCGCGTACCTGCTGTCGTCCACCGTCGTGCTGCCGCTGTACGGCAAGCTCGGCGACCTGTACGGCCGCAAGATCGTGCTGCAGGCCGCGATCGTGCTGTTCCTCGCGGGCTCCGCCCTGTGCGGCGTCGCGCAGGACATGACGCAGCTGATCGTGCTGCGCGCGCTGCAGGGACTGGGTGGTGGCGGCCTGATGGTCGTCACGATGGCCGCGATCGGCGATCTGGTGCCGCCCGACCGCCGCGCGCGCTACCAGGGGATGTTCGGCGGCGTGTACGGCCTCGCGACGATCATCGGCCCGCTGCTCGGCGGGTTCCTGGTCGAGCACCTGTCGTGGCGCTGGATCTTCACGATCAACCTGCCGCTCGGTTTTCTCGCGCTCGCGGTGATCGGCGTCGCGTTCCGGCCGCACACCGCGCACGTGAAGCACCGGATCGACTACATGGGCGCCGCGTTCCTCGCCACCGCCCTCACCTGCGTGATCCTGTTCACGAGCGAAGGCGGCTCGCTGCTGCCGTGGTCGTCGCCGCAACTATGGATGACACTCGTGCTCGGCGTCGTCGCGATCGGCGGCTTCATCTATGAAGAACGGCTCGCGGCCGAGCCGATCATGCCGCTCGAACTGTTCCGTCATCGCACCTTCGTGCTGGTCAGCCTGATCGGCTTCGTCGTCGGCATCGCGCTGTTCGGCTCGGTCACGTTCATCCCGCTCTACCTGCAGGTCGTGAAGAGCTCGACGCCGTCGCAAGCCGGGATGCAGCTGCTGCCGATGATGGGCGGGATGCTCGTGACGTCGATCGTCAGCGGCCGGCTGATCTCGCGGCTCGGCTCGTACCGGATGTTCCCGATCCTGGGCACGCTGACCGGCGGCATCGCGATGGCGCTGCTGTCGACGCTGACGCTCGATACGCCGCTGCACACGATGTATGCGTACATGGCGCTGCTCGGGATCGGGCTCGGCATGGTGATGCCCGTGCTCACGCTCGCCGTGCAGAACACGGTCGAATTCCGGCACATGGGCGTCGCGACGTCGGGCGCGACGCTGTTCCGCTCGATCGGGGGTTCGCTCGGGGTCGCGGCGTTCGGCGCGCTGTTCTCGCACGGGCTGCAATCGCGGGTGATGGCTGCGCTGCCGGCCGGCGCCGAGCTGCCGCCCGCGCTCGGCCCGGCCGCCGTGCACCAGTTGCCGGATGCCGTGCGTGAGGTGTACCTGCATGCGTTCGCCGGTTCGCTGCATGTCGTGTATCTCGCGGCGGCGACCGTCATCGCGATCGCGTTCGTGCTCGCGTGGTTCGTCGAGGATGCGCCGCTGCGCAAGCATCACTGAGCCGCCCGTGGATCGCGATGCGAGCGGCGGGCCGCATCGCGATCCCCATCCGCCCGCCGTCAAGGCAGCAGCACGACCCCGCCCGTCGTCGCGCGCGACTCCAGCAGCCGGTGTGCATCGGCCGCCTGTTCCAGCGGTAGCCGCGCGCCGATCTCCATATGCATCCCGCCCGCCAGCCGGTCGAGCGTCGCGCGTGCAGCCTCCCGATATCCGTCCACGTCGCGCGCGATGAAGCCGAGCACGCTCGGCCGCGACAGCGCGATCGACCGCGCCGGTCCCAGTTCGTCGAGATCGAACGTCTGCCGCGCGCCGATCGCGGCCACCTGTCCGATGCTCGCGACCATCCCGAACGGACGGACCGCGCCGAGCGTGCGCGTCAGCACGTCGCCGCCGATCCCGTCGATCGCAAAATCGACCCCCGCGCCACCGCCGAACGCGCGTGCCGCCGCGACAAAATCTTCCTCGCGATAATCGACGACCGCCTCGGCGCCGTGCGTGCGCACGAGCGCGGCTTTCGCGGCCGACCCGACCGTGCCGATCACCCGCGCGCCGAGCGCACGCGCCCATTGCGTCGCCAGCAGCCCGACGCCGCCGGCCGCCGCGTGCACGAGTACCGTGTCGCCGGCGCCGAGCTGCCGGACGCGATGCAGCAGCATGTAAACCGTGATCCCTTTCAGCAGCCCGGCGGCGGCGGCTTCGTCGCTCAGGCCATCGGGGATCGGCAGCACGCGCTCGGCCGGCATCGTGCGCAGGCTTGCATAGCTGCCGGTCGGCATGCCCGCATACGCGACGCGCTGGCCGGGGACGAGCGCCGTCACGCCGGGCCCGACCGCATCGATCACGCCGGCCGCCTCGACACCGAGCGCGTCCGGCAGCGCGGGCAACGTGTGCGTCCCCGTCCTGAAATAGATGTCGACGAAATTCACGCCGATCGCGGTCTGGCGAATCCGTACTTCGCCGGCGCCGGGCGGCGCGACGGGTGCATCGACGCGGCGCAGCACGCCGGCGTCGCCGTAGCGGTCGATCCCGATCCGGATGGCAGTGGCAGTCTGGGTCATGACGTTCCTCGTAATCGAATGAAGTGACACGATCATCCCATCGTGCATAATCGAACGGAATTCATGTAAATCGCCCATCTACTGTGCAAAATTCAACCGATCCGGACGCCGCTCCCGCATCCGCGTTACCGATGAGCTGGGACGACATCCGCTATTTCCTCGCGGTGATGCGCGGCGGCAGCCTGTCGGCCGCCGCGCGGGCGCTGCAGGTTCAGCATTCGACGGTCGCACGCCGCATCGACGCGCTGGAGTCGGCGCTCGGCATCCGGCTGTTCGACCGGCTGCCGCGCGGCTGGCCGCCGACCGACGAAGGGCTGCACCTTGCCGAGCATGCCGCCCGCCTCGAAACCGACGCGCATGCGTTCGCGCGCGCCGCCCAGGGCGCGGCGGCGTTAGACGGCGTGGTGCGCGTATCGGCGTCGCCGGTGTTCGCGAGCCATTTCCTCGCGCCGCGGCTCGCCCGCGCGCAGCGCGCATGGCCGGCGCTGCGGATCGACCTGATGGGCGAAATGCACGCGGCGAACCTGTACGCACGCGAAGCCGACCTCGCAGTGCGGCTGTCGCGGCCGAGCGAGCCGGGGCTCGCCGCGCGCCGGCTCGGCACGATGCGCTTCGCGCTGTGCGCGTCGCCGGAATGGGCGGACGCGCCGCCGGAAACCTGGGCGTTCGTCGGCTACGACGATGCGCTCGCGCAAACGCCGCAGCACCAGTGGCTCGCCCGCTTCGCGGCCGGACGCCGTTTCGCGTTTGTCACCAACGACCTGGCTGCGCAGCATCACGCGTGCGCGGCGGGCGCCGGCGTCGCGCTGCTGCCGAGGTTTCTCGTCGACGATCCGGCCGCGCACGCCGGTGCGCCGCTCGTCGAGCTGACGGCCGCACCGCGTTGCGACATCGAGCGCGAGATCTGGCTCGTCGTCCATCCGGACGTGCGACGGTCCCCGCGCGTGCAGCGGGTCGCCGACGCGATCGCCGATGCGGTTCGCGCGGCGGACGGCCGGCTCTAGGCGGCCGCGGCCGCACGCGGCTTTGCCATGCGCTTCGGCGGCCGGCATAGTGGTGGTTTGCGTTCTGAATTCGCCGGACCCACCGCCATGCCCACCGCTCCCGCCTGCGTCGTTCGCGACGCGACCGACGCCGACCTCGATGCGATCCACGCGATCTATGCGCACCACGTGCACCACAGCGTCGCGTCGTTCGAAGAGACGCCGCCCGACGTCGCCGAACTGCGCGCGCGCCGCGACGCGGTGCTGCGCCACGGGCTGCCGTATCTCGTCGCCGAATGCGACGGCCGCGTGGCCGGCTACGCATACGCGACGCCGTACCGCACGCGCAGCGCGTACCGCTTCACGATCGAGGATTCGATCTACATCGACGAGTCGCAGCGCGGGCGCGGAATCGGCCGCGCGCTGCTCGCGGCGCTGATCGAACGCTGCGAGGCCGGCCCGTGGCGGCAGATGATCGCGGTGATCGCCGACGGCGGCACCGGCGGCTCGACGTCGCTGCATCGCGCATTCGGCTTCGAGCCGGCCGGCATGCTGAAGGCAGCCGGTTTCAAGCACGGCCGCTGGATCGATACGGCGCTGCTGCAGCGCCCGCTCGGCGACGGCGCGCGCACGCTCCCTGTCTCGCCCTAGCCCGCCGCGTCGCGCTAGAATGGCCGCATGTCAAAACAGACTCATTCCACACCCGACGAGGCGGCGCCGGACTCCCGCAACGAGTACACGGTCGACGAACTTGCACGCGTGTCCGACACGACCGTGCGCAATGTCCGCGCCTACCAGGATCGCGGGCTGCTCGCGCCGCCGGAAAAGCGCGGCCGCGTCGGCATCTACGACGACACGCACGTCGCGCGCCTGAAGCTGATCAACCACCTGCTCGCACGCGGCTATACGCTGTCGAACATCCAGGACCTGATCAAGGCGATCGACGAAGGCCACGACCTGCGCTCGATCCTCGGCCTCGAAAACGCGATCGGCGGCCGCTGGTCGCACGAACTGCCGAAAACCTATTCGCTCGCCGCGCTCGCGCAGATGTTCGGCCCGCAGGCGACCACGCAGCTGTCACGCGTGACCGAACTCGGCTTGCTCGAACGGCGCGGCCTGTCGTTCGTCGCGAAGAACCCCGCACTGCTCGAAGCAGCGGCCGCGATGACGAAGGAAGGCATCCCGCCGCGCGAGCTGCTCGACGTGATCAGCCTCGCGCGGCCGCATTTCGACGCGATCGCGCGACTGCTCGTCGATCTCGTCGTGAAGCGGCTCGACCGCTACGACGCCGACACGCTGCCGCCCGCCACCGACGTGCCCGAACTGGTCGACGCAATTTGGCGCCTGCGCCCGCTCGCGGCCGTGTTCGTCGAAGGCGAGACGAACCGTGCACTCGAAACCGCGGCGAGCGCCTATCTCGGCGGCCGTGTCGCGACGATCCTCGACAAGAAGCTCAGCGACGAGGCCGCGCGGCAGTCGTCCGGCACACCGGCATCGAAAGACGACAGCGACGAAGCATAGGCGCGCCGCCGTCATATTGATATCGGCAATGCTTCGTTTGCGGGCGTGATCGCCCATGCGACGATTCTTCCAACCGAGCAGCACCACCGCTCGCCCGAAGACGTTTCGCATGGAGTCCGTTCGATGATTCGTTTCACCCGCTGGATCGCCCGCGCCGCCGCAGTCACCACGCTCGTCGCGCTGTCCGCCGCGCCGGCCTTCGCGCAAGGCGGCGCCGACAAGGTCGTGCGCATCGGCTACCAGAAGGCCGGCCTGCTGTCGGTCATCAAGGCGCAAGGTTCGCTCGAAGCGCGGCTCAAGCCGCTCGGCTATGGCGTCCAGTGGTTCGAATTCCCGGCCGGCCCGCAACTGCTCGAAGCACTGAACGCGAACAGCATCGACTTCGGCTATACGGGTGCGCCGCCGCCCGTGTTCGCGCAGGCGGCCGGCGTGCACTTCGTCTATGTCGGCGCGGAACCGCCGGCGCCGCACAACGAAGCCGTGGTCGTGAAGGCCGATTCGCCGATCCGTTCGGTCGCCGGCCTGCGCGGCAAGAAGATCGCATTGCAGAAGGGCTCGAGCGCGAACTACCTGCTGCTCGAAGCGCTGAAGAAGGCCGGCGTGCGCTACGACGAAATCCGCCCCGTGTACCTTGCGCCGGCCGACGCGCGCGCCGCGTTCGAGAGCGGCAACGTCGACGCGTGGGTCGTCTGGGATCCGTACTATGCAGCCGCGCAAAATGCGCTGAAGGTGCGCACGCTGTCCGACTACACGGGACTCTCGGCGACCAACAACTTCTACGAAGCGACGCGCGATTTCGCGCAGCAGCATCCCGACGTGGTCGGCGCGATCCTGAAGCAGGCGCGCGAGACGGGCCAATGGGTCAACACGCATCCGGCCGACACGGCCGCGCTGATCGCACCGAAGGTCGGCCTGCCGCAACCGCTCGTCGAGACGTGGATCAAGCGGGTCCCGTTTGGCGCGGTGCCGCTCGACGAAAAGATCGTCGCGGCCCAGCAAGGCGTCGCCGATGCGTTTTATGCGGCGAAGCTGATTCCGCAGAAACTGAGCGTGGCCGACAACGCATGGGTCGACAAGAGCGTGCAGAGTGCGCTCGCGGCGAAGTAACGCGCAACCCGCAGCGCGAACTGATTCGCACGAGGCCGACCGGCACCCTGCCCGACGGCCTCGTTCGTTGCTTGTCACGGATGACCGGGAAAGGCGACGCGAAGTACCGGCATTCGACCAGGCAACCATCCCATGATGGCCGGAATTCGCTCGATACAGTTGACAACTACCGTTGCCATGGTTGATGCTTGAAAACATGAGCCGCCAAGCATTCGCCATTGCGCTGATTATTCGCACCAT
This sequence comes from Burkholderia aenigmatica, assembly GCF_902499175.1. Classification (GTDB taxonomy): domain Bacteria; phylum Pseudomonadota; class Gammaproteobacteria; order Burkholderiales; family Burkholderiaceae; genus Burkholderia; species Burkholderia aenigmatica. Next base: position 26,093 of record NZ_CABVQC010000080.1, read on the forward strand.
TCTTCGAATGGTGGGTTAGCGCGCATCCGGCTCAATGACGACAACCCGCCCCTGAGGCGGGTTGTTTCATTTCCGCCCTGGGCATTTCAAACCCGCCCTCGAAAGGAAATGACCGTGTCTTTGTACCGAAGCTCGCCTGACGCTTGCACCGCGCTTGCCACGCAAGCCCAGCCTCCCGTCGACTACGTCAAGAAAATTCTCACCGCCCGTGTCTACGACGTCGCGCGCGAGACGGAACTCCAGCCCGCCCGCAACCTGTCGGCCCGGCTGCGCAACGCCGTCTACCTGAAGCGCGAGGACAACCAGCCGGTGTTCTCGTTCAAGCTGCGCGGCGCGTACAACAAGATGGCGCACATTCCGGCGGACGCGCTCGCACGCGGCGTAATTACGGCGTCGGCCGGCAACCATGCGCAGGGAGTCGCATTCTCGGCAGCGCGGATGGGCGTCAAGGCCGTGATCGTCGTGCCCGTCACGACGCCGCAAGTGAAGGTCGACGCGGTGCGTGCGCACGGCGGCCCGACGGTCGAGGTCATCCAGGCTGGCGAGTCGTACAGCGACGCGTACCAGCACGCGGTCAAGGTTCAGGCGGAGCGCGATCTCACGTTCGTCCACCCGTTCGACGATCCGTACGTGATCGCCGGCCAAGGCACGGTCGCGATGGAAATCCTGCGCCAGCACCAGGGGCCGATCCACGCGATCTTCGTGCCGATCGGCGGCGGCAGCCTCGCGTCCGGCATTGCTGCCTACGTGAAGGCCGTGCGCCCGGAGATCAAGGTGATCGGCGTGCAGACCGAGGATTCGTGCGCGATGGCGCAATCGCTCGCGGCCGGCCGGCGCGTCGAGCTGACCGAGGTCGGCCTGTTCTCGGACGGTACCGCCGTGAAGCTGGTCGGCGAGGAAACCTTCCGGCTGTGCGCCGAATACCTCGACGGCGTCGTGACGGTCGACACCGATGCCCTATGCGCGGCCATCAAGGACGTGTTCCAGGATACCCGCAGCGTGCTCGAACCGGCCGGTGCACTCGCGGTCGCGGGTGCAAAGCGCTACGCGGAACGCGAAGGCACCGAGAACCAGACGCTCATTGCGGTCACGTCCGGTGCGAACGTGAACTTCGACCGGATGCGCTTCGTCGCCGAGCGCGCGGAAGTGGGTGAAGCGCGCGAAGCCGTGTTCGCGGTCACGATCCCCGAGGAACGCGGCAGCTTCCGGCGCTTCTGCGCGCTCGTCAGTGATCGCAACCTGACCGAGTTCAACTACCGGATCGCCGACGCGCAATCCGCGCACTTCTTCGTCGGCATGCAGATCAAGCGCCGCGGCGAATCGGCCGAGATCGCCGCGAGCTTCGAATTGCACGGCTTCAGGACCATCGACCTGACGCACGACGAATTGTCGAAAGAACATATCCGCTACATGGTGGGCGGCCGTTCGCCGCTCGCGCTCGACGAGCGCCTGTTCCGCTTCGAATTCCCGGAACGGCCGGGCGCACTGATGAAGTTCCTGTCGGCGATGGCACCGGACTGGAACATCAGCCTGTTCCACTACCGTAACCAGGGCGCGGACTACAGCTCGATCCTCGTCGGGCTGCAGGTGCCGCAGGCCGATCGCGACGCATTCGACCACTTCCTGTCGACGCTCGGCTATCCGTACATCGAGGAAGGCAGCAATCTCGCCTATCGCTTGTTCCTGTAGTACGGATCGCGCTTGTCGGCGACGCGGGTCTTCCGGACAGTCAATCGTCCTTGCCGCGTCGGGTGCGGTTGCCATCCCTCTCGCACGATCGGTGGCGCATCGGGACATGCGCCGCCGATCGCTTCGTCCATCTGCTTCGGCACATGACGGGCGCACGACGCGTCGGCCTTGTTTGTTCTTGCCGAATTTTCGCGAAACGCGTGGCGAACGGTCGGCGCTCGGCCAGAGCGCGGGGCTCTTTTATGGTTGTCGTGGACGACCGCGAAGCGATTGCCCGTCGCAACGTGATCCCCGATTCGAATGGCCGCTTTGGATAAGGTGATGTGGCCGCTTCGGGTCATTCATCGCCACCAACCCCATCAGGCCCTGTCCAACCTGTGCGTCATCCCGGATAGTGCCCGCAGCCAGGCGGGGCCACATCGACTCATCCGCAAAACGGACCGCGTGGTAACACAGTTACAAGATAACGATTGACGCCAGCACCGCCCAGCGGTTAGTGTATCGTCCGAAGTTCAAGAAGTCCGATTGCTGTTCATCAATTGATCGCTCCTCAGCGGTATTCGTTGTCCTCTCCCTCCTTGACGCTTCACGCGCTCTTTTACAGAGCAAATCTTTCTATTTTTTCTCAAGGAATCTTCATGGATACCGGTATCGTCAAGTGGTTCAACGACAGCAAAGGCTTTGGCTTCATCACGCCCGACAACGGCGGCGACGATCTGTTCGCTCACTTCTCCGAAATTCGCGCCGACGGCTTCAAGACGCTGGCTGAAAATCAGAAGGTGAGCTTCGAAACGAAGCAAGGCCCGAAGGGTCTGCAAGCGGCCAACATCAAGCCGCTGTAAAGTTTGAAGGACCCGGCCTCCCGTAACGGACGCCGGGTTGCAGCGACATCCTCGCGGAGATTGGTCTCCCAAAGTTGGCGCGATTGCTCTTAGCTGCATCGGTTCATTCAGCAGCTCGCCGAGCGCCACACGCCTCGTTGCACTTCATTCCCCCTCAGGCTGCCAAGCCCTTTTTCGCTTTACGACTGCTTCAGATTCAGCTCGCAATGGCTTTGAATCGGCGCACCTGTGCACATTCCGCACGGCACGCACGCACTCGAACATTATTAAAATTAAAATGCAGAACAATCGAATTCAACAATACAACGGCTATGCCGTTCACCCCTCGGCGCATCGTTTGCCCGACGGAAGTTTTTCATCCAACCTGCTGCTTGAACGCGCCGGTAGCCCACGCACCGAAGGCCGCTACCAGTTCTATTCGCTCGATTACTTCACGAGTGAGGAGCAGGCGTTGCAGCATTCGGCCCGCTGGGCACGCAACTGGGTCGACACGCGCGGTTGAAGGCAAGGCCCGACCATCGATCCAGCGACGCGCAACGCGCCGGCCGCGTTGACCACGAAATCGAGGGGCTCGAAACGCTCTGCCAGCGTCCTCCGAACGCGGTCCACCTGATCAGGCACGCCCAGGTCGGCAGTCCGGGCACGGTGGGACGCGCATCGGGAAACACGCCGCCGATCACTTCGGCGGCGTGTTCCAGCACGTTCGCGCGCTGTCCGACGATGACGATGACGACCTGCGCATTGCGCTGAGCGCAATGCATTGCCATGGCCGGGCCGATTCCCGTCCCGCCGCCACTCACCGACACCAGCCGATTCATCGCGCCGATTCAAAGATCGCCGTTCGAAGACAACCACTCGGGTTCGTACGCACCCAGTGCGCGCGCCGGATAAAACCATCGGAGCGGCGCATCGTCGATCTGCAAGGGCGGGAGGAGCCGGGATGCCGGCCCCCACGACGTCGGCTCGACGTGCTCCGCACGATCGCGTTGACCGTCGGCGACCAGTTCGACCACCTCGCTCATGGGCTCCGACCGCAGTTGCAAATCGGCCGCCGTGCGCGCCAGCGACGCGCGGACCTCGGTACCGACACCCTGTTTCATTCGTGTCGTCAGCCCACGGATGGCGGCCGTCGCCATCAGGTAACCCGTCGCATGGTCGATGGCCTGAACGGGCAGGTTCACCGGTTCATCGCTGCCCATGACGCGCATGCCCGCCTCGGCGATTCCCGTGCTCGTTTGAATGAGGCTGTCGAAGCCGCGCCGGCAACGCCAGTCACCGCTCCAGCCATAAGCGTCGAGCGACACGTCAATGAGCGCAGGATTCAGTTCGCGCCGATGCGCAGCATCGAGACCGAGGCGCGCGAGCGCGTCGGCCCGGTAACCGTGCACGACGATATCCGCGCTGGCGAGCAACTGTTTGAGCGTATCGAGATCCGCCGCATCTTTCAGGTTCAGCCGCGCACATCGCTTGCCGAGGACGACTTCGGGCACCGTGCCCGGTTCTTCCCAGCCGTACGGATCGATGCGCAGTACGTCTGCGCCCAGGCCCGCAAGAAATCGCGTCGCCACGGGGCCGGCGAGGATGCGCGTCAGGTCGAGCACGCGGATGCCGCGCAACGGCCGGTCTTTCGAAGGGCGCCAGTCACGCGCAATGGCATCGGTCGCGGCATGAACATGCAGCAACGGTTCGGTTGCGACCGCCTTGCCCTGCGGGTGCTCGGCCCACTCCTGCGCCGCGTACATCGCCGCAGCGCAACCGCCTCGCTCGACGATCGCGTCTTCGAGCGCACCGGCATCCCAGCGACTCACCGCTTGCGCGACCGCCTGTGCATCGGCGGCACAGCCCAGCACCGACAAGGCGGCCAGCCGATGATGCGGCGCGTTGGCGTGCAACCGGATCCAGCGATCGCGCGCCCGATAGTTGCCGGCCACCGGATCCCATTGTGGCGGCATCGTCCAGCCCTGCGGACGCAGCGACGTGCCGAACCACAGCGACGCCATGCGCCGGTCGACCCGCACCGACGGCAACGTTCCGGTCGACGCATGCAGCAATTCGGCAACGGACGTCCCTGCCGCGCCGATTGCCGCCGTGGCCATGTCGGTTACGCGAAACGCGGAAACCAGCTCGCCCGCCCCGCTGAAGCTGCACGACTCGAGGAACGCCTGAGACCCACCCGCCGCCAGCCAGAACGCCCGCAGATGACGCGACACCCGATCCTCATCGGCCACGGCCAGCTCCCTCGACATTTGATCGATACGCATGTTCGCCTCGCATGAATTAGGTGAGGCAAAGATCGTCTCGCTCGCATTTGCTGTCAACGTTGATTATCCTGATCAACCTGTCGAACCATTCCCCCTGCGCACGATGTCGAACTACCTGAATTCGACCGAAGCCGCGGCAAGGCTCGGTGTCTCGCGGCAAACCCTCTATGCGTACGTCAGCCGCGGCCTGCTTCGCGCGGAACCGGGCGGCAGTCATCGCGAAAGCCGCTATCTCGCGGCCGAGGTCGACCGGCTCGCGGATCAGCGCGCACGAGGCCGCAAGCCGAAGGAAGTGGCGAAAGCCGCGCTGAACTGGGGTTCGCCCGTGCTCGAGTCGAGCATCACGTTGATCGACGGTGGCCGGCTCTTCTATCGCGGTGTGGATGCACTCGATCTCGCGTCCCGCGCGAGTCTCGAGGAAGTCGCGGCGCTGCTATGGCGATGCGACGAGCAGACCGCTTTCGGCCGCCACATTCCCGCTACGCCCGCGGTGCTGCGAACGCTCTTCAGGCACTACGACGAGCAACGCGCCGAGCAGGCCCTGCTGCCGCTCTTCACCGTCGCAAGCGAGGACGCGCCAACGGCGATCTGGCAGCAATCGACCGATCGTCAGGCGCAGGGCTGCGGCGATCTCGTGCGGATTCTTGCCGCATGCCTGTTGCGAACCCGGATCGACACAGCGCCCATCCACGTGCAATGCGCGCGGGCGTGGGGCGTCGGGCCTGCTGGCGCCGAGGTGATCAGGATGGCGCTCGTGTTGTGCGCGGATCACGAACTGAACGCGTCGAGCTTCACGGGACGATGCATCGCGTCGACGAACGCGAGCTTGCGGGCCGTGGTGGTCGGTGGTCTGGCCGGCCTGTCGGGCGAGCGGCATGGCGCGACCACCGCGCGTGGCGAAGCACTGTGGGACGAACTGGGTAATAAGGACATCGAGCAAAAAATGAGCGAACGTCTCGCCCGGGGAGACGGCTTGCCGGGCTTCGGACATTCGCTCTATCCCGACGGCGACGTGCGTGCGACGTATCTGTTGTCGCGGATCCTGCCGCGCCATCCGCAATGGAAAAGGATGATCGATGCAGGGAGCGCGCTCGTCGGCCACAAGCCCTCTTTGGATCTCGCGCTGGTGGCGCTGCGCAGACATTTGCGGCTTCCCGTCGGTGCTGCATTCGGCCTGTTCGCGCTGGGCCGCTCGATCGGCTGGATCGCGCACGGGCTGGAGCAGCGCGAGCAATCCGATCTCATCCGGCCGCGTGCGGTTTATACGGGGACGTGGCCAGGTGGATCCGGTGCCGGGCCGGATCATGCGCGATCCCGCGGACGGTCGGGAAAGCGGCAAACAACGCAACCTGCAGCGCCGAAAGACGACATGCTTGCCGCTTTTTTCAGGAGTCGATAGCTTTTCTTGATGCGATGACGTCAGCGTGCATCATCGGTGACAAGCCAACGCCTCGTTGGCGCATGCAAGCCGCCATCCGATGACGTTCCACCGATGTCGCCAACGGGTCGGCAATCACGCGCCACGGAAATCCGCGAAGATCTTTTGCCTGAGCCACGCGATGCAAACGGCACACGGCACACCGATCCGGCGATGCGCGCACCGCGCCAACGGCACGCGCATGCTGACTTACTTCAGCGCCCCCGCCACCTTCTTCTGCCGCCACAGACACAGCAAGTCACACGCGACGTGCGCGGCCGCAATCGCCGTGATGTCCGCGTGGTCGTACGCGGGTGCCACCTCGACCACATCCGCACCCACCAGGTTCACCGCGCCGAGCGCGCGCACGATCGCGAGCGCCTGTGCCGAAGAAAGGCCGCCCGCGACCGGCGTGCCCGTGCCGGGCGCAAACGCCGGATCGAGACAATCGATATCGAACGTCAGGTACGCGGGCCGCGCGCCGACGATGTCGACGATCCGCTCGACCGCCGCGCGCGACCCGTGGTCATGCACCCACGCCGCATCGAGCCGCTCGATACCGAGAAAGTCGTCGTTCCACGTGCGAATCCCAACCTGCACCGACGTCGCCGGATCAATCAGCCCTTCCTTCACGGCCTTGTAGAACATCGTCCCGTGATTGAGACTGTCCGGATCGTCGTCGGCCCACGTATCGCAGTGCGCGTCGAAATGGATCAGCGACAGCGGCTTGCCGTAGCGCTCCGCATGCGCGACCAGCAGCGGATACGTGATGTAGTGGTCGCCGCCGAGCGTCAGCATCTTCGCGCCGGAACCGAGGATCGTGCGCGCATGCTCGATGATCGCGGGCTTGATCGACAGCGGGTTGTGCGCGTCGAACCAGCAGTCGCCGTAGTCGATGGCCGCGAGATCGTCGAACGGGTTGAAACCCCACGGATACGGATGAAGCTCCGCGAGCTGCACGCTCGCCGCGCGGATCGCAGCCGGGCCGAGCCGCGCGCCGGAGCGGTAAGTCGTCGCGAGGTCGAGCGGCACGCCGGAGATCGCGACGTCGACGCCGTCGAGCTCGCGCGAATAGTTGCGGCGCATGAACGACAGCACGCCCGCGTAGGTGTTTTCGATCGACGAGCCGTACGGCGTCGTGCGACGGATCGCGCCGTCGCCGTGGAGAAGTTCGGTCATGGTCGGACCTGTTTTCGTGGGGAGGCCAGCCCGCCCCGCGTCGCATGGGCGCGCGGGCCGGGCATGGCATGGATTCATCGGGCACGCACCGGCTTGCGCATCCTGTCGCGCGGCCGGGCGGAACAACGACAGCAACAACCACATCGACAACGGCAATACCGCGGCGATCATAGCAAGCCGAATTGAAGTCGTTGCCCCGGTTCAACCGGGGCAACGCGCGGAGAAATCCGGCAGTAGCGGCGCCCTCGCTTCCTAGAAGGATTCGCCGGTTTTCGCCCCCCTTTTCTTCCGGATAATGGCCGACAGCCGCGCCCTCGACCGCGCGCCGTCCACCGCAGACAACGACAAACCGGAGACACCCGCCTTGATCGCCATGCTTCCCGCCACCTACCGCCGGCTCTGGCCGCTCGCCGTCGCCGCCGCGCTGCTGTACGGGCTGTCGCTCGCCGCCGCGCCCTATCCCGGCCAGGCCGCCGCGAAAGCGGCGATGGGCATCCTGCTGCTCGCGGCGGGCAGCACCTGCGCCGCACCGCGCGAACGCGCGTGGCTGTGCGCGGCGCTCGTGACGGCCGTGCTCGGCGACGTGCTGCTCGCACTGCCCGACTGGCCGCTGTCGTTCGTCCTCGGCCTCGGCGCGTTCCTGCTCACGCACCTGTTCTATTGCGCGATCTTCTTCCGCTGGCGCGCGCGGCCGCACGGCTGGCGCATCGTCGCGCTCGTCGGGCTGTGGATCGCCGCGCCGGCGTTCTACGTGGCGTTCTTCCCGCATCTCGGCGAGCTGGTCGCACCGGTCGCCGTCTACATGCTCGTGCTGTGCACGATGGCCAGCTTCGCGCTCGCGGCCCGCACGCGCGACCCACTGGTCGCGCTCGGCAGCCTGATCTTCGTCGGCTCCGATACGCTGATCGGCGCCGGCCGCTTCCTCGGCGGCTTTCCGGGCATCGACTACCTGATCTGGGGCCTCTACGCGCTCGCGCAGGTCACGATCGTGGCCGGGGTTTTCCATGAGACGGCCGCCCGAACGATCCGTCCCTGATACTGTTTCAAACAGACCGCCGCGCGCCGGCGGTCTCGTCCGCCCCCTCTCTTGCCCTACCGACGGCCCTTTCGCCGCATCCCGCGATGCGGGAAGCGCGCCGTTCCAAACCCCGCTCAGCCTTTTCCCGTCTGGCTTCCGGCCCTTAGAGCGCCGCTTCTAGCCTCTTGCGGTTTCCGGGTTCACCCACTATCGTTACATCGAACAATGTAACATTCAAAAATGAGCCAAATCGGAGACACCCGGATGAATGCTCGCACGTTGCCTTTCGGTCCGCCCGGCCACGACGGCCTGGACGAGACCATCGACATCGCCATCATCGGCACCGGCTTCGCCGGCCTCGGCATGGCGATCCGCCTGTGTCAAACAGGCGTGACCGACTTCGTCGTCCTCGAGAAGGCCGCGTCGGTCGGCGGCACGTGGCGCGACAATCATTACCCCGGGTGTGCATGCGACGTGCAATCGCACGTCTATTCGTTCTCGTTCGCGCCGAATCCGCGCTGGACGCGCATGTTCGCGCCGCAGCCGGAAATCCGCGCGTATCTGGAAGACTGCGTGCAGCGCTTCGGCGTTGGCCCGCACCTGCGCCTGAACCACGAGTTGCAGCGCGCCGAGTACGACGAGGCCGCACAACGCTGGCGCCTCACGTTCGCGAACGGCAAGCGGCTGTCCGCGCGCGTGCTGGTGTCGGGGATGGGTGGCCTGTCGCGGGCCGCGCTGCCGTCGATTCCCGGCGTCGAAAACTTCAAGGGCCGCGCGTTCCACTCGCAGCACTGGGATCACGACTATGCGCTTGAAGGCAAGCGCGTCGCGGTGATCGGCACCGGCGCGAGCGCGATCCAGTTCGTGCCGCAGATCGCGCCGCGCGTGAAGGAACTCGCGCTGTTCCAGCGCACGCCGCCGTGGATCATGCCGAAGCCCGACCGCAACCTGACCGGGCTCGAGAAGTGGCTGTTCCGCACGCTGCCGTTCACGCAGAAGGCCGTGCGCAGCAGCATCTACTGGATGCTCGAATCGCGCGTGCTCGGCTTCGCGATCCATCCGTCGCTGATGAAGAACGTGCAGAAGCTCGCGCTGCGCCACATCCGCAAGCAGATTCCCGATCCGGAGCTGCGCAAGACCGTCACGCCGAACTACACGCTCGGCTGCAAGCGCGTGCTGATCTCGAACGACTACTACCCGGCGCTGTCGCGCAAGAACGTCGACGTGATCACGACCGGCATCGACCACGTCGAAGCCGACGCAGTCGTGACGACCGACGGCCGCCGCCATGAAGTCGACTGCCTGATCTACGGCACCGGCTTCCAGGTGGCCGATCCGTTTCCGCGCGGCGCGATCCTCGGCCGCGGCGGGCTCGACATCGTCGACGCGTGGCGCGACGGCGCGCACGCGTATCTCGGCTCGACGCTGCCCGGCTATCCGAACTTCTTCATGATCGTCGGCCCGAACACGGGCCTCGGCCACAACTCGATGGTGTTCATGATCGAGTCGCAGATCGAGTACATCCTCGGCGCGCTGCAGGCGATGCGCCGCGAACGCGCGGATGCGATCGAAGTGCGCCCGCTCGTCGAGACGCAATTCAACAGCGACCTGCAGGGCAAGCTGAAAAAGGCGATCTGGTCGACGGGCGGCTGCAAGAGCTGGTACCTCGATCCGCGCACGGGCAAGAACACGACGCTGTGGCCGGGCTTCACGTGGCGCTTCCGCCAGGCGACCGCGCACTTCTCGATCGCCGACTACCACGCGTATCGCGCGCCGCAACACGACACGACCGCGCGGCCCGCCGCCGCGCCCGCCGCTTCCGCTTCGACTTCCACGTCCGCCGAAGCGGCCTGAGCCAGACAAGGAGCAACCGACATGAGAGATTTCGCCAACAAGGTCGCCGCGATCACGGGTGCCGGCTCGGGCATGGGCCGCTCGCTCGCGATCCAGCTCGCGCAGGCCGGCTGCCACGTATCGCTCGCCGACAAGAACGGCGTCGGCCTCGCCGAAACCGAGCGGATCGTCCGCACGATCGCGCCGAACGTGCGCGTGTCGACGCGCGTACTGGACGTCGGCGACCGCGACGCGATGTTCGCGTGGGCCGACGACACCGCGAAAGAGCACGGCAAGGTCAACCTGATCTTCAACAACGCAGGCGTCGCGCTGTCGAGCACGATCGAAGGGATGGAATACAGCGATCTCGAGTGGATCGTGAACATCAACTTCTGGGGTGTCGTGCACGGCACAAAGGCGTTCCTGCCGCACCTGAAGGCCTCGGGCGACGGTCACGTGATCAACACGTCGAGCATCTTCGGGATCTTCGCGCAGCCGGGCATGAGCGGCTACAACGCGACCAAGTTCGCGGTGCGCGGCTTCACCGAGTCGCTGCGCCAGGAACTCGACATGATGAAGTGCGGCGTGTCGGCCACCTGCGTGCATCCGGGCGGCATCCGCACCAACATCGCGCAGTCGAGCCGCGTCGCGAAGAACATGGTCGGCTTCATCGTCGAGAGCGAGCAGCAAGGCAAGGACAGCTTCGAGAAGTTCTTCATCACGACCGCCGACGATGCCGCGCGCACGATCCTCGCCGGCGTGCGCAAGAACAAGCGCCGCGTACTGATCGGCCGCGACGCGAAGGGGGCGGACTGGCTGGCGCGCATCCTGCCGTCGGCCTACCAGGCGCTCGTCGTGCTCGCGACGCGCCGCGAGGCCGCGAAGGCCCGCCGCGCCACGCGCGGCACGCCGGCGCCCGCGCCGCTGCACGCCACCTACAACAACGCAGGCAATCAGGGAGGAGAACAATCATGACGACCCCGAACATGATGCCCGTGCGGCGCGACATCCGTTTCGCGCTGCCCCCCGAACGCGCGCGCGACTGGCACGTGCAGGGCGTGCCGGTCACGCACTTCATGAACGCGCTGTCGCTGCTGTTCCCGGCCGGCGAACGCTTCTTCATGGATTCGGTGCGCAACTACCGCGACCAGATCGAGGATCCGGAACTGAAGAAGCAGGTGCTCGGCTTCATCGGCCAGGAAGCGATGCACACGCGCGAGCACATCGAATACAACGACCTGCTGCAGTCGTCGGGCCTGCCTGCGCACAAGCTCGACAAGCGCCTGTGGACGATCCTCGGCTGGTTCAAGAAGGCGCTGCCGCATTCGATGCAGCTCGCGATCACGATCGCGCTCGAGCACTACACGGCGATCCTCGCGAACCAGCTGCTGTCGGGCCACGAGCATCGCATCGACGGCTCGGTCGAAGGCTACCAGCAGATGTGGATGTGGCACGCGATGGAGGAAACCGAGCACAAGGCGGTGTCGTACGACGTATGGACCACCGTCATGAAGCCGGGACTCGGCAGCTACCTGCTGCGCACGGGCACGATGCTGACGACGACCGTGTTCTTCTGGGCGATCGTGTTCGACTTCCACCTGCGCCTGATGCGCGCGCACCGTCGCGAACACGGCAAGTTCGGCGGCATGTGGCGCCTCGTGAAGTATCTGTACAGCCCGAAGCACGGCGTGTTCCCGAACATCGCGCGCGAATGGCTCGACTACTTCCGCCCCGGCTTCCACCCGTGGGACCACGACAACCACCAGTACCTGCAGGGGCTCGACACGCTGCTCGAGAACATCGACGCGACCAACGCGCGCTACGCCGCGCAAGCCGCCCCGCGCCGCGTGCCGTTGCACCCGGTTCCGCAGGCATGACGTCATGGCGCGCGCCCACGAGATGCTGACCGTCCAGTCCGGCGACGTGAAACTCGCCGTCTACGTAAGCGGGTCGCGTCGCGCCCCGCCGCTGATCCTCGTGCACGGCTACCCCGATTCGGCGGCCGTGTGGGCGCCGATCCGGGCGCGGCTCGCGAAGCGCTACCGCGTGATCGCGTACGACGTGCGCGGCGCCGGTGCATCCGATGCGCCGCGCCGCCGCGCCGACTACACGCTCGAACGGCTCGCCGCCGACCTGAAGGCGGTGGCCGATGCAACCTGCGGCGGCCGGCCGTTCCACCTCGTCGGCCACGACTGGGGGTCGATCCAGTGCTGGGAGGCCGTGACCGACCCCGCGTTCCGCGGCCGGATCGCGTCGTACACGTCGATCTCGGGCCCGTGCCTCGATCACGTGTTCCGCGCAAAGATGCGGCTCAAGCAGAGCCTGAAGTCGTGGTACATCGCGTTCTTCCACCTGCCGCTCGTGCCGTCGCTGGTGTGGCGGCTCGGCGGCGCGGCATTGTGGCCGCGCTGGCTGCAGCTCACCGAACGCGTGCGCGCCGAGCGCGATCCCGTGCAACTGAAGAACGCGCTGAACGGCCTGCAGTTGTACCGCGCGAACTTCATCGCACGGGCCCGCAAGCCGCGCGAACGGTATGCACAGGCGCCCGTGCAGATCCTGGTGCCGGTGCGCGACCGCTATGTGACGCCCGAGATGTCGGTCGATCTCGACCGCTGGCTCGGCGACCACGTGCGCGAGGAAATCGACGGCAGCCACTGGGTCGTGCTGCGCCACCCCGACATCATCGCGTCGCGCATCGACCGCTTCGCGTCCGCGCACGAGCGGCCGGCGCTCGCCCCGGCCGTGGCTCGGGTTCAGCGCACCGTCGGCGCCGGCAGGCGTCTGAACAGCGTCTCGTAATCGATCACGAGCCCGTCGTCGTCGATGTCCATCTCGGCGGTGAAGTCGCGGAAGATCCCTTCGTAGCGGTAGCGCCGGCCCGGCTCGAGGCACGCGTAGGCCTGCTTGACCGGCGTAACCTTCAGGTCCGGCGTCGAGATGTACGCGACGTCGATCGGCCGCCGCTCGCCGCGCGCGAGCCCGAGGCGGCCGATCGGCAGCGAATTCGTGAACGGCGTCGCCGCGATGTCGATGTCGATGCAGCCGTCGAGCTCCGGCAGTGCGCGGCCGGAGCCGTCGTGCCAGTGGCCGGCGCCGTCGCTGCGCAATTCGAGCGTGCCGCCGCCCATCACCTTGAGCACCGCATAGGTCACGCACCAGTGCGTGTCGCACTCGACGCGATACGCGAGCCCGTACGCACGGCCATATCGCTGGCCGACCACCGCGCTTTCGACGACGATCCCGCCGTCGCTCCGGTCGAACGTCAGATGTTCGACCCCGTCGCCTTCGAGCGACGCCCACCGTACTTCGCCCATCTCTCCTTCTCCCGGTATGCCCGATGCGAGGCATCGTCGCACAGATTGCTCGACGAAAATGCCGGCCACTGCCGGGATTCGAGTCCCAATCGGGCAACCCCGCCGAACGTGCCAACAGCTCGGCGTTCGGGCACGAATCGACATCTGCATTCACCGTTTCGGGGCATCGACCACAAATCCTGACTATCCAGAATTCCCTATTCCGGTGCATGGCATTGTGTCCTATGCTCGCGGCTCGTCCTGTGCCGCCGCCATCATGCCTACCGCCCGCCCCGTCCCGCCGTCGATCGACCTGCGTATCTTGCTGCGCGGCATCGGGCAGATCGTGCTGCAGGCGAACGCGTTCACCGGCGCGCTGCTGCTCGCCGCGCTGGCGCTGACCGACCTGCGGCTCGCGAGCGCGGCGCTGGTCGGCTCGGCCGCCGCCAGCATGACGGCCGTGCTGACAGGCGCCGAGCGCCGCGACGTCGAACAGGGGCTGCACGGCTTCAACGGCGCGCTCGCCGCGCTGATCGCCGTGTTGTTCGCGCCCCATCAACTCGCCGCCGTCGTGCTGGTGCCGCTGGCCTCGATCGGCGCGGCGCTCGTGCAGCGCGCGATGCGCCAGCCGCTCGCACGCTGGCGCCAGTGTCCGTATTCGAGCCCGTGCCTCATCGTCACCACGCTGTGGCTGCCGTTTGTCGCGCTGCAACATGCAGGCGGCACGACGACCGGCCCGGTGTTGACGCTGACTTCCGCCGCCGACGCCCTTCTGTCAGGCGTCGCGCAAACCACTTTCGCGCAAGGCGCATGGGCCGGCGCGCTGATCGTCGCCGGCCTCGCCGTCGCGTCGCGTCGCGCGGCCGCGTTCGCGCTTGGCGGCGCGTTAGTGTCGACCGCGCTGCTGGTCGCGCTCGGTACCAGCGGCGCGTCGTTCGGCGACGGCCTGCTCGGCTTCAACGGTGCGCTCGCCGCGCTCGCGCTGATGCCG
>NZ_CABVQC010000081.1 GCF_902499175.1 Burkholderia aenigmatica
TGACAGGAATATGAATCACTTCATAAACCTGACTTACTTTAGTGTGAGACTCTTGATACTTTCGCTATCTGATCCGAGGATCAGCTCGCTTCCATCAAGCGCCCACACTTATCGGCTGTTAATTTTTAAAGAGCATTCTGCGAGGAACTTCGTGTTTCTCAGCAGCGCTGCGTTTTCAGCAGCAGAGAAGCGAGATTATCAACCGTTTTTTCAAACTCGTCAACAACTTTTTTAACTACTTCGTTGCGACGACTGCGGTTTAATTTCGTGTGCACTGGAGTCGATAAATCCGACTTCAACAGCACCGCTTCCCTTCTTCCCCCCGCGCTGCGTTTCCGTTAGCGCGAAAGAGGCGTGATTCTAAGCACCAGCTTCCATCTCCGCAACCCCTTTTGTGAAATTATTTTGACATGCGGTCCCGGGGGTCGCTGAACCTCTCCAATGGTCATATATAAGCGACACGGCAGGAACCGTCTCGGTCGCCCGGAAACAGCCCCGCCGCATCGGAAGCGCAACCCTCCGTCGCTCACCGCCCCACCATCGCCCTCACCACGCCGTCGCGCCGAATCAGCCCGTGATACAGCGCAGCGGCAAAGTGCGCGAGGAACGTCGCGAAGAACAGATACGCCAGCACCCGATGCGCGACCCGGAGCCACGCGAACGTCACCGGATCCGCCGCCACGATCGCCGGCAGCTGCACACCACCGCCCAGCGTCACCGGATACCCGCCCGCCGACAGCATCGCCCAACCGATCAGCGGCATCGCGAGCATCAGCGCATACAGCACGAGATGCGACCCGTGCGCGGCAACCTTCTGCCACCACGGCAGATCCTCCGGCAATGCCGGCGGCTTCGACAGAACCCGCACCACGATCCGCACGCACACGAGCACCAGCACGGCGATGCCCAGCGGCTTGTGAATCGCCACCAAGACCGCATGCCGCTCCGAAACCGACGCCACCATCCCCACCCCGATGAACAGCATCGCGATGATCATTGCGGCCATCACCCAGTGCAGCACCCGCGCCGGCACACCAAACGTAGTAGAAGCCTTCATCACCGTCCCTCCGCACTCAACCGGGCCACGCCTGCCACGCCGGCCTCTTCACTCGTCCTGCGCAGATACGAATCCGCATAGGCCGCCGACCGCGCCGCCAGCAACGGATCCCCCGACACCTGAATCCCCT
This sequence comes from Burkholderia aenigmatica, assembly GCF_902499175.1. Lineage (GTDB taxonomy): Bacteria > Pseudomonadota > Gammaproteobacteria > Burkholderiales > Burkholderiaceae > Burkholderia > Burkholderia aenigmatica. The sequence continues at coordinate 1,188 of NZ_CABVQC010000081.1, forward strand.
GCGGCAGCACCGTCGGGTCGTAATTCACATCGCGGCACGGCCCGCTGTCCTGCGCCTCCACGCGGTCGAGCACGAGCGTGCCCGCATCGATCGTCGTGCGCTGCGCGGGCCAGACCTTCGTCGCGTCGTCCACCGGATCGCCAGGCTCCGCCAGCGCGACCAGCAGCTTCCACTTCTGCGCACCGGCCGCGATGCGCTGCGTCACGTCCTGCTGCAGCACGTTCGGATCCGCGGCCGTCGCGACGTCGCCGGCGCCGGCCGTCTGCTCCGGCACGACACGCCACCGCACCGCCTGGCGCTTGCCGGCCGCATCGACGAAGTAGAACGCGTTCAATCCGTAATAACTTTCGGTGACGTAGCTCGCGCTCGGCTTCGCACCCTTCACCCATTCGCGGAACGCCCCCGTCTCCGGGTGTGCGCCGAAAAACGCCTTCACCTTCGCCGGATCGGGCTTGCCCGTCTTCGGATCGGGCCGGGTCGCCAGCAATTGCGCGTAGAACGCCTGCGGCGTCGCGACCGGAAACACGGGCATCGCGTTCATCCCGGTGCGCCATTGCTCGCCGTCCGGCGCGGTGAGCTTCAACGCGAGGCTGCGGATCGGCACGCTGCTGTCCGGCGCATACGGATTCCCGCCCGGCAAAGCGAAGCGCCCGACCACCGGCGTGCGCACCGCCTTGAAGAACGGCGCGACCGAATACGCGCTCGCGGCGCCGTTGCCTTCGAAGTAGCCGGTCACGCATACGCCCTTCGCGTGATTGCGCCGGAAACCCGGATGAACACCGCCGCCGGCCGTCTGCAACGCATCGACGATCCGGTGCGGGGTCAGACGCGCCGGCGCGAACCACGCGCCGACGTACCCGAACGCCACGGCCACGCCGGCCACCGCGCCGCCGATCGCGGCCCAGCGCCACCCGCCGCGCCCGGGCTCGCGCTGCGGCGAAGAAGAGGAAGAAGATCGCTCCATTGAATGTGCTCCCGACCGTCAGGTCATTGTCGAACCCGCGTAGGACGCCGCCCCCGCCGCTTTATTCCACGAAAAATTTTTTCCTATGCTGGTGGAATAAGCGGCGCCGACCGGCGTCCTACGCAGCATCTCGACCCATTCGGCAACCGGCCCGGCCATGCCCTCCACCGCCCTCGACGACGACGCGCTGCGCGAACTCATTCCCAGGCTGCGACGCTTCGCGCTCTGGCTCGCGCGCGACGTCCACGCGGCCGACGATCTCGTCCAGTCGACGCTCGAGCGCGCGCTGTCGCGCTGGACAAGCCGCCGCGACGACGCGTCATTGCGCAGCTGGCTCTTCACGATCCTGTATCGGCAGTTTCTCGACGGCAAACGCAGCGCGAAGCGCTACGCGTGGCTGCTCGGTCGCATCCGCGACGACGACGAAGCGCACTGGCCGTCCGCCGAACGAGAATTCGCGGCGCGCGCGACGCTCGAGGCATTCGGCCAGCTCTCGGACGAGCAGCGCAGCCTGCTGCTGCTCGTCGCGGTCGAGGGCTTCACCTATCAGGAAGTCGCCAGCCTGCTCGACGTGCCGATCGGCACCGTGATGTCGCGGCTCTCCCGCGCGCGCCAGACGCTGCGCCAGCTCAGCGACGGCGAGCTTCCCGCTCCTTCTCTCCGGTTGATGAAGAAATGAACACGCCTCCGAACGAACACGACCTTCAGGCCTACGTCGACGACCAGCTCGACGACGATGCACGCGCCGCGGTCGAGCGCTATCTCGCGCTGCATCCGGAGCGCGCGGAACAGGTGAAGCAATGGCAGCAGGATGCGCAGCGGCTGCGGGCCGCGCTCGAGAGCGTGCGGATGCCGGCGGATAACCCTGCACTGGATCCGGCGGCAATTCGTGGTCGGCGCATGGAACGCACGCGGATGCGGTTCGCGATGGCGGCTTCGTTCGTGTTCTGCGTCGGGCTGGGGACGTTGGGCGGGTGGCAAGCGCGCGGGTGGAACGCGCCGCCGCCCATCGCGCCGATGAGCGATGCGGTCGAGGCCTACCGGATGATGGTGGTCGATCAGACGGCGAAGGTCGATTACCGGCCGACAGGTGCGGGAGATTTGCAGGGGTGGCTCACCCGGCGCGTAGGCGCATCGGCGAAGCTGCCGGATTTGAGCGCGGCGGGGTTCAGGCCGGTCGGCGGACGGTTGTTCACGACGGACAGCGGGGCCACGGCTGCAATGGTGCTCTATGAGGATCCAGCTGGGCGAACGCTGAGCTTTTATCTGCGGCCGGCGGAATCGGTACATCGGCTGCTACCTGCCGGGCAACGCGTGGACGGCACGCTGCTGGCACGGTATGGGTCGGTGAACGGGCTCAACTATGCAGTGGTCGGGCCAGCCGGGAGCCTCGCGGAGAAAGCGGTCGTGCAGGCGCTCGATCAGCAGACTTGAGCGGTACAATGCGCGCCCTGCTGGCGGCCCTCAGTGGCCGCCAATGCCTCAAACGAGGCGGCTTCGCTGGCTTGAGCGTGCTCACGCTCACTGTTCGCCTGCACAGCGTTTCGACTGACTTTCCCGGCCGGTTGTCCACACCGGCGCGCCTTCGGTGCCCTCACCCTTTGAGGTCACAGGGTTTCGAGTCGCCATGGAACTGAATATCCACATCGATCGTGGCGGCACCGCGCGCGGTCATCGATCAGCTTGCCCACCTTCGGTCTGCACAGCGTTTCGGGTTGCTTTGGCGTGCGATATCCACAACCCGTGAGATAGCGCGAACACCTGCTCCGAATTCGATTACCCTCACTCGCCGAATGCACAGGCCTTCGAGTGCTTTGACTTCTCGATATCCACAAGGCATTCCATCACGACGAATCACGCAAAAGCTTTCCGCATCATCGGTTCCATTCCGGAAAGACCTTGCCAGACAAGGCGTTCGGGCCGATTCATGTGGTCGAATGCACGGCACTCACCCGTTCGGCGCACAGCGATTCGACTGATTGGGTGTGCGGGTTGTCCACACGTAGCCGCCGGCAGGCGCATGAAACGCGATGCACATTCCGCATGTGCCCACGTCGTAGAACCGGTAGCCCGCCGTCCAGTCGTGCACTTGCGCACTCGGATCGGCGTGTCACGGTCAGAATTCGCCCGGATCCGCGCCCGGCTTGCGATCCGGATGCATGCTCACCGCTTGCTTGCACAGCGTTCCTCGTCGTTTGGTATCGCGGTTATCCACATACGAAGGCGGCCCCCTTCACCGCCTCCGAAGTCACTTGGTCAGATAAACCCTGAGGATCTCGCCGGTTTCCGGAGAAACGACATATTTGATCGACGTCCCGAGCGGACTCGCGTTACCGAGCCCGCGCATGCCGGGCGGCATCTTCGCCGAGAACGTCACGCTGATGACGGCGTCCTCGGGCTTCGGATCGACTCTGGCGGCACTTTCATCCTCGACGCAGATCTCGAAGTTGCGCAGGTCCTGCCCGGTCTTCGCAAAATCCTCATAGGCGGCCTTCAGGCCGAGCAGCGTCGCGGTATTGAGCCGAACGGAACATCGATCGACCGTGCCGAAATTCAGCTTACTCATGGTGTTCTCCGAATATCACGGGCACGCGCTCGTCTGCGGCACCTGTTGCGGCTCCAGGAAATACTGCGATTCGTCGGGGACGACGCCGTCCACGTAACGCCGGTCTTCCCATAACAATCGCCAGCGCGCCCGGATGAACAATCCCCTGAGATCATCCCTGACGTGCGGCGCTCGAACGCCTCGAATGAAATAATTGAAGCAACCGTCGTTGCGCGCACTGCGCTTGATGATCGGCAGGATACCCGGTCGCTTCGACCACTCGAAGACGACTGGCTCCCAGATGCCATCGCACGGCACTTTCTGGCCGGTCTTGATCACCGGGCCCACGGCTTGCGGAACCTCGGGCAGATCCGCCGGAAACACCGGATACGGAAGCGTGTAGAAGCCGTGCCCATAGGCATCCGGGGACAGCAGGAGATTGGCCGAACGCAGCTTTGCCATATCGCCGAATCGATTGCCCGGGTCGAACGGCGCATGGTCCATCTGGTATTCCGATGCGTGCAGCAGTTGGGCCAGCGCGTCGATCTTCGGCGGGTATGGGGCAATCTGCCCACCGCGATCCCAGTAATCGGGGTTAGGGTAGAAATACGCGTTCAGATGGTGATATTTCCAGAACACGTCCTCGAAAGGCCCATTGCTCTTCCAGACACGCCGGTTCCCTCGGGCCAACTCGGTCAACCCTCGATCGTAAACCGCGAGAATGTCGGCGATGGCCGGAAAGTGGGTGTCCTGAATCGCCTCCGGATCGCCATCGGGCCACGTGTTCACGGCATGCTCGTACGCGTTCGCGAATCGCGCAAACGCGTCGCGCTTGCGCGTCCAGAGCGACAGGCTGCTCACGCGTTGAAGCAGCCAGAAAATCTTGCGCCGCGCCGCGTCGTCCGTCAGGCGGTCAGTCGGGTCGTCCTGCCAGATCGTGTCCGTCATCCTTGATCCTCGCGCAACGGTGCCGGTTGTCTGTCCATCATGATTGCGCCGTTGCGTTCACGTCGGTTTGGTCGTTGCCCAGGCCGCTGCGTTTCAACACCTCTCGCAGACACACCGGACACACGTACTCACCGGCGTCCCACAGCGTTGTGAACGTGGCCTGATCGTCGATCCGAAACGTCGATTCAACGATGTCGATATCCGGCCCGAGCACCTTGCGCAAAAACGCTTCGTCAAACCAATACGAGGATTCATGCTTCCCCCTGGCATCGATCACCCGCACGACGTGACAATCGCGGATCACGTCGATCGTCAGAATCGCGGTTTCGATATCCGGTGAGGCCCGCGTCGGACGGATCAAGCCGTGAAGCTCGCATCGCGCGTATTGGCGAGGCCATTTCGCATTCGCCGCGACGATGGATGTATCGAACGCCTGCTCCTTCGTCGTCGGTTTATGCGGTGTCTCGCCGGAGCGCACCAGCAGTTCGTCCAGGCACGCCAGACACACATACGCGCGCAAGCGCTCCAGCGCCGCGATCTTCGGAAATGCCTTCACGTGTGCGACCCGATCGACAAAGGTCGCATCGACCTCGTACGCGTCGAGCTCGGCGCGCAGCATCCACATCTCCCAGCTGTATCTCGGCCGGTCGAGCGAGACCTTCACGAGTTCGCCGGGCAGACACTGTCCGCGCACCCTGATGCGTTCGGCAACATCCGTCGACGTTGTCGCCATCGAATCGTAGCCGTGCCGATGGCAGACCCTCGGTCCCATTACCTGCTCCCATTGCGAGCGCCGCTCGCGTCGCCCTGCTCTTTCTTCGGTTTCATCGCGTCGCGGAAAACGTCGATCGATCACACGCCACATTCGTGGCGTTCGATGATGGTCTGCCCCGGCCCGCGCCATGCGATCGAACGGTACGCGCTGCGAACGACGCCGATCTCCCGGTAATACTCGACGAGCGCCTGCGGGCTCCAGTCGCGGCCCGCGGAGAACAGCGCATCGAGCTCGACGAGCGCGGCCACGAGTGCCCGGCGGACGTCATCGTCTGCGATCGCGCGTTCCCAGCGATCGGTTTGCCGGGCGAAGCCCAACCGGACCAGCGCATGGGCGGAAGACTCCACGTCGGTCACGACCACCGCAACGTGGCCGGCAATATCCGTCACCACCATCTCATTGACAGGCGCCTTCATCGATCGCTTCGCCCTTCGTCATTCGTCGCGCTCCCGTCGATCCACTCGACCGCGAGCGCCAGCAGCTCGGGCAACTTGCCCGGGCCGCCATAGCCGGCGAATTCGGCATGGGTCGCGCGAACGGATATCCAGTCCGACTCGTCGCGCTCGATCGCCAGATCGAGCGCCTTGCCGGACGACGCGCCGCTGAGCTTCACCATCCATCCCGGATTGTCGAGCGAGGCGATCTCGATGCCGTGCGCGTGTTCCCACACGCCATCGCAGCGCGATGCGTACCAGCGCTGCAGCGCAGTCAGTGAATCAATCATGTGCCTGTGCCCCTCATCATCCGGCTCACATCGTGGTGAGCCATCTGACGATCTCTTCGATGTCCCGGCGAGACAGCCTCCCGACGCGATCGACGGACACCCCGTAGTCGAGATCGAACTTCACGTTGAATCGCTCGCCTTTGTAGCGGCAACACAGGACATCGGCTTCCGGCATCGACACGCGTTGCTCGAACACGATGTCGCCCGGGTGTTGCTGCAACCGGTGTACGACGGCATCGATCTCGAGTGCGTCGAGCCGGGTCAACGAAGAATCGCTCATGTCGTGAGCCTGTGCGCCAGACCCTCGCATCCTGAATGCCGGCGATTCTACAGACACAGCGGCTCGCGCATCGTCCGATGCCCTCACAGCTTGCCGTTTCGTTTATCCGATCGCTGCACGCAGTGCATATCCTGCACGGATCACAGTCGACGGACTGTGCTTATCCAAAGGTGTTAACAGAGTTCGTATACATACGTAGTGATAGTTAACAAACCCTGTGCCTCACAGTGGATAACGTCCCTAACCCCATGAATTCTCGACCGGAAGCTGGATGCATAACCTTGGGTGTGGCACGTGAACAGCTTCGTGGAGCACAGAACAACTTTTCGTCGATTCACAGCTGCGGCGACATATCCTCAATCGTTCCACTGTGAATCCAGAGGCTTATCGGACGGTTATCCAGAGGCCAATGTGGATAACCCCACAGCACATCGACGCGTTTTGCTGTGATGCGAACAGCTGAAGCCAGCGATCCCGGCATCGCGAGTCAGCATCGATCGTTGGCCCCCGCGCACCCCGATTCAAAAAATTTTCACGAAAGGGCTTGCGCTCCTTAAAAACGCTCTCTATAATTCGCGGCTTCTTAGGCTCGTAGCTCAGTTGGTTAGAGCACCACCTTGACATGGTGGGGGTCGTTGGTTCGAATCCAATCGAGCCTACCAACGAACAAAATGAAGGGGTCTGGCAGCACAACTTGCCTACAGGCAATGCGGCTCGCCAACATACAAACGCCACGCGGCAACATCGCGTGGCGTTTTTCTTTTTCCGTCCGAAACAACGCATGCCGCCCCGATGCGTTGCGCGATCCCCGGCATCGCATCCTGCCTCACCGACACCTCGACTTGCCATACGACGGACGCTGCACGGCAGGTAGAATCGTGTGCGACCGAAGCGGCTGCTTCGTACGCCGTTCGATCTTCACCGCTTCCGAACCGCATCAAAACAACGACGCGCGAGCCGCGCGACTGAGAGCACACGACCATGTCCGACGTTACGACCGCCACATCGTCCGCGAGCAACGACGAAATCGCCGCTTACGTCGGCAAGAGAGCTGCCTGGTTCGAGCGGAAATGGGAGATCGCCGCGTCGCGGAAGAACCGGCTGTCATGGAACTGGGCAGCCTGTTTCCTGGGCCCGGTCTGGATGGCGTATCGATCCATGTACTGGCAGGCGGCAGCCGTCCTTGGCGCGTCGCTCTCGATCACGCTGGTCGAGCTGCTGTTCTTCCCGAAATACTTCGAATCGAGCACGCTCGACCCGGTCACGATCGGGATCGCGGTGTCGCTCGGCTGGTACGGGAACAGCCTCTACAAGACGCACGTCGAACGTCAGATCGAGAAGCTGCGCCCGAACGCGACGTCGCGCGAATCGTTTCTCGCGCTGCTCGAAGCGCAGGGCGGCACGAACTGGCTCGCGGCGGCCGGTTTCGCGGTGGCAACGCCGTTACTCGGCATCCTGATCTACATGGAGGCCGGGACGTATTGATCGCAGGAACCGGCGGCTGGTCAGGCAGGGCGGCAGGACGGGGAAAGGGGGCATCGCGGCCGCGCGTGCGCACGGCACACCCGACGCACTCAGTGCAGATGCTTCAACTTGTCAGGATTCCGCACGACATAGATCGCGACGATCTTGCCGTCCTCGATCTCGAGCGCCGTGGTCTGCAGCTCGCCGTCGGACTCCAGCGTGACGATGCCCGGCAGCCCGTTGATGAAGCCCGCGCGCACGAGCTTCGATGCATGCGTGGCGAACAGCTCGGCCAGATGCTCGTGCACCTTCATCACGCGCTCGAAGCCGAACACCGGCTTGCCCGCGGCCGTGCGCTTGCCGCCGCCGTCCGAATGCAGGCTCACGTCCTCGGCGAGCATCGCGCCGAGCGCGCGCATGTCGCCGCTGCGCGACGCCGCGAAAAACGCTTCCGCCAATTCGATCCCGCGCTGCTTCTCGACATGGAAACGTGGCCGCGCCTCGCGCACATGCGTGCGGGCCCGCGCGGCGAGCTGCCGGCATGCGGCCGGGTCGCGCTGGATCGTCGTGGCCACTTCGTCGAACTCGACACCGAACACATCGTGCAGCAGGAACGCCGCGCGTTCGAGCGGCGAGAGCCGTTCGAGCGCGAGCAGCAGCGGCAGCGTGACGTCTTCCTGTTCATCTTCCTCGACGACCGGCTCGGGCAGCCACGGGCCGACATAGGTCTCGCGCTGGTGCCGCGCGGACTTCAGCTGGTCGAGGCACATGCGCATCACCATGCGGCGCAGGAACGCTTCCGGTACGCGCACCTCGGTGCGGTCGACGTCCATCCAGCGGATAAATGCCTCCTGCACCATGTCCTCGGCATCCGCGACGGAACCGAGCATCCGGTACGCGACGCGGATCAGCGTGCGGCGCAGCGGGTCGAAGCTCGCGGCCGCATCGGCCCGTTCTTCGACGCTGCCCTTGGCCGGGTCGAGGTTCGGCATCAGGCCACCATCTTCGCGGCGGCGGCCTTCGCGTCGGCCGGATCGATCCACAGCCCGAAGCCGACCGCGAGACGGTTCCAGCCGTTGATCACGTTGATCATCAGCGTGAGTTTCACCTGTTCCTCCTGGCTGAAGTGGTCGTTCAACGCCGCGTAGGCTGCTTCGTGCGCTGCGTGGCTCTCCGACAGCCGCGTGAGTGCGTCGGTCCAGCCGAGCGCCGCGCGCTCGCGGTCGGTGTAGCAGGGCGCTTCGCGCCACGCGGACAGCAGGTAGATGCGCTGCTCGGTCTCGCCTTGCTCGCGTGCCTCGGCCGTGTGCATGTTAATGCAGTTCGCGCACGCGTTGATCTGCGACGCGCGGATCTTGACCAGCTCGATGAGCGTCGGCTCGAGGCTCTGCGCGGCGGCGACCGAAATGGTCATCCAGTTCTTCATCAGGGCGGGCGCGGCGGCAAACGGATTGAGTTTCGCAGTCATGGTCCTTCTCCTTTCATGTGGGTTCCGGTGATATGACGAGCGAGCCCCCCGCGGGTGTGACATCGGCGCAAAAAATTTTTCGAAGCCGGCGAGCGGACCGATGCGAAAGGCCGCCGGGCAAGGGCGGGCAGGGTGCGCGTCGAACGCGAAAAATGCGGCGAGCATGCTTCGTGCGCCCGTGCAGGTCAGACGATTCCGCGTTCACGTCATGGTGACGATCGCCGCCGCGTGAACGGCCCGCGGCGTGCGTCGATCGCAACGGGCGACGCCCGCACCTCGATATGCGCTGATGTCAGCAATTGACAGGTGATCGGTTACTTACATTTACATTTCGCTGCCGTTTCGTCCGCATCTCGATCAGCAGCATTCACATTTCTAGCCCATACTGTTCTGCACGGGCAGATGAAGTGACGCCGCATGTGCGGCCCGGCGCGCGCGCCGGCTGCCCGACGACGCAGCAGCAGGTCGCACGTCAGCCGCGCGCATCACGCGCAAGGCTTTCCTTTTTCCGGCAACGCAACGCAGCGAATCGCGACGTGGACGGTAAACCGATGAGCCTCCTTGCATCACAGCTTCAGCGCCGTTACCAGGACGTGCGCGCGCATAGCGTCGCGTTGACCGCGACGCTCTCCGCCGAAGACCAGGCCGTGCAGTCGATGCCCGACGCCAGTCCGACGAAATGGCACCTCGCGCATACGACCTGGTTCTTCGAAACCGTCGTGCTGATGCGTCGCGTGCCCGGCTACGCGCCGTTCGACGCGGCCTTCCAGTTCCTCTTCAATTCCTATTACGAAGCGCTCGGCCCGCGGCATCCGCGGCCGCAACGCGGGCTGCTCACACGTCCGTCGCTCGACGAAGTGCATGCGTACCGGCAGTCCGTCGACGATGCAATGCTGCGCGCACTGGCCGGTGCCGATCCGGCGCTGCTCGAGACGATCGCGCCCGAGGTCGTGCTCGGCCTGCATCACGAGCAGCAGCACCAGGAGCTGATCGTCACCGACATGCTGCACGCGTTCTCGTGCAACCCGCTGAAGCCGGCGTTCCGGCCGCGCAACGGGACGGACGCGGGTGCAATGGCCGCGGGCGACGCCGGCGCGCAGCACTGGCTGCACCAGCCGGGCGGGCTCGTCGAGATCGGCCACGACGGCGATGCGTTCTCGTTCGACAACGAACGGCCGCGCCATACGGCGCTCGTGCGGCCGTACGAGATCGCGAACCGCCTGGTGACGAATGCGGAATTCGCGGCGTTCGTCGCCGACGGCGGCTACACACGCCCCGAGTTCTGGCTGTCGGACGGCTGGGCCACGGTGCAGCGGGAAGGGTGGCAAGGGCCCGCGTACTGGATGCCCGACGACGACGATGCGGCCGCCACGCGCGTGCGGCGCACGTTCGGCCTGCACGGCGTCGAGCCGCTCGCACCCGACGCGCCGGTGTGTCACGTGAGCTTCTACGAAGCGGCCGCGTATGCGGAATGGGCCGGCGCACGCCTGCCGACCGAATTCGAATGGGAAGCCGCGTTCCCCGCCGAAGGCATCCGGCAAATGCTCGGGCACGTGTGGCAATGGACGCGCTCGTCCTACGAGCCGTATCCGGGCTTTCGGCCGCTCGCGGGTGTCGCGGCCGAATACAACGGCAAGTTCATGGTCGGCCAGCAAGTCCTGCGCGGCAGCAGCATCGCGACGCCGCCCGGGCACGAACGGCCGACGTACCGCAATTTCTTTCCGCCGGCCGCGCGCTGGCAATTCACGGGAGTGCGACTTGCGCGAGACGTCTGACCAGACGGCCACGAGCGGTGGCCAGCAACCCGCCCGCGATTCGCGGCCGAGCGCGTTCGAGCGCGACCTGATCGACGGACTGTCGTGTACGCCGCGCAGCATTCCGCCGAAATACTTCTACGATGCGGCCGGCTCCACGTTGTTCGACCGCATCTGCGAGTTGCCCGAGTATTACCCGACGCGCACCGAGCTCGGCATCCTGCGCGATCGCGCGGCCGAGATCGTGCGGCGTGTCGGCCCGCATGCGGAACTCGTCGAGTTCGGCGCGGGCTCGCTCGAGAAGATCCGCGTGCTGCTCGACGCGTTCGCGGGCAACTATGCGAACGCGCCGGCGCGCTACGTGCCGGTCGATATCTCGGCCGACTACCTGCACGATGCCGCCGCGCGGCTGCGTGCCGCGTATCCGTGGCTCGACGTCGCGCCGATCGCGGCCGACTACACGAAGGCCGAGCAACTGGCCGAGCTGACCGCGACACCGGCGCGGCGCATCGGCTTCTTTCCCGGTTCGACGATCGGCAACTTCTCGCCGGAAGAAGCCGATGCGTTCCTGCGCGATGCCGCGCGGTTGCTGCGTGGCGGCGGCTTGCTGGTCGGCGCCGATCTGGTGAAGGACGCGCGCACGCTGCACGACGCGTACAACGATGCGCAGGGCGTGACCGCGCAGTTCAACCTGAACCTGCTGGTGCGCGCGAACGCCGAGCTCGGCGCGGATTTCGACGTCGACGCGTTCTCGCACTGCGCGTTCTACGACAGCACGCGGCAGCGCATCGAGATGCATCTCGTCAGCGACATCGCGCAGACCGTGCACGTGCGCGGCCACGCATTCCGCTTCGACGCAGGCGAACGCATCCACACGGAGAATTCGCACAAGTTCACGATCGACGGCTTCCATGCGATCGCGCGCCGCGCAGGATTCGAGCCCGATACCGTGTGGACCGACGCGGACAACCTGTTCAGCGTGCACTGGCTGCGCAGCGTCGACGATATCCGCGCGTGACGCGTGCGCTTGCGGACCGCTCGCGTACGATGCGGGCGGTTTGCTTTCGGCGCATTCGAGCACACGCCGGCGCGTACAGATCGTGCGGCTTCGTGCCGAAAATCCCCTTTTTACCGGCCCGATGCACCGCTGCAACGGTGCGTAGAATGCCGCCTCTTCCTTGTCGCACAAGGCTTTGCGGGCACCCGTAAACGTCCGTTACCTGTCTCGCATACCCGTTTCACCTGTGTCAGTGTCCGGTGCCTAGACTCCGAACCGTATTCACATGACGCACGACACGTGCAGGGAGTCGCGAGATGAACAAGAAACTCATTCTCGGTGCAGTTCTCGGTGTAGCGGCGCTGGCAGCCTCGGGCGTCGCATCGGCTCACGTCGACCTGTCGGTCGGCATCGGCGTACCGGCCTATGCGGCGCCGGCGCCCGTCTACGTGGCACCGCCGCCGCCGGTCATGTACGCACCGGTCGGCTATCGCGATGACGGCTGGCGCGGCGATGGCTGGCGTCAGCGCGAATGGCGCGAACACGAGTGGCGCCGCCGTGAATGGCGCGAGCACGAATGGCACGATCGCGGCGGTTGGCGCGGCGGCCGCTGGGATTAAGCGGTTCGACTGATCACAGCAAGAGGAGAGTGAAAACATGATGCCCATTCGACACATCAGGCTGTGCGCTACCGCTGCCATCGTTGCGCTTGCCACCATCGGCAGCGCGCACGCGGCGGGCTGCATGAAGGGCGCGGTGGTCGGCGGTGTGGCCGGCCACTATGCGGGGCACCACGCGGTCGTCGGCGCGGTTGGCGGCTGTATCGTCGGTCACCACATGGCGAAGAAGCACGCGCAAGAAGAGGCCGCGCAGCACAAGGCCGCCGCGCAGGGCATGCAACCGGCGCAGTAAGCGCCCTCGTCACCGGGGCGGCGCAGCGGCGCCGCGCCCGCCTGCTTCGATCCCCGTTCACGCACGATCCGGATTGATCTGACGAATGCGCGCCGCGCGCATCGTTACGATCATTTACAACGTCGTGTGGCGCGAATTTTGCGCGTTCATAGAATGCAGTCACACGAACGCGCTCCAGGGAGCACAAGATGAAACAGCAACGATACCTGTCCGTACTGATGGCCGCGCTGCTCGCGCTCGGCACGGTTTCCGCGTATGCAGCAGCCGGCGGCAATGGCGGCGGAAACGGTGGCGGTGGCGGCGGCCACGGTGCAGGCGGTTTGGGCGGCAATGCAGGCGGCATGTCCGCCGGCCACATGAGCGGCCAGGCGATGAGCAACTCGAATAGCATGCACGCGGGCGACCGCGACAAGGGCCTGTCGCGCGCGGCCGACCGCTCCGACACGATCGCCGATCGCGCCGGCGTGCAGCCGGGCCACGGCCACGCGCACGGACATGCGCATGGCCATACCACGCACGCGTCGACGACCACGCATCATTCGCATCACCACGCATTGGGCCGCACGCTTTAAGCGCAGCGCGCCAATGCGATGGAAGGGCGCTTCGGCGCCCTTTTTTCATGGCGGAAATGCCACGCGGCTGTCGCGCGAAAACATCGTGCCGACCCGATTTGCAACCAGCCGTAACCGCGCGGCGAACGAGCGCGAATACGGAACGCTTACACGTGGATGACAGACAGGAAACCGGCGCGAAGCGCGCGCATCGCAAGCGCGGCCGACCGTGTCGAAACAGGCCATAAAAAAGGGCGGCTCATCGCCGCCCTTCGCTTTATCGCCCGGCGCCCGCCAGCGGCACCGCAGGTTCAAACAAGGCGTCCGCCTGCCTGACGCGCACGAAGCGCGCCGCGCCGTCGCCGTCCACCAGCGCCTGGAAATGCGCCTCGCCGCACGCGAGCTTCGCCCGCTCGTGCTCGCTCGGCACGTGGCCGTCCGCATTCGGCGTATCGACGACGAAGTACAGCCGTTCGCCACCGTCCTGTTCCGCGAGCACGGCCCAGTCCGGGTGATAGCTGCCGAGCGGCGTCGACACGCGGAACCACGCGGGCAGCTTCGCGTACAGCCTCACGCCGTCGTGCGCCTCGAGCGCATCGGCGAACGCACGCTCCGCGTCCGTCTCGCACACGACCGCTTCGTAGATCGACTTCTGCGCATCGGGCCGCAGGTTGCGCAGATAGCCGGTCAACGCCTCGCTCTCGAACGATTCGAGCGCATGCACGTGGCGCTCGCCGAGCTTGCGGTACGCGATGCCCGCGACGAGCGCGAGCCGCTTGCAGCGGTTGATCGCATCGGCCGCGACCGCGATGAACTGCTGCGGATTCACGCGGAAATCCTCGAGCCGGCCGCTGTCGGCCAGGATCGTCGCCAGCGAACGGCGTGTGAGCTGCGTGCGGTCCTGCAGCTCGGTGAGCAGGTCGGGCAGCGGCAGCTCGCCTTCGTCGAGCAGCACCGTGCCGGCGCCGGCCACTTCGATCGCCTCGATGCCGGCCTTGCCGATGTCGATCTCGGCCTTGCGCCACTGCAGCCGGGCGCGCGCGATGTCCGGCGCGTCGTGCAGCGCGGCCGCGCAGTCGCGCACGAGCTTCGCGTTGTCGAACTCGACGCGGTACACGGTGCGATGACGGATGCGGTCCCACAGCGCGCGGAACGCCTCGCCGAACACGACGGCCTTGCCCGACGCGTCGCGCCGCAGCGCGATCGCACGGCGCTCGTCCGCATTGCGCACCGCGAAGCGGCCCGACAGCTTGCGCAGCGTCGCGACGATCGGCGCGCGCAGCATTTCGAACGCATCGGGCAGCACCAGCGCGCTCTGGCGCAGCGCGTCCTTCAGCCGGTCGAGCACCTTGCCCTGCGCGTCGACGTAGCCTTGTTCGTGCAGATGATTCCACAGCACGCGCGACAGCTCGACGCCGAGCGCATGCGCGGGCCCGTCGCCTTCCTGCACGGGCAGCGCCGCGAACTGGTGTTCCTCGACGATCCCGAACCGGATGCCCGTATCGGCCTCGATTTCCTTCTGCAGGTTCTCCGCGAACGACTCGTAGCGCTCGGTCGCGATCACCGTGAGCGTGTTCACGCCCGCATCGCGCACGCGTTCGCCGTCCTGGTCGACGGCGAGACGCAGCCCGCGGCCGAGCGTCTGGCGGCGCTCGCGTTCGGTCTGGATGTCGCGCAGCGTGCAGATCTGGAACACGTTGGGATTGTCCCAGCCTTCCTTCAGCGCCGAGTGCGAGAAGATGAATTTCAGCGGCGTGTCGAACGACAGCAGCGCTTCCTTCTCGCGCATGATGAGGCCGTATGCGCGCTCTGCGTTCTCGCGGGCCGCCGCGCTGCTTTCGCTCGTGTCGGTCCAGCCGCCCTTGCGGTCGATCGAGAAGTAGCCGTTGTGCGCGCGCCCGACTTCGAGCGCGACGTCGACGCCGTCGAACAGCGCACGGTAGGCCGGCACGCGCGCCGCCCGCGCATATTCCTCTTCGAAGATCAGCGCGTAGTCGCCCTTCACGGGCATTCCGTTCTCGTCGTAGCGGCGATAACGCTCGACCGAATCGACGAAGAACAGCGACAGCACTTTCACGCCGCGCTCCGCGAGGCGCAGCTCTTTGTCCAGATGCTCGCGGATCGTGCGGCGGATCATCTCGCGCTGCACGGCGAGCGTGTCGATGTCGCCGAATGCCTCGCCGAGCGACAGGAACGCCTCGCCTTCCGGATGGCGCAGCTCGACGTATTCGGCACCCTTCACCGCATGGACTTCGCCGATCCTCAGCCCCGCGTACAGCGCGCGCTTGGTCAGGCGTTCGAGATCGTCGCCGTCGGTGGCCGTCACGATCTGGCGCTTCACGCCGGCCGTCGTCGCGACGTCGAGCTCGACGCGCGCGCTGATCGCGCCGCGCCGGTTCGACACGCCCACGAGCCGCACGTACGGCTTGTTGTGCGCATCCTCGACGATCGCCGACGCGATCTCGATCTGCTTGACCAGCTTGCGCTCGTACGCGTCGACCGCGTCGAGCCGGTACACCATGTGGTGACGGTCGACGTGCGTGGCCGAATAGCGCAGCGTGCAGAGCGGTGCCATCGCCGCGAGCGCTTCGCGGCCACGGCCTTCGAGCCCGCCGTCGACGCTTTGCGGCTCGTCGACGATCACGATCGGCCGCGTCGCGCGAATCAGGTCGATCGGTTTCTCGCCGCCGGTCTTCTCGCTGTCCTTGTAGAGGTTGTTGATTTCCTTCTTGTTGATCGCGGCCACCGTCATCACCATGACCTGGATCGCCGCGCTCGCCGCGAAGTGGCGCACCTGGCCGAGTTTCGCGGAGTCGTACAGGAAGTAGTCGTACGGCACGCCCGCGTACAACGCGCGGAAGTGATCCTCGGTGATCGCGAGCGTCTTGTGCACGCCTTCCTTGATCGCGATCGACGGCACGACGATCACGAACTTCGTGAAGCCGTAGCGGCGGTTCAGCTCGAAGATCGTGCGCAGGTACACGTAGGTCTTGCCGGTGCCGGTCTCCATCTCGACGGTGAAGTCGCGCGAGCCGGGCAGGCCGGACGGCGGCAGCCCGCCGCGCAGCTGCACGTCGGCGAGATTGCGCGCGAGCGCGTCGTCGGTCAGCGACAGCCGGTTGCCGACGCCCTGTTCCGACACCGCGAAGCCGAGCGAGCCTTGCGCTGCGGCCGTCGTGCCGGGCGCGGCGTTCGCGAGCACGCTGAAGTCGCCGCGATACGATTCCTGGCCGCGAAACAGGTCGCAGACGGCATCGATCGCCTCGCGCTGGTAGTCGAGATCCGCTTCGAAATGCAGCCGCATCACAGGCTCCGCACGCGCTTCACGCCGTGCTGTTCGAGCAGCGCGGCGAGATTGAGCTTCGCGACGTCGTCGACGAAGCCGCTGTCGCGGAACAGGCACGTGACGTCGTGCGTCGTGCCGGTCGCGTCGAGCAGGTCGACGATGCCGTCGGCCAGCGGGCCAGCGTCGTCGCGCGCGATGCGCGCATCGAAGCACGCGACGATCGAGCGGCCGATCAGGTGCACGGTCTTGCCGGCCACCTGGTGATGCTCGACCGGCGTGCACAGGTCGAGGCCGAGCTTCAGCGTCAGCTCGGCGAGCAGGTCGTCCTCGGTGCGGCCGGTCTTCACGTGCTCGACGGAGGCGAACAGCGCGTGGTCGAAATCGTCGCGGCGCGGGTCCCACTCGATCACGTTGGTCGTGTCGAGCCGGTACACGCGGAAACCGAGGTCGCCATAGCTTTCCGGATAGTCGCGCGCGACCTGCTGCGCGGTGCGGCGCAGGCGTTCCTTGGTGATTTCGGCGAGCGTCAGCGGCTTCTTCAGCTTCGCGCAGAAATCGGCGGCGGCCAGTTGCGTCTTGTCGCGGCGGTCGAGCGCTTCGGGCAATTGCACGAGCACGTAGCGGCGCGCGCCGCCGTCGGTCGCGTTCACCTGCATCACCGCGTGGCCGGTCGAGCCGGAGCCGGCGAAGCAGTCGAGCACGATGTCGTCGCCGCGCGTACACCAGCCGATCACGGCCGCCGCGAAATCGACCGGCTTCGGCAGGTCGAACGGGATCCCGAGCGTCTTCAGCAGCGCGTCGTCGGAGCCGGCGAACGGCAGCACCGACGGCACGTTTTCGTACATGTTCTCGTCGAGGTAGTAGATCCGCTGCGGCTGCGTGCTTTCATCCGCGCCGAATTCGATCTGGCCGCGCTCGATCAGCGCCTGCATCGTCGCGGGCGGGTTGCGCCAGCCGCGCGCCGGCATCGCACATGGCTTGCCGGTGACCGGGTGGATCAGCGGCGTGAAATACTCTTCCGGCGCCTTCTTCTTGTTCGGCCAGGCCATCGACACGAGGCGGTACACGCGGCCTTCTTCCGACAGCCGGTCATACATCACCTCGCCGCCGGACAGGTTGGTCTGCGCCTTCATCCATGCCCGATACGCCTTCTGCGCGTCCTTCGCGTTGCCGCTGCGGTATACGGCGTCGTGCGCGGCGTCGAGCATGCGCTGCGCGTTGCGCTTCGGGCGCTTGAGCGGCGCCTGTTCGAGCAGCGTCTCCGCGTTGCGCGCGAACAGCACCAGCGATTCGTGCTGGTACGCGACGCCGCGCGCGTCGCCCTTCGGGTTGCGCTTGTCCCACACGGCCACGCCGAGCTCGTTCTCCTCGCCGAAGATCTCGCGCAGCATCAGCACCAGCGCGTGCACTTCATGCTCGTCGATGTGCACGGCGATCAGCCCTTCATCGGACAGCAGCGCGTGCGCGAGCTTCAGGCGCGGATACATCATGTTCAGCCAGTCGGTGTGGAACCGGCCGTTCGCCTCGGTGTTGGTGCTGCGCTTCACGCCGCCCTGGGTCTGCCCGGTCATCGCCAGGTAGTGGCGGATGCTGTCGCTGAAGTCGTCCGGATAGACGAAATCGCTGCCGGTGTTGTACGGCGGGTCGATGTAGACGAGCTTCACCTTGCCTGCGTAACTCTTGTGCAGCAGCTTCATCACGTCGAGGTTGTCGCCCTCGATCACGAGATGGCGCGTGTCGTCCCACGCGACGCTGTCGTCGGGGCAGGGCCGCAGCGTGCCCGTCGACGGCGTGAGCGCGGCCTGGCGTGCGCTGCGCTTGCCGTGCCAGTGGAAGCCGTAGCGCTCGTCGGCGTCGCCGACCGTGCGTTCGCCGATCAGCGCCTTCAGCACGTCGACGTCGACCGACGCGCCGCCGGGGCCTTCGGTCACGAGTTCGGGGAACAGCGCCTTCAGGCGCGCGACGTTGTCGGCGGTGAAATCGGTCGACATCGCCTGCGGGCTCGCCGCATCGAGTTTCTGCATCGTCTTTTCCATCGGAGCCCGGCCGCGCGCGCCAGGACGTCGGGCGCGCTCGCGGCACCGGCGGCAACGGCCGCCCGGGCAAACCCGAAACGCTATCGAGTCGATCGTCCGAGGTCAAGCGCCGATGTGGGGCGATCGTGCGGACATCGGCCGCGATCGCCCGCCGGACGGGCCGCAAGCGGCTTCGGGCCGGTTGTCGCATGGGCCGCCGACGGGCGCCTGGCGGGCGTCCCCGGCGTCACGCCGGACAGGACGAAAAAAAGGGCACGGTCGGCGCCAAGCGCCGACGTGCCCGCATGGAGAATCCCGGACGGAGGGTGCGGCGGGGCCCGGCGGGCCCCGCTTGGGGTCAGAAACGCGTGCGGATGCCCGACGTCAGTTCGAGCTGGTTCTTCGCGCCGAACGTCGACGACACCGTGTAGCCGCCGTGCAGCTTCATGTAGTCGCCGGCGAGGTACACCTCGGTGCGCTTGCTCAGGTGATAGAACACCGACCCGTAGATCGTTTCCTTGAAGCCGTTGCCGACGCCGTTCGTCAGGCTGAACGCGCCGAGGTTCGCGTTCGGGACGAAACCGTCCGTGTTGTACGCGGCGTTCTTCACGCGCATCTGCTGGTAGCCGAGCTCGTAGTCGAGCGCGCCCTTCGGCGCGATCTTCATCGACACCGTCCAAGAATCGTCGTGGCGCTGGCCGAGCGAGCCCTGGTCGCCGTTGTAGCGGAAGTAGCCGGCGTTCAGGCGCACGATGCTGAACGCGTAGTTGCCGCCGACCGAGAACGTCTGGTTCGTGAAGCCGCCGTTGTTCACGTGGTTGTAGAAGCCCGACACGTTGAACGGCCCGCCGTTGTAGCCGAGCGCGACCTGGTACGCGGAGCCGGTCGCGAACGCGGTCGAGTTGCTGAACTGGTAGCCGGCGCTCGCGAAGATACCGTTGCTGAACAGCTTCTTCCACGCGATGCCGTTGTTGTAGCGCGTGCCGGTCGGGCCGGCCGCGTAGAAGATCATCTGCTTGAAGTTGTTCGAGTTGGTCCAGCCGCCTTCCTCGGTCGACAGCTTCGCGGAGCCGTACGGATCGCCGTAGATCGCGGCCGCGTCGCGCGCGATCGTGTTCTGGAAGCCGGCCGTCAGCTTGCCGAAGCGCTCGTCCTCGACGCCGACCCACGCATCGCGGTCGAAGATCTGGCCGCTGTCTTCCATCTGGCCGTTCGCGACCACGAATTCGCTTTCGAGGCGGAAGATGATCTTCGTGCCGCCGCCGATGTCTTCGGCGCCGCGCAGACCCCAGCGGCTGCCGCTGAACCACGGCTCGCCTTCGTTGCCCATCCCGATCACGTGATTGCCGTTCGCGTCGGCGTGGGTCCGGTAGGTCGGAAAGCTCAGGTCCATCAGGCCGTAGAGCTGCACGCTCGACTGCGCATGCGCCTGGGTGCCGGCGCACAGGCCAGCCGCCGCGATGGAAAGGGCAAGGGTTTTTCGTTTCAAGATCGTCTCCTCCGAGCTGCCGCATTGAAATCTGGTCGTTGGCAGTACGTAATGTATGCCGACTCTTGCCGGCCACAGCGAGAGGGCCGACGCATAGCATCGTAGAGGGTGCAATCCTTCACGACGCTTTCCCGGACGCAAGAATCGGATCGGTGAAAACACCGAACGCGCAATAATCACGGATCGGGCAGGTGTGCGGAAGCCGGCAAGCCGGGGGCGCCGGCATGCGTCGATGACGTTTCGTGCTACGAATCGATATTCAGGGCTCGCAAGGGAGCTTGTCAGTCCTGCGTGCTCTTCATGCGCAGGATGTAACCGAGCCCGCGCAGCGTGATGATCTCGGCCGTGCTGCCCGCGAGATGCTTGCGCAGCCGGTGGATGTAGATGTCGATCGCGTCGGCGCTCGGTTCGTCGTCGAGCGCGAACACGCTGTCCATCAGCCGCGCCTTCGATACCGTCTTGTTCTGCTGCAGCATCAGCGTTTCGAGGATCGCGTGCTCGCGGCGGCGCAGCGCGAGCACGGTTTCGCCGCAGCGGAATTCGCGCGTGCCGAACGCATAGACGAGATCGCCGCACACGAGCTGCGTCGTGCCGACACCGGCCTGCCGGCGGATCAGCGCGCGAATCCGGGCGACCAGCTCGCGCGATTCGAACGGCTTCACGACGTAATCGTCGGCGCCCGCGCCGAAGCAGTCGACCTTGTCGTCGACCGAGCCGTGCGCGGTCAGCATCAGCACCGGCACGTTGTCGTTGCGGCGCCGCAGCCGCGCGAGCACCTCCTTGCCGCTGATGCCGGGCAGGCGCATGTCGAGCAGCACCGCGTCGTAGCGTTCGGTCTTCAGCACCGTATCGGCGCGTTCGCCGTCGCCGACGGAATCGACCGCGAAATCCTCGCCGCGCAGCAGGTTCACGATCCAGTGCGCGAGTTCGGCGTTGTCTTCGACCAGCAGGAGTTTCATGGCGACTTCTCTTCAATCGTAGGCGGGCAGCCGCACGGTCACGACGATACCGCGATTGCCGGCCCCCGGCGCGAGCGACACGCTGCCGCCGTGCGCCTGCGCGATCTCGCGGACGATCGCGAGCCCGAGGCCCGAGCCCTCGGTATCGGCCGACACGCGGTAGAACCGCTTGAACACGTGCGGCCGCGCTTCGGCCGGGATACCGGGGCCGTTGTCGACCACGTCGAGGACGATCGCGTCGCCGTCGCGGCGGGCGGCCACCGTCACGCAGCCGCCCGGCTGCGTGTAGCGCACCGCGTTGTCGACGAGGTTCATCACGAGCGCGGTCAGCAGGCTGTCGCTGCCCGCGACGTCGAGCCGCTCGCCGAGATCGGCGCCGAGGTCGATGTCGCGCCGCTGTGCGAGCACGATCGTTTCCTCGAGCACGCTCGACACCACGGCCGCGAGATCGACGCGATGGGTCAGCAGCGTCGACGGCGTCGCCTCCGCATGCGCGAGCAACAGCAGCTTGTCGGTCACGTCGGCCATCTTGCGGCTGCTGCGCTGCATGCTGTCGAGCACCGATGCGAGCTCGGGATCGTCATGCCCGCGCCGCTTCGCGTACTGGATCTGCGTGTCGAGCACCGCGATCGGCGTGCGCAGCTGGTGCGCGGCATCCGCGATGAAGCGGCGCTGCGTGGCCGTGTGCGTATTGAGCCGCGCGATGCACTGGTTGATCGCGTCGACGATCGGCCGCAGTTCGTGCTGCAGCCGCTCGGGGCGGATCGGCTCCAGCTCCATCGGCCCGCGGTCGGCCACGTCGTCCTTCAGCTGCATCAGCGGCCGCATCTCGAAGGTGAGGCCGAGGTACACGAGCCCCATCGCGAGCATCAGCATCAGCGACAGGCGCACGAGCTGCGGCCGCCAGATCGTCGCGACCATCGCGCGGTGCGAGCGGGTCGTCTTCGCGACGACCACCGTGACCGTCTCGACGTGCCCCTCGTCGTACAGCTGGCGATCGTAGGCCACCGCGCGCAACGGCACGCCGTCGAGCGACGTGTCGTACAGCGTCGGCTCGATGCCGTGCCGCGCGGGCACGTCGAGCGCCGGCGTGCCGGCGAGCAGGCGGTCGTGGCCGTCGATCACCTTGTAGAACACCGAATCGCGCGACGGCGATTCGAAAATCTCCAGCGCGGCCGGCGGCACGTCGGCGACCGGCAGCCCGTTGCGCCATTCGATGTCCTCGCCGATCGTGCGCGCGGACGCGACGAGCGCGCTGTCCTGCACGAGCGCGGCCGTGGTCCGCGCGGTGTCGTACGACATCGCGCCCGCGATCAGCATGAACACCGCGAGCGGCAGCAGCAGCCACCACAGCAGCCGTCCGCGCAGGCTGTGCGCCATCCTGTTGCGCTCCTTCTCCGAAATGCCGAACCGCGCCGGGAGCGCCGGCGCGGTCGGGAGTGTCATGTCAGGCGTCCGTCTGCGGCGTTCAGAACGCCGCGGGGCGCCACTTCAGCAGCCGCTTCTCGAGCCAGGTCAGCAGGTAGTCGGCAGCCAGCGCGACCACGGCCAGCACGATCATCGCCGCGAACACGCCGCTCGCGTTGAACGCGCCCTGGGCGGTGGAGATTAGCAAACCGATGCCCTGCTTGGAACCCAGGAATTCGCCGACGACCGCACCGACCAGCGCGAAGCCGAAGCTCACGTGCAGGCTGGCGAGAATCCAGCTCAGCGCGGACGGGATCACGACCGCCGTGGTGATCTGCCGGCGCGACGCACCGAGGATCTGCGCATTCGCGATCAGGTAGCGGTCGGCTTCGCGCACGCCCTGAAACGCGTTGCCGAACACGACGAAGAACACCATCACGACGGCCAGCGCGATCTTCGACGCCATCCCGAGGCCCAGCGCGATCACGAAAATCGAGCCGAGCACGACGCGCGGAATCGAGTTCGCGATCTGGATGTACAGGCCGAACACGTCGGCCATCAGCTTGTTGCGGCCGAGCACGATCCCGCAGATCACGCCGGCAACCGAGCCGATCACGAAGCCGATGCCGGTTTCCTCGAGCGTGACCCACACCTGCGTGAGCAGCGGGCCCTGCGACGTGCCGTTCACGAACCAGTCCTGGATCTGGTCGAAGATCAGCGACGGCATCGAGAAGAAGAACGGATCGATCCACTTGAGGCGTGCGGCGAGTTCCCACCCGCCGAGCACGATCACCAGCACGGCGATCCGCAGCGTGACGATCAGGTTGCGCCGGCGGCGCAGCCGGCGTTGCGCGGCGCGCTCGTCGTCCTCGAGCGTCGTCGCCGGAATGGCGGTGGGGGGAAGCGTCATGTCGGTCATGCTCCTGTCCTTGCTGTTCTTGCCTTGAGCGTATGCGTCAGCCGATCTGCACTTCTTCGCGCAGGTCGTGCCAGATGTCCTTGGAAATTTCGATGAAGCGCGTGTCGTAGCGGATCTCCGACGTGACGCGCGGGCGCGGCAGGTCGATCTCGTACACGCGCTTGAGCGTGGCAGGCCGCGCGGTCAGCACGAACACGCGGTCGGCGAGGGCGATCGCCTCTTCCAGATCGTGCGTGACGAACACGACCGAGCCCTTGTTCGCGGACCAGAGCTGCAGCAGCTCGTCCTGCATCAGCGTGCGCGTCTGCATGTCGAGCGCGGAGAACGGCTCGTCCATCAGCAGGATTTCCGGCTGGTTGATGAAGGTCTGCGCGAGCGCGACGCGCTTTCTCATCCCGCCGGAAAGCTGGTGCGGGTAGTGCTTCGTGAACTTGTCGAGGCCGACCTTGCGGATCCATTCCTCGGCCTGCGCGTACGCGACGTCCTTCGAGCGGCCGCGAAACAGCGGGCCCGCCGCGACGTTGTCGATCACGTTGCGCCACGGGAACACGGCGTCGGCCTGGAACACGAAGCCGATGCGCGGATCGATCCCGTCGACCGGGCGCCCCATCACGCGCACCTCGCCCGACACGGGCTTGAGCAGCCCGGTGATCATATTCAGTGTGGTCGACTTGCCGCAGCCGGTCGGCCCGACGATCGCGATGAACTCGCCGCGCGCGACGCTCATGCTGAAATCGCGCAGCGCGACGGTGGCCTTGCCTTCCGGCGAAATGAAGCGGCACGACACGTTGCGAAACTCGATCGCCGGTGTGCTCGGGGAGACTGCCTGGTTCATCGCATTCGTCCTGCGGGTGAGGAGGGCGTCGCATCGTGACGACGCCGGGCCGGTCAACCGGGCCGGAACGGGGGAACGCTCGGCGGCGGGATCGCCGCCGCCGGCGCCGCTACCGGGATCGCTTACTTCGCGTTCACGAAATCGTTCGTGAAGGTGCGCGCCAGGTCGATATGCTTGCCCTTCACCGACGGGTTGAACGCCGACAGCACCTTCAGCACGGTGGCCGGGCCGTCGGCCGGCATCTTGCCGTCGGCGGTGTACATCGGCAGCGACGCCTTCAGCGCGCTCACGTACAGCGCCTTGTCCTTCTGGTAGTCGGCCGGCATCTTCGCGGCGATTTCGTCGGCGCTGTGCGTGTGGATGAACTGCATCGTCTTCGCGAACGCGTGCGCGAGCTTGGTGGCCTGCGCCTTGTGCGACTCGGCCCAGGCCGACTGCACGTACAGGCTCGCGGCCGGGTAGGTGCCGCCGAGCGCCGCACGCGTGCCGTCGACGGTGCGCATGTCGACCAGCACCTTCGCGTCGCCCATCTTCTCGAGCGCGGACACCGTCGGCTCGGTCGTCATCCCGGCGTCGATACGGCCCTGCTTGATCGCGGCGATGAAGCTCGCGTCGGCGCCGACCGGCAGCATCGTGTACTGCGTCGACGGCACGCCGTGCTGCAGCGCGAGGTATTGGGTGAGGAAGCTGGTCGACGAGCCGAGGCCCGTCACGCCGAGCGTCTTGCCCTTCGAGTCGGCCATCGACTTGAAGGTCGGCGCGGCCTTGGTCGACACCATCTCGACTTCGCCCGGCACCTGGCCGAACACGGCGATCGCCTTCACGTCCTTGCCCTTGCTCTGCAGGTCGATCGTGTGGTCGTAGAAGCCGACCACGCCCTGCACGGCGCCCGCGAGCAGCTCGTTCTCCGCGTCGACGCCGGCCGGCTGCGACAGCAGCTCGACGTCGAGCCCTTCGGCCTTGAAGTAGCCGAGTTCCTGCGTGAGCCGAGCGGGCAGGTAGATCAGCTTCGCGATCCCGCCGACCATGATCGTGATCTTGCCGCCGTCGTCGGCGAAAGCGGGGTGAGCGGCAAGCGCGCAGCTCAGGCTGGCTGCAACGGCGAGGGTGCGCAGGATGGGTCGCATCGGGTCGTCTCCGTTCGTTGTATTCGTATGGCGCGATGCTTGCTGCATCGTCACGACGAGTATAGGGAGGCGAAACCTTCCGCTACCTTTCGCGGGCGGGCGATTCCTTTAGGGGTTTTCCAGCAACGCAGGGCCGGAACAGGCGGGAAACGGGGAACAGCGGGGGCGGGAGGCGCTCAGCGCCAGCCGGTCAGCACGCGGCCCATCGCGTCGAGCCCCATGTCGAACAGGTGCGACACGAACGGCACGAGGTTCGGGATCATCAGTTGCACGAGCAACAGCCCGACGAGCATCGTGACGGGAAAGCCGACCTGGAACACGCCGATCTGCGGCGCCGCGCGGTTCAGGATGCCGAGCGCGAGGTTCGCGATCAAGAGCGCCGCGACCACCGGCAGCGCGAGCAGCAGCCCCATCTCGAACACGGTCGTGCCGAACGCGGCGAGCGTGCGCCAGCCGGGCGCGTGCAGCAGGTCGGCCGACACCGGCAGCGACTGGAACGACGCGGTGAGCGCGGCGAACACCTGCAGGTGGCCGTCCACCGCGAGGAACGCGAGCATCGCGACCGCGTTCAGGAAGCGGCCCATCACGGGCGTCGCGCCGCTCGTGTGCGGATCGAAGAAGGTGGCGAAGCCGAGCCCCATCGACAGCCCGATGAAGTCGCCGGCCGCCTCGACGGCCGCGAACACGATCTGCATCGTGAAGCCCATCGCGACGCCGATCAGGAACTGCGTGACGACGATCCAGATGCCCTGCGCGGAGAACACGGTGACGTCAGGCATCGCGCCGAGCGTGGGCGCGACGACCAGCGCCATGAACGCGGCGAGGCCGATCTTCACGCGGATGGGCACCGCCGCGTGGCCGACGACCGGCGCGGTCGCGACGAGCGCGAGCATTCGCACGAACGGCCACAGGAACGCCGTGAGCCAGCCGTTGAGCTGCGCGTAGGTAACCGAGAACATCGCCGCCGGGTGTGTGCGCGGCTCAGCCGACGCCGAGCGTCGCGACGTGCAGCAGCGTCTGCCGCAGGTAGTCGAGCATCGTCGTCAACATCCAGGGGCCGGCGATCACGAGCGTCGCGGCGACCGCGAGCAGCTTCGGGATGAACGACAGCGTCGCCTCGTTGATCTGCGTCGCGGCCTGGAACAGGCTCACGACGAGGCCGACCGCGAGCGCGACCAGCAGCAGCGGGGCGGCCAGCAGCAGGCCGACCATCATCGCCTGGTGCGCCAGGGTCATCACTTGTTCGGGCGTCATCGCGCGTTTCCTCCGCCGCTTACGTAAAGCTCTGCGCGAGCGAGCCGATCAGTAGCTGCCAGCCGTCGACCAGCACGAACAGCATCAGCTTGAACGGCAGCGACACGGTGGACGGCGACACCATCATCATCCCCATCGACATCAGCACGCTCGCGACGACCATGTCGATGATCAGGAACGGGATGAATACCGTGAAGCCGATCTGGAAGCCGGTCTTCAGCTCGCTCGTGACGAACGCGGGCACCAGCAGCGACAGCGGCACGTCTTCAGGCCCCTGCATCGGCGCGGCCTTCGAGATCTTCGCGAACAGCGCGAGATCGGTCTCGCGGGTCTGCTTCAGCATGAAGGTCTTGAACGGTGCGACGCCGCGCTGCACCGCCTGCTCCATCGGCATCGAGCCATCGGAGAACGGCTTGTAGCCGTCGTTGTACGCACGGTCGAGCACCGGCGACATCACGAAGAAGGTGAGGAACATCGCGAGGCCGACGAGCACCTGGTTCGGCGGCGTCGTCGCGGTGCCGAGCGCCTGGCGCAGCAGCGACAGCACGATGATGATGCGCGTGAAGCTCGTCATCATCAGCATCATCGCCGGCAGGAACGACAGCATCGTGAGCAGCAGCATCGTCTGCACGCTCAGCGAATACGTGGTGCCGCCGTGCGGGCCCGGGCTCGCGTTGAACGCGGGCAGGCCGTTCGCCTGCGCATACGCGAGCGCGGGGGCGAGGCAGAGGATCAGCACGGGCGCGAAGCGCGCC
The DNA here is from genome assembly GCF_902499175.1 of Burkholderia aenigmatica. Lineage (GTDB taxonomy): Bacteria > Pseudomonadota > Gammaproteobacteria > Burkholderiales > Burkholderiaceae > Burkholderia > Burkholderia aenigmatica. The sequence goes on from NZ_CABVQC010000081.1 coordinate 28,616, forward strand.
GCGCGATGCAGGAATGCGTGTTTCATCGGAATGCGGGGTCGGAAAAAGGGCGCGGCGCCATGTCAGTGGTCCTTGCCGCGACCGAGGCGCTTCGCGGCTTCGCCCGCGAGCGCGTCGCGAAACCGCGAGCCGAACGTGCCGGGCAGGCCGCCTTCGGACGGGGCGGCGCCGGCGGGCGCGTCGGCCGAAGCCGTCGTCGCGTGAGCCGCTGCCGAACCGGCCGGCAGCGTGTGCAGCAGTCGCACGTTGCCCGGCGCGACGCCGAGCACGAGCCAGGTGTCGCCGATCTCGACGATCGTCGCGCTTTCCTTCGCCCCGACCGCGACGCTCGACACGACCTTCAGCGGGCCGCCGCGGCGGGCGTGCTGGAAGCCGAAGCGGCGCGCGAGCCATGCGCACGCGAATACGAGACCGATCACGACCGCGAGCCCGACCAGCGTCTGCAGCACCGCGCCGAAGCCGAGCGACGGTGCGGCGGAGCCGACCATCACGCTCGATGCGATCGACCCGGCGTTGTTTACCGCGTTCATGTCGGCGGCGCCGGCCGGCGCGCAGGCAAGCGACGCCGCAATGGCCGCGGAAGCCGCCGCCACGCTTGCGACGCGCACGCGGCGGCCGGGCGCTACTACGTTCATCGATTCAGCTTCCGGATGCGTTCGGCCGGCGTGATGATGTCGGTCAGGCGGATGCCGAACTTGTCGTTGACGACCACGACCTCGCCCTGCGCGATCAGGCAGCCGTTCACGAGCACGTCCATCGGCTCGCCGGCGAGGCCGTCGAGTTCGACGACCGAGCCCTGCGCGAGCTGCAGCAGGTTGCGGATCGCGATCTTCGTGCGGCCGAGCTCCACGGTCATCTTGACCGGGATGTCGAGGATCATCTCGATGTCGTTGTGCGTCGAGGTCGCCGCGGCCTTCGACAGCGGCTGGAACACGCCGGCGCCCGTCGCGCCCGCCTGCACTGGCTGCTGGTTCTGCTCGGCCAGCGCGGCCGCCCAGTCGTCCATGCCCGGATCTTCTTCCGCCGCGGCCGGTGCCGCCTGCGCGGCGGCCGATGCCGCGAGGGCCGCGTCGGCCATCGCTTGTGCGTCGTCCTCGGGCGTCTGGTTCAGCTCACTCATATCCACCTTCCTTCATCGAATCGCCCGCGCTGATCATCTTCTGCACGCGCAACGCATATTGACCATTGAAAATTCCGTAGCCGCATTCCATCACCGGCACGCCGTCGACCTTGGCAGTGATCGTGTCCTCGATTTCCAGCGGCAGCACGTCGCCCGCGCGCAGGTTCAGGATCTTCTCGAAGGTCGACGAGATCTCGGCGAGGTTCGCGGTCAGCTCGACTTCGGCGGCCTGCACCTGCTGCGACAGCACGCGCACCCAGCGGCGGTCGACTTCGAGCGCCTCGCCCTGGATCGGCGAGCTGAGCACGTCGCGGATCGGCTCGATCATCGAGTACGGCATGCAGATGTGCAGCGTGCCGCCCGTCGGCCCGAACTCGATCGAGAACTGCGTGACGATGACGATCTCGTTCGGTGTCGCGACGTTCGCGAACTGCGTGTGCATCTCCGAGCGCACGAATTCGAACTGCAGCGGCCGCACGCTCTTCCAGGCGGTCGTGTAGTGCTCGAACACGAGGTTCAGCAGCTTGCCGATGATCCGCTGCTCGGTGGCCGTGAAATCGCGGCCCTCGACGCGCGTGTGAAAGCGCCCGTCGCCGCCGAACAGGTTGTCGACGACGAAGAACACGAGGTTCGGGTCGAACACGAACAGCGACGTGCCGCGCAGCGGCTTCACGTGCACGAGGTTCAGGTTCGTCGGGATCGGCAGGTTGCGGGTGAACTCGCTGTACTTCAGCACCTTCACCTGGCTGACGGAGATTTCCGCCGTGCGCCGCATGAAGTTGAAGATGCCGATCCGCAGCAGGCGCGCAAAGCGGTCGTTGATGATCTCGAGGCCGGGCATCCGGCCGCGGACGATCCGCTCCTGCGTCGCGATGTTGTAGGGACGGACGCCCGATGTGTCGCGCTGTTCGTCGACTGCATCGGTTTCGCCCGTGACGCCCTTGAGGAGGGCATCGACCTCCTCCTGGGACATGAACTCCTGGTGACCCATACGCGCTCCTTTCGCGGCCGCGTTACTGGACGACGAACTCGGTGAACAGCACGTCGTCGACCTTCGCGCGCTGGTTGCCCGGCTGCGTCGGCTGCTCGATCAGGTCCCGCAGTTCCTTCGCAAGCGAACGTTTGCCGTCCGGCGTCGCGAGTTCCTCGGGATGCTTGTTCGACAGCGCGAGCAGGATCCGGCTGCGGATCTCCGGCATCCGCGCGGTCAGTTGCTCCTGCGCCTTCGGGTCGGTGAGCTTCAGCGACAGGCCGACGCGCAGGTAGTGCTGCGCGCCGTCGTCGGACTGCAGGTTCACGGTCAGCGGGTCGAGCGGGAAGAACACCGGCGCGGCCAGCGGTGCCGGCTCGGCGGGCGTGCTCGCATGGCCGACGCCTTCCTTGCTCAGGAACACGTACATGCCGCCGGCTGCGGCGGCCGCCGCGCCCAGCGCGATGACGGCGATGAGCGCGATGCGCTTGAACTTGCCGGATGAAGCCGGCTTGTCGGCGGTCGGGTTTGCGGTCGTGGAGGCCATGTGAATGCGTGCGTGATGTCTCGTAGCATGCATTGTTCGGCATCCGGGCCGAGCCCGATGGGTGGAAAAGAGGGGGGATTTGCGGCTATCTCAGCCGATTGTCGGCCGGGTGTCGGCCCGATGCAGGGTAGGGCGGGCGGGAGAAGGCGGCCATGCCGGGTGCGGAACGGCCGCCGGGCCGGCGAACGGAGGCGCGGGCAGGGCCGGGAGGTGGCGCCGTTTCCGCCGCATGGGGTCTGCCGCGCCGAAGGCGGCAGGCACGATCGGGCTGGACTGGCGCCTGGCGGGCGTCGGCCGCCGGATCAGATCGGCAGCAGCGTCAGGAGCGGCGCGATCAGCACCATCGCGACGCCCGCGATCATCATCGTCAGGCTCGACACGACACCTTCCTCGCTGCCGATCTCGCGAGCCTTCGCGGTGCCCACGCCGTGGGCGGCCGCGCCGAACAGCGCGCCGCGCGCCAGCCGCGTGCGCATCGGCACCAGCGCGAGCACCAGCTCGCCGAGCAGCATCCCGCAGATGCCGGTCGCGATCACGAACAGCGCAGTGAGATCCTTCGGCGCGTGGATCTTGTCCGACACGGCAAGTGCGAACGGCGTCGACACCGAGCGCGTCATCAGCGAGCGCTGCAGGTCGGGCGACAGGTGCAGCAGCTTCGCGAGCAGCAGCGACCCGCACACGCCCGCGCCGATCCCGACCGCGACGCCGACCGACAGCGACAGCCAGTGGCGGCGGATCAGGTCACGATAGTCGTAGATCGGCACCGCGAACGCGATCGTCGCCGGGCCGAGCAGCCACATCAGCCAGCGCGTGTCGCGGAAGTAGACCGAATACGGGATGCCGGTCAGCAGGACAAGCAGCACCAGCACGCCCGGCACGAACACGAGCGGCGAGAACAGCAGCGTCTTCTTGTATGCGTAGAGCCGCTTCGACGCGAAGTACAGCACGACCGTCAGCACGAAGCAGCCGAACGAGATCGCGGTGTTCGCCTGGTCGGCGGACAGGTTCGACAATGCGGCGAACATGGCAGGCTCCGGCTCAGTGGGCGGACACGGCGCTCAGGCGCGCGCGGCGGCGTTCGGCGAACACGCGCTGTGCGGCGAGCCGGCGCTCGAGCTTTGCGGCGAGGTCGACCGCGACGGCCACCGCGACCATCACGAACGCGGTGCCGGCGAGCATCACCAGCGCGATGCGCCAGCCGTCCTCGCGGAACAGCCCGCCGTACTGCACGGCCGCGACGGCGGCCGGTACGAAGAACAGCAGCATGTCGGACAGCAGCCAGTTCGCGCCGTCCTTCACCCACGCGGGCGCGACGCGGCCCGAGAACAGCAGCACCAGGAGCACCGCGAGGCCGATCACGCCGGACGGAATCGGCAGCCCGATCTTGCGCACAGCCCAGTCGACCGCCATCCACAGCACGCCGAGCGCGGCGGCCTGCAGCGCGATCCGGCCCGTGTGCGCCATGCTGCCCGAAGCAGCGGGGCGGGCGGCGAGTGCGGCGGTCGGCTTGGTCATGGCAGGCTCCCTACAGATATTCCGTTGATGGTGGGAGTATAGGGTTTCCCCTAACCATAAATAAAATGACTTGTCTCTATCCTTGTCATTCCAATTCGGAATTCGTTTAGATCGCCGCACCAATTTGGGGAGTCATCGATGGAATTGCGCGCGTTGCGGTACTTCGTCGAGGTGGTTCGCCAGCAGAGTTTCACGGCGGCCGCCGACAAGCTGTTCGTGACCCAGCCGACCATCAGCAAGATGGTGAAGGCGCTCGAGGACGAGATCGGCTCGCCGCTGCTGCTGCGCGACGGCCGGCAGATGGTGCTGACCGACGCGGGGCGGATCGTGTTCCAGCGCGGCCAGGACGTGCTCGCCGCGCAGGCGCAGCTGCAGTCGGAGCTGAACGATCTCGGCACGCTCGGGCGCGGCGAGCTGACGATCGGGATTCCGCCGCTCGGCGGCTCGCTGTTCACGCCGATCATCGCCGCGTACAAGCAGCGCTATCCGAACATCGAGCTGAAGCTGTTCGAGCAGGGCGCGCGGATGATCGAGGCCGCGCTGACGTCGGGCGAGCTGGAGCTGGGCGGGCTGCTGGAGCCGGTCGATCCCGGCACCTTCGAGCGGCTGCCGATGGTGCGCGCGCCGCTGTGGCTCGTCGCGCCACGCGAGTCGCGCTGGGAGGATCACGCAGCCGTGCCGCTCGGGGATCTCGCGCGCGAGTCGTTCGTGTTCTACGCGGAAAGCCTCGCGCTGCACGACGCGGTGCTGGACGCGTGCCGGCAGGTCGGTTTCACGCCGTCGATCGTGAGCCGCAGCGGCCACTGGGATTTCATGGCCGCGCTCGTGCATGCGGGGGTCGGCATCGCGCTGCTGCCCGAGCCGTATTGCCGGCGGCTCGACGCGGGCCAGTTCACGTGCCGGCCGATCGTCGAGCCGGAGATCACGTGGGCGATCGCGCTCGGCTGGCTGAAGAAGGGGTATCTGTCGCACGCGGCGCGCGCGTGGCTTGAAGTGGCGCGGGCGACGTTGCCGATCGCGCCCGGTGACGATCTGGCGTTTGGCGGGTTGCGGGCGAGGGAGTGAGGCCCGCCGAGGCGGGCGGTAAAACGAACGAGGCGGGCGCAACGGCTGCCCGCCGCGCGGTCAATGCCCCATCGCCGGCCCCGCACCCTTCCTCGGCTTCGTGACCCACACGAGCAACGCGAGTGCGCCGAACATGAACGCCGACAGCAGGAAGAAGTCGTTGGTCGCCATCATGAAGCCCTGCTGAGTGACGAGCTGGTTGAGCTGCGCATTGGCCGTCTGGCCGACGATGCCGAGCTGCGACAGCGCGCCCTGGTAGTCGGTCGTGCTCTGCGCATACACGCTCACCGATTCCGACAGCCGCGCGTGGTGGTAGATCGCGTCGTTCTCCCAGAACGTCGAGCTGGCCGCAGTGCCGATCGCACCGGACAGCGTGCGCAGGAAGTTCGACAGCCCCGATGCACTTGCGAGCCGCTCGTCGGGGATGCTCGACAGCGTGATCGTCGTCATCGGCACGAAGAAGCACGCGACGCCGATCCCCTGCACGAGACGCGGCAGGATCACATGGTTGAACGGCACGTCGAGCGTAAACGTCGAGTTCCAGATCGACACGCCGGCGAACACGATGAACGCGAAGCTCGCGACCATCCGCAGGTCGAGCCGGTGCATGTTGCGGCCGATCAGCGGCGACAGCACGAGCGCGAGCAGCCCGACCGGCGCGGTCGCGAGGCCGGCCTTGCCGGCCGTGTAGCCCATCACCGTCTGCAGCCACAGCGGGAAGATCACGACCGAGCCGAAGAACGCCATGAAGCCGAACGAGATGATCATCGCGCCGAGCGCGAAGTTGCGGTCCTTGAAGAGCGACAGGTCGACCACCGGCTCCTTCTCGGTCGCCTCCCACACGAGCATGAACGCGAGCGACACGACCGCGATCAGCGCCAGCGCGACGATGAACGTCGAGTTGAACCAGTCGCGGTCCTTGCCGAGGTCGAGCATCATCTGCAGGCACGACACGCCGATCACGAGCAGCGCGAGGCCGATCGCGTCGATCCGCTGCTTCGACGTCTTCGTCTCGCGGCCGCGCAGCAGGAAATACGCGCAGGTCGCCGAGAAGAGGCCGATCGGCAGGTTGATGTAGAAGATCCAGGGCCACGTGTAGTTGTCGCTGATCCAGCCGCCCAGCAGCGGGCCGAAGATCGGCGCGACGATCACCGTCATCGCCCATAGCCCGAGCGCGAGCCCGCGCTTCGCGGGCGGGTAGCTGCGCATCAGGATGGTCTGCGACAGCGGCACCATCGGCCCCGACACGAGGCCCTGCAGCAGCCGAAACGCGATCAGCGTCTCGAAGTTGGTCGCGAGGCCGCACAGCGCCGATGCGACCGTGAACGCGAGCACCGACAGCGTGAACAGGCGCACCTCGCCGACCCGCCGCGCGAGCCAGCCGGTGAGCGGCACCGCGATCGCGGAAGCCACCGAGTACGACGAGATCACCCACGTGCCTTCGCTCGTCGCGACGCCGAGGCTGCCCGAAATGGTCGGCACCGCGACGTTCGCGATCGACGTGTCGAGCACTTCCATGAAGGTGCCGAGCGCGAGCCCGACGGTGAGCAGCGCGAGTGCACCGCCTGACAGCGGTGCGGGCGAAGCGGCCGGCGAGGCGGCAGATGCCGTGGTGGCGGACATCGAAATCTCCTAGACGCGGCGCGCGCGACGCGCCGGCACAACGCACGGGCGTGCGCCGCAGCGCAGCCCGGCCGGGTGGAACGGATCAACGGAAAAGGGGAGCGCGTGCCCTGTCATCTTCTGCCCAGACAGATAAATAAGCGAACGCTTAACCTAGACATGGGGCCTCCGCGCACATCAGCCGTCCGCCTCTTCGTCGGGTTTCGGGCAACCGGTCGAGCCGGGCCCGTTGGCGATGAAGCGTTGCAGCAGGCCGGTGAGCGTCGTGAGCTCGTCCGCCGAGAAACCGTCGAGCTGCGCGTTGAGCGCAGTCGCGATCAGCGACGGCAGCGCCCGGGCGGCGTCGGCGCCGCGTTCGGTCAGCGTCAGCTCGATCATCCGGCGATCCTGCTCGCTGCGCGAGCGTGCGACCAGCCCCTTGCGTTCGAGCCGGTCGAGCATCCGCGTCATCGAACCGCTGTCGTACGACATCTTGCGGGACAGCTCGAACGGCGTGCGCGCATAGCCGCGCGACAACAGCAGGATCACGCCGATCTGCTGCGCGGTGAGGTCGAGCGGTTCGAGCGCACGGTCCATCCGCTCGACGAGCGCCTGCTTCGCCTTCGACAGGTAATAGCCGAGGCTGGTTTCCAGCGCGATGTTCTCGGGATCGTAGAGGCCGCCGGTCATGCGATTGCGCGCGCAGCAATAGTGCGTTTCAGATTTAAACGCGCCCAGTATCTTGAAAATTAATTGCTTAGTCAATATTATTTGAGGCAACCAGTTACGACGTGCATGTTGCACTGCCGGAGACTATGTTCTGACCGATGCGCCCGCGCTGCGGGCACCCCGAGGATGTTCGCGATGCTGTTCCTGAAAAATGCCGCCGGCGCGCTGCGCCGCAACCTGACCGATACCGCTCATCATGCGTTTTCCGGGCCGCACCGCGGCTGGAAGATCGCGCTGTACGTGACGATGCTGGTGGTCCCGGGCGGCTCGCTCGCGGCGCTCGGGTTCGCATGGTTCGATCATCGCCGGCAGCGCAACGCGAAAGACGGCGCTCGCCGCACGGGCCAGCCGGCCGCGACGGAGCCGTCGACATGGCGGTCCGCCGCCGAACCGCTCCCGCTGCCCGCGCGCTGCCACTGACATCGCGCGTCTCCCGCCTTCCTGACTGCTCCGACTGAGCGCCGGCCGCACCCCGCACGGCCGGCGTCGCACACCCGTCTTCCCGCCCGCTGGCCGTAATGGCCGGTAAACCGGCCGCTCGTGCCGGTAACACATTCCTGTCGCCGCGCACCGTACCCTTGGGGCTGCGCAGCTTTCCCGCCGTCAGTTACCATTTGTCCGCCAGCGGCACGACGACCGCATCGCGCGACGCCGCTCGCCGGACGTCGCGCCCAGACAGGAAAATCACCATGCCGTACGCCACCCTCCCGCGCGCCCTTCGCCCGCTGAGCGCCGCCGTCGCCGTTGCGACGGCCGTGCTGCTCGCCGGCTGCGCCGTCGGGCCCGACTATCACCGGCCCGACACGTCGATCCCCGCCGCGTACAAGGAGGCGCCGGCCGGCTGGAAGGTCGCGCAGCCCGCCGACCGCACCGACCGCGGCGCGTGGTGGTCGGTCTACAACGATCCGCAGCTCGATGCGCTGATCGACAAGCTCAACGCATCGAACCAGACCATCGCGCAATCGGCCGCCGCGTACCGGCAGGCGCGCGCGCTCGTCACCGAGGCGCGGGCCGCGTATTTCCCGACCGTCGGGCTGACCGCATCGGGCTCGCGCGCCCGCACGCCGCGCGCGTCGGTGTCGTCGGGTTCATCGTCGAGTTTCGGCAGCGGTTCGACCGGCTCGATCAACAACAGCTACAGCATCGGCCTCGACGCAAGCTGGGAGCCCGACCTGTGGGGCAAGGTGAGCCGTACGGTCAGCGCACAGCGCGCCGGCGAAGCGGCCGCCGCGGCCGATCTCGCGAATGCGCGGCTGTCGCAGCAGGCGCTGCTCGCGCAGACCTATTTCCAGCTGCGCACGTCCGACGCGCTGCAGAAGCTGCTCGACGACACCGTGAAGTCGTACGAACAGTCGCTGAAACTCACGCAGAACCAGTACGCGCAGGGCGTCGCCGCACGCGCGGACGTGATCCAGGCGCAGACGCAACTGCAGAGCGCGCAGGCCGCGTCGATCGACAACGGCGTCGCGCGCGCGCAGTACGAGCATGCGATCGCGACGCTGATCGGCGAGCCGGCATCGACCTTCTCGCTGCCACCGAATCCGCTCACGGCCGAGCCGCCGATCACGCCGGTCGACGTGCCGTCCGCGATCCTCGAACGCCGGCCCGACATCGCCGCGGCCGAGCGCCGTGCAGCGGCCGCGAACGAGCAGATCGGCGTCGCGATCGCCGCGTTCTTCCCGACCCTCACGCTGTCGGCCACCGGCGGCTTCCAGAGCTCGGTGTGGTCGCAGCTGTTCACGCTGCCGGCGCGCTTCTGGACGGTCGGCCCGCAGCTCGCGGCCACGCTGTTCGACGCCGGGCTGCGCGCCGCGCAGACCGACGCCGCGCGTGCGACCTACGACCAGGACGTCGCCGCGTACCGCCTCGCGGTGCTCACCGCGTTCCAGGACGTCGAGGACAACCTCGCGTCGCAGCGCATCCTTGCGCAGGAAATCGACGTGCAGCGGCAGGCGGTCGACAGCGCCGAGCATTCGCTCGCGATCGTCACGAACCAGTACAAGGCGGGCACGGTCGCCTACCTGAACGTGCTGACCGCGCAAACCACCGCGTTCACCGCGCAGCAGAAGCTCGCGACGATCTCCGGGCAGCGGATGACGTCGTCGGTCGGGCTCGTGAAGGCGCTCGGCGGCGGCTGGAACGTAGCGGAGATGGCGCGCGAGAACGGCGACATGGCGGCACCCGTGCCGGCGTCCGGTGCGGCCGCACCCGCGGCCACCGCACCGTCGGTTGCCGCGCCGCTCGCGCAGAAGTAGGAAGGGAAGGGCGACGCGCGCGTCAGCGCTGCGCGTCGCCGAACATCAGCGACACCTCGTTGTTCCCGATCGGGTGGCCGAGCAGGTTCAGCAGCCCCGCGAGGTTCGCCTGCTGTTCGGGCGCCGAATGCGCGGTGCCGCGGAACGATCCCTGGCCCGGGCCGAAGTTGCCGTGACCGTCGAGGAACAGCGGGCCGTGCGTCGTCGACAGGTCGAGGTCGGCGCCGGCCCCCTTCGCCTGCAGCACCGCGCGGTACGAACCGAGCGGCTTCACGCGCGAGACGCGCGAACTCATCGAGTCGATCGTCACCGTCAGCTGGCCGAACGCGTTGTTGCCGATCAGGCGCCAGTCGCTCCAGCCGAGCCGCACGTCGCCCTGCAGGTCGAGCGTGTTGAACGGCGTGCCGAGCCCCGCGAGCAGCGATGCGGGCACGGCCATCGTGCCCGCCGACAGCACCGCGCCGCGCCACGTCGCATCGAGCGTGACCGCATCGGGCATCGCCTCGGTCTGCCGCATGCGCATCTGCACGCGCCCGGTCAGCAGCGGCCAGAAACCCGTGGTCCATTCGACCCGGCCCGGCAGCAGCGTCGCCGCGCTCTGGTCGGCCCCCGGCGCGAGCATCAGCGTGCCCGAGCCGTGCCACAGCGACCCGTCGGGATCGACGAGATTCACGTGCCCGCCGGTCGCGCGCGCGAACTGCGGTGCGATCCACGCGGCCGGCGCGAGCGCGACGAGCGTCACCGCCGTCGCCAAGCCTCCTGCCAGTACCCACGGCAATGCGGTGGCGAGCCGCTTGATCCCCGGCCTCATCGGCCGACCGCCACTTGCGTCATCCACTGCGTCATTTCTGCGTAGACGGTTGCATCACGGCCGTCAGGTCGACCTGGCCGTCGTCCTTCAGCGCGGTCGCATGTGCCTCGCCAACCTGCACCTTGAACTGCCGGCGCGCATCGTCGAGCCACTGCGTCCACGCCGGGAACGACACGTTCTTCATCTGGACCTGCACGCCGTTGCCGACGATCTGCACCTGCGCGCCCTGCAGCCCGTGATCGGACAGCGACGCGGTCAGTGCATCCTTCAGCGCGAGGCCGGTCGGTGCCACACCCTGCGCGGCGGCCGTCAGCGACTTCGCCTCGTTCGCCTGCGCGGTCATCTGCGCGAGCTCGCGGCGCATCGTCGGCAGCTCGCGCTGGATCCGTGCGCGGCCGTCCTGCGCGGGCGACCACAGCACCGAATACGCGATCGCGACCGCCAGCACGGCGCCGCCCCAGCCGAGCAGCATCTTTTCGCGCTGGGAGCGCTCGCCCCAGAACTGGGCCAGCGTCTGGTTCAGTTGTTCCGTTTTCATGAGCGGCTCCGGATCGTCCATTTGCCCGTGTTGCTGTCGACTTCGCCGGACAGTCCGTTACGCGCGAGGCGCTGCGTGAAATCGGGATCGACCTTGACCTCCGGCTTGAAGCCGACGTCGAGCTTCCGGTCGTGATAGTCGAGCGACGCGATGCCGTTCAGCGGCAGCGCGCCCATCGAACGCGACAGCCCGCTCGACAGCGCGAGGAAATCGTTCGGCGACAGCTCGCCGGCCGCGAGGCGCAACTGGTCGAGCTGGCGCTGCATCTGCGCGGGCGGATCGAGCACCGTCGTCGTCTTCGGGAACGCGGACAGCAGCGTCTCGGTGATCTGCGCGGACAGCGCATCGCGTTCGCGCGACAGCTTCCACCAGTGCAGGTTCATCCCGATCACCGCCACGCCGAGGGTCGCCGCGACGAGCGCGAGCGGCACGCGCAGGCGCTTCACCGTCGCGCGGTCGAAGCGCCACGGCTGCGATTCGAATTCGAACTGGCACAGGTCGAACTTCTCGGTCAGCGCGCGCCGCGCGAATGCATCGAACGACAGCGGCGCGGCGCCCGGCAGCAGCGGGCCGTCGGCGCGGCCGACCGACGCGAGCCGCGGCTCCGCGCCCGGTTCGCCGAGTTCGTACAGTTCGACGTCGCCGCCGCCCGCCAGTGCGGCCAGCGTGCCGGCC
>NZ_CABVQC010000082.1 GCF_902499175.1 Burkholderia aenigmatica
TGAGAGAAGGAGAGATATTTCCCAGGGGGACGAAAGATAAGTGGGAACAACCGGGATGATACGGGAAGAGTCCGGAAGGCCCCACTGAAAGAAACTTGCAGAGGATGAAAAGACAAACGGGCCGCGATTGGCCCGTTTTTTATTCGGTGAATAGGTCGCCCTGCCGCCGCGCCATCTCCTCCTGGCGCACCGTCTTCACGATCTTGTAAATCCACTGAAGGGAGACGCCGTACTTCCGGGCCAGCTCGCTGTGGTTGGCGCCGGTGAAGTCGTCGTAAATCTGGCGATCGCGCTGCGAGAGCTTGTAGGACAGGCCCATCGGGAAATAGATGTTCTGGCCGCCCCAGTGCGCGGCCATGCGGTCGGCAATCTCGCGCCCGACTTGATCGGCCTTGTCCTTGTCGAGGCCGGCGCTCTCTTTCAGCGCCAGGGCGCACTGTTCGGCCAGATCGACCAGCAGCTCCGGCCCCTTGCTCTTGAAATCGCCCTTCTGGCGATCGTCTTGGAATGCAGCTTCGGCCATGTCTATCTCCCTCTCTTCAAAACGTCGTTCAAGCTCTCCCAGGCAGAGTGCATTGGGTCAAAGGTCTGGCGCGTGAACGCCCTGTTCAGTACGGCATTGAGCTGGCCGCGTTCGAGGTCGGACAGCTGCAGGGCGCCGACCTGCGGCACCAGCGCTTTCACGGCCTGCGGCAGGAAGCGCATGGCCCACTTCTTCATGGTCTCGATCAGGCGCTCGGCCTGCTCGCCGCTGATCCACTGCAGAGCATCCACCCCGGCGATGCGCTTGACGTAGGTGGCCAACGCTTCCTCTGAGGGATTCTTGACGGCGCCCAGCTCATGCAGGAACAGCCAAAGGGCGCGGATTTTCTTGCTCTCCCCATCCTGGGCGAGCGGCCGGGAGGGCTTTGCCTGGGCCGGCTTGGCCTTGGAACGCACCTTGAAGCCACTGCGCTTCAGGTGTTCCAAAACCTTCTCCAGTTCTGGAATGGTCAGATCGGCCGACGACGCCTTCTTTCCAATCCGCTGCAGGATGGCGCGATAGGTGTCGTCGTCCATCGACAGGTCGCGCTTGGCCACGTGAATCAAGCGGATCAGGCGCTGGCGGTTAGGGGCTGGCATCGTTCTCTCCTGAAAAACCATCTCCCGAAGCCGCCCGCGAAGGCGAGCGGCTTGAGGCGAGGGTTTAGGCTGCGGCCGCGTCCTTGAGGGCCTTGGCCGGCGAGAACTTCGGCGCACGCTTGGCGGCGATCTGGATGGTCTCGCCGGTCTTCGGGTTGCGGCCGGTCTTGGCGGCGCGCTGGGCGCTGCCGAACTTGCCCAGGTCGGTGATCGCCAGCTCGTTGCCGGCCCGCACGGTGTCGAGCACCGTGGTTGTGAGGGCATTGAGCACGGCCTCGGCCTGCTTGTTGGTGACATCCGCGTGGGCGGCCAGGTGCTTGATCAGGTCTTGCTTGTTCATGGATTGCTCCTTGCTGGTTAAAAACTCGGTTATGCCCCAATCAAGCCTTCTCGAGCCTTTGCATTCACCCCCATCCACAAGCACGTCAACTGCTCGCGAGTCAGGTTCGGATACTGTTCCGCTACGTCATCGAGAGCGGGCACCATCGTCTCGTTGTCCATGTGGGCGCGAACCATCGCGCATGCAGCTTTTGCCAGCTCGGGCCAAAGGTCTTTGTAAATTGGTTGGATGCTCATCGTTCCTCCAGTTGTGTCATAACAGTTCATTCAAGCCGACGCCTACGGTGCGGCTTAACTCAGGTGTTAAACCGCAGCCACGTCGAGGCTGATCGGCTGGTATTGGTCGGTGTCGCCGACCCGCTCGTAGATGCGGATGTACGGCTTGCTGCCGGCCACCTGGACGCTGTCGGCGATCGCCTGCATGGCGCGCAGCCACTTCTCGTCGTTGATGTTGAGGCGCTTCAAGCCGAGCACGCGGGCGGTGTTGATCTTTCCTTCCTTGTTCACCTGGAAGGCGTCATTGATCAGCGCCTTGATCTCGTCGCTGCTGCCTTCGGTCCAAGTTTGGATGCACTCGTCGATCAGCTGCTTGGCCGCCTGCAGGCGCTCGTCGAACACCAGGTGTTCCTGAATCTGTCGGACGATCTTGAAGCGGCCGTCGAACGACAGCAGCGTCACGTTGCCCTTCACGCCGCCCAGCTTCACGCCGTACTGCTCGCCCGACATTTCGACGAAGGCGCCGATGTCGCCGAAAGCCTTGGCCTTGAAGTCGGCCAGGACGGCCGAGGCGGCCTTGGCCTTCCCGACCAGTTCGCGCACCAGGTCGTCGCGCGCCCTGTCGATCGGCTTGACCATGTTCTCGGGGATCAGCCGGCCTTCCCCGTCTCGCCAGTAACCGGCTGGAATTGCGTTGTCCATCTAAGGCTCCTTCTTTGAATACATGCTCTTTTCCCGGCCCAGCTTCTTCATCAATTCCCGAAGCAAGGCCACGTTCTTCTTCCGCTGCTCCTCACTGATCGGAGGAGGCGGCAGGGCCTTCGGCGGATCGCGGTTGCCCAGGTTGTCCAGGAACACCTTCGGCGGCGGCCAGCGGTCGCAAATGCGGTACAGCGTGCGGAACGCCCGGCGGACACGCTCGGCGTCCAGCTGCTCGTTCCAGTTCACGGACAGGCTCTCGATCGCGGCAAGCCAGACGTCCAGGGTGAGCGTCACGCTGTCGTCGGCGGGAGCGCCGGACAGCCGCAGGGCAATCAGCCCCTGCAGGCCGCGCGCAATCTCCCGTTCGAGCCACTTCTCAACCACGTGCGCGGTCCTCCAGGGCGGCGATCGCCGACAGGGTCTTGGACGGTGTCTTGGCCAGCGCCTGGCGCGGCTCGCCGGTGGCCACCACCTGGCCTGCCTGCGGACGCCAGTTGCTGATCACCTCGTAGAGCCAGCCGTGGCTCTTGAGCGGCAGGGTCAGCCGGCCCGCGTCGCGGGCGGCGAGCGCCTGTTCGATCGCCCACACCCATGCCTCCAGCGGTGCGTCATGGACTTGGCCGTTGCGGCTGATCCGCTGGGCCTGCAGGTCGGGCAGCAGGTCGCCGACCAGGCGCGCCACGCGATCCATCGTCAGCTCGCGCGACTCCGGGCGGAACAGCGCCAGGTAGCGCACCAGGGCGGAGCCGAGCTGGCCGGACAGCTTGAAGGCGGCCGCCAAGGCTTCGCGGGACGCGTCGTGGGCAATCAGGGCGTCGAGCGACAAGGTCGCGCCGCAGCTCGGGCAGCGGGTGCGCATCAGTGCAGCCCTCCCTGCGGCTGCTGCACCACCTTGACGTGCTTGGCCACGATGTCGTCCAGCTCACGCTTCACCGCGCCTTGGTCGCCGGCCATATGGCCGAGCACCATGCGCGACAGGCGCTCGCTGATGTCCTGCGTGACGCAGGACAGCGAGTGCAACTGGTCGGCCATCTTGAGGATCGTGGCATTGGCGCGGTGCAGTTCCTCGCGCAGCTCCGGGATCGTGCTGAAGGCTTCCGGGTTGGCCATCGTCGGGCATATGGTGATGGTCGGGCCGCTCATGCTTCCTCCCACGTCACGGTTACGCCTTGGAACTCGGTGAAGCCGCGCTTCTTGCCGGCCTCGGTACGCCACTGGCGGCCGCGCGAGCGATCCAGCAGCGGGCCAATGGACGCCTGGCGGTCGCGGTCGATCAGCACCTCGGGCTTGCCACCGCGCACCGGGAACAGCGTCTGGGCGACCACGCGGTAGCCCATGTCGCGCAAGGTGCGGACGGCCGCGTTCATGGCGCCCAGGCGATCCACCAGGCCGGCGTTGAGCACGCGGCAGGCGCTCTCCTGGGCGACCACGGTGGGCGGCTGGACGATCTTCAGCAGAGCGCCCATGTCACACCCCCTTCACCACGTCGGCGGTCACGGTCGGCACGCCGATCTCGGCGGCCAGGTTCATGCACGCGGTCAGCAGGTTGCCCACGGCCAGCGGGTACAGCAGCGAGACCGTCTCCGGGCGATCGCGCCGGGTGCTGGTGATGGTCAGCTTGGCGCGCAAGGCATCGATGCCGCTGGGGTCGATCACCTCGCCGATCGGCTTGCCCAGGCGGTCGAACTTGAACTTCAGGTACTCGTCGAGGCGGCCGCCGTCGAGCGGTGCCAGTTCCACCATCTCGCAGCGCTGCACCACCTCGCGCACGTCCTGGTTGCGCTCAGACAGCTTGGCCTTCAGCTCGGGCTGGCCGATCAGGATGATCGACAGCAGCTTCTTGAAACCCAGCTCCAGCTCGAAGAAGCGCTTCAGGTGCTTGATGGTCGGAATCGGCAGCGAGTGCGCCTCGTCGATCACCAGGCAGTGGCGGTAGCCGGCGGCGTGGGACTCGCGCAGCACCTGGTGCAGCTGGCGGAAGCGCGCCTCGGGGCTGCTCTTCGGGCGCTCCAGGGGCGCGACGGTGGCCATGATCGCCTCGGCGATGTGGGTCGCCTTCAGCGTCTTGCCCTTCTGGTCGTTGTCCTCCATCCCCAGCACATAGGGCTTGATCAGCAGAATCGGCTGGTTCTCGCGGACAATGCGGTCTTCCAGGTCGCGCATCAGCGTGGTCTTGCCGGCGCCGCTCTCGGCCACCACTGCGAGCAGGCCGCCGTGCTTGGAGGTCTGGAACATGGCCTCGCGGATATAGCGGATGTCCGGGCTGACGTACATGTCCTCGTGGGACTGGATGTCATCCTGGAACGGATCGCGAAAAAGCCCGAAATGCTTGCGGGTGGCTGGAAACAGGGTTTGTTTACGCAGTAACATGGATTCCTCCTGGTTGGACTCGGTAGCGGGTTTCGACTTGGGGACCGAGCGGGCCGCCGTATCCGCCAAGACAGCGCGCGGCTCGCTCACCTTTGCTTCAAGAACATTGGCCAGATCGGCCGGATCGGCGCCGATCTCGGCGAGGAAGGCGTTGATGCGCTCGCGCACGTCAGCCTGATCCACCTCCTCGAAGACGCTGGCCAGCTCGGCCTGCGCGACGCCCTTGGCCTCCAGGAAGTCGCAAATGCGTTCCTGCAGGTCCAGTTCATCCAGGCTCTTCGGCCATTCGCCGTGATTGACGATTTGCGCCACGGTCGCCTGCGAAACGTTCAGCGCCTTGGCCAGGTCAGCCTGCTTGCAGCCGGCCTTCAACAGCACGTTCTTCAGCTTCAACATCACTCACCTCCTGCCGCACGCAGCAGCTGCAGCGGTTTCTGATGGCCCGCGCGGGGGCCGGAAAGCTCGGCGACGATCGTGTCGAGCTGGTCTTGTGGGACGCCGGCCGGGTAGCGCTGCTGCAGCCAGCGGAAGCGGTCGGCAGTCCATTCGCCGCCGGCAGACTCGACCCTCGGCTTGATCTGCTTGGCGGCATCCACGTGGGAAAGCGGCGGCAGTTCCACCTTCGGCGCCACCAGGTCGTGGGCGGTGCCACGGCGCGGCAGGTAGGTCGGCAGCGTGGCGTCGTCGATGTGCTTGTACGGGTCGAGTTGGCCACCAAACGGCAGGGACTTGGCCTTGCGGGCGGCCTCGGCGGCCGCCTGGCTGTCGGTGCCGGTGACCAGCTGCTCGATGTCCTTGAGGGCGGTCTGCGCCGGTGTGTCGGCGTGGCGCTTGAAGCTTTCGCCAAACACGGCCGCCTTCTCGGAAAAGCCTAGTTCGTCCTTGAACACCTCATGGACGACATGGAACACGTCGCGGCCGTCTTCGCCCACCAGCACCACCTGGGCCGCGTCGTCGCGCCAGGGGTTGCGGGTGACCATCACCTTCTCGCCGACCATCACGCCCGGCACCGTCGAGACGTCGTACTCGCGGCCCTGGAAGGACACGCGCAGCTTCGGAGTGACCTTGCGGCTTTCCGGCTCGGCCACCGCCAGCTCGCGGCAGACCTCGACCGAGGGCGCCTTGATCAGTTGGTCGGCGCGAATCGTCATCCAAACCAGGCTGCGCGATTGGCCGTGACGGCGGTGGATTTCGGTGGCGTTGAAGTTCTCGCGCCATGCCTTGGCCAGTGTGTTCAATTCGTCCAGGCTCGCCACCGGCCGCAGCTTCAGGCCCGGCTCGAACTTGGTTTCCACCAGGTTGTTGGCGTTCTCGACCTGACCCTTGGCGCGCGCATTGCCCACCGCGTTGATCACCAGGGAGATGCCCAGCGCCCGGCACAGGTTGCGGAACAGCGCGCCGGTCATGGCCGCACCTGGGTCGGTCACGATCATCACCGGGCAGCCGTGCATCATGTCGGCGCCGCCGCGTTCCTGCATGGCGTTGATGAACACCGAGCACAGGTTCTCGCCGCTCTCGGCGCCGAGCACGTACTCGACGTACAGCCAGCCGCTGGCGTGGTCGGTGACCACGTAGCGCCACACCCGGTTGGCCGATACGCGCTCCAGGTTGCCCGGCTTGTTCTTGTAGTAGACCTGCCCTTCCATGCCCTGCAGGCCCTTGGCGCCGTTGCCCAGGTAGTACAAGGTGCACAGCGAGGCGTCGATCTGCCAGACGTGGTTCGGGTGCCTGCTGGCCAGCTCGGTCACCGGCGCCGGGGCCAGCAGCTGGTCGGGGTGCAGGCCGTACATACGCAGCGCGCGGTGGATGGTGCTTTCTGACAGCGGCCGCAGCTCGCCGGTCTCCGTGTCCAGGAACTCGGCGCGGATCGCATTGTTGGCGCGCAGCATCGTCACGGCGTCCTTGATGGAGTACAGCCGCTTGTCGTTCTTCCGGGTGGTTTCCATCAGCGCGGCCGAGATCAGCTTGGCCTCGTCGAGGGTCAAGGCACTTTGCCCGGCATCGGAGCGGCGTTTGCGTGGGGCCATGACGGCTACCTCCTTGATCTTGCGTGCCAGGGTTGCACGGGACATCCCCAGCTCCTTGCACGCGGCGTCGTAAATAGCGCCCTTGCCGCCGTGCCCGGCCTGCCGGGCGGCCAAGGCGATGGCCACCAGTCGTTCGGTCAGGACGGCGCTCATGGCTTAGGCGCCCAAAGTTTCCGCGTCGGCGCGCACCATGCGGCCCTCGGCGTCACGCTTCCAGCCCGCCGCCGCCATGTCGGCCGCCACGCGGGTGGCCGCTGCCTCGGACGCGCCGGGGCGCATCCATTCCGGGGTGTCGTCGCCATCGGGTGCGGTTTTCACATCGAACTCGCTGCGCAGCTGGCGCAGGGTCAGCTCCAGTTGGCAGATCAGCCCGGCGGTGAAGTCGCCGTGGTCGATGCCGTGTGCCTCGGTATGGTCGGCAAGCGCCTGCAGGCCGGCGCGCATGGCGCGGATGCCGACCTCGGCCTGGGCGGCCAGCGTCGTGACTTCCTTGCGGATTTCCTCGCCGACGTCGGCAGGCGGCAGCGCCTTCACGCGCTTCTTGATCTTCGCCACTTCCTCGGTGAGCTGGTCGATCTTGCTGTTCTTGTCTTCCAGCACGCGGGAGCGGGCTTCCAGGTTGGCCTCGGCTTCCTCGGCGCGCTGGGTCAGCGATTCCTTTTCCTTGGCGTGCTTGGCGATCAGGTCTTCGGCCAGCTCCAGGAAGGAATCCTTGTCGCCGGTCTTGGCCACCTCGATCAGTGCGGTCTTCTGGTCCTCCGGCAAGCGGCGGAACTGGCGCAGCTCGCGGTAACCGGCTCCGATGCGGGACAGGTTTTCCATTGCCTCCTCGCCGAAGACACGCAAATTCAGCAGGTCTTCATCGACCTTATTCGCCGAGGTGCCAAGTGCGCGGCAGAAACCATCCCAAGTCCCGACGTCGGGGATTTTGTTGCCTTCGCGGTCAACTGCCGATTTGCCGGAAAACGCCCGATACAGCTTGCTTTCCTTAATCTCCTTTAACTTCGTCAAACCCACGACCGTCGTGAGTTTTGCAATCGCGTCGGCCATTTGAATCTGGCCCCACAGCTGGTTTGCCAAGTCGCGTTCGTCGTCATAGCTGGTCTGGACAGCAGCCATCAGATTTGCCGGCGCAGCCGCATCGGGACGGAGCGCGATCTCGGGGGTAGGTTCGTGCGTGGTAACAAGGGGCTTGCGTGCCATGTCGTGTCCTTATCGTTGAATGGTGAGTCGTGAAGTCAGCTCGTCGAGGCGGCTCTTGGCGGCCTCCAGGCTGCGCAGGATGCTCATGGCCTGCTGCGCAACCCGCACCGAGGGGCGAATGCGTCCGGTCTCGGGGATGCGCTCGGCGAAGCCCTTCTCCTCCAGCGTCGCCACGTAGCGGGTGATGGAGCTGGGCTCCAGGCCGGTGGCCTTGGCCAGCTCGGTGGGCGTCAAGCCGTGGGCGAAGTTGCCGAGCAGCACGTTCAGCACATCCAGAACCTTGCCAGCGGATTGGCTGGTGCCCTTCGGTTCAGCGGCGGCCATGTTCGGCACCTCCTTGCAGGGCGGCGAGCTTCTTCTTCAGCACGCGCTCGACCAGGTCGGCGAAGGGCTTGGCGTCGTCGCCGTCGATTTCGATTTCCCCGTAGTGGGTCTCGATGCGGAAACCCCAGCGCATGTCCGGCACCTTCTTGGCCAGGTCGTAGCTGAGGAGGTCGCGTTTGTCGGGCATGGTCATTCCTCCTGAAAATCAAGTTCGGGCTGGGCGTGCTTCTCGACGTTGCCGCGATGCCAGGCGAGCGTCTGCATGGCTTCCTGGATCGCGGCCAGAACATCGGCAACGTCCGGCCGGGGTGTCTTCTCGTAGAAGTCGAGAATCTGTGTGGCGGCCGCATTCATCACCGAATGCAGGCTCAGGATGTCCTCGGCGGTCACGCCGCGCCCGGTGGGGATGTCGATCAACAGCCGGCCGGAGCTGGCGGCCAGCCAGCGGGTGACGTAGTCGATGCCGCAGGCCGTCTCGTAGGGCCGGATCATGTTGGCGGGGATGCGGCCGGTCTGAATCCACTTGTAGACGGTCCAGTGATCCGTCAGCCCCATCCGCTCGGCGATGCGCTCGACGGATAGGTTGTGCCGTTCCTTGGCGAAGTCCTTGCACAGCTCCAGCGCGTGGCGCAGGGAGGTCGGCTGGATGCGCTTCCAATTGCGGCGGCTCATTGGAAGCCCCCCGAAACGGCGCCTTCCAAACAAATGCCGGATTTGCAGCTATCGGAAGCGATTTGCAGCAGATACGATGAAAGGCGGATAATTCGCACAAAGGCAAACCCATGAACGACACGCAACGCATTGCGCAACTCGAAGGGCAAATCAACGCGCTGGCTCATGCTTGGCTCACTCTGGTTGCTGCCCTGGAAACCCAGGAAGGCTTTGATGCGGCTGGCCTGCAGGCGTCGCTGCGCAAGCGGCGCTGGCCGCAGAACCCAGAGCTGAATGAACAGGCTCGGCCGGCGCTGGACTGGCTGTGCAACCAGCTGGACGAGGCGCGCGCGGTTCGCCAATCAGCAGGGCGTTAATGGGGAAGCCGAAACGGTCAAATTGCATGGCGAACCTCACGCAGCAGCCCGATGGCGGATCGGCATCAGGGCCTTGGCTGGGTCGGTGCAGATTTCGCCGGCCTTGAGCCCGAGCTTGACGGCGATTTCGTGGGCCTGGCCGCGCACGCACTTCTTGCGGCCGCCCAGGACTTCAAAGACGAGGTTCGGGGAGAACTTGTTGGCGATCGCCCATTGGGTGATGGAAACACCTTTGGCTTGAAGCTCGGCGCGGGCTTCGGCAGCAGTACGTAGTTTCATGGCTGGCTCCTTACTAGGGGCGGCTGGCACTTGGCAGAGTGCCGTTTAAGTTGTCGTTCGTTGTGAAACGGTGTGATCGAATTATTGTGGAACTGTTCCACAGTGTCAAGCGGAGAATGTGGAATTGATACACGTGCGCTTAAAGGAGGAGCTGGATCGACTTGGCCTGAAGCCAGCAGCGGCTGCAAAGGCCGTTGGCGAACCAGACTCTCAGGGCCTGAGGGACGTTCTCGGTGGGAGGAAGCGCCTGTCGGCCGACCTATTGGCGGCCCTCGGAACGACCGGCGTTGACGTCGCGTATGTGCTCACGGGCCATCGTGCCGACATGTCGCTGACGGCCGATGAGCGCTTGCTCGTCGAGCGGTATCGAGAAAGCCCAAAGCCCCTGCGGGACGCCGCATTGCGCGTGCTGCTTGGGGCCGAGCAGCCTACGGGTGGTGCTGCGACGCAAACCTTCCATGCCCCCGTCAGCGGCGGCGTGGCCGGCCGAGACATCGTGAACAAGGGGAGGAAATGAAGGTAGTGAAGCAAGAGTTCCAGGCGGCAGTCGAAGGCGACGTCGCCGGCAGAGACATCACCAACGAAGCACCCCGTACCAGCATCCAGATCGGCGCCATCAACGGCGGCCAGAACATCATCGGGCAAACCGGGGACATACACCTGCAGGTGCAGGCCCGGCCACGCATCAAGGTCGTGATCCAGCCCGGCCCGGAGCACATCACCGATGCCCAGAAGGTTCGCCTGCGCGACCTGGTCAATGAGGTGGTTGAGCTGGAGACGGCCATCAAGCGCACCCCGAAGCGGCACGCCACCGTGTGGTCGGCCCTGACCGGCAAGCTGAAGGTCACCAGCTATCACCTGATCCCTGCCAGCGCCTTCGCCCAGGCCGAGGCGTACCTGCAGACATGGTGCGCCCGACTGCGGTCTGCCAAGAGCGCCCCCAAGAAAGACCCCGACTGGCGAAACAGCTGCTACCGCTACATCCATGCCGCCATGAAGGAGATCGGACAGCAAGACGAACTGCCCCGGCTGCTGGCTGATCGTTATAGCGGACGGTCGCTGAAAGAC
The DNA here is from genome assembly GCF_902499175.1 of Burkholderia aenigmatica. Lineage (GTDB taxonomy): Bacteria > Pseudomonadota > Gammaproteobacteria > Burkholderiales > Burkholderiaceae > Burkholderia > Burkholderia aenigmatica. The sequence continues at coordinate 10,679 of NZ_CABVQC010000082.1, forward strand.
CTTTCCGAGCTGGAGCTGGAAGCGGTTTACCGGACGGTCGCGGAGAGGAAAAAAGCAGCGCGCCGGAACGGCGCCATCTAAGTCAGCCCCGCAGGGTGTAGGGGCTCGCCCCTACTGCTACTGCGTTGGAGAAACAGGAAAGGGTGTTAATGGCTGGACAGGAATTTCACGGCGAGGTCGGCCAAGTCGCTGGCCGCGACATCATCAACGAGGCATCGCAGATGCTGTGGGACTGCGAGACGCCAGACCTGAAGCGGGAATTCAGGCGGTGCAAGGCCAAGCTCTGGCAGATGCGCCGGGACGTCTTCCTCAACATCCCGTTCTTCTGGTTCGTCGCTGGGGTTATCGGGTCGGTGTGGCTGCTGCTGTCCGGCACCTGGTTCAAGATCGCCGGGCAGCTCTGGATGTTCGCCTGGCTGATCGGCGCGATGATGATCCCGTCGCTGTGGCTGGCCGCCATTCGCCAGCGCAAGGGCAAGATGATCGCCTACTACCGCGAGCGCATTGAGATCATCGACACCATCCTGCAGGACAGGGATTGATTAGGTTTTCGAGAACAACAACCAGGGAGGAGCTTATGAAGGCTCAACGAACAAAGACGTTTCTGGCAGCCAGCGTGACGGCGGGGCTCCTGCTCAGTTCTGCGGGCGCCTTCGCAGACACGGAGTCGGTCTTCATTGGAATGACGCCGACTGAGTTCTCCGAGGGCTTCAATCGGGCAGCCCAGATACTGCGGCTCAAGCCCAGAATGCCGATCTGGCCGGCCAAGTCGGGCAAGTTCAGCGCCAATGTCGCGCCAGGGATCGCCGTGGCCGGTGTCGGCGTCGATAACGGCAACATGATGCGCTCCATCGCCGTGTCATGCCGCGCGGACGCTCTCTGCAATGAGGTGATCGCGGCGGCGGCTCTCTCGGCCGACCCAGAACTCAGCATGGAAGAGCTGCGCCTCTTTATCCAGCGGCGGCTCAACGGCGAATTAGCCGATGGCGTCTACTTCGCGGATGCCGGGCTGGCTTACACGATCGAGGCCAACAAGGCGAAGAAGCAACTTGACTTCAGCATCAAAGCCGCGCCAGACGACGATTCGGAGTGAGCCTGGACAATGTTCGCCCAAGACCATGAAACGGATGCACTCCTTCGTGAAGCCACGCAATGGTCGGATGCCAAGGATTGGGATCGGGCAATTGCCTGCCTGCGGCAAGCCAATGCCCGGATGAAGGTATCGCCTGTCTCGTACCCGGTCCAGACGTGGTTGCGGCTTCCCCTTTACCTGCAAAAGGCCGAGCGCTTCGACGAGGCCATGATCGAATTCACAAAGCTCGCCGACGAGACAGGCGGCCGGATCGCGCGTGCATTCCCGCACCAGAGCAAGGCCAAGCAGCAGGTTTTCGCCAAGCAGGAGCTGGCCGTCATCCAGGACAAGATTCACTTGGCGAAGGAGCGCGAGGCCAAGCTACAGGCGAAAAACAAGAAGCCTGCTCTCTCTAAACCAGATTAAAAGACCCCATTCGCATGCCGCCCGAAGATGGCGGCATGCGCTTCTCGATCCGTCAGTACCTTCCTCGCTGGGTCCGCCGCCTTCTTAGGCTGGATGGCCCTGCATGCCTCGGCTGCCGTCACGCCTTCGTGACGATGGTCGGAGCGGGGTGTGTGCTTTCTCGCGGGTTCGGTCGGCGCTGTCCCGACTTTCAACCCGTAGGAGGAAGCATGTCCCTGAAACGCATCCCGCGCATGGCCGGGTGGCTCTTGACCGCCCTGCTGCTGATCATTGCCATCGCGCTGATTTCCCCCCAGCAGCTCCCCGTCGCGCTCTACAAGCTGTCCTTGATCAGCCTGGCGGCCGTCGTCGCCTACTGGCTCGACCGCTCGCTGTTTCCCTATGCCCGGCCCGACAGCTACCTGAAGTACGACTGGCGCTGCACTGGCACCAGCTGCGAGCTGGACGCCGATCACCAGGTCGCCCAGGGCTATCACCAGGTGTTCGCGGCCGCCATGCTGCGCCGGGCGATCATCGTCGGCGCCGTGGTGGTCGGCGTGGCGCTGGGGCTCTGACCATGCGCCGCCCCGCTCATTTTCGTCTGCGGCTGACGCCGGCCGGGGTGTTCTGGATCGGCTACCTGCTGGCCCTGGTGGTCGGTGGCCTGCTGTGCGTCCGCAACGCAGCCGCCGCCGACATCCCTCCGGGCGCCCAGAAGCACCGCGCCGACCTGATCCGCAACGCCCGCGCCGTGTGGGGCCTCGACGCCCCGGTGGCCACGTTCGCCGGCCAGGTGCATGCGGAAAGCCGCTGGCGCCCGGACGCGATCAGCCCGGTCGGCGCGCAGGGCATCGCGCAGTTCATGCCGGCCACCGCCGACTGGATCGCCGACGCCTACCCGGCGCTGGCCGCCAGACAGCCCTTCAATCCGGGCTGGGGCCTGCGCGCCCTGGTGACCTACGACCGCCACCTGTGGGAGCGCATCAAGGCCGCCTCGGCGTGTGATCGCATGGCCATGACCCTGTCCGCCTACAACGGCGGCCTGGGCTGGGTGTGGCGCGACCAGAAGCTGGCCGCCGCGCAAGGGGCCGACAGCGCCCGCTGGTTCGATCAGGTCGAGCGTTACAACGCCGGGCGCCACGCGGCGGCCTTCCGGGAAAACCGGGGCTATCCGCGCCTGATCCTGCGCACCTTCGAGCCGCGCTATGTGGCCGCCGGCTGGGGCCAAGGGAGCTGCGCATGATCCGCTACCTGCTCTCGCTGCTGGACTTCGTCCCGCGCTTCTCCTTCCCGCTCGGCTACGTCCCGGCGCCGCTGATCCGCCAGGGCCGCGTCTCCGGCGTCCGTTCCGCCAAGCGCCTGGCGAACAAGCGCCGCAACCAACGGAGGGCTCGCCATGCTTGACACCTCCATTGCGCGCCCGTGGCTTGCCCTCGCTTTCCTGGTCTGGACGCTGCTCGCGGCGATCGCTGGCTGGCAGACCGGACGCGAGCAAGAGCAAGACCGCTGCACGGCACAGGTCGCCACGCTCAAGGCCGACCAGGCCACCCAAGAGCGCCAGGCCGCACAGGCCGCGCTGGATCGCCTCCAGCAAGCCCAAGCGCGCGGCGACGCCCTACAGGCACGCCTGGCCGCCGAAGAGACCAACCGCCAAACCCAAGCTCAGGAGCATGCACGTGAAATCAAGCGCCTTACTACTGGCCGCCCTTGCCTCAACGCTGGCACTGTGCGGCTGCTCAACGAACCCGCCATCGGCCTCCGCACTCCAGTCCTGCCCGCGCCCGCCAGCGGGGCTGCTGCAGCGGATGCCCCCGCTGCCAGCGATACCGACGTCGCTGGCTGGATCGACGGTACCCGACACCAGTACGACGCCTGCCGCAGCCGACTCGACGCGCTGATCGACTGGCATGAGGAGGCCACCGATGGACATCGCTGACCAAGCCAGCGACCGCGAGATGGCCGACCGGGAATTCGCCCTCGCCGCGCGGCGCGCTGCCCGCCCGGCTGGGCGCTCGGCCTCGCACTGCCTCGACTGCGGCGAGCCGATCCCGGAAGGGCGCCAGCAAGCCGTACCCGGTGTCACGCTCTGCGTGGAATGCCAGACCGTTCAAGAACATCAAGGGAGAACCCACGCATGACCGTACAAGTTGAGTTCTGGCAGCTGATCACGCTGCTGATCTCGTTCCTCGGCTTCCTCTTCGCCGCTGGGAAGCTGCTGCTGTCGCAGATCGACCGCCGGCTGAACGACCGATTCGAGGCGATGGAAAACGCCCGCGAACAGGCCAGCCGGCACTGGGACGAGAAGTTCGGCACGGTGATCGATCAGAACCGCCGGGAGGTCGAAGGCTGGGCGGCCTTGGAGCGGGAATTCCTGCGCTTCCAGGCCGATCTGCCGCTGCAGTACGTCCGCCGCGAAGACTACGTCCGGGGCCAAAGCGTGATCGAGGCCAAGCTGGACGCCCTCTACAACAAGCTCGAAGTCGTTCAAATGAAGGGAGCCAACAATGGTTGACCAAGCCAAGGTCCGGCGCGAATCCATGCGCTGGAACATCCTGCTCACGCTCAACAACGCCCGCCCGATCGGTGCCTATGAGGAGCTGGTGCTTTCCACGATCCAGGCGATCTACCCGGACGCCACCGCGCTGGAGCTGCGGCGCGAGCTGGACTACCTGGCCGACCGCTCCCTGGTCGAGCTGAAGAAGGAGCCCAGCGGCCGCTGGTTCGCGGATGTCACCCGCTACGGCGTCGACATCGCCGAATACACCGTCGATTGCCAGCCTGGCATTGCCCGGCCGGTCAAGTATTGGGCCTGACCATGCCGCCGCGCAGCAAGGTGGCCGGCATGCCGGCCGAGATCAAGGAATGGCTGGACCGGGCGCTCGCCGAGAACAACTTCAGCGACTACGAGCTGCTGGCCGAGGAGTTGAAGGCGCGCGGTTACGCCATCAGCAAGAGCGCGCTGCACCGCTACGGCCAGGCGTTCGAGACCCGCTTGTCGGCGCTCAAGATGGCCAGCGAGCAGGCCCGCGCCGTGGTCGCGGCCGCGCCGGACGAGGAAGGCGCCGTCAACGAGGCCCTGATGCGCCTGGTGCAGGAGCACCTGTTCAAGCTGCTGATGGCCGAGGAAGGCGAGTTCGACCTGCCCAAGGTCGCCCGCGCCGTGGCCGAGCTGGGCCGAGCGACTGTCACGCAGAAGAAGTGGCAGGCCGAAGTCCGCGCCCGCGCTGAAGCTGCGGCTGCCGCCGTGGAGAAGATCGCCAAGAAGGGCGGCCTGTCGGCGGAATCCGTCGATCAGCTGCGCCGTGAAATCCTCGGGATCGCCGCATGACCACCATTCCCGCCCGTCTGCCCAACACCGCCACGGCCGAAGCACCGGCCGTGCTGATGGGCTATCAGCAACGATGGGTCGCCGACAAGTCGCCGCTCAAGGTGATCGAGAAGAGCCGCCGGACGGGCCTGACCTGGGGCGAGGCCGCCGACGACGTGCTGACCGCCGCCTCCAACCGGTCGGCCGGCGGGCAGAATGTCTACTACATCGCGTACAACCAGGACATGACCATCGAGTACATCCAGGCGTGCGCGATGTGGGCTCGGGCCTTCAACCATGCCGCCTCGGAGATCGAGGAGGGCTTCTGGGAAGACGACGACGCCGACAAGAACATCAAGACCTTCACGATCCGCTTCCCGGCCTCGGGCTTTCGTATCGTTGCTCTCACCAGCCGGCCCTCCAACCTGCGCGGCCGCCAGGGCACCATCGTGATCGACGAGGCCGCCTTCCACGACCAGCTCGACGAGCTGCTTAAGGCAGCGCTGGCCATGCTGATCTGGGGCGGCCGGGTGCGCGTCATCTCCACCCACAACGGCGTGGAGAACCCGTTCAACGAGCTGGTTGAAGACATCCGGGCCGGCAAGCGCAAGGGCACCGTGCATCGGGTGACCTTCCAGGAAGCAGTGGCCGATGGCCTGTACCGCCGCGTCTGCCTGCGCCTGGGCAAGGAATGGACGGCGGCCGAAGAGGCGGCCTGGATGGCCGACGTCTACGCCTTCTATGGCGACGGCGCCGAGGAGGAGCTGGACTGCGTGCCGGCCAACTCGGGCGGCGCCTGGCTGTCCCGCGCCCTGATCGAGTCGCGCATGTCGGCCGACACGCCGGTGCTGCGCTGGGAATGCAAGGCCGGCTTCGAGCTGCTGCCCGACCACATCCGCGCCGCCGAGTGCCGCGACTGGCTGGAGGCCCACCTGGCGCCGCTGCTGGCCGCCCTGCCGGCGGAGGCCATCTCCTTCAACGGCGAGGACTTCGGCCGCAGCGGCGACCTGACCGTGCATGTGCCGCTGATCCAGACGCAGAACCTGGTGCGCCGGGTGCCCTTCCTGGTCGAGCTGCGCAACGTGCCCTTCCGCCAGCAGGAGCAGATCGCCTTCTACCTGATGGACCGCCTGCCGCGCTTCACCGGCGGCGCGTTCGATGCGCGGGGCAACGGCCAGTTCTTGGCCGAGGTGGCCATGCAGCGCTACGGCGCCAGCCGCATCCAGCAGGTGATGCTGTCCGAGGGCTGGTACCGGGAGCACATGCCGCCGGTCAAGGCCGCCCTCGAGGACGGCAACCTGGACGGCCTGCCGCGCGACGGGGACGTGCTGGCCGACCTGCGGGCGGTGCAGGTCATCAAGGGCGTGCCGCGCATCCCCGAGACCCGCACGACCGGCGAGGACAAGGGCAAGCGCCACGGTGACGCTGCCGTGGCGGTGGCGCTGGCCTACTTCGCCAGCCGCGAGATCAACAAAGGCCCGGTGACGGTGAAATCCCGCCGCCGTCGCACCGGCGCCAGAATCACCCAGGGGTATCAATGAGAGCCAAAGGCATGTGGGTCAGCCCCACCGAGTTCGTCCAGTTCGGGGAGCCGAGCAAATCGCTGTCCGACCAGATCGCCACGCGCGGCCGCAGCATCGACTTCTACGGGCTAGGCATGTACCTGCCCAACCCCGATCCGGTGCTCAAGGCGCTGGGCAAGGACATCAAGGTCTATCGCGAGCTGCGGGCCGATGCCCACGTGGGCGGCTGCATCCGGCGCCGCAAGGCAGCCGTGAAGGCCCTCGAATGGGGGCTGGATCGTGACAAGGCCAAGAGCCGCGTGGCCAAGTCGATCGAGGCCATCTTCGCCGACCTGGACCTGTCGCGGATCATCACCGAAATGCTGGACGCCGTGCTCTACGGCTACCAGCCGATGGAGGTGATGTGGGGCAAGGTCGGCGGCTACCTGGTGCCGGTCGATGTCGTCGGCAAGCCGGCCGACTGGTTCCTCTACTCGCCGGAGAACGAGCTGCGCTTCCGCTCTCGCCAGGCGCAGTTGCAGGGCGAGGAGCTGCCGCCGCGCAAGTTCCTGGTGCCGCGCCAGGACCCGAGCTATCACAACCCCTACGGCTTTGCTGATCTATCCATGTGCTTTTGGCCGACCACCTTCAAGAAGGGTGGCCTCAAGTTCTGGGTGCAGTTCACCGAGAAGTACGGCGCCCCCTGGGTGATCGGCAAGCATCCGCGCAGCGCCTCGGACGCCGAGACCAACCAGCTGCTCGACCGCCTGGAAGACATGGTCCAGGACGCCGTGGCGGTGATCCCGGACGATTCCAGCGTCGACATCAAGGAAGCCGCCGGCAAGACGGGCAGTACCGAGGTCTATGAACGGCTGCTGCACTTCTGCCGCTCCGAGGTGTCAATCGCGCTACTCGGCCAGAACCAGACCACCGAAGCCAACGCCAACCGCGCCTCGGCCCAGGCCGGGCTGGAGGTGACCCGCGACATCCGCGACGGCGACAAGGCCATCGTCCAGGAAGCCTTCAACACCCTGATCCGCTGGGTGTGCGAGCTGAACTTCAACGACGGCGCCCGCCCGGTGTTCGAGATGTGGGAGCAACAGGAGGTCGACAAGGTGCTGGCCGAGCGCGACGAGAAGCTGGTGCGGGCCGGCGCCAAGCTGACTCCGGCCTACTTCAAGCGCGCCTACAGCCTGCAGGACGGCGATCTGGACGAAGCGGCCGAGCCCATCGCCCCGGCGGCCGAGTTCGCCGAGGGCGACGTGGCCCCCGACCAGGACGCCCTCGATGCCGCCCTTGACGCGCTGTCGGCCGACGCCATGAATGCGGACGCCCAGGCCATGCTGGCACCGTTACTGAAGCGGATCGCCAAGGGTGCCAAGCCCGACGAGCTGCTCGGCACGCTCGCCGATCTGTACCCGGAGATGGACGCCACCGGCCTGCAGGAACGCCTGGCGCGCATGATCTTCGTGGCCAACCTGTGGGGCCGGCTGCATGCCTAAAGTGGATCTCGCCTACTGCATGACCCTGCCGCCCAGGAAGGCGGTCGAGTACCTGAAGAACAAGGGCTACGCGGTCACCTGGGACTGGGAAGAGCTGTGGCAAGAGGCCCAGGCCCAGGCGTTCACCGTGGCCAAGGCCACGCGCCTGGACATCCTGCAGGACATCCGCGAGGCGGTGGAAAAGGCCCTCACCGAAGGCAAGACCCTTGCATGGTTTGCAAAGGAGCTGACGCCGGTGCTCCAGGCCAAGGGCTGGTGGGGCAGGCAGGAACACGTCGACGGCGAGACGGGCGAGGTCAGCCAGGTGCAACTGGGCAGCCCCTGGCGCCTGCAGACGATCTACCGCACCAACCTGCAAACCGCCTACATGGCCGGCCGCTTCCAGGAGCAGCTCGCCAACGCCGACGACCGCCCCTACTGGCAGTACGTGGCCATCCTGGATGGGCGCACCCGGCCCAGCCACCGCGCCATGAACGGCAAGGTGTTCCGCTACGACGATCCGTTCTGGGGCTCGTTCTACCCGCCCAACGGCTGGGGCTGCCGGTGCCGCGTCGTGGCCCTTTCGGAAGACAACCTCACCAAGGGCGGCATCAAGGCGGATAGCTCGTCCGGCAAGCTCGGGAGCGCCATGAAGCTGGTCTCCGAGAAGACCGGCGAGATGCGCGAGGTGGCCACCTACCGCGCGACCGACCCGGTCACCCGCCGGGAGATCGTCTTCTCCCCGGACGTAGGCTGGAGCTACAACCCCGGCGCCGCCTCCTGGCAGCCCGACCCCAAGCGCTACACCGGCGACCTGGCCAAGCTCGCCAGGAAGGAACTGCCGTGAGCGACTTCGTCAGCATCACCGTCGACGACAGCCAGCTGCAGGCGGCGCTGCAGCGGCTGGAGCACGCGGGCGTCGATCTGAGCCCGGCCATGCGCAAGATCGCCCAGGCGCTCCACAAGGTCACCGAAGACAACTTCGCCGCCGAGGGCCGACCGAAATGGACGCCCCTGGCCGAGGCCACCAAGCACGCCCGCCTCGGCGGCAAGAAGACGTACAAGAAGAACGGCGAGCTGACGGCCGCAGCTCAACGCAGACAGGATGCCGGCTTCCGCATCCTGCAGCACACCGGCGATCTGGCTGGCAACATCAGCACCGACTACGACAGCACCCAGGCGGTGGTCGGCAGCAACAAGGAATACGCGGCCATCCACCAGTTCGGCGGGATGGCTGGGCGCGGCCGCAAGGTCGAGATTCCGGCCCGCCCGTATCTGCCGCTCACTACGGACGGCGACCTGCAGCCCGAGGCGCGCGAAGAGGTGCTCGATACCATCCTGCGGCACCTCAAACGGGCGGCTGGCGTCTAGCCGCTCTGGCAGCGTTCGGGGCGCTCGGGACGCGCAACGATAGTCCGACGCCCTGATCGGCGCGCCCTAAGGTTTTATAAAGGCTTGGTGCGCAGCATGCCGGCCCACTTCTCCCGCGCGTTTCCCGCCGAGGGGCCGGAATTGTAAAGTCGATTAAAAGACCGCCCCCCGCCCGCCGCCGATCATGGCGGCATGAACACGACCAAACACCTCCACATCTTCAAGCCCGGTCGCCAGACCGCGATGTCTGGTGTGACGCTGGAGTTTTCCGAATCCGATCTTGAGGCAAGCGCCCGCGCCTACGACCCGGCCAAGCACGAGGCGCCGATCGTCATCGGCCACCCCAAGCACGACGCCCCGGCCTACGGCTGGGTGAAGTCGCTGGCCGCCGGGGCCGATGGCCTCAACGCCGAGCCGCACCAGGTCGATGCGAACTTCGCCGAGCTGGTGGCCGCCGGCCGCTACAAGAAGATCAGCGCCAGCTTCTACCTGCCCGACGCCCCCAACAACCCGGTGCCCGGCGTCTATTACCTGCGCCACGTCGGCTTCCTTGGCGCCCAGCCCCCGGCGGTGAAGGGCCTCAAGGCCGTTGCCTTCGCAGACGACCCCGATAGCGATGTGGTCGAGTTCAGCGACTGGGGCATGGAGGCCAACGCCTCCCTCTGGCGCCGCCTGCGCGATTTTCTGCTGACCAAGTTCGGCCAGGAAACCGCCGACCAGGTGGTTCCTGACTGGCAGATCGAATCCATCCGCGAAGCCGCACGCCAGGACGACGACGCCCCGCGCACCGCCTTTGCCGATCCCATCGTTTCCCCGACCCACCCACCTCACGAGGAGAACCATGCAGTGACACCCGAGGAAAAGGCCGCACTGGAGGCCGAAAACGCCCAGCTGAAACAGCGCCTGGCTGAAGCCGATGCGCGCGAGAAGGCGAGCACGGCCGCCAAGCGCCACGGCGACCACCTGGCCTATGCCGAGCAGCTCGTCGGCGAGGGCAAGCTCGCCCCGAAGCACAAGGAAGCCGTGGTCGCCTTCCTCGACTTCGCGGACGGCGAGACCGCCCTGGAGTTCGGCGAGGGGGATGCCAAGCAGCCGCTGGCCACCGCCTTCAAGTCCTTCCTGGGTGATCTGCCCAAGGTGGTCGAGTTCGGCGAAACCGCCACCAAGGACAAGGCCGGTCAGCAATCCGGCGGCGACGCGGTGGACTACGGCGAGAACGTCGATCAGGACCGCCTCGCCCTCGATCGCAAGATTCGCCAGTACATGCAGGAGCACAAGGTGGATTACGCCACCGCTGCCTCCTGCGTGATCAAGTAACCCAACCCAGGAGATTTCAATGGGCCGTTTATCCAACCTGCGGGTCGTTGACCCGGTTCTGACCAACCTGTCGGTCGGCTACAGCAACGCCGACCTGGTGGGCGATGTCCTCTTTCCCTTCGTTCCGGTGGACAAGGAAGGCGGCAAGATTCCGAAGTTCGGCAAGGAAGCCTTCAAGATTTACAACACCGAGCGTGCCCTGCGGGCCAAGTCCAACCGCATCAATCCCGAGGACGTGGACAGTGTCACCGTCTCCCTCGACGAGCACGATCTGGAATACCCGATCGACTACCGCGAGAGCGACGAGGCCGCCTTCCCTCTCGAAGCGCACGCCACCCACGTCGTGACCGAGGGCATCCGCCTGCGCCACGAGAAGAAGGTAGCCGATCTGGCGCAGAACACCGCGAACTACGCCGCCAGCAATAAGATCGTCCTGGCCGGCACCAGCCGCTTCACCGACAAGGCCAACTCTGACCCGATCGGAGTCTTCGAGGACGGCAAGGAAGCCGTGCGCGGCAAGATCGGCAAGTACCCGAACACCGCTGTCATTGGCGCCGCCTCCTGGAAGGCGATCAAGCAGCACCCGCAGTTCCTGGAGCGCATCAAGTACAGCATGAAGGGTGTGCTGACCGTCGAGCTGCTCAAGGAAATCCTGGAGGTCGAGCGCATCGTGGTCGGCCGCGCCGTCTATTCCAGCGACACGGGCACCTTTGGCGACCTGTGGGGCGACAACATCGTGCTCGCCTACGTTGCCCAGCAGCGCCAGGGCGCCGAGCGCACGCCTTACGAGCCCTCCTTCGGCTACACGCTGCGCAAGAAGGGCATGCCGCAGATCGACAAGCGCACCGAGGACGGAAAGCTGGAGCTGGTGCGCAACACAGACAACTTCGGTGTGTATCTGCTCGGTGCCGAAGCCGGCTTCCTGATCGCCGACACCAACGCCTAACCGGGAGCCGCTGATGGAACAGGAAAAGAAACCCTACCAGGTCGGCGCCACGCCGCTGCTGCTCGATGGCGAGCGCGCCGAACCCGGCGACATCGTCAAGCTGACCGACCAGGAAGCGGCCGCCCTCGGCGACCACGTGTCCCCGGCGGCTGCTGATGCGGCCAATGCCGGCGACGAATCCAAGGCCACCAAGAAAGGAGCCAAAGCGTGAAGACCCAACAAATCTGCCTGACCACCTCGGTCACGGCTGCAGCCGCCCTGAGCCGGCTGCGCTTCGTCGGCCTGACCGGCGCCGTATGCGCCGCCGGGGCTAAGGCCCTGGGCATCGCCGAGACCGCCGCCGACCTTGGCGAACAGGCCCCGGTGAACACCCACGGAATCCTGCTGGTGGAAGCCGGCGCCGCCATCGCTGCCGGGGCCGAGGTCGAGTCCGACGCCAACGGCAAGGCCATCACCAAGGCTGCAGGCATCAGCAACGGCTTCGCCCTGGATGCCGCTGCGGCGGCCGGCGACGTGATCCGGATCGTTCGGGGCATCTGAGCATGGACAACCAGCACAAGCTCATCGCCGGCTACCGCGACCTGACCGAGGACGAAATCGCCTTGATGAACGAGGTGAAAGCCAAGGCGGCCGAGGTCGGCACGCTCGTGGAGAAGCTGCGCGAGCGCCTGCCGGCCTTCAAAATGGACGGCGAGCCCGTCCAGGTCGGCGACCAGACCCTGATCGGCGTCACCGAGGAAGCGTTCGAGACCGACCGCTGGATGACGATCGGCCAGGACCACCTGCAGCAAGGTTTCATGGCGCTGACCCGCGCCGTGGCCCGGCCGACCACGTTCTGAGGCGACGATGCGTTACTGCTCGCTTCCCGACCTGCAGCTGGCGATCCCGCCGCAGACGCTGGTCTGGCTCTCCAACGACGACGAATCGGCCACCGCCATGAACGCGGCGGTGGTCGAGGAAGCCGTCAGGCAGGCGGAAGAGCTGGTCGATGCCCATCTGCGCGGCCGTTACATCCTGCCGCTGGGTGGGGCAGATGCGCCGGTACCGTCCGTCGTCAAAGACATGACGGTCAACTTGGCGCGGCACTGGCTGTACGCCCGGCGGCCGGAAGGCAGCGAGCTGCCCGACGCGGTCACCCGCACCTACAAGTCCGCCCTGCAGATGCTGGAGGCCATCCGCGACGCCAAGCTGACCATCGGCGTGCCGACCGGGGAAGCCGCCCCGGAGCCGGGCGAGATGAAGGTGCGGGCGCGTCCGCGCCGCTTCGGCTCTGACCTGCTGGATCGCTACTGATGGCCACCACCCTGCAGATCATCGACGCCGTGGTGGAGCGCCTGAAGGTGAAGCTCCCCCAGCTGGCCGTCGAGTATTTCCCCGACCGGCCGGCGGAATACCGGCTCAACCACCCTAGGGGCGCACTCCTGGTGAGCTACCTGGGGAGCCAGTTCGACACGACCGTCGATGTCACCTACATCGCTCAGCCGCGCACCGTGAAGCTGTCGGTCACGGTGATCCTGCGCCAGCTCAACGGCAAGGGCGGCGCCGTCGACGTGGTGGATGCGGTACGCCAGGCGCTGGTGGGCTTCCGCCCGCCGGACTGCCGAAAGGTCTGGGCCGTGTCCGAGAAGTTCCTGGGAGAGACGGCCGGCCTGTGGCAGTACGCCGTGGATTTGGCCACCGAGGCGATGCTGGTCGAGGACGCCGACGTCAATACCGAAACACCCCTGACCCTGGTTACTTACGAGGAGAACCCATGAAATACCGTTACAGCGGGCCGACCAGCGGCGTGACGCTGCAAAAGGGCGAAGAAGCCCAGGAAGTGATGCTCCACACCGGCGCCGAGGTCGAGCTGCCGGAAGAGCACGAGTACACCAAGACCCTGCTGGCCCTGGGTCACCTGACCCCGCTCAGTGCCCAGACCCGGCCGGCCACCAAGACGTCGGCGCGCACCAGCGCCGGCACCGATGAACCCGCAGCGAAAGGAGCGTAAGCGATGGCTGCAAACTACTTGCATGGCGTAGAAACCATCGAGGTCGAGCGCGGCCCGCGTCCCGTTCGCACGGTGAAATCGGCCGTGATCGGCCTGATCGGCACGGCGCCGATCGGCGCGGTCAATGCGGCCACCCTGACCCTGTCCGAGAAGGATGCGGCCGCCTTCGGCTCGCAACTTCCGGGCTTCACCATCCCCCAGGCGCTGGATGCGATCTACGACCACGGCGCCGGCACGGTGATCGTGATCAACGTGCTCGACCCCACGATCCACAAGACGGCCGTGGTTTCCGAGGCCATCACCTTCGACGCCTCCACCGACCGCGTGAAGCTCGCGCACGGCGCGGTGGCCGCCCTGGTGGTGAAGAGCAACGACGGATTGACCACCTACGTGCTCGGCACCGACTACACGGTCGATACGCTCACCGGCGAGCTGACCCGCGTCAAGGGCGGCGGCATCGTGGCCGGCGCCAGCGTCAAGGCCAGTTACGACTACGCCGACCCGACCAAAGTCACGGCAGCGGACATCATCGGCACCGTCAATGCGGCGGGTGTGCGCACGGGTCTCAAGGCGCTCAAGGACACCTACAACCTGTTCGGCTTCTTCGCCAAGATTCTGATCGCCCCGGCCTTCTGCACGCAGAACTCGGTGGCGGTCGAGCTGATCGCGATGGCCGACCAGCTGGATGCGGTGGCCTACATCGACGCGCCGATCGGCACCACCTACGCCCAGGCGCTGGCGGGTCGCGGCCCGGCCGGCACCATCAACTTCAACACCTCCAGCGACCGCGTGCGCCTGTGCTACCCGCACGTGAAGGTGTATGACCCGGTGCTCAACGCCGAGCGCCTGGAGCCGCTGTCCGCCCGCGCCGCCGGCCTGCGCGCCAAGGTCGATCTGGACAAGGGCTTCTGGTGGTCCAGTTCCAACCAGGAGCTGGCCGGGGTGATCGGCGTCGAGCGCCAGCTCTCGGCGATGATCGACGACCCGCAGTCCGAGGTGAACCTGCTCAACGAGCAAGGCATCACCACGGTGTTCTCAAGTTACGGTTCGGGCTTCCGGCTGTGGGGCAACCGCACCGCCGCCTGGCCGACCGTCAGCCACATGCGCAACTTCGAGAACGTGCGCCGCACCGGCGACGTGATCAACGAGTCGCTGCGCTACTTCAGCCAGCAGTTCATCGACATGCCGATCAACCAGGCACTGATCGACGCCCTGGTGGAATCGGTGAACGGCTACGGCCGCAAGCTGATCGGCGATGGCGCGCTGCTGGGCTTCAAGGCGTGGTTCGACCCAGCGCGCAACGAGGAAACCGAGCTGGCCAACGGGCATCTGCTGATCAGCTACAAGTACACCCCGCCGCCGCCCCTGGAGCGCCTGACGTTTGAGACCGAGATCACCTCGGAATACCTGCTGACGCTGAAGGGAGGCAACTGATCATGGCCGGCAAGATCGAAATCAACCGCATCACCAACGCCAACATCTACGTGAATGGCAACTCGCTGCTCGGCCGCGCCGAGGAGATCAAACTGCCGGACGTGTCGGCCATCATGCAGGAGCACAAGGCGCTCGGCATGGTCGGCAAGATCGAACTGCCGGCGGGCTTCGACAAGCTGGAAGGCGAGATCAAGTGGAACTCGCTCTACAAGGACGTGGCCAAGACCGTGGCCAACCCGTTCAAGGCGGTGCAGTTGCAGTGCCGTTCCAGCATCGAGACCTACGGCGCCCAGGGCCGCATCCAGGAGGTGAGCCTGGTCACCTTCCTGACCGTGATGTTCAAGAAGAACCCGCTCGGCACCTACAAGCAGCACGACAACGCCGAATTCAGCTCGGCGTTCGGAGCGACCTACATCAAGCAGGTGGTCGATGGCGACGAGGTGCTGGAGCTGGACTACATGGCCAACATCTTCCGCGTCGGCGGCGAGGACATGCTGGCCGACTACCGCAGCAATATCGGCGGCTGAGCCTTAACCGCTTCCCCCTGCAGGCCCACTTCGGTGGGCCTTTTCATTTGTTAAAGCCGTTTAACTGACCCGCGCTCGGCGCCAGCCGACAATCCTTCGCGTACCTCCTTGTTTTTCAACCCACGCGAAGGAAGCCTCATGGAACTCACCCTCAAGCACCCGTTCACCAACGCTGCCGGCCAGCGCATCGAGAAGCTCACCGTCCGCCGCGCCAAGCGCGCCGACATGAAGGCCGCCGCCAAGTACAGCAAGGATGAAGGGGAACAGGAAGACTTCCTGTTTGCCCAGATCACCGGCCTGACGCTGGAAGACATCGACCAGCTCGACCTGGCCGACTCGAAGGCGCTGACCGACACCTTTCGCAGCATGGTGGACAACTGACGAAGCGCTGCGGCCGCTGGACGAAGTGCTGCTCACGGTCCTGCGCATTCAGCCGTCCGAGATCGACGGCCTCGACATGGAGGACTACTGGTTCTGGATCGGGGTCGCCGAGCGCGAGGTCAAGCGCCGGAACGAGATGATGCAGTCGCTTTACGGCCGATGAACACCACCACGGCCACCAGCAAACCGCCGATGAAGGAAGCGCCGGCCGCCAGGGGCGCGCCGGCCATCGCCGCCAGGGCGAGCGCGAAGGGGAAGAGGAAAAGCGCCGCCCAGAACGGCAAGTGCGCGAAGCACACCCAGGCAAGCCACGCGGCACCGCTGCCGATGGCCAGCCAGTAGAGCGTCTTGGCGGTAGTGAGGGCGGTTTTTTCAAACATGTTTCTAGGATAGCAAAAGGCAAAACGGCATGGCCAATGAACTGCTCGTAGGGGTCAAGATCGGCGCGGTGCTGTCCGGCACCTTCCAGGCCGCCTTCGCCTCGGCGCGCGGCACCTCGTTGAAGCTCGGCCAGGCGGCCGACGAATTGCGCGTCAAGCACGCCCGACTGGGCGAGGTCATGGCGCGCGCCATGTCGCATCCCACCCGCAACGTGGGCGAGCTGCGCCGCCAGTATGAACGGCTCGGCCAGACCATCGATCAGCTTCGCGCCAAGCAGGAGAAGCTGGCGGCCAGCATGGCGCGGGGCGAGGCGCTCAAGGCAGCCCGCGCCGATCTGCGTGGCCAGGCGATGGAGACAGCCGGCACGGCTATCGCCCTGGGCGCCCCGGTGGTGCAGTCAGTTCGCTTGGCAGCCGGCTTCCAGGACCAGATGCGGGACATCGCCATTACTGGCGAATTCACCAAGGCCGAAGAGGCCAGGATCAGCGGTACCGTCCGCGAATCGGCCACCCGATGGAACCAGACCCAGGCCGAGATCGGCCGGGGCCTCGGCGTGCTGGTGGCGGGTGGCATTCAGGACGCGAAGGCGCTGGAGTATTACGCCCCGATCATGGCCAAGGCGGCCACGGCGACCCGCGCCAGCATGGACGACCTGGGCAGTGTGGCCATCGCCCTGAAGGACAACCTCAAGGTCGGCGAGGAAGGCTTCGAGGGCGCGCTCAACATGCTGGCCTACGCGGGCAAGCGCGGCCAGTTTGAAATCCGCGACATGGCCAAGTGGCTCCCGGCCCTGTCGCCGTCCTTCCAGGCGCTCGGTGTGACTGGCAAGGAAGCCGTCGCCGAGATCGGTGCCGCCCTGCAGATCGCCCGCAAGGGCGCCGGCTCGAACGATGAGGCGGCCAACAACTTCAAGAACTTCCTGCAGAAGATCACCGCCCCGGACACGCTCAAGGACTTCGAGAAGGCCGGCATCGACCTCAAGGGCAGCATGATGAACCTGCGCGCCCAAGGGCTGACGCCGGTGCAGTCCATGCTGGCCATCATCACGCAGTACATGCAGTCCAAGGGGCCGGCAGCCGCCGGCCAGTTCCAGCAGGCGATGGCCATCAAGGACGATAAGGAACGCGAGGCCGCGCTGCAGCGCCTGTCGGAAGCCTACAAGCTGGGCGAGCTGTTCCAGGACATGCAGGCCATGTCGTTCATCCGCCCGGCGATTGCCAACCAGGGCGAGATGAAGGACATCAAGCAAGGCTCGATGGATGCCGGCGACAAGGGGCTGCTCGACGCCGACTTCAAGAAGCGCATGGAAGGCGCCACCGAGCAGTTCAAGGCGTTCAAGATCGGCGTGATGGACATCGGCATCACCATCGGCGACGCGCTGCTGCCGCCGCTGACCGAACTGTTGCAGGAACTGAAGCCCGGAATCAAAGCCTTCGGCGACTGGGCCAAGGAACACCCCGGCCTGATCAAGGGCGTGATCGGCCTGGTCGGCGGCCTGCTCGCCGGCAAGATGGCCTTCATCGGCATCAAGTACGGCATCAACCTGGTGCTCTCGCCGTTCAACGCCCTGCGCACGTCCATCACGGCACTGTCGGGCAAATGGACGTATCTCCAAGGCATGTGGCAGGCCGGCCGCTTCGCTCCCGCGATCGCCGGCTTGCGCTCCATCGGTGGCGGCATCCTGGCGGTCGGTCGCTTCCTGGTGCCGTTCGGTCAGGGTCTTCTGATGACCTTCGGCGCCCCGCTGATGCTTGTCGGCCGAGGCGCCTTGTTCCTCGGGCGGCTGCTGGTCGGCAATCTGGTGCCCGGTTTGCGGCTCGCTGGGCAGGCCGTGCTGTGGCTCGGCCGGGCCATGCTGTTGAATCCCATCGGCTTGGCGGTCACCGCGATTGGCGTGGCCGCCTACCTGGTGTGGAAGAACTGGGACAAGGTGAAGGGCGCAGTGATGGCCGGATGGAACTGGCTGAAGGGATTCAAGAACCAGTTCTTCGCGGCCGGCGCCGACCTGATCAACGGGCTGGTGAATGGCGTCACGTCCAAGCTCACCGCCGCCCGCGACAGCATCGTCTCCTTCGGCTCCAGCATCAAGGGCTGGTTCGCCGACACCCTGGGCATCAAGTCGCCATCCCGCGTCTTCATGGGATTCGGCGACAACATCGCCCAGGGGGCGGCGATCGGCATCGGCCGCTCGGCTGGGCTGGCCTCCAAGGCTGCGGCCGGCATGGCCTCCGATACGGCTGCAGCTGCAGCGGCACAGCGAATCAACGCTGGCCGGGCCGGCGCCGGTACCGCAGGCGCAGTCGCCGGTGGCGCTGGGGGAATGACCATTCACTTCAGCCCGACGATCCAGGTCCAGGGCGGTGCGGCCGAGGCCGTCAAGGGCCAGGTCACCGAGGCGCTCAATCTCTCGTTGCGGGAGCTGGAGCAACTGATCGCGCGCGTATCCGCGCAGCAAGCACGGAGGGCCTACTGATGTTTGCGCTCCTGGGCGACGTCCAGTTCGACCTCATCACCTACTTCGACGGCTTCGAGTCACAGTTCGGCGCCGACTATGCCGAGCACCCGCTGATCGAGGGCAAGCCGCGCCTGCAGTTCGTCGGCGACAAGCTCGACGAAATCCGCATCCAGCTCGCCTTCCACCTGCACTACTGCGACCCCGAGGCCGAGCTGGCCAAGCTGAAAAAGGCACTCGCCGCCCACGACGCGATGGCCCTGGTGCTCGGCAACGGCGACTACAAGGGCTGGTTCGTGCTGACCGATGTGCAGGCGACCAGCAAGCACACCGACAAGGCCGGCACGCTGATCGCGCTGGAGGCCAGCATCACGCTGCGCGAGTTCGTCGGCGACAAGAAGAACCCGCTGCCGCCGCCCGCCGTCCAGCCCAAGCTGCCGCCGGCTGCGGCCAAGGCCCTGCCGGCGAGCCAGACCGCTGGCGTCGCCACGCTGGCCAGCGGCGCAGCCGCCGTGCGCGACAACATCCGCCAGGCGGTGACCTACGCCAACCAGGCGCAGTCCGCGCTGCGGGTGGCTGTAGATGCTGCCCGCGTGGCGCAGAAGCTGCGCGACAACCCGCTGGCGGCGCTGGGCCGGGTGCCCAGCCTCCTAACCGGCATGAAACAGGTGGCCGGCCCGCTGGAGAATCTGTCGCCGACCCTGGCCAGCCTGACCAGCCAGTTGCCCGAGGCGTCCAGCATCCTGCGCGCCAGCAATAACGCCCTGGGCGCGGTGCGTAACGCCCAGGGCGCCCTGTCGGCCGTCAGCGCCGGCACCGTGACCGGCCGCATCGACTACCTGGCTGGCCAGCTCTCGACCGCGACCGGCGCTCTGGAGTCGGCCGCGCCGAGCATCAGCAAGCTGGCCGGCAAGGTCGTGACGAGGACGATCTGATGTACCTGACCCACATCACCACCGAAGGCGAGCGCTGGGACCAGCTCGCCACCCGTTACTACGGCGATCCGCTGCAGTACGAGCGCATCGTCGCCGCCAACCCGCACGTGCCGCTGGCCACCACCCTGCCGGGCGGCCTGACGCTGTCGGTGCCGGTGATCGAGCAGCAAGACCTGTCCGAGGAGCTGCCGCCGTGGCTGCGCTGACCGACCAGTTGCCCACCGCCGTAGCCAAGGTGCCGCACCCGGTGTTCGTGCTCTCCTACGAGCAGAAGAACATCACCAGCGACATCACGCCCTACGTGCGCTCGGTCACCTACACCGACTACCTGTCCGGGCAGTCCGACGAACTGGAGGTCGAGCTGGAGGATGCGGACGGACGCTGGGTGCGTCACTGGTATCCCGGCAAGGGCGACACGTTGTCGCTCAAGATCGGCTATGAGGCGGCGCCGCTGCTACCCTGCGGGGCGTTCGAGATCGACGAGATCGAGTTCGCCCAGCCGCCCGCGACGGTGTCGATCCGGGGGCTGGCCACCGGCGTCAAGAAGTCGGTGCGCACCCGCGTCGGCCGTGCCTACGAGAACACCACGCTGGCGGCGATCGCCCAGCGCATTGCCAAGCGCAACAAGCTGACCCTGACCGGCAAAATCCGCGACATCCGCATCGACCGAGTGACGCAGTACCAGGAGCGCGACGTCGAGTTCCTCACGCGCCTGGCACGCGAGTATGGCTATGCCTTCAAGATCGTCGGCAGCAAGCTGGTCTTCACCGAGCTGGCCGACTTGCGTGACGGCGGCACGGTGGCCACCCTCAAAGCGACCGACCTGATCGCCATCCGCCTGCACGACAAGATCAAGGACATCTACCAGGAGGCCAAGGTCAAGTACCACGACCCGAAGACCAAGAAGCTGGTGGTCTATGGCGTGAAGGGCGACCAGGTGACCGAGGTCGGCCAGACCACCACCAGCACGAAGAAGCAATCCGGCCAATCGGCCAGCGGCGACACGCTGAAGCTCTCGACCCGCTCCGGCTCCAAGGCGGCCGCCCAGGCCAAGGCGCAGGCGGCGCTGGACGACGCCAACCTGCAGCAGACCGCCGGCAGCCTGACCGTGCCGGGCAACCCCAAGCTGGTCGCCGGCACCACCTTCGAGCTGGCCGACTGCGGCAAGCTCTCCGGCAAGTACCTGGTGGAGTCGGCCCGCCACCGCCTCGATCGCGGCGGCGGCTACGTCACCGAACTGGAAGTGAAGCGCGTCGCCCTGCCGGCCTCGGGCGCTGGCAGCACCTCGGCCAAGAAAAAGTCCGGCAAGACCCTCAACGTGTACGGCGTCCAGAGTAGCGGCCAGGTGGGCGTGGTCGGCACCACCCAAGCGAGCACGAAGAAATGAGAGAGACCCTGCAAGAGTTCGGCGCCAGCTTCAAATTCGGCACGGTCTCGGCCGTCGATGCCAAGACCTGCCGCGTGCGCGTGCGCCTGCCCGACTACGACAATCTGCGCACGGCCTGGCTTCCGGTGCTGCAGGCCAAGACCCTGCGCGACAAGCACTACCACCTCCCTGACCTCGGCGAGCATGTGGTGGTGCTCCTGGACGGGCGCGGCGAGGACGGCGTTGTTCTGGGCGCCGTCTATTCCAGCTCCGACCCGGCGCCGGTGGCCAGCGGCGACAAGCATCACGTGCGCTTCGACGACGGCGCCGAGATGGAATACGACCGCGCCAGCCACCAGCTGACGGTCAAGGGCGGCATCCAGAAGGTGGTGGTCGAGGTCGGCGCCGACATCCTGCTCAAGGCCGGCGCCAAGGTCACCGTCGACGTGCCGGAGACCGAGGTCACCGGCAACCTGCTGGTGAAAGGCAAGCTGACCTACCAGGGCGGCATGGCCGGCTCGGGCGGCAGCGGCGCAGCGGCCGCCATCACCGGCAACGTCCAGGTCATCGGCGACATCGACGCCACCGGCACGATCATGGATGCTGGCGGTAACTCGAACCACCACAGCCACTAGCGGCTGGCCAAGCCTTAAAGCCCTTTAATATCCCCCGGCCGGGCATGGCGGCACGATAGCCGCATGACCCGGCTATCTGACTCTCTTCACTGGCAACCCGCCCTCGGCAGCTTCGGCATCGTCGAGACCATCGCGGACATTGACCAGGCCATCCGCGTGATCCTTCGCACCCCCAAGGGGAGCGACCCGCATCGCCCGGACTTCGGCTCCAACATCCACCTCTATCTGGACTACCCGATCGACCAGGCCGTGCCGCACCTGGTACGCGAGACGGTCGAGGCGATCCGTCTGTGGGAGCCGCGCTGCGAGCTGGTCAAGGTTACGCCCTCGATCGAGGAGGCTCAGATCACCCTGCGCGTGCAGTGGAAGCTGGCAGATGGCGTTAAACGCGAGACGGAGGTGCGCCTGTGAGCCTGCCCGAGCCGAGTTTCATCGACCGCGACCCGCAGGCCATCACGGCCGAGATCGTCGCGCAGTATGAGCAACTGACCGGCAAGACCCTTTACCCGGCGCAGGTCGAGCGCCTGCTGATCGACGTGATCGCCTACCGCGAGACCCTGGTGCGCATCGGCATCCAGGAGGCGGCCAAGCAGAACCTGGTCGCCTACGCCCGCGCCCCGATGCTGGACTACCTGGGCGAGCTGGTGGGCGTCACCCGCCTGCCGGCGCAGCCGGCGAAGACCACCCTGCGCTTCACCTTCGCGGCGGCGCTGGCCACCAACCTGCTGATCCCGGCCGGCACCCGCGTCGAGGGCGGCGACGGCACGGCCACCTTCGCCACCGACGCCGACGTGACCCTGCTGGCCGGCCAGCTGTCGATCGACGCGGCCGCGACCTGCGAGGAACCCGGCACCGCCGGCAACGCCTGGCAGCCGGGCCAGATCAACAACCTGGTCGATGATCTGGGCGACGTCGAAGTGACGGCCGCCAACACCACGGTCACCTCCGGCGGCATCGAGGAGGAGGAAGACGACCGCCTGCGCGAGCGCATCAAACTGGCACCGGAAGCCTTCAGCACCGCAGGCAGCCGCCTGGCCTATGTGTTCCATGCCAAGAGCGCGCACCAGAGCATCGTCGACGTGGCGGTGCTGTCGCCCACGCCCGGCGTGGTCAAGCTCTACCCGCTGCTCACCACCGGCCTGCCGGACGCGAACATGCTCTCCCTGGTTGAGGCCACCTGTTCAGCAGACCGCGTGCGGCCGCTGACCGACAACGTGCAGGCGCTGGCGCCGACGCCGATCGACTACGCCATCGACGCCCAGTTGGTGCTCTACAAGAACACCGACGTCGCCAGCGTGCTGGCCCAGGCGCAAGCAGCGGCCGAAGCCTACAAGGCCGACCGCGCCGCCGGCCTCGGCCGGGACATCGTGCCGGTGCAGGTCGAGGCCGCGCTCAAGGTGGCCGGTGTGTACGACATCGTGCGCGCCGCCCCGGCCAAGATCGTGCTGGCCGAGAACGAGTGGGCGCGCTGCACCGGCATCAACCTGGTCGTGACGGGGACGGTCGATGGCTGACGCGCTGCTGCTCCCGCCACCGCTGGCTGGCGACGAACGCTTCCAGGCGCTTGGCCAGCTGGCCGCCCGGATCAGCGACATCGACCTGTCGCCGCTGCTGGTCTATCTGGTCGATACGGTCAACGCCTCGGCACTACCCAACCTGGCCGAGCAGCTGCACATCCTGGGCGAGGGCTGGCAGTTCGCCCGCGATGACGACGAACGCAGGCGCCTGCTGAAGCGCGCCATCGAGCTGCACCGCTACAAGGGCACCCGCTGGGCGATCCAGCAGGTGCTGGAGACGCTGGCCCTGTCCGGCCAGATCAGCGAGTGGTTCCAGTACGGAGGCCAGCCCTACTACTTCAAGATCAACGTCGACCTCTCCACGCGCGGTATCGACGAGGCCACCTTCGACGCCCTGGTGGCCCTGATCACCGAGTACAAGAACGTCCGCTCGCACCTGGAGCTGCTGACCCTTTCGCTGACCAATGTCAGCCAGGTGCCGGCGATCGCGGCCACCACCCTCTGCGGCGAGCTGGCCACCGTCTATCCCTACGAGCTGACCGAACTCAACCAGGTGAGCCAGGTGCCGAGCTTCGGCATCGGCCACTGGAGTGTCGAGACCGTCTTGGTCTATCCGCAGACTGCTTAATCCGAAGGAGCCCTTATGGCCAATGAGTTTTTCACGATCCTCACCGCGACCGGGCGCAACAAGCTGGCCGCCGCAACGGCGACCGGCGCCCCGCTGACGCTCACCCAGATGGCGGTGGGCGACGGCGACAACGGCGCCTACTACAGCCCGGCCGAAGCCCAGACCGCCCTCAAGCATGAGGTCTGGCGCGGCGCGATCAACCACCTGGCGGTCGACGCCAACAACCCCAACTGGATCGTCGCCGAGCTGGTGATCCCGGACAACGTCGGCGGCTTCTACATCCGCGAGGTCGGCCTGTTCGATAGCACCGGCGCGATGATCGCCGTGGGCAAGTTCCCCGAGAGCTACAAGCCGACCCTGGCGGCCGGCTCCAACAAGCAGCTCTACGTGCGGATGATCCTGGAGGTGGCCAACACCTCGGCGGTCACCCTGCTGGTCGATCCGAGCGTGGTTCTGGCCACCCGGCAATACTGCGACGACAAGGTCGCGGCCGAGATCAACAAGCTGGACGGCAAGCAGTCGGTGCGCGTGGCCACCACGGCGGCGATCGCGCTATCGGGCCTGCTGACGATCGACGGTGTGGTGCTGGCAGCGGGTGACCGAGTGCTGGTGAAAAACCAAGCTGCCGCTGCGGACAACGGTATCTATGTGGTAGCCGCCGGAAACTGGATGCGGGCCGCCGATGCGGACGCAGCCATCGAGGTCACGCCGGGCATGTTCGTCTCGGTCGAACAAGGCACGGCCAATGCGGATTCGGTCTGGCAGCTGGTGACCGACGCCCCGATCACCCTCGGGGTGACTGGCTTGGTGTTCGAGATGGTGGACGGCAAGACTGGCGTCGTAGCCGGCACGTATCGCAGTGTCACGGTCAATCAACGCGGCCAGGTCACAGGCGGAACCAATCCGACAACCATCGCCGGTTATGGGATTACCGATGCTGCCTCGCAGGCAGGCTCGCAGCAGAACGCGTATAGCGTCGCCAATGCGGCCGGCACGGCTGACGCGATCACAGCAGCTTTTGCGCCAGCCATCACTGCGTTGACCAACGGCATGACTCTCTACGTCCGGGCGGCCTCGGCGAACACAGCAGCCGCCCCTACGTTCACCCCCAACAGCGGCACCATCGCTGCAAAGAACATCGTCAAGGGTAACGGAGTGGCTCTGGTCGCTGGCGACATCGCTGGTGCGGGTTACTGGATCGAATTGCAGTACGACGCGACGCTGGACAAGTGGGTTTTGCTCAATCCCGCGAGGGGGGTCAATCCTGGAGTTGCTTCTGGGCAATCTAGCTATACCGGCGTCGCCGGCAGCCGGGCCATTGGCACGATTTACACGAACACAACCGGGCGCCCTCTCCACGTCGCGGTAACGATTCAAACGCAGGCAGTTGCGCAATCAGGATGCCGGTTGCTAATCGGAGGGGCTGAGGTTGCTCAGTTCTACTCGCCAGTCGCCGCCAACATGTTCGGATTTTTGCAGGGGATAGTTCCGCCTGGCGCTACCTATCAAGTCACTCAAGCATCTGGAACGAACACGCTAGCACTTTGGCAGGAGCTATAAACATGCAGCACTACGCAACAGCATCAGGTGATGTGTGGGCCTTTGAAGATGACGTATTGGTTTCCTCCGTTGCTGGCACGCTTGTCTTTACCGCGCCGGATGGAGCTGTTCTTCAGACCCCAAGCGATCTGACGCCATTCACACCTCCCCCTGTTGACCTTTCTGTCGTCAGGAACATCAAGTGGGATGCCATCAAGGCGGAGCGCGACCGGCGAAAGGCGGGTGGATTCAAGGTCGGGGCGCTGTGGTTCCACAGCGACGCAGACAGCCGCATCCAGCACCTCGGATTGAAAGACAAGGCGCGTGACCAGCTCGCGGCCGGCGGCGCAATGGCGGACAACCTCACCATCCTCGGCCAGCCGGTGAAGTGGAAGACGATGGACGGTTCGTTGGCCACCATCACGGCCCAGCTCGCCTTCGATATCGTGGCGGCTGCAGGCGACCTCGATGCACGACTGTTCGCCATCGCGGAAACTCACCGCGCGGCGATGGAGGCTGCAGCCGACCCGGCTGCCTACGACTTTTCGGCCGGCTGGCCGGAAACATTTGGAGGCTGAGACGATGTCGGCCGTCCAACTGCTCTTCACCCGGCGCCGGCATCCTGGCAGCGCTTTGATCCGCGTTACCACCTGGTCGGCCTGGTCGCATGTCGATCTGATTGACGGCCAGTCGGTACTCGGTGCGGTGGCCTTCCACGGCGTTGAGCGCGAGTTGCTGGCGACCCGCTTGGCCCACGCCAGCCGCGCTGCGGTCATGACGATCCCTTGCGCCGATGCCCAGGCTGTGATCGCGGCCGCCGAGTCGCAGATCGGCAAGCCCTACGACTGGCTGGGTGTGCTTGGGATTGGCCTGCATCGGGACTGGCAAGAGCCAGATCGGTGGTTCTGTAGCGAGATGGCGGCCTGGGCCTTCCACGAGGCGGGGCAGCCGCTGTTCCGGCCTGACGCGCTGTACCGGATTACGCCGCAGCACCTTTGGATGCTGCCCTACGAGGCTCGCTTGATCGAGACGCCGGACGCACTGCAACCGGCATGAAGAAGAGGGCGGCGGCCGTGGTGCGGGAACACCTCGGCCGTCACCGTAACCCACAGACAGAACCTGTGAGCCTTGGCCAAGGCCCCCTTACCGTGCACACGGCGGGTCTAAGCCTAACACAATTGCAACTAACAAAAAGGGCTTACACAGAATGGAAATGCAATCCGCTTCCCCCATCGTCCCCTGGATCGGAGGCAAACGCCGCCTGGCGAAACACATCCTCCCGCTCTTCCCCGAGCACACCTGCTACGTCGAGCCGTTTTGCGGCGCGGCCGCGCTCTATTTCCTGAAGGCACCGACCAAGGTCGAGGTGCTCAATGACGTGAATGGGGAGCTGGTCAATCTGTACAGGGTGGTCCGCCACCACCTGGAGGAGTTCGTCCGGCAATTCAAATGGGCGCTGACCTCGCGGCAAATCTTCAAGTGGCTACAGATCACGCCCGAGGAGACGCTGACGGACATTCAGCGCGCCGCCCGGTTCTTCTATCTCCAGAAGATGGCCTTCGGCGGCAAGGTCGATGGCCAGACGTTCGGCACCTCGACCACCTCGGGGCCGAAGCTCAACCTGCTGCGCCTGGAGGAAGACCTGTCGGCCGCCCACCTGCGCCTGAGCCGGACCTACATCGAGAACCTGGACTGGGCCGACTGCATCCGCAAGTACGACCGCGATCACACCCTGATCTACTGCGACCCGCCGTACTGGGGCACCGAGGGCTATGGCGTCGATTTCGGGCTGCATCAGTACCAGCGCATGGGCGACCTGGCCAAGACCGTCCAGGGCCGGATGATCGTTTCCGTGAACGACATCCCGGAAATGCACCAGGCGTTCGCCGGGCTGAACATCGAGCGAGTGGACATCAACTACACCGTGGGCGGCGCCGGCCGATCGAAGGCCAAGTCGGGCGAGCTGATCATTCGGAACTGGTAGACGTGACAAAGGGGCCTCTCGGCCCCTTGTCTCTGCAATTCGCTTTCAATGCGTGCAACAATTACCCGGTGAAACTTATCTCGCAAAACGAGCCGCTTTTATCGCGGCGCGCTTCA
>NZ_CABVQC010000083.1 GCF_902499175.1 Burkholderia aenigmatica
AACCCCGGTTTCAGCCAACCCGCCCCAGGCGGCCAATGCGGCCAACCCGGCCCAGCCCGTGACGCCGCCCGGCCAGCAGGATCCCGAGTCGATCCGGCGCGCGGCCCTCGCATTCCTGCAGCAACAGATCGCCGGCCTGCCCGGCAAGACCACCGCGACGGTCACGACCGCGTTTCCGCGCGGGCTCGCCGCGTGCACGACGCTCGAGCCGTTCCTGCCGACCGGCGCGCGCCTGTGGGGCCGCACGACGGTCGGCGTGCGCTGCGCGGGCGAGCGGCCGTGGACCGTCTACCTGCAGGCGAAAGTCGCCGTGCAGGCCACCTATTACGTCGCCGCGCGCCAGATTGCGCCCGGCGAGCCGCTCTCCGCGGCCGACCTGGTCGCCCGCGACGGCGACCTGACGGTGCTGCCGCTCGCGGTGATCACCGATCCGGCGCAGGCGATCGGCGCGACCGCGCTCGCGCGCATCTCGGCCGGGCTGCCGCTGCGGCAGGACCTGCTGAAGAGCGCGGCGTCGGTGTCGGCCGGTCAGACGGTGCGGGTCGTCGCGGCCGGGCCCGGTTTCACGATTTCGGCCGAGGGCAGCGCGCTGGCGAACGCAGCGCCGGGCCAGTCGGTACGGGTGCGGATGGCGGCGGGCCAGATCGTCACGGCGATCGTCAAGGACGCCGGCACCGTGGAAATTCCGCTATAGGGACGGATCTAGCGGAAAGAATGTAAAGAATTGTTTATTCGGAGCATTTCGGGCTCGCGATGCTAAAGTTCGGGCCGACCCGGCCGTTATCTGGGTCAAACCGAACAGGAAACCCATCGTGAAGATCGATTCCACTCCGAACCCGAGCCCCGTGGCGCCGACCGGCAACGGCGCGACCCGTGCGCCATCCGGCACGGCCTCGTCCTCGTCCGCGCAGACGGCCGACGCAGGATCGACCGGCGGCGACACGACCGTGAACCTGTCGGGTCTGTCCGGCCAGTTGCGCTCGGTATCCGCGTCCGGCAACGGCGATATCGACACGGGCCTGGTCCAGTCGATCAAGGACGCGCTGAACAACGGCACGCTGAAAATCGACGCGAACAAGATCGCCGACGGCGTATTGAATACCGCCCGCGAACTGCTGCAACAGCAGCGTCCGGGCAGCTGAAGCCGGCCTCGCGAGGCCGGTCCCCCGGTTTGCCGGCGCTCACCCGCGCCGGCGCGACGAGCATGACGCGATGAGAGAAGAGCTGCTGGCCACGGTCAACGACGAACACGCGACGGTCGAGGCGTTCGCGTCCCTGCTCGTCTACGAGGAAAAGGCACTGACGACGGCCGAGCCGCTCGAGATGCTGCCCGGGATCGTCGAAAAGAAAAGCGCGCTGATCGACCGGCTCGCGCAGCTCGAACGCACGCGCGACACGCAGCTTTCCGCGCTCGGCTTTCCGTCCGGCAAGAAGGGGATGGACCAGGCCGCCGAACGCGATGCCCGCCTCGCCGGCCGCTGGCAGTTGCTGCAGCAGTCCGCCGAACGCGCGCGCCAGGCCAATGCGAACAACGGGATGCTGATCCGGATCCGGATGGACTACAACGAGCGTGCGCTCGCGGTGCTGCGCTCGGCCCCCGCGCCGGCCGGCGTCTACGGCCCCGACGGGCGCGTGTCGGCACTCACGCGCTGACATCGCGCCGCGCGACCGCCCGGCGGCCGCACCCCTGCCTGCATCCTCGTTACAACAGCGGACACGCGGTGACCTGCGTGCCGCGCTCCACACACAGCTGCTCGTAGTCGCGCAGGTACGCGCGCTCGCCGTCGTCCAGCAGGTCGAGATCGATCAGGTCCCAGTCGTAGCCGACCGTCACGATGTTCTCGAACGTCACGGTATCCGGCTGCGCGTCGTCCTGGCGGATGATCACGATGTTCTCGATCCGCACGCCGCCCTTGCCCTGCACGTAGATGCCCGGCTCGACCGAAATCACCGCATTCGGCACGAGCCCGTACTTCGCCCCCGGCGCAAACCGCACGCCGCCCTCGTGCACGTGAATCCCGACGCCGTGCCCGGTGCCGTGGCCGAAATCGTGGCCGTGGTCGCGGCACACCTGCCGCACGAGCGCATCGACGTCGCCGCCCTTTGCCGTGCTCGGGAAGCGCGTGACGAGCCCCTTGATGCACGCCTTCAGCGCGACCGTGTAGATCTCGCGCTGCCACGGCTGCGCGACCGTATCCGGGCGGGTCCGGCGCAGCACCACGCGCGTGCAGTCCGTCGCGAAGCCGGCTTCGTAATAGGCGCCGCTGTCGAGCAGCACGAGTTCGCCTTCCGTCAGCTCGACGTCGGCGCTCGCCGCCGTGTAGTGCGCGAACGCGCTGTTCGCGCCGTTCGCCGCGATCGACGGAAACGTCAGCGCCACCGCCGAACGCGCGCCGTATGCGTCGTTGATCGCGCGCGCCAGGTCGTACTCGGTATGGCGTGCGCCCGGCTCGCCGGCCTTCGCCCAGCGCATCGTCTCGGCGATCGCCGCGGAACTGCGCGCGAACGCGTCGCGGAACCGGTCGAGCACCGCCGGCGTCTTGCCGGCCCGCATCGCTTCGACCGGGTTGAAGTCGGCATGCCGCGCCTGCGGCCACACCCGCTTCACCGCGTCGACGAGCGCGCAGTTCACCGATTCGAAGCCGTAGCACACATGCTCGACCGCGAACTGAGCCAGAAAGCGCTCGAGCGCCGCGACATCGCGCCGGATCACCTGCAGCGCCGGATACGACTCGAGCGTGACCTCGCAGCGGTCGCAGCCTTCCGGCAGGAACAACGCCACCTGCCCGCCGACCGCGAACAGGAAGCCGAGATGCGACGACGCATTCGGGATGTGATAGCCACGGCTGTTCAGCAGATACGCGAGGTCGTCCGACGCGCAGGTGAAGAACGCGGTCTTGCCGTCCGGTGCGCCGGTATGCGCGGCGAGCTGGCGGTTCAGCGCGTCGAGATTCTGCGCGATGCTCAGGCCGGTCATCGATTCCGGCACCTCGAAGATCGGGCGCTCGACGACCCAGCCCGGCAATGCAATCGCGCGATCGATCTCGTGCTCGGCGAGGCTCGTCCAGTCGAGCGACACCGCCTGCGTCTGTTCGAACAGGCGATCGCGCTGCGCGACGCTGATCCGCAGCGCGTCGTAGCCGACCCGCGCGAGCCGGCTCCCGTGCGCGACCAGCCAGTCGGCCATCGCCTGCCAGATCGTCACGTTCATCCCGAGCTTCTCGATGCGCACGCGCGCCGGATCGCACTGCTGCTCGGCCTGCAGGTGATAGCGGCCGTCGACGAACAGCACGAACGGGGGCAGATCGAGCGCCTGCGCGGTCGCCGCGCTCAGGAAGATCCCGCAGCCGGCCGATCCGTCGAAACCCGACAGCGCATAGCGCGGGTTGTTGCTGCGCGGCAGGTACTCGGTCACGTATTCGTCCTGCGACGTGACCAGCACCGCGTCGAGCCGCGCGGCGTCGAGCAGGCGCGACAGGCCCGCCTGCGTGTCGGCGACGGACGCGTCGTACGCGGGAAGGCCGGAGAAGCTGTATTTCAGTCGATCGATCATCGGAAGCCCGTTTTGCATGGTTGTCGGCGGCCGGCGGTGACGCGGCGGGGAGCAAGCCCGAGGCAGGCCTGACACGGCACGGCGCCGCTGCACGGTCGGCGCTCGACCCCGCATGGCGCCGGGCCGCCGTTCCGTTCCGGCGGCAGGCCCTTGAAAAAATTTCGTCCCACTTAACTTTTTTTGATGCGCGCGACAGAATCTAGAGCACGCTGAAATTGAGGTCAAGCTGAAATTTTCGTAGGGCTAAAATCGGCGTGACGCCTGCGCATCCCGGCACAACCTGAATTCGTCCGGCGACGCTGCGCGGTACAATGCGCCGGCATCGCCGTCCCGACGGCCGTGCTTCGTGCGATGCGCGGAAATCACTGTCCGGCGACTGCACCGCCCGTCCGCTCGTCTCCCGATTCGTTGCCACGAAAGAGATTCATGGATTCAGACATCATGCGTATCGGCCAGCGCATTCGCCGCCTGCGCCGGGAAGCGAAGAAGACGCTGCTGGAAGTCGCGACCGAAGCGAAACTGTCGGTCGGGTTCCTGTCCCAGGTCGAGCGCCACCTCACGGGCATCTCGCTGTCGTCGCTCGTCAACGTCGCGAAGGCGCTCGACGTGCCGCTCGGCGCGCTGATCGACCAGCCGCGCCAGGCGCAGCCCGATTCGTACGAGGGCCGCCGCAAGCCGTACGCGCTCGACGCCACGTCGCAGTGGTACGAACGCCTCTCCACCACGTTCGACGGCAGCCAGATCAACGCGCTCAAGGTGCAGATGATGGAAGGCTACCGCTCGGAATGGGTCGCGCACGGCGGCGACGAATTCGTGTACGTGCTGGCCGGCCGGATCTGCTACACGGTCGGCAAGAAGGATTACCCGCTGTCGCCCGGCGACTCGCTGCACTTCGACGCGCGCAAGCGGCACCGGGTCGCCAACGTGGGCGACGGGCCGGCCGAGGTGATCGCGGTCGGCACGCTGCCGCTGTTCGACGACCGTGGCGCCGGGTTCGTCTCCGCGACGATGGACCTCGGGAAACCGGCGCCCGTCGCGCGTGCGACACCGGCCGAGCCGCGCGTCAGCCGTCGCGGGCCGGCACCCAAGCGGGCGGAGCGCGATCGTGACGCTGGCGCGGCACGCCCCGCCAGCGCAGCAGGAAAAGAAAAGAAGGGTACGACCAAGCCGCGCGCCTCCGCCGGCAAACGCCCGGCGGCCGCCAAGCCGGCGCGCAAGAAGAAGTCGTAACGGTTGTCGGGCGGGAGGCGCGCGATGCGCGCCCTTCCCGTCGCCCCTATTCGCCGATCTCGAGCGCCTGCGCGACGGCCTCGATCCGTGCGCGATGCACGGCTTCCTTGATCTTCTCCGTATCGTTGCCGATGCCGCGCGCGATCGCGCCGGCATCGACGCTGCGCGCGGCGGCGAGCGCGACGCGCAGCCGCTCGGCCTGCGGATACGGCTGGGCTTCGAGCCCGAGCCGCCCGCGCGCATCCGATTCGCACGCCTGCAGCATCTCGGCGAAACGCGCCGGCTTGCGCAGCGCGTCGCTGCGCTCGAACATCCGTACCAATGCCGCCGCGCCCATCTCCATCACGCGATGCAGGTTGCCGTGCTCGCGTGCGACCACGAGCGCGAGATCGCGGCATTCATTCGGCACGCGCAGCCGCTCGCACAACGGCTTGAGCAGGTCGACGCTGCGCCCCTCGTGGCCGACGTGGCGCGGCAGCACGTCGGCCGGCGTCGTCGCCTTGCCGAGATCGTGCGTAAGCGCCGCGAAGCGCACCGGCAGCGAATAGCCCTGCTTCGCCGCATAGTCGACGACCATCATTACGTGCACGCCCGTGTCGACCTCCGGGTGGTAGTCGGCGCGCTGCGGCACGCCCCACAGCGCATCGACTTCGGGCAGGATGCGCGCGAGCGCGCCGCAGTCGCGCAGCACCGCGAACATCCGCGACGGCTTCGCCTCCATCAGCCCGCGCGCGATTTCCTGCCATACGCGCTCGGGCACGAGCGCGTCGACCTCGCCCGCGTCGACCATCCGCCGCATCAGCGCGAGCGTTTCATCCGCGACCGTGAAATCCGCGAACCGCGCGGCAAAGCGCGCGATGCGCAGGATCCGCACCGGATCCTCGACGAACGCGTCGCTCACATGCCGGAACACGCGCGCGCGCAGGTCGGCCTGCCCGTCGAACGGATCGATCACGGGCCCGACCAGATCGCCCTCCGGATTCACCTCGCGCGCCATCGCGTTGATCGTCAGGTCGCGCCGCGCGAGATCCTCGTCGAGCGTCACGTCCGGCGCGTAGTGGAACTGGAAGCCGTGATAGCCGGCCGCCGTCTTGCGCTCGGTGCGCGCGAGCGCGTATTCCTCCTGCGTCCGCGGATGCAGGAATACCGGGAAATCCTTGCCGACCGGCCGGAAGCCCTGCGCGGCCATCTGCTCGGGGGTCGCGCCCACCACCACGTAGTCGCGGTCCTGCACGGGCACGCCGAGCAATGCGTCGCGGATGGCGCCGCCTACTGCGTAGATGTTCATGGCCGGGGCTCGTATTCGGCGATCACGTTCGTTTCGCGGCGCGCGGCGTCGATCCACCGCTGGACGGCCGGCAGCGCCGTCACGCGGGCCGCGTAGCCGGCCGCTTCCGGCGACAGGCCCGGCGCGTACGTGTTGAAGCGCATCACGACGGGCGCATACATCGCATCGGCGATCCCGAATTCGCCGAACAGGAACGGCCCGCCCGACGCCTCGAGACACTCGCTCCACAGCGCATCGATGCGCGCGACATCGGCGAGCGCCTCGGGTGTCGCGCCGCGCCCCGGCATCGACGCGCGCACGTTCATGCCCATCTGCGTGCGCAGCGTGCCGAAGCCCGAATGCATCTCGGCCGCGACGCAGCGCGCATGCACGCGTTCGAGCGGATCGGCCGGCCACATCGGGAACTGCGGATAGCGTTCGGCGAGCGTCTCGGCGATCGCGAGCGAATCCCAGATCGCGACGCCGTGGTCGTCGACCAGGCACGGCACCTTGCCGGACGGCGAATACTCGAGGATGCGCGCGGCCGTGTCATCGTGGCGCAGCTCGATCGCGATCTCGTCGAACGGGATGCCGAAATGCGCGAGCAGCAGCCACGGACGCATCGACCACGACGAGTAGTTCTTGTCTCCAATGACGAGTTTCATGACGGGGTTCCGGAAGACGCAAAAGGGGAAAAGAAAGGGGCCCGACGACGGCAACCCGCGCGAGCGCTAGCGGCGCGAGCGGAACCAGTCGAACCGGGAGCGCTGCGCGGCATGGCCGAGATACGCGGGTGCGATGCTTTCGAGACTCGCGGGCGAGATCCCGAGTTCCGGCGCGAGCGGCCCCGACAGCACGTTCGGCACCGACATCGTCGCGAGATTGTCGCGCGTGAGCACGGGCTCGCCGGGCAGCCATTCGAACACGCTCGCCTGCAGCCGCGCGAGCGCGTCGGGCAGCCGCACGATGCGTGCCTGCCGGCCGACCAGCGTGCCGCAATAGCGCACCAGCTGCTCGAGCGTGTAGACCGTCGGGCCGCCGAGTTCGTAGGTCTTGCCGTGCGCGCCCACGAGATCGAGCGTGTTGACGAACGCGCGTACGACGTCGCCGACGAACACCGGCTGGAAGCGCGCATCGGGCATCGCGAGCGGCAGCACGGGCACCGTGCGCTGCAGGTTCGCGAACGTGTTGAGGAACGCATCGCCGGGGCCGAACACGACCGACGGGCGGAAGATCGTCAGCGCGAGCGAATCGGTCGCCGCGATCGCATGCAGCGCGGCCTCGCCGTCGCCCTTCGAGCGCTGGTACATGCTCGCGCCGCGCGAATCGGCGCCGAGCGCGCTCATGTGCAGCACGCGCTGCACGCCCACCTCGGTACAGGCGGTCGCGAGCGCGGCCGGCAGCGTGACGTGCGCGCGCTCGAAGCCGGGCCCGTACGGCGTGCCGCGGCCGCCGTGCAGCACGCCGACGAGGTTGATCGCCGCGTGCGCACCGGCGACGAAGCGCGCGAGCGTGCGCGTGTCGAGCCCTTCGAGCTCGACGATTTCGACCGGCAGCATCTGCAGGTGACGCGCGTGGTCGCGCCGGCGCGTGCCGATCCGGACCTGCTTGCCGGATTCGATGAGCGCATTGACGAGCCGGCTGCCGATGAAGCCGGTGCCGCCCAGCAGCGCGACGGTCTGGCGATCCATGTTCAGGGCCTCAAAAGAACACTGCCGCGTCTCGCGCGGCAGTGTGAAGATTGCGGATCAGGGCGAGATCATGCCTAGACGTTTCTTCAACGACTGCGGTTTGCCCTCGAAGAGCGCCGCGTAGTAGACGGTGTTCGACAGCACGTTCTTCACGTAGTCGCGCGTCTCGTTGAACGGAATCGTTTCTGCGAAGATCGCGCCTTCGACCGGCTGCGTCAACACCTGGCGCCACTGGCGCGGCCGGCCCGGGCCCGCGTTGTAGCCGGCCGTGGCAAGCACCGGCGAGCTGTCGAAGTTGTTGTAGATGTCCGCCAGATACCAGGTGCCGAGCTGGATGTTGGTATCGATGTCGTGCATCTGCGCGCGCGAAATCGTGCCCATGCCGAGCTTCTTCGCGACCATCTGCGCGGTGGCCGGCATCAGCTGCATCAGGCCGCCCGCGCCCACCGACGAACGCGCGCTCGTGATGAAACGCGATTCCTGGCGGATCAGCCCGTACGCCCATTCGATGTCGAGGCCCGTCGATTGCGCGTAGCGCTCGACGATATTGCGGTACGGCGACGGGTAGCGCAGCGTGAAATCGTGCTCGGCCTTCGTGCGGTCGGCCGTGTTGACCGTGCGGTCGAGCAGCTCGACGCGCTTGCCGTATTCGGCCGCGGCCAGCAGCTGGCGATCGGTCATCCCGCGCAGCGGCCAGTTCCATTCGCGGTTGCCTTCGAGGCGCAGGTTCAGCGCGTAGAAGCGCTGCGCGAGCGCGAAGCCCGGAATCTTGCTCATCGCGTCGATCTCGGCGTCGCTCACCTTCGTGCGCGGCGGGATCGACGTACGCTGGCCGAGCTCTTCGCCTGCAAGCTGCCCGTAGAAGTTGAACTGGCCGGCGACCTGCTCGAATTCCTGGTTCGCCTGCAGCGTGTCGCCGCTCTGCTTGAGCGCGCGCGCATGCCAGTAGATCCACGCCGGATCGTCGCGCAGCGACGGCGGCATCTGCTCGATCGACCAGCGCACCATCGGCCAGTTGCCGGCGAGCAGCGCGGCGCGCGTGCGCCATTCGTAGCCCGGGTTCGACAGCGACGCGTTCGCGGATTTCGCATACCAGACCGACGCGAGCGGCGAGCGCTTGATCGCGCCCTGGTAGCCGATCGCGCCCCACGCGATCGCCTGTTCCGGCTTGGTCAGCGACGGCGCGACCGACGTCAGCATCCCGGCGGCGGCGTCCGGATCGTTGCGCGCCATGCGGCTGAGCGCAATCAGTGCGAGCTGGTGCGACGTCGCGTCGGCACCGACGCCGCGCGCGAGGTACAGCGGCGGCGCGCTCGTCGCCTGGTCGAAGCCGACCGGGCGCGGGCCGAGCGCGTCGACGATCTTGCCGCCGAGCGTCGTGTAGTTCTGCTCGTACGCGAGGCGCGCCTGCTGCCACACGTCGTCGCTCGTGAACTGCTGGTTGACCGTCAGCGCGGTGATCAGGTCGACGCACGCGTCGCCGTAGTTCTTCGGCTCGACGAGCAGCGCACGCGCCGCATCGGCGACGTTCTCGCCGCGCGAGGCGCGCGATTCGAGCGCGTAGCACTTCACCTGCGTGTCGTCGTCGAGCACGAAGCGCTTGTATTGATCGTCGAAGTTGCGCCAGTCGTGGCGCGCGCCGAGCACGAGCAGATAGTCGTTGCGCAGGCGGTCGGCGATCGCCTGGCCGTCGTAGCGCTGCAGGAACGACTGCACGGGCGCGTCCGGCGCGTCCACGCGCGCGCGTCCCGTCGAATCGAACAACTGCGGCTTGATCTGGAAATACTCGACGTAGGACGGGACCGGATAATTCGGGATCATCGACGCGAGCTGCGCGGCTTTCGCGGCGTCGTTGCGGCGTGCGGCTTCACGAAGCTGCACGAAGGTCTGGTCGTCCCCGGAGACCGTATCGTCATTCGGTGCGGCGCACGCGGCCGTGCCCGCGACGAGCGCGGTGGCCGAAAGCGTCAGCGCGACCGCGCGATATACTCGGAAAAGGCTGTTCGACATCGTTTTGAATGGAGCGCGAAGTGAGCGAAAGCATAGCACGCAACCCTGTGCCAAACCCGAAGGTTGCGCTACGCAAAACGCTGTCCGGCGCGCGGCGCGACGCCGCGTCGCAACCCGCCGCGAACGCCGCGCTCGACGCGCGGCTGCGCACGCTGCTGGATCGGCTCGCCCCGCGCACGGTCGGGTTCTACTGGCCGCTGCCGGGCGAATTCGATGCGCGCGACGCGGTGCTCGGCTGGTGCGCGGCCGGTGCCGGCAGGCAGGCCGCGCTGCCCGTGATCGACGAGCGGCACACGCCGCTCGAGTTCCATGCGTGGGATACGCACACGCCGATGCGCGAAGGTC
This sequence comes from Burkholderia aenigmatica, assembly GCF_902499175.1. Classification (GTDB taxonomy): domain Bacteria; phylum Pseudomonadota; class Gammaproteobacteria; order Burkholderiales; family Burkholderiaceae; genus Burkholderia; species Burkholderia aenigmatica. Next base: position 10,097 of record NZ_CABVQC010000083.1, read on the forward strand.
ATCACCGGATTCCGGAACCGGCGTCGGGAATCGTCGTCGTGCCCGACCTGTTGCTGATTCCCTGTGTGGGATTCGATCTGCAGCGCTACCGGCTCGGCTACGGCGGCGGCTACTACGACCGCACGCTCGCCGCGTGGCCAGTCAGCGTGCCGCCCGTGACGGTCGGCATCGCCTATGAAGCGTGCCGCGTCGATGCGCTGCCGGCCGAAGCGCACGATCTCTCGCTGCACTGGATCGTGACCGACGGCGCGCTCTACCCGGCCGCCGGATGAAGCGGCGGGCGACGCCGCGCCCGTGGTCGCATGCCCGTCAGCGCAACGCCGCGCGCCTTCCTTGCCGCAACCGTTTACAGCGACGCCGCCGCGCGCGCGGCCGTGTCGTACAGGCCCGAAGCGTTGCGCAGCAACTGCGCCGCGTCGCCGATCTGCTCGTTGGTGAGCCCGCTGTCCTTCAGCGTCTCGATCAGGCAGTGCTCGCGCACCTCGCGATACTTCTGGCACAGGTCACGGCCGGCGTCGGTCGCGAAGAAGAACACTTCCTTGCCGCTCTTCTCGCTCTTCACATAGCCGCGGGCGATCAGTTTTTTGAGCGCATAGGTCGCGACGTGCGTATCCTCGATATTGAGCACGAAGCAGATGTCGGCGAGCTTCTTCTTGCGTTCGCGATGGCTGACGTGATGCAGCAGCGACACCTCGACCGCCGTCATGTCCTTCGCGCCGGCCGCCGACATGCAGCGCACCATCCACCGGTTGAACGCGTTGCCTGCCATGATGAGCCCGTATTCGAGCTCCGACAGCTCCGCGCTCGAATCGGAAACGAGGTGTTCGGATGACACGATCTTGGTCGCAGGACGCTTCATGGAAAGGCGGCGCAAGCCGGATGACAGGGTGTGCCGAGTGTACGCCAGAAGCCCCGACATACGAGCTAGGCGAAAACGCTTATTGGGAAGTTGTCGATATTTTATTGACAATGTGCGCTAACATTGCCGTCCGAACCGTGCCAGTCCGATGACGCAACCCCGCATTTATCCGCTCGGCGATGCCGCCCTCGTCTGCGAGGTGCCGCCGCCCGCCACGCTCGATTGCCAGCGCCGCGTCTGGGCCGTTGCCGAGGCCGCGCGCACTTGGCACGACGTGATCGACGTCGTGCCCGGCATGAACAATCTGACGATCGTATTCGACGCGCTCGCCACGACGGCCGAGTCGCTCACGCCGGCGCTGCGCGACGCGTGGGAAACCGCCGACGTCGAGCACGCGGACGGCCGCGAGGTCGAGATCCCGGTCGAGTACGGCGGCACCGCCGGCCCCGATCTTCCGGCCGTCGCCGCGCATACCGGCCTGTCGGCCGACGAGGTCGTCGCACGCCACGCGGCCGGCGCCTACATCGTATTCTTCGTCGGCTTCCAGCCGGGCTTCGCGTATCTCGGCGGGCTCGACGCCGCACTGCACACGCCGCGCCGCGCGGCGCCGCGCCTCGAGGTGCCGGCCGGCTCGGTCGGCATCGGCGGCGCACAGACGGGCATCTACCCGGCCACGTCGCCCGGCGGCTGGCAACTGATCGGCCGCACGTCGCACGTGCTGTTCGATCCGGCGCGGCCGCAGCCGACGCTGCTGCTGCCCGGCGACCGCGTGCGCTTCACCATTGCCGGAGTCGACGCACGATGACCCAGAGCAACGCACCGGGCACCATCGAGGTGGTGCGGGCCGGCCCGCTGTCGACCGTGCAGGATCTCGGGCGCCGCGGCACGCGCCATCTCGGCGTCGCGCAGGGCGGCGCGCTCGACGGCCTCGCGCTCGAGGTCGGCAACCGGCTGGTCGGCAACCGCCCCGACGCGGCGGCCGTCGAGATCACGATCGGCCCGGCCGCCTTCCGCTTCCCGCGCGCAACCCGCATCGCGATCACCGGCACCGAGTTCGGTGCAACACTCGACGGCCGGCGCGTATATTCATGGTGGAGCCTGCCGGTCGAGGCCGGGCAGACGCTCGTGCTGCCGGCCGCGAAACGCGGGATGCGCGGCTACCTGTGCATCGCGGGCGGCATCGACGTGCTGCCGATGCTCGGCTCGCGCAGCACCGATCTCGCATCGCGCTTCGGCGGCCTCGGCGGCCGCGCGCTGCGCGACGGCGATCGCCTCCCGGTCGGCGTGCTTCCGGCCGGAATGGGTTGCCTCGCGGCCGATGCGCCCGAATTCGGGGTAAAGGCGCCGGCGTGGTGCGCGTTCGTGCGCGTCGACGAACCGCCGCGCCGCCACCGCCCCGCGCATGCGCCGTGGGCCATGCCCGTGCGCGTGCTGCCGGGCCCCGACTACGCATCGTTCGCCGGCGATTCGCAGCAGGCATTCTGGGATGAGGAATGGCTTGTCACGGCGAACAGCAATCGTATGGGCTATCGGCTAGCCGGCGCCGAGCTCATGCGCGAGCGGCCGGCCGAGTTGCTGTCGCACGCGGTGCTGCCCGGCACGATCCAGGTCCCGCCGAACGGCCAGCCGATCGTGCTGATGCACGACGCGCAGACCACCGGCGGCTACCCGAAGATCGGCACGGTGATCCGTGCGGACCTATGGAAACTCGCGCAGGCGCGGCTCAACCTGCCGATCCGCTTCGTGCGCACGACACCCGACGCCGCGCGCGCCGCGCTGACCGCAGAACGTGCCTATCTGCGGCAGATCGACGTGGCGATCGACATGCGCGAGGAAGCGCGCCGCCGCGCCGAATCGCGCGCGGCGTGACAATAGCGGTAGCGGTAACGAAGGCAGTAGCAGTAGCGAAGACGGGCCACGCAATCAGTGGACGAGGAACATCATGGAAATCGATCTGAATGCCGATCTCGGCGAAGGATGCGGTTCGGACGAGGCGCTGCTCGACCTCGTGACGTCCGCGAACATCGCATGCGGATGGCATGCGGGCGGTGCGAACGCAATGCGCGACTGCGTGCGCTGGGCCGTGCAGAAAGGCGTGGCGATCGGCGCGCATCCGAGCTTTCACGATCCGGAGAATTTCGGCCGCAAGGAGATGCAGCTGCCGGCCGGCGACATCTATGCGGGCGTGCTGTACCAGCTCGGCGCGCTGTCGGCGATCGCGCAGGCCGAGGGCGGGCGCATCGCGCACGTGAAGCCGCACGGCGCGCTGTACAACCAGGCCGCGCGCGACCCGATGATCGCCGATGCGGTGGTGTCCGCGGTCCGCGATTTCGATCCGTCGCTCGCGGTGTTCGGGCTCGCGAACAGCGTGTTCGTCGCGGCCGCGCGGCACGCGGGGCTCGCCGCGGTGGAAGAAGTGTTCGCCGATCGCGGCTACCGCGCGGACGGCTCGCTCGTGCCGCGCAACCAGCCCGGCGCGCTCGTCGACGACGAGGACACGATGATCGCGCGCACGCTGGACATGGTGCGCAGCCGGCAAGTCCGCGCGATCGGCGGCGAATGGGTGATGCTCAATGCGCAGACCGTCTGCCTGCACGGCGACGGGCCGCATGCGCTGGCGTTCGCGAAGCGAATTCGCGCCGCGCTCGAAGCGGTGGGTGTCGACGTGGTCGCGCCCGGCCTGCTGCAGGCCGACGAACGCGCCTGATTCGGCCATCGCGCGCGAGCGCACAATAATCCGTCGCACAAAAGAAAAAAGCGCCCTCGTGGCGCTTTTCCGTTGGCGCAATCGCTGCGGCTTCGCCGTCTGTCGATTCTCGCCCCCCGAAACCGTCTTGCGACGGTGACCGGAAAAATCTTCCGGATTAAAAAACGTCCGCCGCCGCCCGATCATTGCCTTTCCCCGGTGGGACGACGGAACGCTGCTTATCCCGCAAGTCGGCCTGCATGCCTTGTTGTTGTCCGACGATGATTGGCCCCGCCGTACATGCAGACACTTCCGCGGCCGGCACGTACATCACGTGCCGGCAACGCGCTAACCCCGCGCTTTATTTTCTGCTACCCCGTAGAACTTTTTCTATTCTTTTCATTTTTTCAACTTGTGGAATGAAGAATAGATATTGGCAGATCGGGATGTCAATCGTTTGAAACGCTATTTTCCGACGAATCGAGGGTTTTCCTTATCGAATAGCGTGCCCATACAAGCGTTTGACGCCGGTCGCGCGACGTCGATCAAACAGGGGAGGATCGGTTCGGGCGCGACGGCGACGTTCAGTTCGCGTCGACGCTGTAACCTTGTTGACGCAACAATTCGAGCACGCCGCGCGGGCCGCCCAGATGCAGCGCGCCGATCGCGACGAACAGCGGCCGGTTCGGTGCGGCGATTGCCGTCATCCGTGCAACGAAGCGGCGGTTGCGCTCGTACACGATCTTGTTGTCGATCGACGCCGACAACGCCTTCGAACGCGCGAGCCGTTCGCTCTTCGCGACCGCCCATGCCGAGATCGCATCGGCGTCGCCAATTCGCCACAGCCGGTGCAGCGACTTGATGTCGTCGGCGTTCTGCGCGGGCGTCTGCACCATGTCCTGCGCGAGCATCTCGCGCTGCTCGGCCAGCGTCAGCCCGGTGAACGCGCGCATCTGTTCGGCGAGCGTCTCGAGCCCGATCACGCGGCCGCCCTTCTTCTTCAGGAACACGTTCTGCAACTGCGCCTCGGTGCCGTACTCGGTCTGCAGGCCGGCCGACAGCGAATCGTAGGTCTCGACAACGAGCGCCGCGAGCCACGGCCGCATCTTGCGGATCTCGGTGAGCGCGGCCGGATTGCCGCGCAGGCGCGCCGCGAGACGCTGCCACAGCGGCTCCGGCAGCAGGCGCTGCAGGCACGGGTAGCGGCAGACGCCATACTTCGACACGTCGTCCTGCGATTCGAGCAGGTCGTCGGGCGACAGCTCGAGCGCGAGCGTCGGCGACGCGGCGAGCGCCGCGAGGATGCGCGGCCGGAACGGCTGCGCGCTCGGGTAATCGGACGGATCGCCGGTGTGCAGCGTGCCGAGCACGTAGAGCGTGACCTTGCCCTTGGTCGCGACGTAGAACGGCATGCGCGCGGGCTGCACGCGCACGGTGCCGCGCGATACCGTGCCGTCCGACACGGCGGGGGCGTGGAAGCCCGGCAGGCTCATGCCGGGCGGCGGGACTTGCGACGGATGGATCGGTGAAGTGGCCGGCGCGCGCCCTTCGGCGCGCGCGGTTTCGACGGGAACCACGAGGCTGGCCGCCACGCACGCGCCGGCCAGCGCCGCGCCCGTGACGGTACGCACGCTCCAGCGCCGCGCGTAGCGGTACGCGCGCATCACGCGCGCGCTGCTTGCCCCCGCACGGCGCACGCCGGACGCGCGCGCCGCCAACGCTTCAGGCATTCGCCTCCCCTACCTCCTCGGCCCGATGGCAGGCTACGCGCCGGCCGTCGACCTCACGCAACTGCGGCTCCTCCGCACGGCAGCGCTCGACCGCATATGGGCAGCGCTGGTGGAACGCGCAGCCCGACGGCGGATTGAGCGGCGACGGCAATTCGCCCTGCAGCTTGATCTGCACGCGACGGTCTTCCTCGAAGATCGCCGGCGTCGCCGACATCAGCGCGCGCGTGTACGGATGGCGCGGCCGTGCGTAGATCGTCGCCTTGTCGCCGAGCTCGGCGACGCTGCCGAAATACATCACCATCACGTCGTCCGCAACGTGCTCGACCACCGCGAGGTTGTGCGAGATGAACACGTAGCTGGTCTTGAACTGCTCCTGCAGATCCATGAACAGGTTCAGGATCTGCGCCTGGATCGACACGTCGAGCGCGGACACCGGCTCGTCGGCGACGACGATGCGCGGATCGAGGATCATCGCGCGCGCGATCGCGACGCGCTGGCGCTGGCCGCCCGAGAACATGTGCGGATAGCGCTTCGCGTGCTCGGGCCGCAGGCCGACCGTGCGCATGATCTGCGCGATGCGCTGCGCGCGTTCGGCGGCCGTCAGGTTCGCGTTGATCTCGAGCGGCTCGGAGAGCGTCTGCTCGACGGTCTTGCGCGGGTTCAGCGAAGCGAACGGGTTCTGGAACACCATCTGCACGCGGCGGCGCAGGTCGGCGACCGTCTCGCGGCTTGCGCCGGCGACGTTCTTGCCGTCGATCGTCAGGCTGCCCGAAGTGGGCGTTTCGATCATCGTCAGCTGGCGCGCGAGCGTCGACTTCCCGCAGCCCGATTCGCCGACGACGGCGAGCGTCTTGCCGCGCTTCAGCGAGAACGACACGCCGTTCAGCGCCTTCACCGTGCCCTGCCCGAACATCCCGCGCTTCACCGCATAGTGCTTCGCGAGGCCGTCGGCCACCAGTACGGCGTCCTCGTCGTGCGAAGTGGCACGGACTTCTTGGGTTGCGTTCATCGTGAACTCCTGTCGACCGGAGTTTGCGCTTTAGCGCTTACTCCGGTCCCATGCAAAGCCGTCAGGTCGAGGTTGGAAACGTTGAGCGGCTTGATGCAGCGTGCGCGCATCGCATCGTTGGCCGGCACCAGCGTGTCGAGCGCCGGCCGCGCCTTGCGGCAGTCGTCGACGACGTACTTGCAGCGCGGCGCGAACAGGCACCCGGACGGGCGATCATCGCGGCCCGGCACCATGCCGGGCAATGCGGCAAGGCGACGTGCCCCCTTATTGTGCTCGGGAATCGCCGCGAGCAGCGCTTCGGTGTACGGATGATGCGGCGCGCGGAAGATGTCGGGCACGCGGTTGGTCTCGATCACCTCACCCGCGTACATCACCGCGACACGTTGCGCGACTTCCGACACCACGGCCAGGTCGTGCGAGATCAGCACGAGCGCCATCCCGCGCTCCTTCTGCAGCTTCACGAGCAGATCCATGATCTGCGCCTGGATCGTCACGTCGAGCGCGGTGGTCGGCTCGTCGGCGATCAGCAGCTTCGGGTTGCACGCCACCGCCATCGCGATCATCACGCGCTGGTTCATCCCGCCCGACATCTGGTGCGGGAACGACGCGATACGGTTCTTCGCATCGGGAATGCCGACCTGGTCGAGCAGTTCGAGCGCGCGCCGGTGCAGCGCGTCGCCGCGCAGCCCTTCGTGCAGCTTCAGCACCTCCTTGATCTGGTAGCCGACCGTGTAGCTCGGGTTCAGGCTCGTCAGCGCATCCTGGAACACCATCGCGATGTCCTTGCCGACGATCTTGCGGCGCGCCTTCGGCGATGCTTTCAGCAGGTCGACGCCGTTGAACGTGACTTCATCGGCCGTCACCTTGCCCGGTGCGTCGATCAGGCCCATCAGCGCCATCATCGTCACGCTCTTGCCCGAGCCCGATTCGCCGACGACGCCCACCACCTCGCCCGGCGCGATCGACAGGTTGATCCGGTCGACCGCGGGCAGGCCATTGAAGTTCACCGCGAGATTGCGGATGGTCAGAAGATCTTGGCTCATGTCGTCCTCCGCCGGGCCGCCCCAAGGAGGAAGACCGCCCCCTCGGGGGGAGCCGTGCATGGGACCGGAGTAAGCGCTGAAGCGCCAACTCCGGTCGACAGCGAACAAAGTGAGTGTGGAGGTTGTTTCATCTCACGCCATCCGTTTCAGTTTGGGATCGAGCGCGTCGCGCAGCCCGTCGCCGAGCAGGTTGATCGCGAGCACCGAAATCAGGATCGACAGGCCCGGCATCGTCACGATCCACCATGCGTTGTCGATGTAGTCACGCGCGGACGCCAGCATCGCGCCCCACTCGGCGGTCGGCGGTTGCACGCCGAGGCCGAGGAAGCCGAGCGCGGCCGCGTCGAGGATCGCCGACGAGAAGCCGAGCGTCGCCTGCACGATCAGCGGCGCCGTGCAGTTCGGCAGCACCTGCGAGAACATCAGGCGCAGCGTGCCGGCACCGGCCACGCGCGACGCCGTCACGTACTCCTTCTGCAGCTCGCCGAGCGCCGATGCACGCGTGAGGCGCACATAGGCCGGCAGCGCGACGATCGCGATCGCGAGCATCGTGTTGGTGAGGCCCGGGCCGATGATCGCGACGACCGCGACCGCGAGCAGCAGCGACGGCAGCGCGAGCAGCACGTCCATGATGCGCATCACCGGCGTGTCGGCCCATTTCTGGAAGAACGCGGCGACGAGCCCGAGCACGATACCGGGGATCAGCGCGAGCACGACCGACACGAAGCCGATCCAGAACGACATCCGTGCGCCGTACATCAGGCGCGAAAGAATGTCGCGGCCTGCTTCGTCGGTGCCGAGGATGAATTTCCAGTTGCCGCCGTCGAGCCAGGCGGGCGGGATCTTCACGAAATCACGGTATTGCTCGGCCGGGTTGTGCGGCGCGAGCAGCGGGGCGAGCAGCGCGACCAGGATCAGCACGATCACGACGATGCCGGCGCCGACCGCACCGCGGTTGCGCGAGAAGTTGGCCCAGAACTCGCGCAGCGCGAGCGCACGGCCGCCGGCCGGCGCGGATTCGGTCGGCAGGGTATTTTGCAGATTGCTCATGGGATTACCTCGTGTGGCGGATGCGCGGATTCAGCACGCCGTACAGCAGGTCGACGACCAGGTTCACGACGATCACGAGCGTCGCGATCAACAGGATGCCGCCCTGGACGACCGGATAGTCGCGGCGGCCGATCGCATCGATCAGCCACTTGCCGACACCGGGCCACGAAAAGAGCGTCTCGGTCAGCACGGCGCCCGCGAGCAGCGTGCCGATCTGCAGGCCGATCACGGTGACGACCGGGATCAGCGCATTGCGCAGCGCATGCACGACCACCACGCGCGCGGGCGACAGCCCCTTCGCGCGTGCGGTGCGGATGTAGTCCTCGCGCAGCACTTCGAGCATCGACGAACGCGTCATCCGCGCGATCACCGCAAGCGGAATCGTGCCGAGCACGATCGCGGGCAGGATCAGGTGGCTGACCGCCGACTTGAACGAGCCTTCATCGGGCGCGAGCAGCGCGTCGATCAGCATGAAGCCCGTCGGGTGCGGGAAGTCGTATTCGACGGCGATGCGCCCCGACACGGGCGTCCAGCCGAGGTACGACGAAAACACCATGATGAGGATCAGCCCCCACCAGAAGATCGGCATCGAGTAGCCGGTGAGCGCGGTGCCCATCACGCCATGGTCGACGACCGAACCGCGCCGCAACGCGGCGATCACGCCGGCCGGCAGCCCGACCGCGAGCGCGAACACGAGCGCGCACAGCGACAGTTCGACGGTCGCCGGGAAACGCGCGAAGAATTCGCCCGCGACGCTCGTGTTGGTGATGATCGACGTGCCGAGGTCGCCATGCAGCGCCCGGCCGATGTAGTGGAGGTACTGCATGGGCAGCGGCTGGTCGAGCCCGAGGCGTTTCATCGCCTCTGCATGCATCGCGGGATCGACGCCGCGCTCGCCCATCATCACTTCGATGGGGTCGCCCGGTATCAGGTGAATCAGCGCAAACGCCAGGATGGTGATGCCGATGAAAGTCGGGATCACCATGCCCACGCGGCGCAACACGAATGTGAACATGATGCGTCTCGTATTTTCTTGTGGGAAATGTGCGACCGGCGACGGGAAGCTTTTGGCCTCCCGCCGCCGGATGAATTAGCCGGTCTTCGCGACAGCTTACGACAGGCGTGTTACTTCACGCTAACACCGTCGAAGCGGACATAGCCGAGCGGCTCGATACGCATGTCGGCCACGTTCTTGCGCACCGGCTGGTAGACCGTCGAGTTCGCGATCGGCGAGAACGGCAGCTGTTGCGCGAAGATCTGCTGAGCCTGCGTGTAGAGCTTCGTCCGCGCGTCCTGGCCCGTCGTCGTGCGACCCTTCTGGATCAGCTCGTCGAACGGCTTGTAGCACCAGTGCGAGAAGTTGTTGCCCTTGATCGCTTCGCAGCCGAGCAGCGTGCCGAGCCAGTTGTCCGGATCGCCGTTGTCGCCCGTCCAGCCGATCAGCATCGTGTCCTGCTCGCCCGCGTGCGCGCGCTTGATGTACTCGCCCCACTCGTACGTGACGATCTTGGCCTTCACGCCGATCTTCGCCCAGTCGGCCTGGATCATCTCGGCCATCAGGCGGGCGTTCGGGTTGTACGCGCGCTGCACCGGCATCGCCCACAGCGTGATGTCGAAACCGTTCGGATAGCCAGCCTTCGCGAGCAGCGCCTTCGCCTTCGCGGTGTCGTTCGGCGCCATCTTCAGGTTCTTGTCGTACGACCATTGGGTCGGCGGCATCGGCGCGGAAGCAGCCTGGCCTGCGCCCTGGTAGACGGACTCGAGGATCGCCTTCTTGTTGATCGCCATGTCGAGTGCCTGACGCACCTCGAGCTTGTCGACCGGCTTGTGCTCGACGTTGTACGCGAGATAGCCGAGGTTGAAGCCTGCCTGCGACGGCATGTCGACGCCGGCATCGGCCTTCAGCGTCGCGATGTCGGCCGGACGCGGATAGCTCATCACCTGGCATTCGTTGCGCTTGATCTTCTGCACGCGCACGCCCGGATCGGGCGTGATCGAGAAGATCAGCTTCGAGATCTTCACTTCGCCCTTCTTCCAGTAATCAGGATTGCCGTCGAATCGGATCGTCGCATCCTTCGTGTAGCTGCGGAAGATGAACGGGCCCGTGCCGATCGGCTTCTGGTTGATGTCGGCGGCCTTGCCGGCCTTCATCAGCTGGTCGCCGTATTCGGCCGACAGGATCGATGCGAATTCCATCGCCATGTTCTGGATGAACGGCGCATTCGGCTCGGCGAGCGTGAACTTCACGGTGTACGGATCGACCTTCTCGACCTTCGTGATCAGCTTGTCGAGGCCCATGTCGGTGAAGTACGGGAACGACACCGGGTACGCCTTGCGGAACGCCTGGTTCGGGTCGAGCATGCGCTGGAACGTGAACAGCACGTCGTCCGCGTTGAATTCACGCGTCGGCTTGAAGAAGTCGGTCGTGTGGAACTTCACGCCGTGGCGCAGGTGGAACGTGTACACCTTGCCGTCCGACGACACATCCCACTTCTCGGCGAGGCCCGGCTCGACCTTCGTGCCGCCGCGCTCGAATTCGACGAGGCGGTTGTAGACGGTGAACGTGGCGGCGGTGAAATCGACGCCGGTCGTAAATTGCGCGGAATCAAAACCCGCCGGGCTGCCTTCTGAGCAGTAGACGAGAGTCTTGTTCGGGATCTGTGCGAATGCAGAGCCCGCGACGCCGAACGATGCCGCTGCCACGCCTGCAATGGCGGTAACACGCAGGGTGTGCAACAGACGGTTGTATTCCATGTTTCCTCCAGGTCTCCAGATCGGAACCGACCCGCCAGGGGCCGGTGTACGCGGATATTACTTGAGCTAACGATGTGGCAACAAGCTGGAGAAAAAACTCTTCTATATGCGTCGCCGGGTTTTTGCCGATGTTTAGTGGGGGTAAAAAAATGCGATAACGCGCGCGAGCGACAATTCCGTTCATCGCACGCAAGTTTCGTTCGATGACTAAACAAATCGGGCGCGAACACGAAGGGGCGATGCGCCGTTTTCCCGAGTTCTGCAGCACATCATTGCGTTTTGCGAAACGATCCGATGACCGTCTTCAAATCGTCATGTCGTCACGCGGGTGCGTCGAGGTCGGCGCTGCGCGCGGGCACGAACGCGACCGCGACGATCGACAGCGCGATTCCGGCCATCACATAGTAGGTCGGCGCGAGCGGCGTGCCCGTGACCTTGATCAGCCACGTGACGATGAACTGCCCGAAGCCGCCGAACAGCATCACCGCGACGTTGTACGCGATCGACAACCCGGTCGAGCGCACGTTGGCCGGGAACAGCTCGGCGATCATCGCGCCGAACGGCCCGTAGTAGCCCGCGAGCGTGACCGACAGCACGGCCTGCACCGCGATCAGCCGCGCGATGCTCGGCGCGGCGTCGAGCCACGCGAACAGCGGATACATCAGCACGAGCGTCAGCGCCAGCGACCACAGCGACAGCCCCTTGCGGCCGATGCGGTCCGACCACGCGCCTGCGATCGGCGACAGCACCATCAGCAGCAGGTTGCCGACGATCACCGCGTAGAACGATTCCGCGTAGGGCAGCTTCAGCTGCTTCACCGCGAAGGTCGGCAGATAGCTGATCAGCACGTAGATCGTCACCGTCAGCGCGATCACCGAGCCGAGCCCGCACAGCACCTCGCGCGGGTGGCGCGTGAACACGTCGCCGAGCGTCGCGCGGCGCGCGTTCTGCTGCGCATGGAGGAACGCTTCGGAATCGGCGAGATGGCGGCGGATGTAGAAGCCGATCGGGCCGATCACGAGCCCGAGGATGAACGGCACGCGCCAGCCCCAGCTGCGCAGCGCATCGTGCGACAGCCCGCGCGTGATGGCCGCGCCGACGAGCGCGCCGATCAGCAGCGCGGCCGCCTGGCTCGCCATCTGCCAGCTGCCGTAGAAGCCGCGTTTCGAGAACGGCGCGGCCTCGATCAGCAGCGCCGTCGCGCTGCCGAATTCGCCGCCCGCGGAGAAGCCCTGCAGCAGCCGGCCGAGCACGATCAGGAGCGGGCCGCCGATGCCGATCGCCGCATAGGGCGGCGCGACCGCGAGCAGGAAGATGCCGGCCGTCATCAGCAGGATCACGAGCGACAGCGCTGCCTTGCGGCCGGCGCGATCCGCGTACAGCCCGAACACGATGCCGCCGATCGGGCGCATGAAGAACGCGACGCCGAACGTCGCGGTGGTCAGCAGCAGCGACGAGTATTCGCTGGAGGTCGGGAAGAACAGCTCGGCGATCACGACCGTCATGAAGCCGAACACCGTGAAGTCGTACCACTCGAGCGCATTGCCGATCACGGCGGCCGCGACTGCGCGCCGGTTCAGCGCACGCTCGGGCCGGATCGTTTTCGTTGAATTCGCAATCGTCGCCATGCGTGCCTCGTCCTCGTCAGTTCGCCGTGTCGGGCGGCGCGGCACGCGGGGTGCCCGCGGCGCGCTGGTTTGCAGCGAGTGTAGAAAGCGACGGAACCGTTTTCAAGCAATAAAAAACGCCCGCCATCTTTCGACGGCGGGCGTTTTGCGGTTTTCGCCACAATGCGGCATCGCACGATGCCGCACGGGCCTCAACCCATCTTCGAGAAGGCGCTGCACCAGCCCTTCGCCGACACCTGCTTGCCGGGGAAGGCGCCGCACGGGCCCGAGGCCGAGCCCTTCTTGCCCTGGTACAGCATGCAGGCCGCACAATCCTGGCCCGCTGCGTACTTCGGGTACTTCGTCTTGTCGACCTTGGTGGCATCGGCCTTGTAGCCGAGCGCCACGGCGGTCGGATCGGTTTCCGACAGCATCGGCGCATCAGCCAGCGCTTCGCGCGACAGCGCCAGCGCGGACACCGCACCAATGCTCGTAATCAGGAAACTCCGACGGGATGTTTTCATGGGGGACTCGCTCCAACGTTATCGGTTTGAAAGCTGTTCTGGCGACAGCCGTTCGACAGAATAACGCTCAAGCGACAAAACGTGCGCGCCGAAATGCCGGAGATAAGGAATTTCACACGACCGCCACACGACCGATACGCACCCGCAACACATTCGCCACACACTCGCCGCGTCAGCGATAAGCCGCCATCTCGCCCACGCGCTGCGCGAGTGCGAGCGACGCGGTCAGCCCCGGCGACTCGATGCCGAACAGGTTCACGAGCCCGCGCACGCCGTGCTGCGCGGCGCCCTGCACGATGAAATCGGCCGGCGGCTCGCCGGGCCCCGCGACCTTCGGCCGGATGCCCGCGTACGCCGGCTGCAGCGCGTCGTCGGGCAAGTCCGGCCAGAACGCGCGAATCGACGCGTAGAACGCGGTCGCGCGCGCGGGATCGACTTCGTAGCGCAGCGCATCGACCCATTCGACGTCCGGGCCGAAGCGCGCCTGCCCGCCGAGATCGAGCGTCAGGTGCACGCCGAGCCCCGCGCGGTCGGGCATCGGGTAGATCAGGTGCGAGAACGGTGCGCGCCCTGACAGGCTGAAGTAGTTGCCGCGCGCGAGGTAGAGCGGCGGCACCCAGCGCGGGTCGAGGCCGCGCGTGCGACGCGCCAGCGCCTGCGCGCCGAGGCCCGCGCTGTTGATCACGCAGGCGGCCTCGATCTCGGTCGGCGCGTCGCCGCCCGTGCGCACGACGAAGCGCCCGCCGCGCAGCACGTCGATCGATTCGACCGGGGATTTCAGCGCGCACACGGCGCCGTCGCGTTCCGCGTCGCCGAGCAGCGCGAGCATCAGCTGGTGGCTGTCGACGATGCCGGTGGACGGCGAGAACAGCGCCTCGACGCATTCGAGCGCGGGCTCGAGCGTCTGCGCGTCGGCGCGCGTGAGCGGCATCAGGTCGAGCACGCCGTTTTCGGTCGCGCGCGCGGCGATCGCCTTCAACTGCTTCACCTGCGCGGCGGTCGTCGCGACGAGCAGCTTGCCGGCGCGCCGGTGCGGCACGTGATGCGTCTCGCAGAATTCGTACAGCAGGTCGCGCCCGTGCACGCACGACATCGCCTTCAGCGACCCGCGCGGATAGTAGAGCCCCGCATGGATCACTTCGCTGTTGCGCGAACTCGTACCCGTGCCGATCGCATCGGCAGCCTCGAGCACGAGCGTTTCACGCCCGCGCGCGGCCAGTTCGCGCGCAATCGCCAAACCGACGACGCCCGCGCCGATCACGACACAATCCATCTGCTCCATGACGTTTCGCGCCGCTAGCGCGTCGAGGGAAGAGAAGAGAATTGTACGTCCCGGTTCACCCGCTTGCCGAAGGTCGTGCAGCGTATCGTGACGACGCCGTGCATGACGGTCGACACACGGCGCGGCACGGCGCGCGCATGCCGCCGCCGCGCGCGCGCCGCCGGGTCAGAAGCCGATTGGCCGGCGCTTCGCGGCGCCCTCGTCGGCCCGGATGTCGCGCGGCCCGATCGCATCGCGGCCGTCGAGCCGCGCGGCGCCGAATGCGTGCAACAGCGCGCGGCGCATCGTGCGCGGCGGGGTCGCGGCCAGCACGTCGAGCGCGTCGTCGCCGAGGGTATCCGGGAAGCGCCGCCCCCACGCATGCGACGTGCGGATCTCGTCGTAGATCGTCTGCGCAATCCGGCGCGCGCCGGCCGCATCGGGCGGCTCGATCTCGTACACGTTCATCCGGTTGAGCAGCGGCTCCGGAATCGCGTGCGCCTCGTTCGCGGTCGCGATCCAGATCACGTTGCCCGCATCGATCGGCACTTCCGCGAATTCGTCGATGAACGCGCGCGCGGTGTCGTGCTCGAGCAACGCGTACAGCGCGCCGAGCGGATCGTATTGCGCGTCGCTGCCGGCCTTGTCGATCTCGTCGACCGCGATCACCGGGTTCGCGTAGCTGCCGTTCACGAGCGCATCGAACACCTTGCCGGGCTTCGCGTTCTTCCATTGCGACGACGCGCCCGACAGGATCCAGCCGGCCGTCAGCGAACTCATCGGCACGTAGTGGTACGCGGTGCCGAGCAGTTGCGCGAGCGCCTTCGCAAAGTGCGTCTTGCCGATGCCCGGGGGCCCGAGCAGCAGGATCGGCATCAGTTCGAGCCGGTCGTCCGTTTCGAGGCACAGCGCGACCTGCTTGCGCACGTCGTCGAGCGGCTCGGCGAAATTGGGCAACGCCTCGCCGAGCGCGTCGAACGACGGCATCCGGTTCGGCTTCACGCAGAAGCGCAGATTGCCCGTCTTGAGCATCCTCTCGTAGGTGGCGCGCAGTGCGTCGCTCGCGCTCTCGTTCAGGTCACTCAGCGCCGTCTCGACCTGCTCGAGGTCGTACACCGTGCTGAAGGACGCCACCGCCAGTTCCTGTTTCACCATCGCCGTCGTCATACCAACCTCGCTGCCGCTTGCTGTCACACGACCATCAGACCCTTACGATTTCAGTGTAGCGATCCCGCATCCCTGCGCAAGCAAGCAGCCACGCGCGTCTGCTGCTAACACCCCGCGCGCGCTGCGCGCCGGCGCACCGCGGCGTATGATCGTCGGTTCACCCACCCGCCGCACCGGTCTTGCCGACAGCGCCCGAGCGGCGCGTCGGACCCCGTCCCGAAGGTATGCCGATGTCCGTCCCCACTGCTTCCCCGCGCGCCGATGCCGATGCGATCGGCGCCGTCGACGCGGCGCTCACGTCGCGCCGCGCGATCCGCGCGTTCCTGCCGACACCCGTGCCGCGCGACACGCTCGAGGCGATCCTCGAAGCCGCGAGCCGCGCGCCGTCGGGCACCAACATCCAGCCGTGGCGCGTGTACGTCGCGACGGGCGCCACGCGCGATGCGCTCGCCGCCGCGCTCACCGCGGCCCACGACGATCCCGCGCGCGACGAGAAATACGTCGCCGAGTACGACTACTACCCGCGCGAATGGGTGTCGCCGTATATCGACCGGCGCCGCAAGGTCGGCTGGGACCTGTACGGCCTGTTGAACATCGGCCGCGACGAGAAGGCGCGCATGCATGCGCAGCACGCACGCAACTTCCGCTTCTTCGATGCACCGGTCGCGCTGTTCTTCACGCTCGACCGTGTGATGACGCACGGTGCATGGCTCGACTGCGGGATGTTCCTGCAGGGCGTGATGACGGCCGCCCGCGCACGCGGGCTCGATACCTGCCCGCAAGCCGCGTTCGTGCCGTTTCACCGGATCGTCGCCGAACACCTCGGCATTCCCGCCAACGAACAGCTGGTCTGCGGGATGTCGCTCGGCCATGCGGACCCGGATGCGATCGAGAACCGCCTCGTCACCGAGCGCGCGCCCGTCGCGGAGTTCGCTCGCTTTTTCGCTTGAAAACGCATGACGCGGCCCTACCTTTTGAACAGGACCGCATCGCGCGGCGAACCTGCCGCGGCGCGTCCTGTCACATCGCGATCGAAAACGATCGGGCGTAAGATGTGCGTCCGTTCCCCGCTATTCCGCGTTTCCGGAGACGTTTCATGCTGAAACACGGCCTGGCCGTCCTGCTCGCGAGCGTCGCGCTCGCCGCCCATGCACAGAGCCCCGCACCGGCCTCCGTCGCGTGGGAGATCCAGGTGGTGCGCGACGGTCAGACCATCGACACGTTCCAGCAACGCACCACCGTGGGTCAGACCCGTACCGATACCCATCGCTATCCTTCCGCCGTGCCGGTCGGCTGCGGCAATGCCGCGCGTGTCGTGCCGACCGAGCGCTCGCGCTCGGTGACGGTCGCGCCGCTCACCGTCGATGCCGGCGCGAACACCGTGTCGCTCGCGCTCGACGTGCAGGAAACGATCGACGACGAAGGCGCAAAGCCGGCCGATCCGTGCCTGCCCGCGTCGCCGCGGCAAATCGTCGCGAGCCATCCCGGCCTGACGGTCGGTGGCGACGCGTGGACCGACTGGACGCTCGTCGAACAGCATCCGCACCTCGTGTACCGCGTGCGTGCGCACGTCGCGAAGGATTGAGCGTCATGTCCGCCGACGCCCTGTCCCTGCCGTTCGCCGAACCGCACGCCGCGCCCGACGAACTCACCGCGGTGAGCTGGAACCTGCACAAGGGCCGCTCGCCGCTCGGCTTCACCGCGTGGAACGCGATGCGCAACTGGATGCAGTCGACGCACGCCGACGTGTATTTCCTGCAGGAAGCGATGGCGCGCCGCATGCCGCGCCCCGTGCTCGCGCCCGGCTTCGGCGCACCGATGGACGACGCGGTCGACGACGTATGGCACTGCCAGGCCACCGAGATCGCACATGCGCTCGACTGGCAGATCGCGCTCGGGCCGAACGTGTTCAAGCCGTCGTGGCGGCACGGCAATGCGATCCTGTCGCCGCATCCGCTCGACCTCGGCGGCCGCTGGGACATCTCGGCGCACCGCTTCGAGCGGCGCGGGCTGCTGGTCGCACGCGCGACGCTCGCGGGTGCGCGCCCGGTCACGCTGCTGTGCGCGCACCTCGCGCTCACGCGCGCCGCGCGGCTGCGCCAGATGCACTGGATCGCGCACTGGATCGTGCGCAACGCGGGCGACGGCCCACTGATGCTCGCCGGCGATTTCAACGACTGGCGCAACGATTCGGTCGCGTTGTTCGGCGAGATCGGGCTGTCCGAGGTCGCGACACTGCTCGGCGAATCGGGCCGCACGTTTCCCGCGTTCTCGCCGGCGCTCGCGCTCGACAAGATGTTCGTGCGCGGGCTGACGCCGCTCGAATGGCGCGCACCGTCGGGCGAGGCGGCGTGGCTGTCGGACCACCTGCCGTACATCGCGCGCCTGCGCCTCGATCCGCAATAACGTTCCCGGTATCGGCCGGATTTCAGCCCGCTTGCGCGCCGCCAAAGCGCGGCCGCGCGGCGCGCGCTACATTAACGGGTCGCCCTTTCCGCCAGCGCCCGCCATCGGGCCGCGCCGCCATGACCTACCTGCCGATCCTGCTGCAAATCGCCGTCGTCTATCTCGTTGCGGCGATCACCCCCGGCCCGAATTTCTTCATGATTTCGCAACTGTCGCTCGCGGGGCGGCGCAGCCTCGGTGCCGCGTCGGCGCTCGGCGTCGGCACCGCGTCGGTCGCATGGGCGACGCTCGCGATGCTCGGCCTCGCGGCCGTGCTGCACCAGGTCGAATGGCTGTATGAGGCGATCCGGATCGGCGGGGCCGTGTACCTCGTGTACTTCGGCTTCAAGCTGCTGCGCGCGGGCATCCGCCGCGACGCGGCGCCGGCCGACGCGCCCGACGAACGCGCACCGCTGACCGCGCCGCACGCGCACGATTACCTGCGCGCGTATCGCAGCGGCCTGTTCACCTGCCTGACGAATCCGAAATCGTGTGCATTCTGGACCAGCGTGTTCGCGGCGATGCTGCCCGCGCACGTGCCGCTGTGGTTCAACGGCGCGGTGCTGGTGACGATCGGCGTGCTGTCGGCCGGCTGGTATTCGTGCGTCGCGTACCTGTTCGCGAGCCCGCGCGCGCAACGCGGCTACCGGCGCGTGCGGCGCCCGCTCGACGCGCTGTGCGGCGTGGCGCTCGTCGGCCTCGGTGCGAAACTCGCGGCCGAACGCTGAAAACCGAAAGCTGATTGAAATAATTCGTTGCGCCAAATCCGCGCGGCCGCGGGGGTCAAGCCCGCGATCCGCGTCAACAGGGTAAAATAACGAGTTCCTCAATCGTCTGTCATCGAGAAGGCGCGTGTCCGACGCGCCGGCCGGCCGATCCGCGATCGGGCCGACGCACTCGGTTTTTTTGCCCGTTTTTGGGCCCGTTACTCGCGTTCGCTACGCGCGTCCGTTTTCAAAGCCATGAGCAAATACGACACCGCCACCGTCCAATCCGTCCATCACTGGACCGACACGCTGTTCAGCTTCACCTGCACCCGTGAGGCGAGCCTGCGCTTCAACAACGGCGAATTCACGATGGTCGGCCTCGAGGTCGACGGCAAGCCGCTCGCGCGCGCCTACTCGATCGTCAGCCCGAACTACGAAGAGCATCTCGAATTCTTCAGCATCAAGGTGCAGAACGGCCCGCTGACGTCGCGCCTGCAGCACCTGAAGGTGGGCGACACCGTGCTGATCGGCAAGAAGCCGACGGGCACGCTGGTCGCCGACAACCTGCTGCCGGGCAAGACGCTGTGGATGCTGTCGACGGGCACGGGCCTCGCGCCGTTCATGTCGATCATCCGCGATCCGGACATCTACGAACGCTTCGACAAGGTGATCCTGACGCACACGTGCCGCCTGAAGGGCGAGCTCGCGTACATGGACTTCATCAAGCACGACCTGCCGGGCCACGAGTACCTGGGCGACATCATCAAGGAAAAGCTCGTCTACTACCCGACGGTCACGCGCGAAGCGTTCGACAACGAAGGCCGGATCACCGACCTGATCTCGACGGGCAAGCTGTTCACCGATCTGGACGTGCCGCCGTTCTCGCCGGAAAACGACCGCGTGATGCTGTGCGGCAGCACCGCGATGCTGAAGGACACGACCGACCTGCTGAAGCAGGCCGGCCTCGTCGAAGGCAAGAACAGCGCGCCGGGCCACTACGTGATCGAGCGCGCATTCGTGGACTGATCGATCCCCAAATTTGCGCGTCATCAAGAACCGGAGCGAAAGCTCCGGTTTTTTTTCATCCCTACTTGGCGAATTCGTAACAAATTGGGATCATCCCATCTCAAATAGTTACATTTGGATACGTCATCGTCCGGTGTTCGGGTGTCAGTGTTTTTCCTACAACACGTTCATTCCGATTATTCACATTTACCCTTAAATGTCCGCCCGACATGACCTTTTCAGAAATTTTGAGATATTATTCGCCGCGCGTGGTTGCCGTTCGGATGAGAGTGGAAGGGTCGGATGCAAGTGTTACAAGACGTAACTTTTGTTACCTCGGCAGGGGGCGATTCTCTGGCGGCGACCGTCATCGAAACGGCAGCCGATCCACGCAGCCAGCCGGTGTCTGAACCGCTTTCTGACAGCAGGGAGAGTCATGGATACGTCGCTTAACGCGCCCTTGGGCGCCCACGCCCCGTTCCCGTCGCAACCGCTCGTGCCGAGCTGCGTCGCGACTCCGCCCATCGCCGACGCCGCGTCGAAACGCGCCACCTCCGCCGCGCGGATCGCAGCGCTGTCCGCCCAACTGCTCGCCGCCGACGAAGCGGCCCGCCGCCACCTGGCCGGCGAATTGCACGACGGGCTCGGCGCCGAACTCACCGCCGCGCGTTTCGCGCTCGCAAACGTTCAAACGTGGCTGCCGGCCGATGCGCCGGACGGGTGCCTGCGCGCGCTGGAGCTGGCTCAGCAGGCGCTCGACGCCGCCACCGACGCGAATCGCCGGCTGATCGACGAGCGCGACACGCCTGCGCTCGACGCGGGCGTGGTCGGCGCGCTGTCGTCGTGGGTCGACACCCATGCGGCACGCACCGGCCTGCGCACCAGCTTCGTGTGCGCAGCCGACGCACGCCTGACGCAGATCGCCGGCGCCAGCGCACTCGCGGTGTTCCGCGTCGCGCAGGAAGCGTTGTCGAACGTCGCGAAGCACGCGCGCGCGACGTCGGTCGACGTGCGGATCGCCACCGACTGCACGCATCTGTCACTGATTGTCTCCGACGATGGTACCGGTTTCTCCCGAAGCCGCCGCACCGGCTACGGCCTCGCCGGCATGCGCGCCCGCTGCGAGGCGTTCGGCGGCCGCTTCGAGACGGCCACGCCGGATACCGGCCACGGCACGCGCGTCACCGCGCGCTTCGCTTGGGATTCGCTGCTCGCGGTGCCCGCCGCGGCCCGCCGCGCGTCGCTTTCGTGAGGTCGTCATGAGCCTGAACATCCTGCTCGTGGACGATCACGCGATCGTCCGGCAAGGGATCCGCCAGTTGCTGATCGACCGCGGCGTCGCACGCGACGTCACCGAGGCCGAGAACGGCGGCGACGCGATGGCGGCCGTCGACAAGCAGGAATTCGACGTGATCCTGCTCGACATCTCGCTGCCGGACACGAACGGCATCGAAGTGCTCAAGCGCGTCAAGCGCAAGCTGCCGCGCACGCCGGTGCTGATGTTCTCGATGTACCGCGAAGATCAGTACGCGGTACGCGCACTGAAGGCCGGCGCCGCCGGCTACCTGTCGAAGACGGTCAATGCCGCGCAGATGATCGGCGCGATCCAGCAGGTCGCGGCCGGCCGCAAGTACGTGAGCCCCGCGATGGCCGAGGCGCTCGCCGAATACGTGTCGTTCGAGAACGAGCCGCTGCCGCACGAGAAGCTGTCCGACCGCGAATACCAGACGCTCTGCATGCTCGCGTCGGGCAAGCGGCTCACCGACATCGCGAACACGCTGTCGCTGTCCGTGAAGACGGTGAGCGTGTACCGGTCGCGGCTGCTCGAGAAGATGCGGCTGTCGAACAACGCGGAACTCACGTTCTACGTGATGAGCAACCGGCTCGTCGACATGGCGCCCACGGCCGGCGCCTGATCTCCCCGCCCCGATTCAACTGATTCAACCGACTCGTCCGATCCCGCGACGCGGCGCACGCCGCGCCGCGGCCCCCTGGCCCCCGTCTGGCGCGCAAGCGCTTGTTTTATCGGACGATTTCGCAGCGCGCCGCTGCGCCGCAGCGGGTTTTGTGCGCCAAATCGGCTAAAATTACGGGTTTTCACTCAATCAGCGCTACCGCACCCGCGCGCGCTGGCGATTCATCCGCAATGTCTCTCTTCCGCAAGAAAAACGTCGATCGCATGATCGCCGGCGCGCATGCCGCCGGGCTCAAGAAAGCGCTCGGCGCGATCGACCTCACCTTCCTCGGCATCGGCGCGATCATCGGCACCGGCATCTTCGTGCTGACCGGCACCGGCGCCGTGCAGGCCGGCCCGGCACTGATGCTGTCGTTCGTGATCGCCGCGATCGCGTGCGGCCTCGCGGCGCTGTCGTACGCGGAATTCGCGTCGACGATCCCCGTCGCCGGCTCGATCTACACGTATTCGTACGCCACCCTCGGCGAGCTCGTCGCGTGGATCATCGGCTGGGACCTGATGCTCGAATACGGCCTCGCGTCGTCGGCCGTGTCGGTCGGCTGGTCGGGTTACCTGCAGTCGCTGCTGCAGGGCTTCGGGCTGACGCTGCCCGCCGTGCTGACGGCCGCGCCCGGCGCGGTGCCGGGTGTCGTCACGTGGTTCAACCTGCCCGCGTTCCTCGTGATGATCGTGATCACGACGCTGCTGTCGATCGGCATCCGCGAGTCGACCCGCATCAACAACATCATGGTGTTCATCAAGGTGTCGGTCGTGCTGCTCGTGATCGCGGTCGGCGTGTTCCACGTGACGCCCGCGAACTGGAAGCCGTTCATGCCGCACGGCTGGAACGGCGTGTTCGGCGCGGCGGCCGTGATGTTCTTCGCGTTCATCGGCTTCGACGCGGTGTCGTCGGCGGCCGAGGAAGTGAAGAACCCGAAACGCGACCTGCCGATCGGCATCATCGCGTCGCTCGCGGTGTGCGCCGTGCTGTACGTGACGGTCGCCGCGGTCGCGACCGGCATCGTGCCGTCGGCCCAGTACGCGAACATCTCGCACCCGATTTCGTACGCGCTGCAGATTGCCGGCGAGAACTGGGTCGCGGGCTTCATCGATCTCGGCGCCGTGCTCGGCATGCTGACCGTGATCCTCGTGATGAGCTACGGCCAGACCCGCGTGATCTTCGCGATGTCGCGCGACGGGCTGCTGCCGGCGACGCTGTCGCGCGTGCACCCGCGCTACGCGACGCCGTTCCTGACGACCTGGCTCGTCGGCCTGTTCTTCGGGCTGATCGCCGCGCTCGTGCCGCTCAACGTGCTCGCCGAGCTGATCAACATCGGCACGCTTGCCGCGTTCTCGATGGTGTCGGTCGCCGTGCTCGTGCTGCGCCGCACGCACCCCGACCTGCCGCGCGCGTTCCGCTGCCCCGGCGTGCCCGTGGTGCCGATCCTCGCGGTCGCGGCGTGCCTGTTCCTGATGCTGAACCTGAAGCCCATCACGTGGGCCGCGTTCGGGGTGTGGCTCGTGATCGGCCTCGTGATCTACTTCCTGTACTCGCGCCACCACTCGAAGCTCGCGCACGGTCACCACGACGCGCACTGAGCGCCATCGTCGCGCGCGCCTGCCGCGCGCGATGCGCGACAACCCGCGGGGCCACCACCGGCCCCGCGCGGCAACCGCCTCCCCCGACCCGGCCGCTGCGCCGTTCCCGCGATCGATCGCTGTCCGATCGTCGCGATGTCTTGCCCGATCCTCCGGATTGGCCCGCTCGCGCCACCGCACCGCCTGCGCGTGCGCGCCGCGCGGTTCATAATCCCGCCATCGAACGACGGTCCCGGGCAGCGGGCCGTCCGGCAACAGGAAGAAGATGATGGAAAGCGTCGATCTCGATGTATTGAAATCCAGCGCACGCTGGCTCGAAGAAGGGCGCCGCGTGCTGCTCGTGACGGTCGTGAAGACGTGGGGCTCGTCGCCGCGCCCCGAAGGCGCGATGCTCGCGGTGCGCGAGGACGGGCTCGTGGTCGGCTCCGTATCCGGCGGGTGCATCGAGGACGACCTGATCGCCCGCGTGCACGCTAGCGGGATCGCAGCCGACGCGCGTCCGGAAGCGCTCAAATACGGCGTGACGGCCGAGGAAGCGCACCGCTTCGGGCTGCCTTGCGGCGGCACGATCCAGCTCGTGCTCGAGCCGCTCACGCGCGACAGCGGGATTGCCGCGCTGTGCGCGGAAGTCGAGGCCGGCCGCCTCGTCACGCGCACGATGACGCTCGCGACCGGCCGTGCTTCGCTGTCGCCCGCGCAGGCGGCCGACGGGCTCGCGTTCGACGGCGAGCGGCTCGTGACGATCCACGGGCCGCGCTACCGGATGCTCGTGATCGGCGCCGGCCAGTTGTCGCGCTATCTGTGCCAGATCGCGGTCGGGCTCGACTACCAGGTAACGGTGTGCGATCCGCGTGAGGAATACACGGATGCGTGGGACGTGCCGGGCACGCGCGTCGTGCATACGATGCCCGACGATACGGTGCTCGACATGAAGCTCGACGCGCGTTCGGCCGTGATCGCGCTCACGCACGATCCGAAGCTCGACGATCTCGCGCTGATGGAGGCGCTGAAGACACCCGCGTTCTACGTGGGCGCCCTCGGCTCGCGGCGCAACAACGCGGCACGGCGCGAGCGGTTGCGCGAATTCGACCTGAACGAAGCGGAACTGGGCCGGCTGCACGGGCCGGCCGGCATCTACATCGGCAGCCGGACGCCACCGGAAATCGCGATCTCGATCCTCGCCGAGATCACCGCCGCGAAAAACAACGTGTCGCTGCCGACGATCCTGCAGGTCGAGGGCGCGAAGGCCGCACGCGAGATCGCGGCGAACAGCGGCGCGGCCTGCGGCCTCTGAGCGGTGCCGACGCCGGCGCGCGGTCGCGCCGGGTACGCGTCCGCAGCGCGCGAAGCGGACAAAACCGACGAAAAGGCACGCGCCAGCGCCAGGCCGGCGCGATGACCGCCGATCAGGTCAGGCCGGCGGCAAGCGCCGCGGCGACCGAACCCACCACCAGCACGACGCCGACCATGCGGCGCTTGTTCAGCTCGGTCCACAGCAGCACGCCGGTCAGCGACAGCAGGATCAGCGAACCCGCGATCGTGTCCATCAGCAGCACCCAGCCGAGATTCATCCCGACGCCGCGATGCAGGTTGTTCAGCGTCGTCAGGAACGTGTTGCCCGTGCGCTTCACCGCGACGTAACCGTTGCCGACCCAGTATTCGGCCTGCAGGTTCTGATGCGGACCGAACAGGCCCATCTGCCAGTGCTCCGGCTGCATCACGCTCTTATCGCCCCACGCCACGGGCTGTGCGGGCTCCTTGCGCATGCGGCCCGGCTTGCCGTCGAAATGCAGTTCGTGCTGCAGCCACTTCATCATCGCGGCAGGCGTCTTCGGCGCCGGATCCGGCAGCGCGATCTGCATCTCCTCCACCTGCGGCTCGCCGGTCGAAATCTTCAGCGGCGGCGCACGGTGGTTGAGCAGCACGCCCGTCACGCCGAACAGCAGCCCGAGCACCGCGCCCCACAATCCGACCCAGCCGTGCACCTTGCGCAGCCACTTGATGAAGGTCGCGCGGCGCGAACGCTGGCGGCGCGCGGCCAGTTCGTCGTCGCTCAGCGGGCGGGCCGCCGGGTGCAGCACGGTGACGCCCGCGCGGGAAGTACCCGTCTTGGGCGGAGTGATCGTTTCGGGCGCGTTCACGCGAAAGTTTCCATTCGTTCAAAACAACGGGCGGCGCGCAGAGCATGCGCGCCGCCCGAGCAGCATGAAAATGAGAATGGATATCATTACACAAATCTATCGCCGGCTCAATCCGCCAGCGTACGTGGCGGCGCGTCCGAAGAGAGAGGAAATGCGGACGAAGCGCATGCGTTGCGCCACGATGCCGATCAATAGAACGAAAATACCATCAGAATGACCATGAAAGGCCGAGACAGTATTTCGTAATGAATCGCGCGATGCCGGCCCGTCAACGCAGCGGCGGCAGCGGAAAGCGCGGTGCGGCGTCGTCCGGCGCGGGCTCGGTGCGGTCGAGCGCGTACAGCCACGCGAGCAGATCCGCGACCGCCTGGTAGAGCTGTGGCGGAATCCGGTCGTCGAGGTCGACCTGCATCAGCAGCGACACCATCTCCGGCGCCGTATGCACGTACAACCCCGCATCGTGTGCGCGCGCGACGATCATCTCGGCGAGTACGCCGTAGCCCTTTGCGACCACGCGCGGCGCCGCGTCGCCGCCCTTCGGATCGTAGACGAGCGCGGCCGCGCGCTTGCGGGACGTCATGCTCATTGCAGCGCCTCGTCATCGGCATCCGGCGCCCGCGTCGCCGGGCCGCCGGCCGCGCCGCGCGCATATGCGGCGGCGGCCGCCTGAGCCGCAAACAGGTCGAAGCCGTCCGGGCCGTCGTCGACCGCGCGAATCGACAGCCCGCCCACCTTGAGCCCCGACACTTCGAGCCGCTGCCGCAGCGCCGCTTCGTGCCGCGTGAGACGGTCGGCGCCCGTCTGGTTCGCACGCAGCCGCGCAACCAGTTGCGTGCCGTTCAGCACCAGCTCCGCGTCAACCGTGCCGAGCGACGGCAACGTCAGCGTCAGGCGCGTGCGCCAGGCGATGCCGTCGCCCGCGCCGTCGTCGCCGCGCGGTGCGCGGCTGCCCGGATCGTCGGGTTCGATCGTCCAGTCGAGCCGCGCGCCGGGCCACGCCTCGCCCGTCCAGCGGAACTGGTCGGTCGCGAGCGCGTCGAGCTGCTGCCTGACGAGCGGCACGGCGGCCGGATGTACGGGTGCAAGCGTCTGCGTCTGTGCCTGCGAATCGGACGATGCAGTGGCCAGTTCGGCGCGCGCGGGCGTCCAGCGCGCATCGGGACGCTCGCCGAGCAGATCGGCCATATCGGGCGACAGTGATGTGCCCTGCCGCCCGCCCGCCGGCAGGGCCTGCGCGGGATCGCGAGCCGGCGCACCGCCCTGGGCCGGCGTACCCGGCGGCGGCGCCGTCCGCGCGCTTGCAGGCAACGGCGGGCGCTGCGCGAGCAGCT
>NZ_CABVQC010000084.1 GCF_902499175.1 Burkholderia aenigmatica
CGCGGCGTCGGCGACCAGCGGGTCCGGCGCGTCGCCGCTGCGCGCCGCATGCTCGTGCAGCGCCTGCCCGGCGGCCTGCGCGGCCAGCACGCCGAGCACGGCGGTACGCAGATGGCCGATCGCGTTGCGCACCGGGGGGGCGCCGGCGGCCGCATACTCGGCCGCCGTGTCGAGTTCGAGCGCGTCCGCGAACAGACGGTGCACGGCTGCGCCGTTCGGCTCGCGACGCAGCGCGTCCGCGCCGACGGCGACCGCGCGCTGCAGGTAGCTCGCGAACCGCTTACGCACGTCGCGCAGCGGCGAACCGGGTGCGAACACCGTCTCGAACGCCGCGCCGCACAGGATGCCGACCACCACGTACAGGAATCGCGCGGTCGCGATGTCGAATGCGTGCAGCGGGGCGGATACGGCGTCCATCGCGATGATCGCCGCCGTATAGCCCGCGAGCACGGCCGCATACGCACGGAAATTCCGCAGGAAGGTCGCGACGCCCGCGCACAGGCCGATCCACGCGGCGAGCGCCGGCAGGAACAGTTCCGGGGTCTGCGCGAACGCGCCGGTCAGCAGCAGCGCGACCGCCGCGCCGATCGCGGTACCGAGAATCCGGTACTGGCTCTTCGACAGCCCCATGCCGCGGCTGCCCTGCGCGACGATCCACACGGTCGACGCGGCCCATTTCGGGTCGTCGAGATTCATCCGGAAGGCAATGTAGAGCGCCAGCAGCGACGCGGCGGTGTTGCGCAAGGCGAAGCCGAGGGCACCCGGCGGCAGCGTGGGCCGCGCGTCGCGCAGCGCGGTTCGGACAGCCTCGAGCGGCGGCAGATGGGGTAAGGCGAATTTCATGCGGCGAGCATACGGGGGCGCGCCGCCGCCACTAAGAGGCGCGGACGGGATGCGTTATTGCACCGGGCGGGATAATCGCTGCTTCATGAAACGATCCGGTCAGCAAAGGTAAGATGCGCGCAGATCGAACACTGAAGCACCCCACATGGACTTCGAAAGCATCCGGATATTCCTGCGCGTGGTCGAGCGCGGCAATTTCACCGCCGCCGCCACGCACCTCGACATGCCGCTCAGCCGCGTGAGCCGCAAGGTCAAGCAGCTCGAGGACGAGCTCGGCGTCCAGTTGCTGTACCGGACCACGCGCCGCGTATCCGTCACCGAGGCCGGACGCGACTACTACGAGCGCTGCCTGCGAGCCGAGGACATCCTGCTCGACGCGGATCGCCAGGCCCGCTCGCTGCGCACGGCGCCGGAGGGCACGCTGCGCGTGCTGGTGCCCTACTCGATCGGCCTGTTCGAACTGGAGCCGACGCTCGCCGAGTTTCGCCGGCGCTATCCGCTGGTCCAGCTCGTGCTGATCTATGACAACAACCCGCTCGATCTCGTCGAGCACGGCTTCGACGTGGCGCTACGCGCGGGCGTGCTGACCGACTCCAGCTACATCGCGCGCTCGCTCGGCTGGTCGCAGGCGAAGCTCGCCGCGAACCCCGCCTATCTCGATCGCGCCGGCCGGCCCGCCACGCCGCAGGACCTCGCGCAGCACGATCTGCTGCTCGTTGGCCGCGACGCGCCGAGCCTGACGCTGCGGCTCACCAATGCGGCCGGCGACGTGGCCGACGTGCCGGTGCGGCCGGTGCTGATCACCAACGAATCGGTGACGGTGCTGCGCCAGGCCGCGAGCGGCGGCGGCATCGCGCTGGTCTCGACGCACTACACGGCCCGCCGGCTCGAACGAAACGAGCTCGAAATCGTGCTGCCCGACTGGCACCGAGCCGACGACGTCGAGCTGCACGTGCTGTACCCGCGGCGCGCGACACTCGACAGCAAGGTGCGCGCGTTCGTCGATTTCCTCGCGGAAGTGTTCACCGCATGGCGAACCGCCCCTTGACCGGCACGGTTCGCACACCGATTATTGCGCCCCGCGAAATCGATTAGTGAGCCGGCGCGTGTTGATGGCGGCTCGCCACATCGTTAGCCTGTCGCGATGCACAACGACTCCACACGCGACGTCAGCCGCCTGACCGCTGCCCGCAGGCGCGTCACGCGCGTCCCGCCTTCCTGACCGGCAGCCTCCTGCCTCCCGAAGCCCGCCACGGCTTCGCGCATTCGATCGAGCCGCACGTCGCACGCGTCGGCCCCGTGTAACGGGCCGCGTCGCGCGCACCGTGCCCCCTTCCGTTCAGCCGCCGCACCGCGCCTGCGTCGCTTTCGCGCGCGTGCGCGGCCGCGCGTGCCCGCCGCAACGGGCCGCATCCGTTCCGCACGTTACGCAGGAAACCCCATGTCCACTCCGTCATCTCCCGCCCCGCTGTCGGGCGGCCGCCTCGCGATCGGCACGATCGCGGTATCGCTCGCGATGTTCATGAACGTGCTCGACTCGTCGATCGCGAACGTCGCCATTCCGACGATCTCGGGCGACCTCGGCGTGTCGGTCGACGAAGGCACGTGGGTGATCACGATCTTCGCGGCCGCGAACGCCGTGTCGATTCCGTTGACGGGCTGGCTCACGCAGCGCTTCGGCCAGGTGCGCCTGTTCGTCACGTCGATCCTGCTGTTCGTGTTCGCGTCGTGGCTGTGCGGGATCGCGCCGAACCTGCCGACGCTACTCGCCGCGCGGATCCTGCAGGGCGCGGTCGCGGGGCCGCTCGCGCCGCTGTCGCAGGCGCTGCTGCTCGGCGCATGGCCGCGGCAGAAATCGTCGAGCGCGCTGGCGCTGTGGTCGATGACGGCGCTCGTCGGGCCGATCGCGGGGCCATCGCTCGGCGGCTGGATCACGTACGACTACAACTGGTCGTGGATCTTCTACATCAACATTCCGGTCGGCTTCTTCGCGGCCGCGGTCACGTGGATCGTGTTCCGCGACCGTGAATCGGCCACGAAACGCATGCCGATCGATACGGTCGGCCTGTTGCTGCTCGTGCTGTGGGTCGCATCGCTGCAGATCATGCTCGACAAGGGCAAGGATCTCGACTGGTTCAACTCGCCCGTCGTCGTCGCGCTCGGCATCGTCGCGCTGATCGGCTTCGCGTTCTTCCTCGTGTGGGAGCTTCACGAGGCCAACCCGATCGTCGACCTGCGCCTGTTCACACAGCGCAATTTCGCGGGCGGCACGATCGCGATCTCGGTCGCGTACGGGATGTTCTTCGGCACGCTGGTGCTGCTGCCGCAGTGGATGCAGGGCTATCTCGGCTACCGCGCGGTCGATTCCGGGCTCGCCACCGCGCCGCTCGGCGTGTTCGCGATCCTGCTCACGCCGGTCATGGGACGCCTGCTGCCGCGCACCGATCCGCGCTACATCGCGACGCTCGCGTTCGTCGGCTTCGCGGTCGTCTTCATGATGCGCACGATCTTCTATACCGACGTGTCGCGCTGGGATCTCATTTTGCCGACGCTGCTGCAGGGCATCCCGATGGCGATGTTCTTCGTGCCGCTGACGTCGATCATCCTGTCCGGGCTGCCGCCGGAAAAGATCCCGGCCGCCGCCGGCCTGTCGAATTTCGGCCGCACGTTCTGCGGCGCGGTGGGCACGTCGCTGATCAGCAACGCATGGAACGACCGCACGATCCTGCATCACGTGCGGCTCACCGAACAGGCGAGCGTCACCAACCCGGTCTTCACGCAGCAGGTCGACACGACGCGTTCGCTGCTGCATCTGAGCCCCGATTCGGCGCTCGCGTTTTTCAACGCATCGGTCGATTCGCAGGCGGCCGTGATGGGGTTGAACGACATCTTCTACGTGTCGGCGATCATCTTCATCGCGATCATTCCGCTCATCTGGATCACGAAACCGGTGCGCTCGGGCGGCGGCGATGCCGATGCGGCGGCGGCCGGCGCGCATTGATCCGCATGCGCGACGGTCGGGCCCCGCGCCACGCACGCCGGGGCCCGCGTCGAATCGCGCGGACGTAATAAAGACTTGCAATCGATACAGGCCGAAACGTCAACAGGCGGTGCCCGCTCCGCGTTTTTTCATCAAGCGCCCACGATCCGGACGCGCAACGACAGGAGAAAACACCATGCGAGCCCTTACCCGCCATCTCGCGATTGCCGCCACCCTGATGTCGGTGCTGACCGGCACCGCGTTCGCCGACACGCCGTGGCAGCAGGCGCATCCGCGCCGCGAAGAAGTCAACCAGCGCCTCGCAAACCAGAATCGCCGGATCCATCACGAAGTGAAGGAAGGCGAGATGTCGCACGCACAGGCCGCGCGCCTGCACCGTGACGACCGCAAGATCCGCCAGGAAGAGCGGGACATGGCTGGGCAGGATCGCAGCCACATCACGAAGAGCGAAAAGCACGTGCTGAACCAGCAGGAAAATGCGGTCAGCCACCAGATCGGCCAATAAGATCGACACCACCGGCAAGTGCCCATTCGCCATCACTTGAAACGCCCGCTGCCGCCATGCGACAGCGGGTGCTTGTTGTGTATCGAATCGTTTCAACGCGCCAACGCCGTCAAATGCTGCGGGTATACTCGACCGTCAGCCGCCTGTCGCATCGTCGCCCGTCATCAACGGCCCGATTCCGGGCGGTTTCGTCGCGAAGCTTCGCGTTTCGCCTACCCCGCGCCCCAGCCTCGATACGAGACACACGACGACCCATCATGAAACGATTCCTGCTGCTCCTTCCCGCCGCCCTGCTCGCCGCCTGCGGTTCCGCTCCCTCGTCCGACTCGGCCGCGTCGGGCGCCGCACCGATGATCTACGTGTCGTCGCAACGTCCGGCCTACGCGATCGCCAACTGCCTCGACAGCCGCCTGTCGGGCACCGAGCAATCGCAGCACAACGGCGTGACCGATATCGCCGTCGGCTCGAACTCGTACTTCGTCACGCTGACGCCATCGGGCAACGGCTCGGTCATCAAGGTCGTGCGTGGCTCGGGCAACGAGCCGGCCGAGGAAGCGATGCGCTTCGCGGTCGCGCGCTGCGCGATCTGATCCGAACCTGCCGATGCCGGGCGCCCGCCCGGCTCGCTGCTGCGCGCCACCCCGCCGGCGCGCACGCCGAATAATTTCATCCGGGCGGCCGTCGATGAGAGAATCGCACCCACGATTCCCTTTCCACGGAGCCCGCATGAAGCACCTGCTGTCCCGCCTGTTCGTCAGCGCCGCGCTCGTCGCACTTGTTCCGGCGCTGCCGGCACAGGCGGCCACGCCGCCCGGCATCTTCGTCGTCGCCACGCAACTCGGCGAATTCACGACCCTCGACCCGAGCGGGATCTACGAGCTGGTGCCGTCCGAGTACGTCGCGAACACCTACGAACGCCTGGTGCGCGTCGACCTGAAGGACCCGACGCGCTTCGACGGACAGATCGCGCAATCGTGGACGGTCGGCGCCGACGGCGTGACCTACACGTTCAAGCTGCGCCCCGGCCTCACGTTCCATTCCGGCAACCCGGTGACCGCCGACGACGTCGCGTGGTCGCTGCAGCGCACCATCCTGCTCGACAAGGGGCCGGCCGGCGTGCTCGCCGATCTCGGTCTCACGAAGGCGAACGTGACGCAGAAGGTGCGCGTGGTCGATCCGCAGACCGTCGTGCTCGAAACCGACCACAAGTACGCACCGAGCTTCGTGCTCAACGTGCTGAGTGCCTGCCCGGCATCGGTCTTCGACAAGAAGCTGCTGCTGTCGCACCAGCAGGGCAACGATTTCGGCAGCGGCTGGCTCCGCACCAACGACGCGGGCTCGGGCCCGTACCAGCTCGTCAAGTGGACGCCGAACGAGAGCATCGTGCTGCAGCGTTTCGACAAGTACCGCACGCCGTACCCGATGAAGCGCATCGTGCTGCGTCACGTGCCCGAAGCGTCCGCGCAACGGCTGCTGCTGGAGAACGGCGACGCCGACGCCGCGCGCAACCTGAGCCCCGACAGCCTCGCCGCGCTGACGAAGGCCGGCAAGATCAAGGTCGCGTCGTGGCCGGTGTCCGCACTGCTGTACCTGAGCCTGAACACGAAGAACCCGAACCTCGCGAAACCCGAGGTGCAGCAGGCGATGAAATGGCTCGTCGACTATGACGGCATCCAGCGCAACATCGTCAGCACGACCTACAAGGTGCATGAAACCTTCCTGCCCGAAGGCTTCCTCGGCGCGTCGAACGCGCGGCCGTACAAGCAGGACGTCGCGAAGGCGAAGGCGCTGCTCGCCAAGGCCGGCTTGCCGAACGGCTTCGACGTGACGATGGACATGCCGAACGACTATCCGTACCTCGAGATCGCGCAGGCACTGCAGGCGAACTTCGCGCAGGGCGGCATCCGCGTGAAGCTGATTCCGGGCGATGCGAAGCAGGCGATCGGCAAGTATCGCGCGCGCCAGCACGACATCTTCGTCGGCGAATGGTCGCCCGACTACATGGACCCGAACAGCAATGCGCGCGGCTTCGCGTGGAATCCGGACAACTCCGACCAGTCGCCGACGAAGATGCTCGCGTGGCGCAACAGCTGGGACATCCCGCAACTGACGAAGGACACCGAGGCCGCGCTCGTCGAGCCGTCGCCCGCGAAGCGCGCGCAGCGTTACGAAGCGCTGCAGAAGGCCGTGCTCGCGAACTCGCCGTTCATCATCATGTTCGAGAAGGTCGTGCAGGTCGCGACGCGCCCCGGCGTGACCGGGCCGGAAATCGGGCCGATCAACGACCTCGTGTCATACCGCACGCTCGCGAAGTAATGGCGGCTGCCCGCGCGGCCGGGCATACCGGCACGCGGGTAAGCGCCGCGGCCCGCCGCGCCGGCGCCAGGCCGTGCGGCGGCCACGATCTACAATGAGCGGCACCACCGACCCGGTTCGGCCCGTCGGCGCGCAGGATGATCGTGCCGCACGGCATGACCGCGTCCGCCATCGACAAGCCGTGTTCCGGTGGCTGCACGACAGCAGGCAGTTTCAGATACGCAGCACGAGCGCCGCGCCGGTTACCGGGCGCGCGCACCACGGGGAGAACACATGCATACGAGCGAGCACGCGGTCTGCGTGGCGATCAACGACAACAACCGCGCATGGTATGAAATGCTCGTGCCGTTCCTGCTGTCGCTGCGGCACACCGGCTACGACGGCCGGATCGCGGTGATCGGCTACGGCCTCTCCGAACGCAAGCGGCAGATCCTGGCGAGCCAGTCGGTCGACGTGATCGACGCGTCGAGCGCGCATGCGCTGCCGGTCGGCCGCTTCATCGAGGCCGCCGAGTATTGCGCACGCAACCCGCAGATCCGCAAGCTCGCGCTGTACGACGCCGACATCTGGTTCTGCGCGCCGGGGTTCGACCTGTTCTCGCAGATCGGCGACGACCGGATCCACGCGTGCCCCGACCCGCTGTTCTGCACGTTCGTCGTCGCGCCGCTGATCGGCGAGCGGCGCGATCATCACTGGCGGCTCGTCGTCGACGAAGTCTCCGCGCGCCACGGCGGCGCATTGCAGGCCGGGCTCGTTGCCGGAACCGCCGACGCGTGGGCGCGCTACGCCAGCCATCTGCGCGACTGCATCGCCCGCATCGGCACCGATTTCCAGGATTGCTTCGGGATCGATACGACGTTCCTGCACCTGTGGGGCGCACAAGGCGAAACGGCGCTGCTCGATCCGGTCCAGAACTTCGTCAGCAAGTACGGTATTCACGAAGCGTTCGACGGGGGCATCGGCACGACGACGCTCCGGTATCGCGACGAGCCGATCCGCGCGCTGCACATGACCGGAGACATCCGCTTCTTCGACCGGTGGCGCTACTACGCGAACCGCACCGACGCCGCGCTGCGCGACGGCGCGCCGTTCGCGCTGTCGGACGGCACGCCGGCACCGTCCGGCGCGGTCGCGGCGCGCATCGCGGCGACCGACTACGTGCGCTCGGCCGGGCTGACCGTCGCGGCCGCCGCAATCGAGGGAAGCGCGGGCGCCTACCTGCAGGCGATCGACGAGCCCGGCGGCACGATGCTGATCGGCAGCGGGAACCACGAGATCGTGCTCACCGCGACACGCGACATCGCGCGGCTGAACGTCTACGTCACGCACCCGTCCGGCTCGCCGTCGCCGCTGCTGTGCGAAGTGCTGGTTGACGGGCAGGCGCAGCGCAAGGGGACCGAGCTGATGGCGCATTTCTCGTATCGGATCGTGGCCGGCACCGTCATCACGCTGCGCTCGACGAGCCTCGGCGGCCAGCAATGCAACGCGATCTGGCGGCTGCGCGAGGCACCGGACATGCAGCAGTAGGCTGCCGGCGGGCTGCCGTTCAGTTGAAGGCCGCCCACACCACGGACGCATTCAACCCGACGATCACGACCGTCGCCTTCGACCGGCCAGATCGACAACGCGCGACTGTGCGATTTGCGCCCCATCGCTTATCACTCGACTTCGGCTGCTTCGCGCTCGTCCTTCGTGCGGATGCAGAGCTCGAGACCGTACAGCGCGGTCAGTTCGAGCAGCTGACTGAGCGACAGGCTTTCGGTACGGGTGGATTCGAGCGACGAAATACGCGGCTGGCCCACGCCGATCCGCACCGCCGCTTCGGCTTGTGTCAGCCCCTTGGCCTGGTGCGCGGACGACAGGATCTCTCCCAGTTGCGCGGGTGTATTGGCGATGAAATTCACGGCGTGGATTCCTGTCGGCAATAAACGCAAAATATGCCTGCCAGGAATAATTCTCCAGCCTACTCGCCCGCCCCGCCCAGCCACCAAGCACGCTCCCGACCCTATCATCTATCCTCACACCATAGTTTTTATCCGCTGGCGCGAATGATTTTGGCTTTGTTAGATGGATGACATTCGATCATCAGACGACAATGATCTAACAGCCGATGACCTGCGCGTTCGCCCATACCGTCGAATCCCGCTATGCCGAGCTGACGCCGACCGCCAAGCGCATCGCGAGTTACATGCTCGCGAACCTCGACCGGCTCGGGCTCGAGACGGCCGACCAGATCGCGCAGCAGGCCGGCACCAGCGGCATCTCGGTCGGGCGTTTCCTGCGCAGCGTCGGCTATCGCAACCTCGACGACCTGAAACGCGAGCTGCGCGGCGGCGGCGACCGCCCGTGGATGATCACCGACCGGCTCGACGAATACCGCCGCGTCGCGGGCACGCAGCCGGCCGAACCCAATGACCACGGCAATGAAGGCCCGCTCGGGTCGTCGCTCGAGCGCGAGCTCGATGCGATCCGTCACGTGTACCGGCTCGCCGAAGGCCCGGTGTTCGCGCAGGTGGCCGACCGGATCGCGCATGCGGACGCCGTGTTCATCCTCGGCATCCAGTCGACGCGCGGGATCAGCAACGCGTTCAGCAGCTACCTCGAATACCTGCGCCCGCGCGTGTTCTATTCGGATGGCCAGTCGGGCTCGTACGTCGATTCGCTGAACTCCGAATTCGAGCGGCCGTACTGCATCGTCACCGACACGCGCGCGTATTCGCGCAGCGCGCGCCGCTATTGCCAGGCAGCCGCCGAGCGCGGGCAGCCGTTCGCGCTGGTCACCGATCTCTCGTGCCCGTGGGCACGCGACTGGCCGGCCGACCTGCTGCAGGTGAAGACCGACGTCGGCCAGTTCTGGGATTCGCTCGCGCCGCTCACCTGCCTGTTCAACCTGCTGATCACGGCCGTGGTCGACCGCCTCGGTCCCGCGATCGACCGGCGCGTCGCGCGCAACCGCGAACTGCAGCACACGTTCGATCAATTCGAATCCTGAATGCGAGGGCCATCCGAACCGCCGATGAACACGCACCGCCTCGTTGAAATCACGCCCGCCACGCATCGCGTCGACATCGATCTGGTCTACGCGACCGATCGCAACCTGACCGGCAAGCCGATCTACCGCGCAGCGCACTGCCTGCTGCTGGAGCCGGCCGAAGCCGCACTGCGCCGCGCGGTGGACGTCGCGGCACAAGCCGGCTTCACGCTGCGGATCTACGACGCGTACCGGCCGCCGCAGGCGCAGCAGGTGCTGTGGGATTTCCTGCCCGATCCGGATTTCATCGCCGACCTCGGCCGCGGCTCGAATCACAGCCGCGGCACCGCGCTCGACCTGACGCTCGTCGGCGTGGACGGCGAGCCGCTCGACATGGGCACCGGCTTCGACGAGATGGTCGCCGCATCGGGCCACTTCCACGCGGGGCTGCCCGAAACCGTGCAGCGCAACCGCCTGCTGCTGCTCGGCGTCATGCACGCGGCCGGCTTCGCGCACATCGACAGCGAGTGGTGGCACTACGAATTGCCGGGCTCGTGCGCGCTGCCGCAGATCGACAACGCCGACAGCGGCCCGTGGCACCTGATGTGATGCACGTCCCCGTTCACGTTCACGTTCGACAACCGATGGAGCGCTCATGAATTTCCTGACATCCCGGCTCGTCGCGGCGCTGGCCGCTGCGTCCGTTCTCGCCGCCGTTCCGTTTTCCGCTGCACGCGCGGAA
This sequence comes from Burkholderia aenigmatica, assembly GCF_902499175.1. Classification (GTDB taxonomy): domain Bacteria; phylum Pseudomonadota; class Gammaproteobacteria; order Burkholderiales; family Burkholderiaceae; genus Burkholderia; species Burkholderia aenigmatica. Next base: position 10,379 of record NZ_CABVQC010000084.1, read on the forward strand.
ACGCCGAAGGACATGTTCGTGATGGCCACGCTGCTCGACGAATTCACGACGCTGGATCCGGGCGAGATCTACGAGCTGGTGCCGGAGGAATACGTCGCGAATACCTATGACCGGCTCGTGCGCGTCGACCTGCGCGATCCTTCGAGATTCAACGGCGACGTCGCGCAGTCGTGGACGGTGAGTCCCGACGGGCTGACCTACACGTTCAAGCTGCGCCCCGGCCTGAAGTTCCACTCGGGCAACCCGCTGAGCGCCGACGACGTCGCCTGGTCGATCCAGCGCGCGGTGCTGCTCGACAAGGGGCCGGCCGCCGTGCTGACCGGCATCGGGCTCACGAAGGCGAACGTCGTCGCCAACGTGAAGAAGCTCGACGACCTGACGGTGTCGGTCTCGACCGACCAGAAGTACGCGCCGACCTTCGTGCTGAACGTGCTCGGCTCCTGGCCCGCGTCGGTGCTCGACAAGAAGCTGCTGCTGTCGCATCAGCAAGGCAACGACTTCGGCAACGCATGGCTGAAGACCAACGAGGCCGGTTCCGGCGCGTACAAGCTGGTCAAGTGGACGGCCGGCGACAGCCTCGTACTGCAGCGCTTCGACGGCTACCGGCTGCCGCTCGCGATGAAGCGCATCGTGCTGCGCCACGTGCCCGAAGCCGCGAGCCAGCGCCTGCTGCTGGAAAACGGCGATGTCGACGCGGCGCGCGACCTGAGCCCCGACGATCTCGCGTCGGTCGTGAAGTCCGGCAAGGCGAAGGTGTCGGCCTCGCCGCAGGCGACGCTGCTGTATCTCGGCTTGAACACGAAGAACCCGACGCTCGCGAAACCCGACGTGCAGGAAGCGCTGAAGTGGCTCGTCGACTATGCGGGCATCCAGGGCAACGTGGTGAAGACGACCTACAAGGTGCACCAGTCCTTCCTGCCCGAAGGCTTCCTCGGCACGCTGAACGCGAACCCGTACAAGCTCGACATCGCGAAGGCGAAGGCGCTGCTCGTGAAGGCCGGCGTGCCGAACGGCTTTTCGGTGACGATGGACGTGCGCAACGACTATCCGTACACCGAAATCGCGCAGGCCGTGCAGGCGAACTTCGCGCAGGCGGGCATCAAGGTGCAGTTGATCCCCGGCGACAACAAGCAGACGCTCGCGAAATACCGGGCGCGCCAGCACGACATCTACATCGGCGAATGGTCGGCCGACTACATCGATCCGCACAGCAACGCGCAGGGTTTTGCGTGGAACCCCGACAATTCCGACAAGTCGAGCTATAAAATGCTGGCCTGGCGCAACAGCTGGGACATCCCGCAACTGACGAAGGAAACCGACACCGCGCTCGCCGAACCGACCGCCGCGAAACGCGCGCAACGGTATCAGGCGATGCAGAAGGAAATGCTCGCGCGCTCGCCGTTCGTGATCATGTTCGAGAAAGTCGCGCAGGTCGCGACGCGGCCCGGCGTGAGCGGGCTCGAAGTCGGGCCGATCAACGATCTCGTGTCGTACCGCAACCTGAAGAAGCAATAAGATTCGCCGCATGTCGACTCCCGTCTCCTCCCTCGAAGCACTGCGCACGCTGCCCGCGCGGCGCCCGGCCGTGCGCTGGGCCCTGCGCGTGCTGCGCTGGGCGCTCACGCTCGCCGTCACGTTCGCGGGGCTGCTCGCGCTGACGTTCGTGATCGGCCGCAAGGTGCCGATCGATCCCGTGCTCGCGATCCTCGGCGATCGCGCGTCGGCCGAGGCGTACGCGGCCGAACGCATCGCGCTCGGGCTCGACAAGCCGCTCGTCACGCAATTCCTGATCTATGCGCGCGACGTGCTGCACGGCAATCTCGGCATGTCGCTGCTGACCGCGAACCCGGTGCTCGACGACATCAAGCGCGTGTTCCCGGCCACGCTCGAACTGGCGACGATCGCAACGCTGATCGGCATCGCGATCGGCGTGCCGCTCGGCGTCGCGGCCGCCGTGAAGCACAATCGGCCGATCGACCACATCGCGCGCTTCGTCGGGCTGATCGGCAATTCGGTGCCGCTGTTCTGGCTCGGACTGATGGGGCTGCTGCTGTTCTACGCACGGCTGCACTGGGTCGGCGGGCCCGGCCGGCTCGATCCCGTGTACGACGGGATGGTCGACACACGCACCGGCAGCCTGCTGATCGACGCGGCGCTCGCGGGCGAGTGGGACGTGTTCCGCAACGCGGTGTCGCACATCGCACTGCCGGCCGCGATCCTCGGCTACTACTCCGTCGCCTACCTGAGCCGCATGACGCGCTCGTTCATGCTCGACCAGCTGAGCCAGGAATACATCGTCACCGCGCGCGCGAAGGGGTTGTCGGAACGACGCGTGATCTGGCGGCATGCGTTCGGCAACATCATGGTGCCGCTGCTCACCGTGATCGCGCTCACGTACAGCAACCTGCTCGAAGGCTCGGTGCTGACCGAGATCGTGTTCGCGTGGCCGGGGCTCGGCTCGTACCTGACCGGCGCGCTGCTGAACGCCGACATGAACGCGGTGCTCGGCGCGACGCTCGTGATCGGCGCGATGTTCATCACCGTCAACCTGCTGACCGACGCGTTGTATCGCGTGTTCGATCCGCGTGCGCGCTGAGGGCCGCCACGACATGACCGCCTCCACCCCGCTTCTTTCATCGCCCATGCCGAAGGTTCTTCAATCATGAACGCCGAGCGACTCACGCTGCGCGCATGGCTGCTGTCCGACGCGCCCGCGTCGCGCTCGCAGGCCGCGCTCGGTCTTGCGTACCGACGCTGGCGCCGGTTCGCCACCAACCCGCTCAACCTGTTCGGGCTCGCGATCCTCGTCGCGCTGATCGTCGTCGCGATCGTCAGCCCGCTGATCATGCCGCACGATCCGTTGCGCCAGGTGCTGTCCGACCGCCTGCTGCCGCCCGGCTCGCCGTCGCACTGGTTCGGCACCGACCAGCTCGGCCGCGACATCCTCTCGCGACTGATCGCCGGTTCGCGCCTCACGCTCGGTATCGCGCTGCTCGTCGTCGTGATCGTCGTGCCGATCGGCCTGCTCATCGGCACGACGGCCGGCTATTGCGGCGGCTTCGTCGACAGCGTGCTGATGCGCGTCACCGACGTCGCACTCGCGTTCCCGAAGATCGTCCTTGCGCTCGCGTTCGCGGCCGCGCTCGGGCCCGGCGTGATCAACGCGGTCGTCGCGATCTCGATCACCGCGTGGCCCGCGTATGCGCGGCTCGCGCGCGCGGAGACGATCCGCATCGCCCAGGCCGACTACATCCACGCCGCGCGGCTGCAGGGCGCGTCCGGCCCGCGCATCCTGCTGCGCTACATCATGCCGATGTGCATGTCGTCGGTGATCGTGCGCGCGACGCTCGACATGGCCGGCATCATCCTGACCGTCGCAGGCCTCGGCTTCCTCGGCCTCGGCGCGCAACCGCCGAGCCCCGAGTGGGGCTTCATGGTCGCGTCGGGCCGCAACGTGCTGCTCGACGCGTGGTGGGTCGCCACGCTGCCCGGCTGCGCGATCCTGCTCGTGAGCCTCGCGTTCAACCTGCTCGGCGACGGGCTGCGCGACGTCTTCGATCCGCGTCATGGAGCGTGACATGCCACTGAATTCCGCCCCCTCGCCCGCGCCGCTCTGCGAAATCGACGGCCTGAAAATCGGCTTTCGCGGGCACGACGGCACCGTCACCGATGCCGTGCGCGACCTGTCGCTGACCCTCGCCCCCGGCGAGCGGCTCGGCATCGTCGGCGAATCGGGCTCCGGCAAATCGCTGACGGGCCGCGCGCTGCTCGGCCTGCTGCCCGACGCCGCGCGCTGGTCGGCACGCACGATGCGCTTCGCGGGCCACGACCTGCTCGCGATGTCGCCAGGCGAGCGCCGGCGCCTGTGCGGCAGCCAGATGGGCATGATCCTGCAGGACCCGAAATATTCGCTGAACCCGGTGATGACGGTCGCGAAGCAGATGGGCGAAGCTTTCCGGCTGCGCGAGCGGGGCCTGCGCGGCCGCGCGCTGCGCGACCGGATCGTCGACGCGCTGTCGGCCGTGCAGATCCGCGACCCGGCGCGCGTGGCCGATGCGTATCCGCACGAGTTGTCGGGCGGCATGGGCCAGCGCGTGATGATCGCGATGATGGTGTCGACCGGCCCACGCCTGCTGATCGCCGACGAACCGACCTCCGCACTCGACGTCGCCGTGTCGATGCAGGTGCTCGCGGTGCTCGACGCGATGATCGCGCGGCACAACACGGGCCTGATGTTCATCAGCCACGACCTGCCGCTCGTGATGTCGTTCTGCGATCGCGTCGCGGTGATGTACGCCGGCCGCGTGGTCGAAACCTGCGCCGCGCGCGACCTGCGCAACGCATCCCATCCCTATACCCGCGGGCTGCTCGCGGCGAACCCGCCGCTCGCGAACCCGCCGGACGAACTGCCCGTGCTGCGGCGCGATCCGGCGTGGCTCGATCCCGCGTCGCACGCCGGCACGCCCGCCGATCGACAGGAGGCCGCACGATGATCGACGTCGATCACGCATCGATCCGTTTCCCGACCCGCACGGGTCACGTCGACGCCGTGCGCGACGCGAGCTTCGCGGTGCGCAACGGCGAGGTGTTCGGGCTCGTCGGCGAATCGGGCTCCGGCAAGTCGACGCTGCTGCGTGCACTGACAGGGCTCGTGCCGCTCGCGTCCGGCAGCCTGTCGATCGACGGCCGGCCGGTGGGCGGCACGCCCGATCGGGCGTTCCGCCGTCACGTGCAGATGGTGTTCCAGGATCCCTACGCGTCGCTGCATCCGCGCTTCACGGTCGACCAGACGCTGCGCGAGCCGCTGTCGATCCATGGCATCGGCGACACCGATGCGCGCATCGCCCGCGCACTGTCCGAAGTCGGCCTCGGCCCCGCGTTCCGGTTCCGCTATCCGCACCAGCTGTCGGGCGGCCAGCGCCAGCGCGTCGCGATCGCGCGCGCGCTGATCGTCGAGCCGCGCGTACTGCTGCTCGACGAGCCGACGTCCGCGCTCGACGTGTCGGTGCAGGCCGAAATCCTGAACCTGCTGCGCCGCCTGCATCGCGAACGCAACCTGACGATGATCCTCGTCAGCCACAATCTCGCGGTGATCGGCTTTCTGTGCCAGCGCATCGCGGTGATGCAGCATGGCGAGATCGTCGAGCAGCTCCGGATCGAGGACGTGCGCGCCGGGCAGGTTGCGCGCGACTACACGCGCACGCTGCTGCACGCGACCGAAGGCTACCGTCGTCTCGACCCGGTGGCGGGCGCGCCGGCGGCGTGACATCTGCGCGACGCGCCTGCGTGCGATACTCGGCGCGCCCCGCCCCGTGCCTCTGCCGCCGCATGGAACCCTTGTGCGCCGTACGGGTCAACAACGTTTCGTTAACAGCTCAACCGCAATAGGGAGGCGTTCATGCTGCACTTCATCGAAACCCTGGTCGTCGGGCTCATCGTCGGCCTCCTCGCCCGCGCGCTCAAGCCCGGCGACGACAAGATGGGCATCCTGATGACGATCGTACTCGGCATCGTCGGCTCGCTGTTCGCCGGCTACGTCGGCCGCGCCGCCGGCTGGTACGCGCCGGGCCAGGGCGCGGGCTGGATCGCGTCGATCGTCGGCGCGATCGTGCTGCTCGTGATCGTCGGCGCGGTACGCAAGCGCATGAACTGAACGGCGCGCCTTCGGCTCCAACGCAAAACGGCCGCTCGGAAACGAGCGGCCGTTTTGCTTTCCGGGCGGCGCAAGGCCGTTGCCTACACAACGGTCACGACGACCGTTCGTCCTCCAATCTTATGTCACCCGGTATTACCCTGACTTGCGGTTGCGCAGATTCCAGCTAGATTGGTTTTAGCAATAGGCAATCGTTTGCTTATTGCCATTATTTCGATTTTTTCATTCAAGAGGCCCGATCGTTTTGCCGTTTACGCATACAGCATCGCAGCGTTGACGGACTGCCACCCGAGCGGCCCCGCTGCGACGCGCTTCCTCTCTGGAGCCTGTCATGAAGCATCGCCATATCGCCGCCTCGTTCGCCCTGGCTGCCTCGCTTCTGGCCACTTCCTCGTCCTTTGCCGCCGGCGCGTCCGGCATCATCCACTTCTCCGGCATGATCGTCGAGCCGCCCTGCTCGTTCGCGCTCGATACCGCTGACCTCGCCCGCGGGCACGTGCTGCCTGACTGCCCGCGCCCCGCAAGCGGCCAGATCGCGTTCGTCGACGCGGCGAGCCAGCAGGCCATCAAGACCACGACCTTTACTCAGGCCTCGCGCGCAATCGTTTTACCGAACCGTCCAGGCAACAATCAGGCGCCGATGATCGCCGTCGTGACCTACCAGTAAAGCCGTCCGCCGGCGCGGCATCCAACGGGTGCCGCGCGCCGGTTCGCGCTTCGCCGGTCAATCGCGATGGCGCGCGATCCAGTCGCTGAACGCGCGGATCTTCTGCTGGTTGCCGATGTTCTCGGGATAGACGAAGAAATAGCGCGCGCCCGTTTCGAGCACGATGTCGAACGGCCGTTCGAGCCGGCGTGCGCTGACGTCGTCGTCGACGAGCGTCACGTCGCCGATCGCGACGCCAAAGCCCTGCATCGCCGCGTTCGTCGCGAGATCGAGCGTGTCGAACGTCGGCCCGCGCGCGGGATCGACGCTGCGCTCGCCCGCGTGATCGAGCCACGCGCGCCAGTCGCGATGGTCGCGGGTCGGATGCAGCAACGTATGACGCGCAAGATCGCCGACCGCGTCGAGCGGCGACGTCTGCCGCAATTCGGGCGCGCAGACGGGCGTCAGCCGCTCGTCGAACAGCGGCAGCGCAAACACGCCGGGGCCCGGCGACGTGCCGTAGACGATCGCCGCGTCGAACGGCTCGGTCGAGAAATCGACGACGTGCTGCCACGCCGTCGTGATCTGCACATGAAGATCGGGATGCTCGCCCTGGAAGCGCATGATGCGCGGCAGCATCCAGCGCATTACGCAGGTTGGCACCTTCAGCGCGAGATCGGTGCGCTGCCGCGTGAGCTTCATCGAAATATCGTCGATCCGCGCGAAGCTCTCGTTGACGACCGGCAGCAACTGCTCGCCCTCCGCCGTCAGCGTGAGGCCCTTCGCATGCCGCTTGAACAACGGAAAACCGTAATGCGCCTCGAGCGTCTGGATCTGCCGGCTCACCGCGCCCTGCGTGATGCACAGCTGCTCGGCCGCGCGCGTGAAGCTGCGGTGGCGAGCCACCGTCGAGAAGATCTGCAGCGCGTGCAGGGGCGGAAGTCGGCGCATGAACGAGGCAAACGGAAAAGCGGCGGGAAGGACCGCGCGCCGACCCCGGCGCGCGCTGTCCGACACGATAAGCCAAACGCCGGTTTTGCGCGAGACGCGGGACGCTCAGGCCGTCGCGGTGAGCGCGCCCGCCATGATGCGCGCCGCCGACGCGACGACGTCCGCGCGGGTCGCGGCGGCGGCCTGCGGCTGCGTGAACGACACGGCCATCACGATCGGCGCACGCGACGGCGGCCACAGCACCGCGACGTCGGTCGTCGTGCCGTATCCGCCGGTACCGGCCTTGTCCGCGACGCGCCAGCCGGGCGGCACGCCCGCCGCAATGCCGGTCGCGCCGCGCGCGCCGCCGACCATCCATTCGGTCAGTTGCGTGCGCTGCGGCTCGTGCAGCGTGGTGCCGAGCAACAACCGCTGCAGCGTGTCGACCATCTCGACCGGTGTCGACGTGTCGCGTTCGTCGCCGGGCGCCGCGTGGTTCAGTTCGGGTTCCCAGTGATCGAGGCGGAACGACGAGTCGCCGCTCGCGCGCGCGAACGACGTGACGGCCTGCGGGCCGCCGAGCACGCCCATCAGCAGGTTGCCGGCGCCCTTGTCGCCCGACTGCAGCATCGCCACGCAAAGCTGCTCGATCGTCATGCCCGTGTCGACGTGGCTTTCCGTAATCGGCGAGCCCGACACGACTTCATAGCGGCGATACAGGATGCGGCGCGGCAGCAGCGACGCGTCGAGCGAGCCGCGCGCGAGCATCGCGGCGACCGCGACGACCGCGTACGTGCCGCACAGCGGGAAGCGCTCGCGCGCATGGTGGGCGATGCGCACGCCGTTCGACGTATCGAGCGCGGCGACGCCGAGCCGGCCGTTCGAGGCCTTCTCGAGCGCGGTCAATTCGGCCTGGGCGGCATGGGCGCGCCCCTGATCGGCGACCGGCGCGGAGCTGCACGCGGCGACGAACGGCGCGGCAACGGCGGCAAGCAACAGCGAGCGGCGTGTCGGAGAGTGTTCCATGAATGTGGTGTGTTCTATCGGAAACGGTGGCACGAAGCAACGCGGGCACGCGTCGAAGACGCGCGCCCGTTCACGCCGACGGCCGGCCCGCGGCGGCATCCGCCGTACATCCCCGAAAGACGACCGTCGGCCCCGCGAAGCGCGGGACGCGCATGAACAGGCCCTAGCGTAGCAGCGACCGCCGCCACGTTCCAGCGCAACGGCCCTGCTTCACCCTTGCGACGAAGGCAGGTACGGCATCGGATTGACCGGCTTGCCGTCGCGCCGCACTTCGAACAGCAGCGCGACACGCGAGTTGTCGAGGTCGCCCATCTCGGCAATCTCGTCGCCCTGGCGCACGATGTCGCCCGTCTTCACGAGCAGCTTGCGGTTGTGCGCATAGGCAGTCAGGAAATCCGCGTTGTGCTGGACGATGATCAGGCTGCCGTAATCATTCAGGCCGGTGCCTGCGTACATCACGCGGCCGTCGGCCGCGGCGCGGACCGGGTCGCCGGGCCGGCCGGCAATCTGGATGCCGCGGTTCTGCCCCGGCCGGAACCCGTCGACGATCCTGCCGCTCGCGGGCCACCTGAGCGCGACACCGCCCGCATGCCGCTTCGTTTCCTTGACGACCTGACGGTCGCTCGCCGTCGCTGCGGCGGTCTGCGTCGTTGCAGGGTTGCTCCCTGTGCCGTTGCTCGCGGCCGACGATGCGGCCACCTGCGTGCCGGCGGTGCCCGGCGGCGGCAACGGCTGCTGCTTGACGATGCGCAGCACCTGCCCCATCCGCAGCTTGCCGTTCGCACCCAGCTTGTTCCAGGTGCGCAGGTCGGCGATGCTGCAATCGTTCGCGGACGCGATGCCCGTCAACGTGTCGCCGCGCTTCACGACGTACTTCTGCGCGACCAGAATCGGCGCCGGTGGCGGGCTGGCGGCCGACGGCGCAGCGACGGGCGCGCTCGACGGCGACGACTGTCCCGCCTGCGTGTCGCTCGGCGGGACGGACTGCGTGCTTGCACAACCGGCCATGACGAGCACGGCGGCCAGGCCCGGCAGCCACGCCGCGTGACGATGAATCTCGCGCGTTTTCATGGACGATCCGACTCCGGTTTGACAATCTTTCAAGCATCTCAAAAACGGAACGGCCGACGTGTAACCGGATGCAAACAATGATGACAAACAATCACGAACCGGATGCCGGCCGGCATTCGCTACCGGTAATACGGCCCGATCCAGAAAAACTTGATGGTCTTTTTGCGGAAAAGCGGAAGAATTTTCGTTTCGAGAATCTATGACAGATTTGTTTCAATAGACGCGAAGCGGCAGCAGCCGTTCGCCGCGACGTTCAACGCAACCACGCGGCGAGTTCGGAACAGGCCCACGCGATGCCGATGCACAGGAACAGCACGTGCATCGCGATCTTGAACGACACGCCCCACGACGGATCGATCTGCATGACAGGCTCCCCGGTTGATGTGCGGTCATGATCCGCCATCGATCGCGCCCCGAAAATGCGGAACCGGCGAATCCGGCCTCAGGCTGCGCCTGAGACCGCGGCTGCGATTCCCTGCTAACTTATCGGCCATTCCAACATGATCGTCCCACCCATCATGCGTTTTGACCTGACCGACCTGCGGCTCTTCCTGAACATCTGCGACGCCGGCACGATCACGAGCGGCGCCGAGCGGACCCACATCACGCTGCAGGCCGCGAGCGAGCGCATCCGCGGCATGGAGGACGAGCTCGGCGTGCCGCTGCTGCACCGGACCAAGTCGGGCGCGCAGGCAACCGACGCCGGCCGCGCGCTCGAACACCACGCGCGCACCGTGCTGCAGCAGATCGACCACATGCGCGGCGAACTGCAGCAATACGGCCAGGGGCTGCGCGGGCATATCCGGCTGCTGTGCAACACGGCGTCGCTGAGCGAATATCTGCCCGACGCACTGGCCGACTACCTGCCGCATCATCCGAAGCTGTCGATCAGCGTCGAGGAGCGCTCGAGCCAGGAGATCGTGCATGCGATCCGCAACAAGACGGCCGACGTCGGCATCGTCGCCGATTCGGTCGGGCTCGGCGGGCTCGAACAGAAACCGTTCCGCGAGGACTGGCTGATCGTCGTCGTGCCGGCCACCCATTCGCTCGCGGCACAAGACAACGTCGCGTTCGACGCGATCGCCGATGCCGACTTCATCGGCCTCACCGACGGCAGCGCACTGCAGGTGCATCTCGCCGACCAGGCGCGCGCGCTCGGCAAGCGGATCCGCTATCGCGTGCAGTTGAAGAGCTTCGATGCGATCTGCCGCATGATCGCCAGCGGCGTGGGCATCGGCATCGTGTCGCGCCACGCGGCCGAGCGCGCGATGCAGACGATGGACGTACGGCTCGTCGAGCTGTCCGATTCGTGGAGCCATCGTCGGCTGAAACTGTGCGCACGGTCGTTCGACGCGTTGCCGAAGTACACGCGGGAGTTCGTCGCGTTCCTGTCCGGCGAGACCACGTCGCAGTGACGCGCGCCGTTCGTGGTTGATGCCGCGATGCACGCCCCGATTCACTTCGATCCTTATGGATAACGTTTTCTCGTAAAATCCGGCGAGCGAGCATCACCGGATAGCCGTTCTGCTCGCCGCTTCCGCATCGACACTCCACGCTGCACCGCCTCTCAACTGGAAGAAATCCCGGTACCAGGTGCGACGCTCTGATCCCGCCGGCCACTCCCGCCTTCCCACTATCCGGGTTTTTCCCGGCGCTTCCGGCGTGAAAGTTCATTGACATCATGCCGATCGCTGCCTAAATTTGGAAAACGTTTTCCAATGCATCCGCGCGACGCCGGTCATGGCCCGTGCAGGGAGAACGCTTGCCCGCTCGAGTAGTGATTCAGGCCGTCCGTCTTCAGGGATCAGGGTTGCAAGACGGGGCAAGGTACGGGCATCGAGCGCGGCAACGGCCACCGCCGCCCGTCCTTCATCACTATCCAAAACTGGAGACACAATGCATCCGCGCAGCAGATTCGCGCTCGGCGCCGCGCTCAGCGCCCTTTCCGTCCTGTTCGTCAGCGCGTGCGGCGGCAACGACGTGACCGACACGCCGTCATCATCTTCGCCGCCCCCGTCCACGACACCGTCGCTCGCGTCCAACTCGCTGCAGGCGCTCGTCTACGGCGCGCCCGACACCAGCGTGCCCGCCGGCACGAACATTCCGGTCACGATGATGGGCCAGATGCGCGCGCTGTTCGACCTGATCAGGAAATCGCCCGACTTCACGCAGGTCGTGATGGATCTCGGCGACGGCACGCCGGTCCACGTGCTCGACACGAACACCGGCGACAAATTCCTGCCGGGCAAGCTCGCGCTCGGCCTGTCGTACATCCTGATCGACATGAAGTCGAAGAACGATCCGCAATACGCGAGCTACCTCGCGACCTACCAGACGATCACGACCGCGATGATGGCGCAGTCGGGCAGCAACTACACGTATGCGAATACGTCGTGGGGCGAGTACTACTACCTCGTCGCGCTGAACAACCTGAAGGCGCACGGGATGCTCAACGAAGTCTTCAGCGACGCGATGCTCGCGACGCTGCAGCAGCGGCTCACCTTCTGCGACATGTTCGGCCCCGATGCGAGCGGCAAGACCGATACGTGCCCCGCGGCCGGTACGCCAATCGACATCGCGTCGCTCAACACCGCGCAGAACTACTATGCGGTGTCCTACGGAATCGCCGGGCTGCGCCAGAAGCTCGGCTGGAGCAGCCCGTCGTTTGCGTCGAAGACCGATCCGTCGGTCGCGACGATGGGCGCGCGCGACGCGCTGCTGTACACGCTCACGAACCATATCCGCAACGACTCGTCGGGCGGGTTCTCGGACGAAGCGTCGAACACCCACACGACCTACTACGACCAGGCACGCTTCGACCGCTACAGCACGCTGCTGATCGGTGAAGTGACCGAGCGCACGTTCGAGATGGGCAACGAAGCGAACCTCACGCCCGAACTGAAGGGCTACCTGCGCAAGTCGGTCGACCTGATCCTGCCGCAGTTGAACGCGAACGGCCAGGGCTTCAACTACGGCCGCTCGATCGGCCCGTACGGCGATTCGGCGTTCATGGAAGTGCTGACGGCCGCGGCCAACGCCGGCGTGCTGACCGACCAGGAGAAGCAGGTTGCGTATGCGTTCATCTACCAGGCCGCGCGTCGGTTCGACACATACTGGTACGACCCGTCACTGCCGACGCCGTCGGTGAACATGTGGGTCAAGGGCCGCGGCACGGACGCGTATCGCGGCAAGCCGCGTGTGATGGGCGAGAACTTCAGCCTGCTGCACCAGTACCTGTACGTGAACGCGTGGTGGAACAAGCTCGGCTTCGGCGGCCAGGCGCCGATGGCCGATGCGGATTACAACGCGTGGCTCGATGCGCTGCCGCGCTACACGCTCACCTGGTACAACCAGCCCGGCGACACCACGCATCCGTACAGTGCGGCGCTCGTCACCGTGCGCGACGGCCGGCGCGTGATCAACCTGAACCTCAGCCAGGCGCCCGACTACAACTCGTACACGCCGTACTATCCGGTGCCGTTCTCCGACAAGCTGATTTACGGCACGACCGATCTCGGCTACGCGCTGCTGGTGCCGCAGGTGTCGTACAACGGGAAGACCTACATGCCCGTCACGTACTACAAGAACCTGAACGTCCAGCAAAGCAACGGGCAGGTGATCGTGTCGTTCGATACCGCGAAGTTCCGGCTCGCGTCGAAGAACGCGGCGTACACGACGGATCTCGACCTGCAGGTGCATACGGTGCTGACGTTCGCGCACGGCTCGGTCGCACGCAGCGATACGCTGAGTACCGGCACGCTCACCGGCAACCTGTCGGTCGAGACGGACTTCACGTCGTTCGCGGATTTCGCATCGACGCAGGCCAACGGCGACGGCGTGTCGGTCACGTATGCGAACAGCGCCGCGACCGGCTATGCGGCGTCCGGGTTCGACACCTGCGCGCTGTCCGCCTTCGACACGGCGAACGGCACGACGAATCCGCTGTCGACGACGCCGATCGGCCAGCTGCATTCGAACTTCGCGTGCACGACGAAGCCGTTTGCACTCGGCGCGGGCGCGACCCGCACGTTCGGGTGGACGCTGAAGTACGCCGACCCGGCCTGAGCGGTGTGACCCACGTTCCGTGCATGCTCTCGAAGCCGGTTGCTGTCGAACCGGCTTCGGGATCGTCACGACCGGCGGGCATCACGCTCGTCGGCGATGCCCGCTCACCACAGCCACCCCGACGCCGCCATATACCCACCCAGCGCGATCAGCCCGACGAAGAAGCAGCGCTTGAACGCCTTCTCGCTCATCACGCGCCGCGCATATTGCCCGCCGGCCATCCCTGCCAGCGCCGGCACGAGCGCGAGCGCCGACACGCCGAGATCGACCGTCTCCAACGCGCCCGTCACGCGCAATTGCAGGCCGAGCACGATCGTCGATGCGGTGAACGACAGCCCGAGCGCCTGGATCAGGTCGTCCTTCGACAGCCGCAGCGCCTGCAGGTACGGCACGGCCGGCACGACGAATACGCCGGTCGCGGCCGTCACGACACCCGTCAGGTAGCCGACCACGGCCGACAGCCATTTTTCGTGGCGGCCCGGCGCCGGCAGCCGCGCGGCGGCCAGCCCCCACAGCCCGTAGAGGATCAGCACGACGCCGAGTGCCGCATGCGTCCACGTGGTGCCGGCCGCGAGCGCGGGCAGCCCGCCCGTCAGCGTGCCGATCGTCAGGCCGGCGAGCAGCGGCCACAGCCGGCGCAACAGCGGTCCGAACGACGGGCCGAGCCACAACTGCCACACATTGGTGATGAACGACGGCACGAGCAGCAGGCTCGCCGCGGCCGACGGCGGCATCGCGAGCGTCAGCAGCCCCATCGCGATCGTCGGCAGGCCGAGCCCGATCATTCCCTTGACCGCGCCGGCCAGCAGGAAAACCACCGCGATGATCGTCAGCGTATGAATGTGCATGAAAGGCATTCCGTCCGGTTGAGTACGGCGCCGATGGTGAACCCCGATCGCGCCGCCCGCCATCTGGCTTTGCCTGAGGCTGGCTAGGGCTTGCCGGACGGAGCGCCGGCGCGATGGTGCCGATGGGCTGTCGCACTGCGGGCCGGCGGGAAACGCGCCGCCGGCGTCAAGGCAGGCGGTGCCGGCCATGCGCCGCCATCCGGGTTACCGAACCCCGCCCCGGCCCCCGTATTCGAGCCGAATACGGGGCCTGTTCCGCAACCCATGCCGACTCGGGCCGATCAGTCCCCGTGAGATGTCCTCCGCCCCTGCTCGCTGTCGAGGTGCGCCATCTGTGCTGCCGGATAACGCTCACCGGCAGCCGCCCCGGCGGGAACCGCCGCTTGGATGCGAGCGATATCATCGACCGTTAGTTGCATCTCGGCAGCATGAAACGCGTCCTGAAGCTGCGTGCGCTTGCGCGCGCCGATCAGCGGCACGATATCGCCGCCGCGCGACAGCACCCACGCGATCGCGACCTGCGCCGGATTGCTGCCCTTCTCGTCGGCGATGGCGCGCAGCGCGTCGACGAGCGCGAGGTTGTGCGCGAGGTTCTCGCCCTGGAAGCGCGGGCTCGCGGCGCGGAAATCGCGCTCACCTTCCCGCGCCGGGCTCCAGCGTCCGCCGAGCAGCCCGCGCGACAGCACGCCGTAGGCCGTCACGCCGATCCCGAGTTCGCGGCACGCGGGCAGGATTCCGGCCTCGATGCCGCGCGACAGCAGCGAATATTCGATCTGCAGGTCGGCGATCGGCGCGACGGCCGCCGCGCGGCGGATCGTGTCGACGCCGGCTTCCGACAGGCCGATATGGCGCACGTACCCGGCCTTCACGAGATCGGCGATCGCGCCGATCGTCTCCTCGATCGGCACCGCCGGATCGACGCGCGCCGGCCGGTAGATGTCGATGTAGTCGGTGCCGAGCCGTTTCAGCGAGTACGTGACGAAGTTGCGGATCGCCACCGGCCGCGCGTCGTAGCCGGCAAACCCGCCGGCCGGATCGCGCAGCGCGCCGAATTTCACGCTGATCAGCACCTGGTCGCGTGCCCGGCCGCGCAGCGCATCGCGGATCAGCATCTCGTTGTCGCCCATGCCGTAGAAATCGCCGGTGTCGAGCATCGTGATGCCGTGGTCGAGAGCCGCGTGCAGGGTCGCGATGCTTTCGTCGCGGTCGGCCGGCCCGTAAAAATCCGACATGCCCATGCAGCCGAGCGCGATCGTCGATACCTGCGGGCCCGTACGGCCCAGTTGACGCATATCCATGTCCGTTTCCTCGAATGATCAATGAACAGGCCGGATTCTGGACGCATCGCGACGCGCGATAAACGCGAAACACTCAACCAAACCATTCGACGCTGATTAACAATGGAGCCTGCTCCCTTCCACCCACGCACTCGCCCCGCATGGATCATCTGCAAGCAATGCGCATCTTCGCGCGCGTCGCCCATCTCGGCAGCTTCACGAAAGCGGCCGAGCAGCTGCAACTGCCGCGCCCGACGGTCAGCAATGCCGTCCAGTATCTGGAAAAACACCTGAAGACCCGCCTGCTGCAGCGCACGACGCGGCGCGTCGCGCTGACGGCCGAGGGCGCGACCTATTACGAACGCTGCATGCGGTTGCTGGCCGATCTCGACGATGCGGAAACGCTGTTCGAGGACGCCGGCACGACGCCGCGCGGCGCGATCCGCGTCGACCTGCCCGAGCGCTTCGCGCTGAACCAGGTGATTCCGGCGCTACCGGGTTTCCACGCGCGCTACCCTGACCTGCGCGTCGTGATCGGCACGACCGACCGCTTCGTCGATCTCGTCGCCGACGGCATCGACTGCGCGGTGCGGGTCGGCACGATGTCCGACACATCGCTCGTCGCGCGGCGCATCGGCGAACTGGCGCAGATCAACTGCGCGGCGCCCGCGTATCTCGCGCGGCACGGCACGCCGCGCTCGCCGGACGAGCTGCCGGACCACGTCGCGGTCGGCTATTTCTCGAGCCGCACGGGCCGCGAGCTGGACTGGGAATATGCGGACATGGATTCGGGCGAGCTGCACGCGGTCAAGATGCGCAGCGTCGTGTCGGTCAACAGCTCGCAGGCGTATCTCGCGTGCTGTCTTGCGGGCCTCGGGCTGATCCAGGCACCGCGCGACGGGCTCGGGCCGCTGCTTGCCGACGGCTCGCTGGTCGAGGTGCTGCCGGAATGGAATGCGGAGCCGCTGCCCGTGTCGGTCGTGTTTCCGACCGGCCGGCATCTCGCGCCGCGTGTGCGGATCTTCGTCGACTGGCTCGCGGAAACGCTCGGCGCCACGCCCCGGGCGGACTGAGCGCAGCCAGCGCCGGAGCACGCAGCCCCGGCGCCGCCCGATCAGAATTTGTGGCGGATCGCGGCGCGCACCGCGAACTGGTTCGACGACGCCGACGGGCCGTCCGTCCCGACGACATAGCCGCCGTCGGCCGCCGTGCCGGTCCTGTCGCCGGCAACCTTCTGCCATGCGCCCTGCAGGTAGACGTCGGTGCGCTTCGACAGGCTGTAGTCGGCCATCAGGCCAACCGTGTGGTATTTCGGCTTGAACGACCCGGCCGCGCCATCGAACTTGCCGTCCGTGTACACGTACTGCGCGCCGAGATAGAAATCGGGCGTGAGCTGGTACTTGCCGTTGATCTCGAAGTTCTGGAACTTCGTCGCGGTCAGCCCGAGGCCGGCGAACGTCGCCGCCGGCAGGTAGACGGTCGACACCGGGTTCTTCACGTCCGTCTTCGTGTAGACGAAGCCGACCGTGGCCGGGCCGAACGTGTAGTTGACGCCGCCGCCGAAGATCCGCAGGCGGTCGGCGACGAAGTTCGCGTCATCCGCCGAGATCGCGCCCGCGCTGCCGACGCCCGGGTTGTTCGCCTGCAGGTACGCAGCCGCGACCTGCAGCCCGGCGAGCGAATACTGCGCGCCGAGGCTGTATTGACGGTTGTTCGAGAAGCCGGTGCTGTTGCTGAAGCTGTACGTGCCGCCGAACGTCAGGCCGTTCCAGTCGGCGCTTGCATACTTGACCGTGTTGTTGACGCGGAACGAGTTGTCCGTGTTGTCGTTGTCGAACGGGTGCGAGAACAGCGTGCCGCCCCAGTTGCCGTTGGCCGTGAGCGGCGCGAGATAGTCGACGACCGAGTCGTACTGACGGCCGAAGGTCAGCGTGCCGAAGCGCGACTCGCTCAGCCCGACGAACGCCTGGCGGCCGAACATGCGGCCGCCCTGGCCGAGCCGGCCGTTGTTCACGTCGAAACCGTTTTCCAGCGTGAAGATCGCCTTCAGCCCGCCGCCGAGGTCCTCGCTGCCCCTCAGGCCCCAGCGGCTGCCCTGTGCATAGCCGCTCGCGAGCTGGTAATTCGTTTTTCCGACCCCATTGACGTTCACGTTGTTCGTGTAATTGAAGCCTTCGTCGATCACACCGTACAGCGTCACGCTGTTCTGGGCGAAGACCGGCGCGGCGAAAGCGGCCAGCGCGGCGGTAAAAATGACGTGCTTCTTCATGACGGATCTCCGGAGCCGGTGGCCGGGCATGGTCAAGCGCCCGGCGGATGTTTGGTCTGTTATAGGTGTGGCCCGCAGGGCGGACGACGCGGTGTGCGGCCGCGTGAGGTCAAAATGGTGTCACGTCGCAAACCGTCCGTCCATCGGGGTATATGAACCCTGCGCAAACCGTTGCGCTCGTCCAACTGCCCCGTTGCGCAGACGGCCTGACCCGGCTTATCGGCAGCGGCAGGACGGCCGACCATCCGCGTAAACCCGGTGTACACCGCATCGGTGGCACAATGCGCATCCGTTCGTCATTTCTTCACGAAGTCATGCTTCACCCCGATTCATGCGCGGCGCGTGCCGGCCGCGCACGCGCCCCGCGCCGGGAGGCGGTCCGATGACCGCACCGGCCCGGGCCGGCCGCTACGCCGAGCTCGATTTCTTCCGCGGCCTCGTGCTGCTCGTCATCGTCGTCGACCACATCGGCGGCAGCATCCTGTCGCGCGTGACGCTGCATGCGTACGCGCTGTGCGACGCGGCCGAGGTGTTCGTGTTCCTCGGCGGCTTCGCCACCGCGATCGCGTACAACTCGCTGGCCGAGCGCCACGACGAGGCCGCCGCGCGCCAGCGCTTCATCCGGCGCGCGTTCGAGATCTACCGCGCGTTCCTCGTGACGGCCGGCCTGATGCTGCTGATCACGGCCGCGCTGAACGCGTTCGCGATCGACGGCCCGAACATGCCGACCAACGACCTCGACGGCCTGCTCCAGAAGCCGCTCGCCGCGTTACGCGACATCCTGCTGTTCCGCCGCCAGCCGTATCTCGCGTCGGTGCTGCCGATGTACGCGTTCTTCGCGCTGCTCGTCCCGCTCACGCTGCCGCTCGCGCGCACGCAGCCGTGGCTGCTGCTCGCGTTCAGCGGGTCGCTCTGGTACGCGGCGCCGCACGTCGCGCGCTTTTTGCCGACCGTCGAAGGCGCGCCGTGGGACTTCAATCCGTTCGCGTGGCAGTTCCTGTTCGTGCTCGGTGTGATCGCGCGTTGCCAGCCCGTCTATCAGACGCTCGCGCCGAAGCCGCAGGGCTGGCTGCTGACGGCCGCCGCGCTCGCGATCGTCGCGGCCGGCGCGTACTACCGGCTGCGCATCGAACCGTTCCCGACCGATCCGTCGATCAAGCAGAACCTCGGCGCGCTGCGGCTCGCGAACTTCCTCGCGATTGCGTGGCTCGCGGCCAAGCTCGTCCACCTCGGCTGGATGAAGAAGGTCGCGCACGCGATGCCGTGGATCGGCACGATCGGCCGGCAGGGGCTGCTGTGCTTCGTCGCGGGCACCGGCATCTCGCTCGCGGTCGACTCGTTGCTTTACCAGGCGACCGAAGGCTATCTCGACGTGAAGCTCGGCCTGCTTGCCGATGTGGTCGCGATGGGCCTGCTGTATCTCGTCGCCAAACTCTACGGGCCGCTCGTCGCGCGGCTGCCGTTCCGTTCGCGGCGATGACGCGCCGCGCCGTCATGCGCCGCTGCTACGATAGCCGGCGCCTCTCCTGAAACGATTCGTCATGCGCCGACTCGCCCTTCCGTTCGCCCTCGCCCTGATCGCCGGCTCCATCGCCACCGCCCGCGCCACGCCGGCCGCGCCGCCGGTATCACCCGTACCGCCGCCACCGGCCGTCCAGACCGCGACGACCCCGTCGGCCGCCCTGGAGCCCGCAGTCAACCCGGGCAGCAGCGTCGTGCTGCGCACGTTCCGGTCGGCGTCGCTGAAGCGCGACTGGTCGTACACGGTCTACCTACCGCCCGGCTACAACCCGGAAGGCGCGCGCTACCCGGTGATGTACCTGCTGCACGGCAACGCCGGCAACGCGAACGACTGGATCACGCAGGGCCGGCTGCAGGCCACCGCCGACACGCTGATCGAACGCCGCGAGATTCCGCCCGTCGTGATCGTGATGCCGCAGGGCGGCACCGACTGGTACGTCGACCGCAAGGAGAAGATGCAGAGCGCGTTCCTCAACGACCTGCTGCCCGAAGTCGAAGCGCACTTCGCGGTGTCGAACCAGCGCGCGGGCCGCGCGATCGGCGGCGTGTCGATGGGCGGCTTCGGCGCGCTGCGCTTCTCGCTGCTCGAACCCGGGCTGTTCTGCGGCGCGATGCTGTTGAGCCCCGCGATCTACGCGAACGAGCCGCCGCTCAATTCCGCCGCGCGCTACGTCGGCGTGTTCGGCGACCGGCAGTTCGATCCGCGCGTGTGGCACGAGCTCAACTACCCGGCGCTGATGCGCGGCTATTTCGCGCGCACCTGGCGGATCCCGATGTTCATCGCGGCCGGCGACGACGACCTGACCATCCAGGCGGAATCGAGCGTGCTGTACACGCACCTGCGCCGCGCGCAGAACCCGGCCGAACTGCGCATCGTCGACGGCGGGCATACGTGGGACGTATGGCGCGGGCTGCTCGGGCAGGGATTGAAGTACGCGCTGGAGTGCGTGAAGTGACGGCGGCGTAAGCGCAGCCCCACGCCGCCGGCCGCGTCAGACTTCCGTACCGATCGTCTTCGCCATCCGCAGCGCCAGCGCGTACCCGGTCAGCGTCGGATTGACCACCGACGAACTCGGATGCACGGCCGTGCTCGCGATGAACAGGTTCGGGTGATCGTGCGTCCGGCAATCGCGGTCGACGACCGAATCCGCCGGATCGTTGCCCATGATCGTCGTGCCCATGATGTGCGAACTCGGCACCCACGCGTGGACGTCGTTCACGACCTCGGTCGCACCGAACACCTGCTGGAAATCGCGGTAATCGTCGAGCACTTGCGACGCCGCGCGCAACGAATAATCGTAGACGTCGTAGTCGGTGCGTGGCGTCGGCAGCCCGAGCGCATCCTTGCGGTCGCTCAGGGTGACCCGGTTGCGCGGGTCGGGCAGGATCTCGACGTAGCTCGCGATCTTCAGATAGCGCGCCGCGTCGTGACGAATCCGCGCATCGAGCGCGTCGCCGACGATGCCTTGCGCGATCAGCCGCCGCGTGACGATCTCGTTGGGCACCGTGTTGTCGAGGAAATGCCGGATCGCGCCATGTTCGCGGCGAAACGCACCGTCGCGCCGCGTGTTGATACTGCCCTGCTGCGTCGGGCCGCGCCCGGCCCACAATGGCTCGCGGGCGAGCATCGCGATCGCGCGGCCGGTGTGCCCCATCATGTTGCGGCCGACCTGGCCGGACGCGTTCGCGACGTCCGACATCAGCAGCAGCTTCGGAATCTCGACGCCATGTGCCGCGAGCACGAAGGTGCGTGCGGTCAGGCGCGTGCTTTTGCCGTCGGGCGTCATGTAATGAATCGCCGCGATCTTGCGGTTCTCGCCGCGCTCGATCTTGTAGACGACCGCATTGGTCAATAGTCGCGCACCCTGCGCGACGGCGCGCAGGACCGGGCGATCGCCGGAGAATTGCGCGCCGATCGGGCAGATCGGCGCGCAGTTGTTGTTGCCCGCGCAGGTCGGCCGGCCATCGTAAGGCCGCGTCGCGCGCGCGTTGGGTTCGTCGACGAACCGATGGCCGATCGTCGCGACCTTGTCCGCGACCTGCTGCGTCAGGTACGACCACGGTTGCTGCCGCATCGGGTACGGCTTCGAGCGCGGCGGGAACGGCGCACCGCCCTGGCCGCTCTGGTCGTCGGTGTCCGAGCCCGATACGCCGATCTGTTCTTCCGCGAGCTGATACCACGGTTCGAGCTCGTCATAGCCGATCGGCCAGTCGCGCCCGTGCCCGTACAGGCTGTGCAGGCGGAAGTCGTTCGGCAGCATGCGCCAGGTCGCGCCGCCCCAGTGCCACGTCGTCCCGCCGACGAGCCGCAGGAACGATGGCTTCTGCAGCACGGGGCCGACGCTGTCGATGTACCGGTCGGAATAGCGCCCGGTGGACGACTTCGGTGCCCACGGCAGATCCGGATACGGGCCGTTGTAGTCGGACTTGTTGCCGTAATTGCGAAACGCGCTGACGAGCTCGGCCCGCTTCACGTCCGGCCCCGCCTCGATCACGATGACGGACTTGCGCTGCTGCGTCAGCGACTGCGCGACGGCGCCGCCCAGGATGCCCGCGCCGATGACGATGACGTCCGCGTCGTAAGTATTGCTCATGGTTTCGATCCTCGTTCGGAAGGCGGTCAACCGGCGTCGACGGCCGGGCGCTCGGTCCAGTATTCGGGGCGCGCACGGATATAGGTTGGAATGACCGTGACGTCCACGGTCGGCTCGAACATCAGCGCGGTTTCGTAGCCGACCATCCGCGCCTGCCCGCCGTGCCCGACGCTGCCGGTGTAGAAGGCTTCGATGACGGCCAGCGCCGTGGTGTGCAATTCAGGCGTCGCGATGCCGAGCGTCTTCACGAAGGCCTCGAGCGGCTGCGTGCCCGTGTCGATCGCGACGACGAGCGCGCGCAGCCGTGCGGGAAACTCGCGGTCCTGCGCGACAAGGCCGTCGTAGACGGACTGCACATAGCGCGCCGGGAGCGCCTTGCGGCAAGTCAGGTACGCGGCCACGCCGGCAAAGTCCCGCGCCGGCAAGGCTTCCGGCGCCACGGCCGCACGCGCCATCAACATACCGGCCGGCAACGCCGCGGCGAGCGCCGCGCCGGCCGACAGCTTCATGAGACGGCGGCGCTGCACGTCCAGGTCGCCGGCTCCATCGAAATCGTTCATCGCGGACATCTCCTTCAGTGTGCGGGTGCCGTGCAGATCTTCGCGACATCCGCCGCGCTCACGCGGGCCCGGCCGCTGCCGAACCGGTCGCTCAGGTAGTTCACGAGCACCACCACTTCGTCATCCTTGAGTTCGGTCTGAAAGGCCGGCATGAAATAGTGCGTGGCGCCGTTGTTCACGCTCGCGCCGTGCATCACGACCTGCAGCAGGTTCGACGCGGTCGCGGTGCCGACCGCGCTGTTGGCGAACAGCGACGGAAAGAAGCCGTCCGCCGTGCCGGCGCCCGTCATACCGTGGCAGCTCGCGCAGTGGTCGAGATAAAGCGACGCGCCGGCCGGTGCCTGACCGCCGACGGCGGCTGCGGCACGCACCGCGACGTAGTCGTCGGTCTTGCGCCCCTGCGTGGAACGCGGCGCGGTGTCAGCGCCCCCGGCGGCCGGCACCGTCGACAGGTAGGTGGCGATCGCGTTCAGGTCGCGATCGCTCATGCGGCTGAAGCTATGTTCGACGGCTTCCGCCATCGGGCCCGCTGCCTGTGCCTTGCCGGGCACGTTGCCGGTGCGCAGGTACTGGACGATCTGCGCGGTCGTCCACGTACCGATGCCCGCGTCGCGGTCGTGCGTGATGTTGAACGCCTGCCAGCCCGCGAGCGGCGCGCCGGCGAGATAGCCGGTGCCGGTTTCGTCGTAGGCCAGTTCCTGCATCCCGATGCCGCGCGGCGTATGGCAGGTGCCGCAGTGCGCGGCGCCCTGGACCAGATAGGCGCCGCGATTCCACTCGGCATCTCGCCCGGGTTTCGGCACATACGCGCCTTCGCGCAGATAGAGCGCGTTCCAGATTTTCAGCGGCCAGCGCATGGTCAGCGGCCACGGAAAATCCGGTTGGCGGTTCGCCTGATGGACCGGTGCGACGCCGTGCATGAAATACGCGTACAGGCTCGCGATGTCGTCGTCGCTGAACTTCGTATACGACGGGTACGGCATCGCCGGATACAGGTTGCCGCCGTCGCGCCGCACGCCCTTGCGCAGCACGTTCGCGAATTCCTGCTCCGAATAGTTGCCGATCCCGGTTTGCTTGTCCGGAGTGATGTTGGTCGAGTAGATATTGCCCATCGGCAACGGCATGGCGAGGCCGCCCGCGAACGGCTGGCCGCCACCCGCGGTATGGCACGCGACACAGTCCGCCGCGACGGCCAACGCCTTGCCCGCCGCAACGCGATCCGCCGCCTGCCCGGCTGCCGACGCGGGGGCCGCCGCGATGAGAGAAAGCACGACAAGCGCGGAATAGCCGGGCAAACGCATGGAATCGTCCCTGGAGGAATCCGGTGAAAAAGGTGATTTCGGGAGTGTTCTGTCATGCCACCCCTATTTTTTGAAGAGGTGGTGTGCGCATGACGTGGCCGGACTATATCACCTTCTGTATCGATACACTAAATCGATACAGAATCGCCGTTCAGGAAACAATCGGTGAATGGCTTGCCCGCGTCAGCGGGCATTCCGATACGGCTCGAAGACACGGCGCGACCGGTCGCGCCGGCCGACCTCGCCGCCCTGCGGGCACGCCGGGTAGTCGGCCGCCCGAGCGCGACGGCCATGCGACGGCTCGCCGCTCAAAGCCACGTGCCGCCCTGCCGTTCGCTCGGCGCCCCGGCCAACGCATCGAAATCGTGAATCCAGTCCAGGTGATGCAGCACGCTGTCGCGCTCGGCCAGACGCGCATTGCGCGCCTGCGCGGCCGGCCCGTCGGGCAGGTGCAGCACGTCGGCCACGGAGATCGACGCGTACTGCACCTTGCGCGTGCGGCCGCGACGCAACCGCTCGTACGCTTCCTGCGCTTCGCGCCAGTTGCCCGGACCGGCCTGCGCCAGTTGCGTGGCCAGCACCACCGCATCTTCGATCGACTGATTCGCGCCCTGCCCGTGGTGCGGCACCAGCGCATGCGCGGCGTCGCCGATCAGCGTCACGCGCCCGCGGCTCCAGCGGCCGAGCGGCGGCCGATGGAACAGCCCCCAGCGCTGGCTGATCGGCGCGGCGGTGATCATCTGCACCACCGCCGGATGCCAGTCCCTGAACGCGCGCAGTTGCTCGCCCTCTTCCGACGGCATCACCCAGTCGCGCGACGGCCACGGTGACGGATGACGCTCGACCAGCAGGAAATTCTGGTCGCCGTTGTCGCCGATCGGATAGTGCAGCAGGTGCCCGTGCGGCCCGATCCAGTACTGAAGCGTTTCGGGATCGGGCAGCAGGCTCAGCCGCGCGGCCGGCACCACGCCGCGAAACCCCGAACAGCCCGAATACAGCACATCGTCGTAGCCTAGTGTAGCGTTCGATTCTTGATTGAACGTAAATGAATCGCCTGCCTCCAACGTCTACTTTGGTTTGCATTGGAGC
>NZ_CABVQC010000085.1 GCF_902499175.1 Burkholderia aenigmatica
AGCAGCGCCGCGGCCGCGCGCACGCCGAGCCGCCGCGCGAGCGGACGCGCGATCGCCCACGCCTGGTTGTAGCCGCGCGCGACGAGCCGCCGGTGCGACAGTGGCACCGGCGCCACCAGGTCGAAGCCGCCGGCGCCGGGCGTATCGTCGGTCAACCGGGCGAGCCGCGCCGCGAATTCGGCGCCGAGCGCGAGTTGCCGGTGAAACTTCAGGCCGCGCGCGAGCCCGTCGAGCGGCGCGCGGTAATCCGCCAGTGCGAGCGTCGCATCGAACGGCGGCGGTGCCGCACGGCACGCGTCGCAACGGTACGCGGCTGCACGGCCGGCGGCGCGAGCGCCGCGGGGCGGGGGCGAACGAGCGTGCCCGATGCCCAGCGGCAGCGCGCAGACGTCGCAGCGCAGCCGCGCTTCATTCCAGTACGCGGCGTCGCAAGCGCCGCAAATCACGGCGTGTGACAAATTGCCGCACAGTGCGCAGCGATTGGGTAGCGCGACCGCGGCGACGCGCGCTGCCAGCGTGCAAACCTGCGACAAAGCGACGCGCATCGTACGTCGGGCGGAACTGCGGATCATCGCAACACTCCTGACACCCCGCCTCAATGAAGCCTGCGGGGCGAGCGAGTATACTTCGGGCTCTTCGCCAGTGTGCCCGACATGTCCCCAGCTTCGACTTCAACCGGCCGTCCGGCCAATGACGCAAGGCGCCTGCGGCGGATTTTCGACCGCCGTGCCGCCACGTTCGATGCGGTCGCGTTCCTGCCGCGCGAGATCGCGCAGCGCATGAACGAGCGTCTCGAATACATCAAGGTGAGCCCCGCAGCCGTGCTGGACGCGGGCTGCGGCCCGGGCGACGACCTGCCGGCGCTGCGCGCGCGCTTTCCGGAGGCGCCCGTATTCGGCGTCGACCTGTCGGGCGCGATGCTCGCGCGAGCGGGGCAGCGCGAGGTCGAGCAGACGAGCTGGCGCCGCTGGCTGCCGGCCTCGCTCGGCCGTGCACTGGGCCAGCGCGGCCCGCGCGTCGCGCAGGCCGATTTCGCCGCGCTGCCGTTCCCCGGCGGCGCGTTCGACCTGATCTGGTCGAATCTCGCCCTCCACTGGCATTCGCGCCCGGACGCAGTGCTGCCCGAATGGCAGCGCGTGCTGCGCGTCAACGGGCTGCTGATGTTCAGCACGCTCGGCCCCGATACCCTGCGCGAACTGCGCGCGGCCTGCGCGGACGCCGAAGCGGCGCTCGGCATGGCGCCGCCCGCCGCGCGCGTGATCGATTTCGTCGACATGCACGACCTCGGCGACATGCTCGTCGAGAGCGGCTTCGAGATTCCCGTGATGGATCAGGAAGTGCTGACCGTCACCTACAAAACCTCCGATTCCCTGCTGGCCGACGT
Organism: Burkholderia aenigmatica; assembly: GCF_902499175.1. Classification (GTDB taxonomy): domain Bacteria; phylum Pseudomonadota; class Gammaproteobacteria; order Burkholderiales; family Burkholderiaceae; genus Burkholderia; species Burkholderia aenigmatica. Next base: position 1,385 of record NZ_CABVQC010000085.1, read on the forward strand.
GCGCGGCTGGGGCGCCTATCCATTCGACCGCGAGGCGCCGCAGCGCGCGACGCGGCGCTTTCGCGCGGCGCTCGGCGACGCGCTGGAGGCCCGCCGGCGCGCGGACGGCACGATTCCGCTGACGTTCGAAGTGATCTACGGCCACGCCTGGAAGGCCGTGCCGCGCACGACCGCCGAAGGGCACGGGATCGTGCGCATCGAAGACATCGGAAAGGGGCGTCCGAAGAATCGGTAAAGCGGTAAAGAGGGGTTTTGTTATGTCTGAAATTAGCAGCGCAAAGCGGGGTCGAATTGGCGCCTAAAATGGCCGAAAAGCTTGTCGCGCTTGGCTCGCGGGCCGATAGTCGCTTGCTTGTGGATGCCATTGAACCCGCCTATAATGCGTCAGCTTGTCGTCCCGGGGTCCCCGCAATACGGGGCGACGAGTCCGATGCAGGCATGCATCGCATGCCATTCGCGTGAGGCGGCGATGGAAGCAGCGAGGGTTTTGGCGGAGACGACGAACGGCGAGCCGGTCCTCGAAGACTGGCTCATGAAACGCAATTGTTCGGCGTCGCCGCGCCAGTTCGTGCTGTTTTACGCGTCGCTCGCGGGCTTCTCGCTGGTGATCGCGACATTGCTGATGTGGCGGGGGGCTTGGCTCGTCATGCCCTTCACCGGAATCGAGTTGCTGGCTGTGGGTGTCGCATTTGCGATTTATGCTCGCCATGCGGTCGATTACGAACGCATCAGGCTGTATCCGCACCGGCTCGTGATCGAGCGGATGGATGCGGAGCGGCTCACGCAGATCGAATTCAACCCGCGCTGGGTGCGGGTCGAGCCGGGTGCGACGCCACGCGATCCGATTCGGCTGGTATCGCGCGGGCAGACCGTCGTAATCGGGCAGCATCTCGCGCAGTACAAGCGCGCGCAGTTCGCCGACGAACTGCGCGTGTCGCTCAGGCGCTGCGGCTGACGAGGCGCGGGCACCGGCGGATATGGCCGGCGGCTTGCGACGGGGGAGGGTTTGAATGGAAATTTTGGGTAAGGATGCTATGAAAACAATCAAGCGAGCCCTCACGGGCGTGCTGGCATGCAGCGGATTGCTCTTTGCCGGTGCCGCCCTGGCGGTCGGTGATAGCCCGGGCGGCCCCCGCGTCAACGAGATCAACTTTCAGCCGCCTGTCACGAAGATCGCCGAGGAGCTCTACGATCTCCACACGATGATGCTGATCCTGTGTACGGTGATCTTCGTCGGCGTGTTCGGCGTGATGTTCTATTCGATCTTCGCGCACCGCAAATCCAAGGGCCACAAGGCCGCCAATTTCCATGAAAGCACGACCGTCGAGATCATCTGGACGATCGTGCCGTTCGTCATCGTCGTGCTGATGGCGCTGCCGGCGACGAAGGCCGTCGTCGCAATGAAGGACACGACGAACGCCGATCTCACGATCAAGGTCACCGGCTACCAGTGGAAGTGGGGCTACGACTACGTGAAGGGCCCGGGCGAGGGCATCGGCTTCCTGTCGACGCTCAGCACCCCGCGTGACGAAGTGATGGGCAAGAAGCCGATCACCGACACCTACCTGCAGGAAGTCGACAACCCGCTCGTCGTGCCGGTCAACAAGAAGATCCGCATCATCACGACCGCGAACGACGTCGTCCACTCGTGGTACGTGCCCGCGTTCGGCGTGAAGCAGGATGCGATCCCCGGCTTCGTGCGCGACACGTGGTTCAAGGCCGACAAGGTCGGTACGTTCCGCGGTTTCTGTACCGAGCTGTGCGGCAAGGAACACGCGTACATGCCGGTCGTCGTCGAAGTCCTGTCGGAAGACGACTACGCGAAGTGGGTCACCGCGCAGAAGGCCAAGCTGGCCAGCGCCGCAGTCGATCCGAACAAGATCTACACGATGGCTGAACTCGTCGCGCACGGCGAGGACGTCTACAAGGCGAACTGCGCAGCCTGCCACCAGGTGAACGGCAAGGGTCTCGGCGCATTCCCGGCGATGGACGGCAGCGCGATCGTGAACGGCCCGATCGCCGGCCACGTCGAGCGCGTGCTGCACGGCAAGGGCGCGATGCCGTCGTGGGCGTCGCTGTCGGATCTCGACATTGCATCGGTCATCACGTACGAACGCAATTCGTGGGGCAACCACAAGAACGACCTGCTGCAGCCGAAGCAAGTGGCCGACGCGCGTAACGGCAAGATGCCGGAAGACGCGACGGGCGCAGCGGCAGCCGCACCGGCCGAAGCAGCTTCGGCGCCGGCGCAAGCCGCGTCGGGCGCAGAGCAGCCGGCCGCAGCGGCTTCGGCCGCCCTGTCGACGATCTACTTCGAGACGGGCAAGAGCGTGCTGCCGGCCGACGCGAAAGCGGCGATCGCCACCGCGGCCGACTATGCGAAGGCACATCCGGACGCGAAGCTCGCGCTGTCGGGCTTTACCGACAAGTCGGGCTCGGCCGACGCGAACGCCGAACTGGCGAAGCATCGCGCACAAGCCGTGCGCGACGCGCTGAAGGCAGCAGGCGTGGCGGAAGACCACATTATTCTCAAAAAGCCGGAAACGATCACGGGCGGGGCGGACGCGAAGGAAGCCCGGCGTGTCGAGATCGGCCCGGCGGCTTGACGTGTCGCTGAGTTAGTCGACGTATTCGCATTAGGAGATTCTCATGTCTAGCATCGGGCACGACGTAGCCGCGGACCACGCGCACGACGACCACGCGCACGAAATGCCGCACGGCTGGCGGCGCTGGCTGTTCGCCACCAACCACAAGGACATCGGTACGCTGTACCTGTTGTTCTCGTTCATCATGTTCCTGTCGGGCGGCGTGATGGCGCTCGCCATCCGGGCCGAGCTGTTCGAGCCGGGCCTCCAGATCATGCGTCCGGAGTTCTTCAACGAACTCACGACGATGCACGGCCTGATCATGGTGTTCGGCGCGATCATGCCGGCGTTCGTCGGCTTCGCGAACTGGATGATTCCGCTGCAGATCGGCGCGTCCGACATGGCGTTCGCGCGGATGAACAACTTCAGCTTCTGGCTGCTGCCGGTCGCGGCCGTGCTGCTGGTCGGTTCGTTCTTCGCGCCGGGTGGCGCGACGGCTGCCGGCTGGACGCTCTACGCGCCGCTGTCGACGCAGATGGGCCCGGGCATGGACTTCGCGATCTTCGCGGTGCACATCATGGGCGCGTCGTCGATCATGGGCGGGATCAACATCGTCGTGACGATCCTGAACATGCGCGCACCGGGCATGACGCTGATGAAGATGCCGATGTTCGCATGGACGTGGCTGATCACGGCCTACCTGCTGATCGCGGTGATGCCGGTTCTGGCAGGCGCGATCACGATGGTGCTGTTCGACCGCCACTTCGGCACGTCGTTCTTCAACGCGGCAGGCGGCGGCGATCCGGTGATGTACCAGCACATCTTCTGGTTCTTCGGCCACCCCGAGGTGTACATCATGATTCTGCCGGCGTTCGGGATCGTGTCGCAGGTGATCCCGGCGTTCGCACGCAAGACGCTGTTCGGCTATAGCTCGATGGTGTACGCGACGGCTTCGATCGCGATCCTGTCGTTCATGGTCTGGGCGCACCACATGTTCGCAACGGGCATGCCGGTCACCGGCCAGCTGTTCTTCATGTACGCGACGATGCTGATCGCGGTGCCGACGGGCGTGAAGGTGTTCAACTGGCTCGCGACGATGTGGCGCGGCTCGATGACGTTCGAAACCCCGATGCTGTTCGCGATCGGCTTCCTGTTCGTGTTCACGTTCGGCGGTCTGACGGGCCTGATGCTCGCGATGGCGCCGCTCGACATCCAGTATCACGGTACCTACTTCGTGGTGGCGCACTTCCACTACGTGCTGGTGGCCGGCTCATTGTTCGCGCTGTTCTCGGGCTGGTACTACTGGGCGCCGAAGTGGACGGGCTGGATGTACAACGAGACGCGCGGCAAGATCCACTTCTGGGCGTCGATGATCTTCTTCAACCTGACGTTCTTCCCGATGCACTTCGTCGGTCTCGCAGGCATGCCGCGTCGCTATGCGGACTACCCGGCGCAGTTCACGGACTTCAACCAGGTGGCGACGATCGGTGCATTCGGCTTCGGCCTCGCACAGGTGTACTTCCTGTTCGCAGTCGCGCTGCCGGCCTACCGTGGCGGCGGCGAGCTGGAAAAGGCGTCGGACAAGCCGTGGGATGGCGCGACGGGCCTCGAGTGGACGGTGCCGAGCCCGGCTCCCTTCCACACGTTCGAGCAACCGCCGCACGTCGAATAAGTTTCACCGTGCGCTCCGCCGCTGCCTGCCGTTGCAGGCAGGCGCGGCGGGCGCCGAACCGAAGTGTCAGATGAACCGGAATCCACAAGAAAGACGAACGCCCGAGCAGATTCGCGCGGGCAACAAGCGGCTCGGCCTCATCCTGCTCGTCATCGCCGCCGTCTTTTTTATGGGTGTCGTGATCAAGCAGTGGTGGCTGTCCACACACTGATGCAGTAACGGACGCAGTAGCGAGGAAGTTGTCGTATGTCGAAGCCGGAAGAGGGCGCCGTCGATCGCGCGTTCAATCGTTCGATGCTGGTGAAGCTCTTCGTCGTGGCCGGGCTGATGTTCGGTTTCGGCTTCGCGCTGATCCCGATGTACCGGGCGATCTGCCAGATCACCGGCATCAACAACCTGGTGCAGCGCGATGTCAGCGAGCGCGAGGTGAAGAACTCGCAGGTCGATTACAGCCGCACGGTGTCGGTCGAGTTCGATGCGAACGCGCGCGGCCCGCTCGGATTCAAGCCGGAGCACAACAGTCTCGACGTGCATCCGGGCGAACTGACGACGATCGTGTACGACGTGACGAACGGGCAGGGCAGGCCGGTCGTTGCCCAGGCGATTCCGAGCTACGCGCCGAAACAGGCGACGGAGTTCTTCAAGAAGATCGAGTGCTTTTGCTTTACGCAGCAGACGCTGGCCGCGAACGAGTCGCGCAAGATGCCGGTGGTGTTCGTGATCGATCCGAAACTGCCGAAGGATGTGAAGACGATCACGCTGTCGTACACGTTCTTCGAGCTGAATACGCCGGCCACGCCGGCGCCGGCGCCGGGCAAGACCGCGGCGCAGGGCGCGGCGAAGCCGGACGCATGACGACGGAGGCGGGGCGATGACGGAGGTCAAGCGGGGTGGGTCGTTCGGTCAGGCGCTGAAAGCGGTGCTGTGGTCGTTCTTCGGGGTGCGCAAGCGGCGCGACCTGGAGGCCGACGCGACGCAACTGAATCCGCTGCACGTGCTGATCGTCGCGTTGTTGGCAGCCGGTGTGTTCATCGGCGTGCTGATCCTGATCGTGCGTGCCGTCGTGGGCTGAAGCCCGCGGCCACGAAAGAATGCAGTGCGCGGCGCCACGGCGCCGCGTGCAGGAAGGAGCGGTGGTGGTCACGCCGCGCAAGAAATAAAGCCGGAGCGGTTTCCGGTACACAAATTGGACTGAAGTGGAGAATCAAGCATGAGCGGTCAAAACCAGACCCCGTACTATTTCGTGCCGCATCCGTCGCAGCATCCGATCAGCGCGGCCATCGGCCTGCTGGTCATGCTCGGATCGACAGCGCTGTGGATCAACGGTCACGACTGGGCGCCGTTTACGGCGCTGCTCGGCCTGCTTTGGTTGCTCTTTACGCTGTATCACTGGTTTGGCGACGCGATCGCCGAATCGGAAGGCGGTCACTACGGCAAGAACGTCGACAAGTCGTACCGCTGGAGCATGAGCTGGTTCATCTTCTCGGAAGTCATGTTCTTCGGCGCGTTCTTCGGCGCGCTGTTCTATGCACGTGAAATCGCGCTGCACCAGCTCGGCAGCCTCGACTACAAGCTGATCTGGCCGGATTTCTCCGCCGTGTGGCCGAACGAAGGCCCCGCCGCGCTCGCCGGTCACTTCAAGACGATGGGCCCGTGGCCGATCCCGACGCTGAACACGGCATTCCTGCTGTCGTCGGGCGTGACGCTGACGATCTCGCACCACGCGCTGCGTGACGATCATCGCAAGAAGGCGATCGCCTGGCTGGCCGCGACGCTCGCGTTCGGTATCTGCTTTCTGTTCCTGCAGGGCTTCGAGTACTACCACGCGTACAACGAACTGAACCTGACGCTGAACTCGGGTGTGTACGGTTCGACGTTCTTCCTGCTGACGGGCTTCCACGGTTTCCACGTGTTCCTCGGCGGCACGATGCTCGCGGTGGTGCTGGTGCGGATGATCCGCGGCCACTTCAAGCCCGATCACCACTTCGCATTCGAAGGCGCCGCGTGGTACTGGCACTTCGTCGACGTCGTCTGGCTCGGCCTGTACGTCGTCGTCTACTGGCTGTAAATGGAACAACGGCCCGCGCAGCAATGCGCGGGCCGTTTTCATTGGGGTCGGCCGGGCAGCCTGGCTGCCGGCCTTCACCACCCTGGCGCCGCCGCGACTCAGTCAGGCGGCGCTTTTGCTTGGTGGCGCGGCCGTGCGGCGAAATGTCACAGCGGCCGCGGCGGCAAACGGATCAACGCCCGATCGGCAGGCCGGTCGAATGGATCCAGCCCATCCCGTTCGCGATCAGGATGAGCAGGAACAGCGACACCGACAGCCCGACGCGGGTGGCGAGCGACCAGACCATGCGTTTCGTGTGGCCGCGGTCGTGCATCATGAAGTAGAGCGCCGAGCCCATGCTGGCAATGATGAGGACGAAGGCGATGGGAACGAGTATGTGCATGACACGAACCGGACGACGGCAATTCGAAAGGAAGAGGATAATTATCGCACTTCGCTTTCGGGCAGGTGCCGGGCGGGCCGCATGATGAAGATCCGCTGGCTGCCTGCGCTGCTGATTCTCGTCGTCGTCGCGATCACGATCCGTCTCGGTTTCTGGCAGCGCGACCGCGCGCACCAGAAGGAAGCGCTGCAGGCGAGCATCGAGCGCTACGAGCAGGCGGCGCCCGTCGAAGTCGGCGCGCAGCCGATGCCGCTCGCGTCGATCGAGTTCCATCGCGTGCGGGCGACGGGCCGTTTCCTGCCCGAGCAGGCCGTGTTCCTCGACAATCGGCCGTATAACGACCAGCCGGGTTTTTACGTCGTGATGCCGTTTAAACTCACGGGCGGCGGCGTCGTGCTCGTGAACCGCGGCTGGCTGCCGCGCAATATCTCCGATCGCACGGCGATCGAGCCGTTCGCGACGCCCGCGGGCGACGTCGAGGTCGTGGGCATCGCGCGCGCCGACGCGTCGCGTGCGTTCGAGCTCGGCGAAGGCGGGTCGGCGGCGCACCAGAAGATCCGGCAGAACCTGGACGTCGCCGCGTATGCGAAGGAAACGGGGCTGCCGCTGCAGCCGTTCGTGATCCAGCAGACGAGCGACGACGGCGACAAGCTCGTGCGCGACTGGCCGGCGGCGACGACCGGCGTCGAGCGCAATTACGGTTACATGTTTCAGTGGTGGGGCATGGCGGCGGCCGCGCTCGGTTTCGGCTTGTACGCGGCGCGACGCGCGGCGAAGAAGTCGTCCGACGCGTGAATGCGATGCCCGGACGCGGCGAGGACGCCGCGGGTTCGTTTCGAGAGGTCTGATTTGTCCATGCAATCTTCCCGTCAGGGTCCGGCCGCTGCGCCGATCTCGCCGGCGGCCCGCAAGCGCGGCCGCTGGATGCTCGTGCTGCTGGGTCTCGTGTGCGCCGCACCGATGATCGCGTCGTACTTCACCTATTACGTGATCAAGCCGAAGGGCGGCTCGACCAACTACGGCACGCTGATCGAGCCGCAGCGCCCGATCCCCGCCGATCTGCAGGTGACCGACGAAACCGGCAAGACCGTGCCGCTGTCGTCGCTGCGCGGCGTGTGGCTGTTCGTGATGACCGACAGCAGTGCGTGCGACAAGGCATGCGCGGAGAAGCTCTATTTCATGCGCCAGATCCGCGTCACGCAGGCGGGCGAGCGGCACCGGCTCACGATGGTGTGGCTGCGCAGCGATGCGGGCGCAATGCCGCAGAAGGTGCTGGATGCGTACCCGGACACGCGCCGGCTCATCGCCGATCCGGCTGCGGTGGCCGCGTGGCTGCCGGCCGACGCGGGCACGAAGGACAGCGACCACATCTACATGGTCGACCCGAACGGCAACCTGATGATGCGCTTCCCGAAGGATCCGAACCCCAGCAAGATCAAGTCGGACGTGACGAAGCTGCTGAAGTGGTCGAGCATCGGCTAAGGCAATACGAGAGGCAATGAACCGATGTCGTATCTACTGCAACTCGGCCTGATCGGCTTCTGCATCGCGCTGCTGCCGCTGTCGTACGTGTGGGTGAAGGCCGACGACAACAAGTTTCGCAAGCTGGTGTGGATCACCACCTTCCTGACGCTCGACCTGGTGATGTTCGGCGGCTTCACGCGGCTGACCGATTCGGGGCTCGGCTGCCCGGACTGGCCCGGCTGCTACGGCACGTCGTCGCCGTTCATCGCACACGCCGCGATCACGGCCGCGCACCAGGCGATGCCGACGGGCCCCGTCAGCATGTCGAAGGCGTGGATCGAGATGATCCACCGCTATTTCGCGATGGCGATCGGCGTGCTGATCATCGCGCAGGTCGTGATCGCGTGGACCGCGCGGCTGCGCCGCCGCCCGCTGCACGTGTCGCCGTGGTGGCCGACGAGCCTGCTGCTGCTGATCCTCGTGCAGGGCGCGTTCGGCGCGTGGACGGTCACGATGAAGCTGCAGCCGGTGATCGTCACGATCCACCTGCTGCTCGGCCTCACGCTGCTCGGCACGCTCGGCTGGCTCGCGGCGCGGCAGACGCCGCTGCCGTCGTATGACCCCGAAGCCGGCCGCTATCGCGCGGCCGCGCTCGCGGCGCTCGTGCTGCTGGTCGTGCAGATCGCGCTCGGCGGCTGGGTGAGCACCAACTACGCGGTGCTCGCGTGCACCGACTTCCCGACCTGCAACGGCCAGTGGATCCCGCCGATGGACTTCCAGCACGGCTTCCACCTGTGGCGCGCGCTCGGGATGACGAACGACGGCGAGGCGATCACGCAGGACGCGCTGGTCGCGATCCACTGGACGCACCGCACGTTCGCGTTCGTCGTGGTCGCGTACCTGGTCGCGTTCGCGCTGAAGATGCGCCGTTTCGAGTCGCTGCGGCGGCCCGCGAACGGCGTGCTGCTGGTCGTCCTGCTGCAGTTCGTGACGGGCCTGACCAACATCGTGCTGCAGTGGCCGCTGCCGGTCGCCGTCGCGCACAACGGCGGGGCCGCGATCCTGCTGCTGCTCGTCGTCATGTTAAACTTTCGCATCCTTTCAAGCCGCCCCGGCCGTGTCGCGCAGCCTGCGCGCGACGCCGCCCCGGCGTGACCGCCCCCATGCAAAGCACCCTTTCCCAATCGCCCGGTAGCCGGTTTTCGCAGTACATGGCGCTGACGAAGCCGCGTGTCACGCAGCTCGCGGTGTTCTGCGCGGTGATCGGCATGTTCCTCGCGACGCCGGGCATGGTGCCGTGGCATGTGCTGATCGGCGGCACGGTCGGCATCTGGCTGCTGGCCGGCGCCGCGTTCGCAATCAACTGCCTCGTCGAACAGAAGATCGACGCGATGATGCGTCGTACCGCGTGGCGCCCGTCCGCGCGCGGCGAGATCACGACGCCGCAGATCCTGATCTTCTCGGCCGTGCTCGGCAGCGTCGGCGCATGGACGCTCTATACGTTCACGAACCCGCTGACGATGTGGCTGACGATCGCCACCTTCGTCGGCTACGCAGTGATCTACACGCTGCTGCTCAAGCCGATGACGCCGCAGAACATCGTGATCGGCGGCGCGTCGGGTGCGATGCCGCCGGCGCTCGGCTGGGCCGCGGTCACCGGCGCGGTGCCGGGCGACGCGTGGATCCTCGTGCTGATCATCTTCGTGTGGACGCCGCCGCATTTCTGGGTGCTCGCACTCTATCGCCGCAAGGATTACGAGAATGCGGGGCTGCCGATGCTGCCCGTCACGCACGGCGAGAAGTTCACGCGGCTGCACATCCTGCTGTACACGGTGATCCTGTTCGCGGTCACGCTGATGCCGTTCATCTCCGGGATGAGCGGGGCCGTCTACCTGACGAGCGCGGTGCTGCTCGGCGCGGTGTTCCTCGCGTATGCGTGGAAGATCCATCGCGATTATTCGGATGAACTCGCCCGCAAGGCCTTCCGCTACTCGATCGTCTATCTGTCGCTGCTGTTCGCCGCGCTGCTCGTCGATCACTATGCACGCCCGCTGCTCGGCGTGTAACCGCACGGTTTGAACGCAATGCTCCAATCACGGTTCGGGCGCCGCGCGCGCCAAGGCTGGATGCTCGCGTGTGCATTCACGGCAGCGCTGCTGCTCGCCGGATGCGACAACGCGCCGAAATTCCAGAATCTCGACATCACCGGCAACACGCAGTTCGGCAGCGACTTCTCGCTGCCCGATACGGCCGGCAAGGTGCGCACGCTTGCCGACTTCAAGGGCAAGGCGGTCGTGATGTTCTTCGGCTACACGCACTGCCCGGACGTGTGCCCGACGACGATGGCCGAGCTGTCCGAAGCGTTGAAGCAGCTGGGGCCGGATGCCGCGAAACGCGTGCAGGTGCTGTTCGTCACCGTCGACCCGGAGCGTGACACGCCGGCGCTGCTCGGCCAGTACGTGCCCGCGTTCGATCCGTCGTTCATCGGCCTGCGGCCGGCCGACGAAGCGGCGCTGAAGAAGGTCACGAAGGATTTCCGCGTGTACTACGCGAAGGTGCCCGGCAAGACGCCCGGCAGCTACACGATGGATCACACCGCCGCGAGCTACGTGTTCGACCGCGACGGCAAGCTGCGCCTGTTCGTGCGCGACGGCCAGGGCCCCGGCCCGTGGGTCCACGACCTGAAGCTGCTGGTCGACTGACCGGCAGCCGCCGGGCGCCCGGCCCGGCGATCACGTGACGGCCGCCACGCGCCGTTACGCTTTTCCTCTTTCCTCGTTGTTTGCATGCGCCGCCCGTCGGGCGGCGTGTCGGCCTGCGCGCGCATCGCGCAGGCGTCGCGTTACGGCAGCGCGGGCACGTTGAAGCCGGATGCGGCGCGCGTGATCCGGAATTCCGTCACGCGATACGTGGCGATCCCTTCGATGACGAACGGATCCGTGTTCAGGATCGCGTCCAGCTCGTCGCGATCGATGCGGGCCGCGAGGATCACGCCGCCTTCGCGCGGCACCTTCGGCCCGGCCGCGATGAAGATGCCCTTGTCGAACTGCGGCTGCAGAAAGGCGCGATGGCGTTCGAGCGCATCGTCGATGCGTTCGAGCGATGCGGTGTAGTGAATATCGATGACGTACATGGATGGCCCCCGGAATGGTGCCGGCTCTTCGTGTGCCGGCTAGCCGATCTTTTTAGCACAGCGGATGCGGGCTGTCGCGCCGGCGGTCGCGGTGCGGGGGGCGTGCCGATCGTCGGTTCGCGGCGCCTGCTCGTATTCAAGTTGTAAGCCTCGATGCCGTAAATAAAAGGGCAAGCGTTTGCGCGCGGCAGGCCGTTCGCGCGCAGCGTGCGCATCGACATCGACAAAGGCACGCAGATGAGCAGAATGAGTTTGAACCGCAAGCTGTGGCTCGCGCTTGCGCTGGTATGGATCGGTCTCCTGGGCGTCGGCGCATGGAGCGCGTACGAGACGCGCGCGACGATGCTGGCCGAACGCAAGGCAGGCATCGCGAATCTCGTCGACTCGGCGGCCGGCATCGTGAAGGCGTATCACGCACTCGCGCAGAGCGGTACGCTGCCCGAGGCCGACGCGAAGCGCGACGCGCTCGCGAGCCTCGCCGCGATGCGCTACGGCGATTCGGGCTACGTGTTCGTGATGGACTCGAAGCCGGTCGTGCTGATGCATCCGACGCTGCCGAAGCTGGTCGGCACGCAGGTCGGCGATTATCTTGACCCGGACGGCAAGCCGCTGTTCGTCACGATCCTGAACGCCGCGAAGGAAACCGGCAGCGGCTTCGCCGAATACCGCGGGCGCCTGCCGCACAGCGAGACCGCCGTGCCGAAGATCAGCTACGTCACGCGCTTCGCGCCGTGGGACTGGAACATCTCGAGCGGCGTCTTCCTGAAGGACATCGACACCATCTACTACCGGACGCTGCTCGGCCACCTCGCGGTCGTGTTCGTGATCGGCTTCGTGATCAGCGCGGCGATGCTGGTGATCATCCGCAACGTGCGCAGCAGCCTCGGCGGCGAGCCGGACGAAGCGGCCGCGCTCGCGGCACGCATCGCGCAGGGCGACCTGACGCAGCCGGTGCCGGTGCGTGCGGGCGACCGCACGAGCATGATGGCCGCGATGCACGACATGCAGGCACGGCTGCAGGCGACGATCGGCGGGATTCGCCAGTCGGCTGGATCGATCGCGTCGGCGAGCCGCCAGATCTCGGCCGGCAACGACGACCTGTCGCAGCGCACCGAGGAGCAGGCCGCGTCGCTGGAAGAAACCGCCGCGAGCATGGAGCAGCTGACCGCGACGGTGAAGCAGAACGCCGACAACGCGCGGCAGGCGAGCGGGCTGGCGAACAGCGCATCGGAGATCGCGCGCACGGGGAGCGACGTCGTGAACCGCGTGATCGGCACGATGGGCCAGATCGACGACAGCTCGCGCAAGATCGCCGACATCATCGGCGTGATCGAAGGCATCGCGTTCCAGACCAACATCCTCGCGCTGAACGCGGCAGTTGAAGCCGCGCGCGCCGGCGAGCAGGGCCGCGGCTTCGCGGTGGTCGCGGGCGAAGTGCGCTCGCTCGCGCAGCGCAGCGCGACGGCGTCGAAGGAGATCCGCGAGCTGATCGTCGACTCGGTCGAGCGCGTGCGCAACGGGTCGACGCTGGTCGGCCAGGCCGGCACGACGATGGGCGAGATCCTGCAGGCCGTCGCGCGCGTGACCGACATCATGGGCGAGATCGCGGCTGCGTCCGAGGAGCAGGCGAGCGGCATCACGCAGGTCGGGCGCGCGGTCACGCAGATGGACCAGGTGACGCAGCAGAACGCGGCGCTCGTCGAGGAGGCCGCCGCCGCCGCCGCGTCGCTGCAGGAACAGGCCGCGCGGCTGCGCGACGCGGTCGGCGCGTTCCGGGTCGGCGGGCAGGTGGGCGAACCTGCATTCGAGACGAAGGTGGCCGGTCAGGCGGCGGTGGTGTGACGCCCCCAGGCTGACGCGCGATTCGCATGAACGCAACTAACGGCCGAGTCGCGCAACCTCCGCCAGCACCGCTGCGGTGCATACCCATATGAGCGGGATGTATTTCACTTCCCGCCGATCCTGTGACACCATTTGCCCCTTCCAGCGAGTCGGGGCATACCCGTATCGCGCCCCATTTCAGTCAAGCAAGAAAGCGAGAAACAGATGAAGCGTCGCAGTCTCCTGAAGGTATTTTCCGTGCTGGCCACCGGTGCAGCGCTGACGCTGTCGGCAGGTGCGCACGCCGAAGACAAGGTGATCAAGGTCGGCACGGTCGCCGGCCCGGATTCGGAAGTGTGGCAGCTCGTGCAGAAGGTTGCGAAGGAGAAGGAAGGCCTGAACGTGAAGGTCGTCGAGTTCAACGACTACGTGCAACCGAACGCGGCGCTCGACGCGGGCGACCTCGACGCGAACAGCTTCCAGCACCAGCCCTACCTCGACAGCCAGGTGAAGCAGCGCGGCTACAAGCTGGTCACCGCGGGCCTGACCTACATCTCGCCGATGGGCGTGTACTCGAAGAAGTTCAAGGCGCTGAAGGACCTGCCGCAAGGCGCGAAGATCGCGGTGCCGAACGATCCGTCGAACGAGAACCGTGCGCTGCTGCTGCTGCAGACGCAGGGCCTGATCAAGCTGAAGGCGGGCGCCGGTACGGGCGGTAACAACGCGACGGTGCTCGACATCGCCGACAACCCGAAGAAGCTGAAGATCTCCGAACTCGACGCCGCGCAACTGCCGCGCGTGCTGTCGGACGTCGACGCGGCCGTGGTCAACACGAACTACGCGCTCGCCGCGAACCTGCAGCCGACCAAGGACGCAATCGCGCTCGAATCGCTGACGAGCCCGTACGCGAACGTGATCGCCGTGCGCGCGAAGGACAAGGACCAGCCGTGGGTGAAGAAGCTGGTCAAGGCGTACCAGTCGCCGGAAGTGAAGGAATTCATCAAGAAGCAGTTCAAGGGCTCGATGGTCGCGTCGTTCTGAACGCCGCACACCGGTTGTCCCGCTGAACGAAAAGGGCCTGCATCGCGCAGGCCTTTTTTATGGGCGCGGCCGGCCGACGGCCGCAGCGTGCATCGCGTTCAGCGCCGGCTCACATCTCGCCGCGCCGCGAGCAGATCGACATGATCTGCTGGATCGCATAGTTGTCGCGCACGCCCGGCAGCGATTGCACGACGCACTCGTGAAAGCGTCGCTCGCGCGGCAACAGCATCGCGTTGTTGCGATACAGCGCGTCGCAGGAGCGCTGGATCAGCTGGGCCGCCGCACCGTTGCGGCTTTCGCGCAGCGCATTGAGCATGCACTCGTCGTATTGCGCACTGCCGTCGGTCAGCGCGAACGCCGCACCTGGCAGCGCCAGCGCGACGGCCGCGAATGCGATGGCTCGGATCGCCCGTTTCATGTGCTCTCCGAAGGAGTGGACTGGGTCGGCCGACAGCATAACGTAAAGCCGCGAGCGCGGCTGACGCGTTGCGCCGGGCCGACGGGAGCCGCCGCCGGGCAGCCTTCGCGCGCGGGAGTGGCGCCCCGTCGGGCGCCGCGGACCGGCATCTTCGCGAAAGCGCGGAGTCAGGCGGTGGTCTGCGGAAATGGTATCCTCGTGCGTTCGCCGCTGCACGCCTTCCCGGGGCATGCGCGGGCCGGTCGCCACCGCGTTGCACGCGTGGCGGCGCCCGCATGACGGCGGCGGGAATCCATCATCCAGAACCGACACAATACGGGGGAGACACCCATGAAGCGTTTCAAGACTTTCGCGATCCGTTCGATCACGGCCGGCGTGGCCGCACTCGCGCTGGCAGGTGCCGCGCACGCACAGACCGTCAAGGTGCTGTCGATCGTCGACCACCCGGCACTCGACGCGATCCGCGACGGCGTGCGCGCCGAGCTGAAGGCGGAAGGCTACGGCGACGACAAGCTCAAGTGGGAATACCAGAGCGCGCAGGGCAACACGGGCACGGCCGCGCAGATCGCGCGCAAGTTCGTCGGCGACCAGCCCGACGTGATCGTCGCGATCGCGACGCCGGCCGCGCAGGCGGTGGTCGCGTCGACCAAGAGCGTGCCGGTCGTCTATTCGGGCGTGACCGATCCGGTCGCCGCGCAGCTCGTGAAGGGCTGGGGCCCGTCGGGCACCAACGTGACGGGCGTGTCCGACAAGCTGCCGCTCGATCGCCAGGTCGCGCTGATCAAGCGCGTCGTCCCGAATGCGAAGACGGTCGGCATGGTCTACAACCCGGGCGAGGCGAACTCGGTCGTGGTCGTGAAGGAGCTCAAGGAGATCCTCGCGAAGCAGGGGATGACGCTGAAGGAAGCGGCCGCGCCGCGTACCGTCGACATCGGCCCGGCCGCGAAGAGCCTGATCGGCAAGGTCGACGTGATCTACACGAATACCGACAACAACGTCGTGTCCGCGTACGAAGCGCTCGTGAAGGTCGCGAATGAAGCGAAGATCCCGCTCGTCGCCGGCGACACCGACAGTGTGAAGCGCGGCGGCATCGCGGCGCTCGGCATCAACTACGGCGACCTCGGCCGCCAGACCGGCAAGGTCGTCGCGCGCATCCTGAAGGGCGAGAAGCCGGGCGCGATCGCGTCGGAGACGAGCAGCAACCTCGAACTGTTCGCGAACACGGGCGCGGCCGCGAAGCAGGGCGTCACGCTGTCGCCGGATCTGCTCAAGGAAGCGAAGACGGTCATCAAGTAAGCCGCGGCCCGACCGCTGCGCTTGCGGGCCCGATCCGGGCCTGAACGACTTCGCCGGACGGGCGGCTCCCACCCGGGGCCGCCCGTTCGCTTCGCCCGGCCGTACACGTCCGGCCGGGAAGCAACAGGATTTCCCCATCATGTCTCTGTTCTCGTTTCTGGGCGCCCTGGAGATCGGCCTGATCTTCAGCCTCGTCGCCCTCGGGGTGCTGATCTCGTTTCGCATCCTCAACTTCCCCGACCTCACCGTCGACGGCAGCTTTCCGCTCGGCGGCGCGGTTGCCGCGACGCTGATCTCGGCCGGCTACGACCCGTTCAGCTCGACCTGCATCGCGATCGTCGCGGGCGCGGTGGCCGGCTTCATCACCGGCTGGCTCAACGTGCGCCTGAAGATCATGGATCTGCTCGCCAGTATCCTGATGATGATCGCGCTCTATTCGGTGAACCTGCGGATCATGGGCCGGCCGAACGTGCCGCTCATCACCGAACCGACCATCTTCACCGTGCTGCAGCCCGACTGGATGCCCGACTACGTGCTGCGCCCGGCGCTGCTCGCGATCGTCGTCGTGGTCGCGAAGCTCGGTCTCGACTGGTTCTTCTCGTCGCAGCTCGGCCTCGCGATGCGCGCGACCGGCGCGAACCCGCGGATGGCGCGTGCGCAAGGCATCGCGACCGGCCGCGCGACGCTCGCCGGGATGGCGCTGTCGAACGCGCTCGTCGCGCTCGCCGGTGCGCTGTTCGCGCAGACGCAGGGCGGCGCGGACATCTCGATGGGGATCGGCACGATCGTGATCGGGCTGGCTGCCGTGATCATCGGCGAAACGCTGCTGCCGGCGCGCCGGCTCGTGCTGACGACGCTCGCCGTCGTGCTCGGCGCGATCGTCTACCGCTTCTTCATCGCGCTTGCGCTCAACAGCGAATTCATCGGGCTGAAGGCGCAGGATCTGAACCTCGTGACGGCCGCGCTCGTCACGATCGCGCTGGTGCTGCCGGCGACGCGCAAGAAACTGTTCGCGCGCAAGAACGGAGGGGCCTGACATGCTGTCCGCACAAGACCTGAAACTCACGTTCAATCCCGGCACGCCGATCGAGACGCGCGCGCTGCGCGGGCTGTCGCTCGAGATTCCCGACGGCCAGTTCGTCGCGGTGATCGGCTCGAACGGCGCCGGCAAGTCGACCTTCCTCAACGCGGTCAGCGGCGACCAGGCGGTCGATGCGGGACGCATTTCGATCGACGGCACGGACGTCACGCGCAAGGCCGCGTGGGATCGCGCGCACCTCGTCGCGCGCGTGTTCCAGGATCCGATGGCCGGCACCTGCGAGGCGCTGACGATCGAGGAGAACATGGCGCTCGCGATGGCGCGGGGTGCGCGGCGCGGCTTCCGGGCCGCGCTCGACCGGCCGTCGCGCGAGCTGTTCCGCGACAAGCTGCGGCTCCTGAACCTCGGTCTCGAGAACCGTCTGACCGACCGGATCGGGCTGCTGTCGGGCGGCCAGCGGCAGGCGGTGAGCCTGTTGATGGCGTCGCTGCGGCCGTCGCGGATCCTGCTGCTCGACGAGCACACGGCCGCGCTCGATCCGAAGACGGCCGCGTTCGTGCTGGAGCTGACCGCGCGCATCGTCGCCGAGAGCAAGCTGACGACGATGATGGTCACGCACAGCATGCGGCAGGCGCTCGACTACGGCGACCGCACGGTGATGCTGCACCAGGGGCAGGTCGTGCTCGACGTGTCGGGCGACCAGCGTCGCGGGCTCGACGTGCCGGACCTGCTGCAGATGTTCGAGAAGGTGCGTCACGAGCAGCTCGACGACGACGCGTTGCTGCTCGGCTGACGGGCGGTGGGCGGGCCGGCGCGGTGTGCAGGATGTGCATCGTGCCGGTTGGCAGGCTGGCTGGGCTGGGCTCTGCTCGGTTCGGCCCGGCTGCGCGATTCGGTTCGCATGCGCCACATCGGCGCCCGAGGGGTGTGGCGGGCGTCCGGGCGGTGCGAGCCGGTGATGCCGGCGGCGACCCGCCGTAATATTGCGGACCCGCCGACTTTTCACCCGCCTTTCATCTGACGAAATACCGGTTTCGTACCAGTACTGTGCGGCGTGGACGCATTGCCATATACTGTATATCCATACAGTTGTGGGTGGCGTCATGCTCGCATCCTCCATTTCTCCCGAATCCCTTCATCCGTCGCTGTGGCGCGGCTCGCAACTCGCGCGTGGCGGCCCGCGCACGATCGACACGGGCTTTGCATCGCTGTCCGCCGAGTTGCCGGGCGGCGGCTGGCCGGTCGGCGGGCTCGTCGAGCTGCTGGCCGCGCAGCCGGGCTGCGGCGAAATGCGGCTGCTCGCGCCCGCGCTCGCGCGCACCGTCAGCGCGCGGCGCCCGCTTGCGCTCGTCGCGCCGCCGCAGTCGCCGCATGCCACCGCGCTCGCCAGTCTCGGCGTGCCGGCCGACGCGCTGCTGTGGCTGCGTGCCGGCAGTCGCACAGATGCGCTGTGGGCTGCCGAGCAGGCACTCAAGACCGGTTGTTGCGGCGCGCTGCTGCTGTGGCAGGACGCGCGGCCCGATGCGCTGCGGCGCCTGCATCTCGCGGCCGCACGCACGGGCGACACGCTGTTCGTGATGCTGCGCCCGCTGTCGGCCGAGCGGCAACCGTCGCCGGCCGTGCTGCGGGTCGCGCTGTACCCGGTGCCGGGCGGCGTGTCGCTCGACATCGTCAAGCGGCGCGGCCCCGCCCGCAGCGAGCCGCTCGTGCTCGACCTGCCGTCGCCCATCGTGGAGAGCCGCTATGCGCGTCTTGCTCGGCATCCATCTGCCGCGCCTGCCGCTCGACGTGTGCGTCGCGCCTCCGTCTGACGGCGAGGCCAGCAGCGCCGGCCGTGCGGTGCTCGAGCAGGGTGTCGTGCTGATCGCCGACGCGGCCGCGCGCCGGCACGGCGTGCGCGCGGGCATGAAGCGCGGCGGCGTGCTCACGCTCGCGCCGCACACGCAGCTCGTCGAACGCGATCCCGCACGCGAGGCCGATGCGCTGCGCGCGGTCGCGCTCGCGTTGCTGCGCTTCTCGCCGTGCGTCGCGCTCGGCGACGAAGCCACGCTGCTCGTGGATGTCGGCCCGAGTCTGCGCCTGTTCGGCGGGCTGCCGTCGCTGTGCCGCCAGGTGCGCGCGACGCTCGCGGCGCTCGGCTATGCGGCGCGCCTGTCCGCCGCGCCGACCGCGGGCGGCGCGTGGCTGCTCGCGCGTATGTCGGCGTCGGCCCGTGCGCGCATCCGGCGCCGGGTCGCCGGGCAAGCGTCGCTCGTGCGCGTGCTCGACCGGCTGCCATGCGTGCTGCTGCCCGACGCGCGTCCCTATGCAGGCTGGTTCGACGGCCTCGGTTGCCGCACGCTCGCCGATCTGCGCGGCCTGCCACGCGCAGGGCTGCAGCGCCGCTGCGGTCCCGCGCTGCTGGCCGCGCTCGATCGCGCGTACGGCGATGCGGTCGAGCCGCTCGCGTGGATGGCGGTGCCGCCCGTGTTCGACGTGCGGCTCGAACTGCAGGAGCGCGTCGAATACGCGGAAGCCGTGTTGTTCGTTGCGCGGCGGCTTGTCGTGCAGCTCTGCGGCTGGCTGGCTGCGCGGCACCTGTCACTGGCCGCGATGACGTTCGATCTCGAACACGAGCGAGGCCGCCAGGCCGTGCCGCCGACGCCGCTCGAACTCGCATTCGCGGCACCCGTGCGCGACGAGGCGCACTTCATGCGGCTGCTCGGCGAGCGGCTCGCGCGCGTCGAGTTGCCGGCCGCGGTGATCGCGGTGCGCCTGAAGGCCACGCGCGTCGAATCGGTCGCGCCGCCGGCCGACGATCTGTTTCCCGAGCCCGGCGGCACGCGCGAGACGCGTGCGCGGCTGTTCGAGCTGCTGGTCGCGCGGCTTGGCGCGGACAACGTGTTGCGCGCGGCGCCCGTCGCCGATCACCGGCCCGAGGCCGCGAACCGCTGGCTGCCGCTCGACGCGCAGGCCGGCAAGCCGGCTGCCGGGCCACCCGCCGTGCCGCCGAGGCCCGCGTGGTTGCTGGCGGAGCCGCTGCCGTTGTTGATGCGTGGGGAGCGGCCGGTATTTCATACGCCGCTGAGGATGATGTCGTCGGTGGAGCGGATCGAAGCCGGGTGGTTCGACGGTCAGCTCGCTGCGCGCGATTACTGCGTCGCGCAGGACGAGGCCGGTGCGTGCTACTGGGTGTTCAAGGAGCGGGCGGGGAGCGAGGCCGAGCCGCGCTGGTTCCTGCACGGTCTGTTCGGGTGACCGGTGATGGTTGCGGAATTCAGCTGGCTGCCCGATTACGCGGAGTTGTTCTGCCGTTCGAACTTTTCGTTCCTGCATGGCGCGTCGCATGCGGAGGAACTGGTCGAGCGTGCATTCGAGCTCGGCTATCGCGGGATCGCGATCACCGACGAATGCTCGCTCGCCGGTGCGCCGCGCATGCACGTCGCGGCGAAGGCGAAAGGGCTGCCGCTCGTCATCGGTTCGTATTTCGAGGTCACGCCGGATGACGTCGCGCCTGGCCACGATCCGGGCCCCGGCGCGTTCGGGCTCGTGTTGCTTGCGCAGAATCGTGAAGGCTACGGCAATCTGTCGGAGCTGATCTCGTGGCGGCGGATGGCTTCGCCGAAGGGCACTTACACGCTGACGTCGCGGATGCTGTCGGCGCCGCCAGCGGAGTTTGCGCACTTGCGTGGCATGCCTGACTGCTTCGCGATTCTCGTGCCGACGTATCCGGTGCGTGCGGATGTACTCGATGCGCAGGTCGCGTGGTTTCGCGCGACGTTCGGCGAACGTGCGCGGCTCGGGCTCGTGCAACTGCAGCGCGCGCTGGACGGTGCGCAGCGCGAGGAGATTCGTGCGGCCGGCGAGCGGCGTGGCGTGCGTATCGTCGCGCTGGGCGACGTGACGATGCACCGGCGCTCGTGCAAGGAGCTGCAGGACGTGATGACGGCGATTCGCGTCGGCATGCCGGTTTCCGAGTGCGGGTATGCGCTTGCGCCGAATGCGGAACAGCATTTGCGCGGGCGGAACCGGATCGGGAATCTGTATTCGCCGGCGGAGATCGAGGAGACCTGCACGATTCTCGATGCGTGCGATTTCAAACTCGACTCGCTTCGCTACGAGTATCCCGACGAGATCGTGCCGAAGGGGCTCACGCCGACGAGCTATCTGGAGCAGGAAACCATGGCCGGGGCGGCCACCCGCTATCCGCAAGGTGTGCCGGAGAAGGTGTCGAAGCAGATCCGGTATGAACTCGACCTGATCGCGCAACT
Source organism: Burkholderia aenigmatica (assembly GCF_902499175.1). Classification (GTDB taxonomy): domain Bacteria; phylum Pseudomonadota; class Gammaproteobacteria; order Burkholderiales; family Burkholderiaceae; genus Burkholderia; species Burkholderia aenigmatica. The sequence continues at coordinate 22,554 of NZ_CABVQC010000085.1, forward strand.
GAGCTACGAGCCGTTCTTCCTGACCGTCTACGACATCGTCAAATACGCGCGCAGCCAGAACATTCTATGCCAGGGTCGCGGCTCGGCGGCGAACTCGGTCGTCTGCTTCTGCCTCGGCATCACCGAGGTGAATCCCGAGCAGAGCACGATGCTGTTCGAACGCTTCATCAGCGCGGAGCGCGGCGAGCCGCCCGATATCGACGTCGACTTCGAGCATCAGCGCCGGGAAGAGGTGATCCAGCATATCTACAAGAAGTACGGGCACAACCGCGCCGCGCTTGCGGCTGCCGTATCGACCTATCGCCCGCGTGGCGTGCTGCGCGAAACCGGCAAGGCGCTCGGCGTCGATCCGATGCTGGTCGATCGCGTCGCGAAGGGGCACCGCTGGTTCGACGGTAGTCGCGATCTGCTGCAGCAATTCGGGACGATTGGGCTTGATCCGCAGACGCCGCTCATCCAGGCATGGGCCCGGCTCGCCGCACGGCTGCTGAACTTTCCGCGCCACCTGTCGCAGCACTCGGGCGGTTTCGTGATCAGCCGCGGCAAGCTCACGCGGCTCGTGCCGGTCGAGAACGCGGCGATGGACGGGCGGCGCGTGATCCAGTGGGACAAGGACGATCTCGAAGCACTCGGGCTGATGAAGGTCGACGTGCTCGCGCTCGGCATGCTGTCGGCGCTGCATCGCGCATTCGACATGCGTACCGCGTGGCGCGGGCCGCCGGAGCCGGATGGCGAACCGTTCACGCTGAAACACATTCCGCAGGATGACAAGGCAACCTACGACATGATCTGCCGTGCCGATACGGTTGGCGTGTTCCAGATCGAATCGCGCGCGCAGATGTCGATGCTGCCGCGCCTGCGCCCGGAGACTTACTACGACCTGGTGATCGAGGTGGCGATTGTGCGGCCGGGGCCGATCCAGGGCGGGGCCGTGCATCCCTATCTGAAACGCCGCCAGGGCATCGAAAAGGTCAGTTATCCGAAGGAGGATTTGAAGCCTGCGCTCGAACGGACGTACGGCGTGCCGATCTTCCAGGAACAGGTGATGCAGATCGCGATGATCGCGGCGGGCTTCACGCCCGGCGAGGCTGACGAACTGCGCCGCGCGATGGCCGCGTGGAAGCGCAAGGGCAATCTCGAGAAATATCACCGCAAGATTGTCGACGGGATGCGCGAGCGCGACTATCCGCCCGACTTCGCCGAGCAGATCTTCGAACAGATCAAGGGCTTCGGCGATTACGGTTTCCCCGAAAGCCACGCCGCCAGCTTCGCGAAACTCGCGTACGCCAGCAGCTGGCTCAAATGCCATGAACCGGCGATCTTCCTCGCCGCGCTGCTGAACAGCCAGCCGATGGGTTTCTACCCGCCGTCGCAACTCGTGCAGGACGCGAAGCGCCACGGCGTGCAGGTGCTGCCGATCGACGTGACGCAAAGCAACTGGGACGCCTCGCTCGAAGCGCTGCCCGACCAGCCGCCTCCCGATGGCCAGCCGGCCGTGCGGCTCGGCCTGTCGCTCGTGCGCGGTCTCGGCGAAGCTGCCGCGCGCCGCATCGAAGCCGCACGCATGGCGGCCGGCCCGTTCGACAACGTCGACACCCTCGCGCGCCGCGCTCAACTCGAACGCCGCGATCTCGAAGCGCTCGCCGCTGCGAACGCACTTGCAACGCTCGCCGGCCACCGCCGCGATGCGCTGTGGCAAGCGGTTGCAGCAGCCCCCGAACGCGACCTGCTCGCGACCGCACCGATCGACGAAGCGGAGAAGCCCGCACTCGGCGCGCCGTCGGAAGCCGACGACATCCTCGCCGACTATCACACCACCGGCCTCACGCTGAACCGCCACCCGGTCGCGCTGCTGCGGCCCGCGCTACGCGCGCGGCGGCTGTCGTCCGCAGCCGAATTGCACGACCGCCCCGACGGCCGGCTCGCGCGCGCGTGCGGGCTCGTGACCGCGCGGCAGATGCCGGGCACCGCGAAAGGCGTGATGTTCATGACGCTCGAGGACGAAACAGGCTGCGTGAACCTGATCGTCCGGCCCGAGCTGCTCGCGCGGCAGCGCCGCGAAACCCTCGATTCGCGGCTGCTCGCCGCGTCCGGCGTGTGGCAGGTCGCGAGCGACGTGCGGCACCTCGTCGTACAGCACTTCGAGGATCTGACGCCGCTGCTCGGCGGCCTGCGCACATCGAGCCGCGAATTCCACTGACGCACCGTGGCGGTGGCGGCGCGCCTGCCGTCACCCATGCATACCAGTCGGCTCAACTGGTTCTATTAAGGTCTTATATTCGTGCCCAAAACCTGGCCGAACCGCGTACTGGAACTGCCCCCTTGCATACCAATCCGGGTAAATCCCTATCCCGCACTTCGTTGTAAACAAAGGGTTTATTTGAACTAAAACGCTTGCAGGGCAAGGCTTCCGGCGATTTTTGCACGGCTAATACCAGTTCGTTGACTGGTATTATGGTGGTTATATAATGCCCTCACTTTCGACGGCCTGCGGTCGTCGTCCGACACCCGGAGGCACATGGAAACCGGCTGGTCCGAACTGGCGCCCGATCCCCTCAGCGACACGCCGCTCTATCTGCAGCTCGCCCGCAACCTGGCGAGCGCGATCCACGCCGGCGCGTGGCGGGCCGGCGAGGCGCTGCCGTCGGAGCGGCTGCTGTCGGTGTCGGTCGGTGTGTCGCGGATCACGGCCCGTCGCGCACTCGCGTTGCTGGTCGAGCAGGGGCTGATCAAGCGGGCGCGCGGGGCAGGCAGCTTCATCACGCCGCGTGTCGCCGATCCGCTGTCGCGTCTCGTCGGCTTCACCGCGAAGATGCAGCAGCGCGGCTTCGTGCCCGATTCGGTGTGGCTGTCGCGCACGCTGCGCGCCGCAAACCGCGACGAGATCACGCGTCTCGGCCTCGCGCCCGGTGCGACGGTGGCGCGGCTCGAACGGCTGCGCCGCGCGGACGGCATCGTGATGGCCGTCGAGCACTCGACGCTGCCGGCGGCAGTGGTGCCTGATCCGCAGGTGCTCGGCGCGTCGCTGTACGAATACCTCGACGCGCGCGGGATGACCGTCGTGCGCGCGCTGCAGCACTTTCGCGCGGCGAACGCGACCCACGCGATCGCGAAATGGATGGCAGTGAAGCCGGGTTCGGCGCTGCTGGTGATCACGCGGATCGGCTACGGCGCCGACCAGCGCGCGATCGAAGTGAGTGAAACGTATTGCCGCGACGATTACTACGACTTCGTCGCCGAACTGAAACGCTGACGCGCGAGACTGCCCGCGCGCGACACGCGTGAAGTAACGACACGGATTTGCAAATCACGACGCGGATGCCCGCGTCACCAGATCATCAAGAGAACGTCATGCTGACTGGAAACATCCTTACCCCCGACGGCTGGATTCACGGTTCGCTCGATAGCGAGAACGGCCGCATCACGACCCTCGACGGCAAGCCCGTCGATCCCGCGAAGAACGACGCGCCTTACATCCTGCCCGGCTTCATCGACCTGCACGTGCACGGCGGCGGTGGCGCCGACGTGATGGAAGGCGGCGACGCGATCGAGACGATCGCCCGCACGCACGCGCAATTCGGCACGACGAGCCTGCTCGCGACGACGATGACCGCACCGCGCGACGAACTGATGAAAGTCGTCGGCAACCTCGGCACCGTCGCGCGCACCCGCACACCGGGCGGCGCGCGCGTGCTCGGCGTGCACCTCGAAGGCCCGTACATCAACCCCGGCAAGCTCGGTGCGCAGCCCGACGCGGCCGTGTCGGCCGTGCTCGACGAAGTGCTGAAGTACCTGTCGATCGCGCCGATCCGCGTCGTCACGCTCGCACCGGAAATCGCCGGCCACATCGAGATCATCGGCGAGATGGCCGCACGCGGCGTGCGCGTGCAGCTCGGCCATTCGCTCGCGACCTACGACGATGCGGTGGCCGCGCTCAAGCACGGCGCATGCGGTTTCACGCACCTGTTCAACGCGATGTCGCCGCTGCATCACCGCAACCCGGGCCTGGTAGGCGCGGCGCTTGCTCATGCCGAATACGCGGAAATCATCCCCGACCTGCTGCACGTACACCCGGGCGCGATTCGTGCTGCGCTGCGCGCGATCCCGCGCCTGTACGTCGTGACCGACAGCACCTCGGCAACCGGCATGCCCGACGGCGAATACCGGCTCGGCAGCCAGCACGTGACGAAGTGCCTCGGCGGCGTGCGGCTGGCCGACGGCACGCTCGCCGGCAGCACGCTGACGATGGACCAGGCACTGCGCAACCTCGTGTCGCTCGGCCTGCCGATCGCCGACGTGTCGAACCGGATGTCGCGTTATGCGGCCGACTACCTCGGCGTCACCGATCGCGGCCGCCTCGAGCGCGGCGCATGGGCCGACCTCGCGGTGTTCGATCGCGACCTGAACCTCACCGCGACCTACGTCGAAGGAGAATCGATTGTCGAATATGCTTAAGGAAGCGCGCGAGTCCGCCCAGGTCGTCGCCGCGCAGATCGCCGACACCACGCGCGTCGAAGCGCTCGCCGGCCAATTGCTCGATCACCCGCCGGCCGTCGCGCTGACGGTCGCGCGCGGCAGCTCGGATCACGCCGCGAGCTATTTCGCCAGCCTGACGATGAGCCGCCTCGGCGTGCCGGTCGCGTCGCTGCCGATGTCGGTCGCCACGCTGCAGCAGGCGCCGCTGAAGGTGCAGGACCAGCTCGCGATCGCCTTCTCCCAGTCGGGCAAGAGCCCCGATCTCGTCAACACGATGGCCGCGCTGCGCGAAGCCGGCGCGCGCACCGTCGCCGCCGTGAACGTGCTGCCGTCGCCGCTCGCCGACGCATGCGAGCACCAGTTGCCGCTGCTCGCCGGCCCCGAACTGTCGGTGGCCGCGACGAAGAGCTATATCGCGATGCTGTCGCTGTCCGCGCAGATCGTTGCCTACTGGCAGCGCGACGCCGCGCTGATAACCGCGCTGCGCGGTCTGCCCGACGTACTCGCGCAGGCCGGCCAGCTCGACTGGTCGCAGGCCGTTGCCGCGCTGGCGGGTGTCGAGCGGATGATCGTGATCGGCCGCGGGCTGGGCCTTGCGATCGCGCAGGAAGCCGCGCTGAAGCTGAAGGAAACGTCCGGCATCCAGGCCGAGGCGTTCTCGAGCGCCGAAGTCCGTCACGGCCCGATGGAACTGATCGACCGCGACTATCCGCTGCTCGTGTTCGCGCCGCCGGGGCCCGAGCAGGCCGGCCTGCTGCAGCTCGCCGCAGACATGCGCGCCCGCGGCGCGGCCGTGCTGCTCGCGGCGCCCGCCGGCACGCCCGGCGCGACGCTGCCGCTTGCGCAGTCCGCCCATTCGGCGCTCGACCCGATCGCCGCCATTCTTTCGTTCTACGTGATGGCGGCGGATCTCGCCGTCGCGCGCGGCCGCAATCCCGATACGCCGCGCCACCTGAACAAAGTCACCGAAACGCACTGATAGCCGAGACAGCCGATGAGACGCGCCGAGGAGTCCCAGTTGAAGAGCCCCACCCACGATCAGATCGTCCTGCTTGCCCCGCTGACGGGGCCGATCGTTCCGCTGGCCGACGTGCCCGATCCGGTGTTCTCCGGCGGGATGTTCGGCGACGGCATCGGCATCGACCCGCTCGCGGGCAAGCTCGTCGCGCCGTGTGCGGGCGTCGTGTCGCACCTCGCACGCACGGGCCACGCGGTGACGATCACGACGCCGCAAGGCGCGGAAGTGCTGCTGCACATCGGCATCGACACCGTCGAGCTGAACGGGCAGGGCTTCACGGCGCATATCGAGGCCGGCGCGCGTGTCGAGGCGGGCACGCTGCTGATCGAGTTCGACCAGGATGCGGTGGCGCGCAGCGCGCATTCGCTCGTGTCGGTGATCGCGATCGCGAACTCGGATGCGTTCGAGGTCGTCGATCGTGCCAGCGGCTTCGCGACGGCCGGCGAGACGCCGCTGCTCGCGCTGCGCGGCAAGGGCGAAGCGGCCGTGCAGGCGGCACAGGCCGGCGCCGCGGCGCAGAACGAAGTGCGCCGTGAAATCGTGCTGGCGCAACCGGGCGGCCTGCATGCGCGGCCGGCCGCGCGAGCACGCGAAGCCGTGCGCGGGTTCGACGCGACCGTCGACGTGCTGTTCGACGGCCGCAAGGCGTCGATCGCGAGCGTCGTCGGCCTGCTCGGGCTCGGTGCCGGCGAAGGTGCGACGGTCGAACTGGTCGGCCGTGGCGCGCATGCGCAGCAGGCCGTCGATGCGGTCGAGCACGAGCTGCTGCGCGAAGCGCACGGCGAAGTCGAGGAAAAGCCGGCGCGGCTGAGGTCGCCCGCGCCACAGACGGTCGCACGCAACGTCGGCGCACCCATCGACCCGAACACGCTCGCGGGCGTGTGTGCGGCGCCCGGCATCGCGGTCGGCACGCTGGTGCGTCTCGACGATGCGGAAATCGTGCCGCCCGAGCAGGCCGCCGGCACGCCGGCTGCGGAAAGCCGCCAGCTCGACCAGGCGCTGAAGGCGGTCGACGCCGAACTCGACGAAACGGTGCGCAACGCATCGGCGCGCGGCGCGGTCGGCGAAGCGGGCATCTTCGCGGTGCACCGCGTGCTGCTCGAGGACCCGACGCTGATCGACGCGGCGCGCGACCTGATCAGCCTCGGCAAGAGCGCGGGCTTCGCCTGGCGCGCGACGATCCGCACGCAGATCGACACGCTGTCGAAGCTCGACGATGCGCTGCTCGCCGAACGCGCGGCCGACCTGCGCGACATCGAGAAGCGCGTGCTGCGCGCGCTCGGTCATACGAACGGAGCCGCGCGTGCGCTGCCCGACGAAGCGGTGCTCGCGGCCGAGGAATTCACGCCGTCCGACCTGTCGTCGCTCGATCGCCAGCGCGTGACCGCGCTCGTGATGGCGCGCGGCGGCGCGACGTCGCACGCGGCGATCATCGCGCGGCAGCTCGGCATTCCGGCGCTGGTCGCGGTCGGCGATGCGCTGTACGCGATTCCGGACGGCACGCAGGTCGTCGTCGATGCGAGCGCGGGCCGGCTCGAACACGCACCGACCGCGCTCGATGTCGAGCGCGCGCGGCACGAACGCCAGCGCCTGGACGGCGTGCGCGAGGCGAACCGGCAACTGGCGGGTGAAGCCGCCGCGACGGTCGACGGTCGCGCGATCGAGGTCGCCGCGAACATCGCGACGCTCGACGACGCGAACACCGCGGTCGATAACGGCGCCGACGCGGTCGGCCTGCTGCGCACCGAGCTGATGTTCATCCATCGCCAGGCCGCGCCGACGGTCGTCGAACACCAGCAGAGCTACCAGTCGATCGTCGACGCGCTGCAGGGCCGCACGGCGATCATCCGCACGCTCGACGTCGGCGCCGACAAGGAAGTCGACTACCTGACGCTGCCGCCCGAACCGAACCCGGCGCTCGGCCTGCGCGGCATCCGTCTCGCGCAGGTGCGCCCCGATCTGCTCGACGATCAGTTGCAGGGCCTGCTCGCGGTGAAGCCGCTCGGCGCGGTGCGCATCCTGCTGCCGATGGTCACCGACGCGGGCGAGCTCGTGCGCCTGAAAAAGCGCATCGACGAGTTCGCGCGCGCACAGGGCCGCACCGAGCCGATCGAGGTCGGCGTGATGATCGAGGTGCCGTCGGCCGCGCTGCTGGCCGACCAGCTCGCGCAGCACGCGGATTTCCTGTCGATCGGCACCAACGACCTGACGCAGTACACGCTCGCGATGGATCGCTGCCAGGCCGATCTCGCCGCGCAATCCGACGGCCTGCATCCGGCCGTGCTGCGCCTGATCGACATCGCGGTGCGCGGTGCGGAAAGGCACGGCAAGTGGGTTGGCGTGTGCGGTGCGCTCGGCGGCGATCCGCTCGCGGTGCCGATCCTGGTGGGCCTCGGCGTGACCGAACTGTCGGTCGACCCCGTATCGGTGCCGGGCATCAAGGCGCGTGTGCGCCGTCTCGATTACCAGTTGTGCCGTCAGCGCGCGCAGGATCTGCTCGCGCTCGATTCGGCACAGGCGGTAAGGGCAGCAAGCCGCGAGGTCTGGCCGCTCGACTGAGCGTCGACGGCAGGTTCGCGACCGGTTTCAAGACGAAAGCAATTAGGTCAACGACGATTAATGACGAGACAAGGATTGGAGGACTGAATGAACGGGAATCCGTTTCTGAAAATACAGGGCCTGGGCCGGGCGCTGATGCTGCCGATCGCGGTATTGCCGGTTGCCGGCATCCTGCTGCGACTCGGCCAGCCGGACGTGTTCAACATCAAGATGATCGCCGACGCCGGCGGTGCGATCTTCGACAACCTGCCGCTGCTGTTCGCGATCGGCGTGGCGGTCGGTTTCGCGAAGGACAATAACGGCGTGGCGGCGCTCGCGGGCGCGATCGGTTACCTGATCGAAACCGCGATCATGAAGGACATCGATCCCAAGCTGAACATGGGCGTGCTGTCCGGGATCATCGCGGGTGTGGTCGCGGGCCTGCTGTACAACCGCTATAAAGACATCAAGCTGCCGGACTACCTCGCGTTCTTCGGCGGCAAACGGTTCGTGCCGATCATCACGGGCCTGGTCTGCGTGATACTCGGCATCGCGTTCGGGTACGTGTGGCAGCCGGTCCAGCATCTGATCGACGCGGCCGGCCAGTGGCTGACGACGGCGGGCGCGATCGGTGCGTTCGTGTTCGGCTTCCTGAACCGCCTGCTGCTCGTCACGGGCCTGCACCACATCCTCAACTCGCTCGCGTGGTTCGTGTTCGGCAACTTCACGCCGCCGGCCGGCGGTGAGATCGTGCACGGCGACCTGCACCGCTTCTTCGCGGGCGACCCGACCGCGGGCACCTTCATGGCCGGCTTCTTCCCGATCATGATGTTCGGCCTGCCGGCGGCATGTCTCGCGATGCTGCACGAAGCGCCGAAGGAGCGCCGCGCGATGGTCGGCGGCCTGTTGCTGTCGATGGCGCTGACGTCGTTCCTGACCGGCGTGACCGAGCCGATCGAATTCAGCTTCATGTTCCTCGCACCGGTGCTGTACGTGATTCACGCGGTGCTGACGGGGCTGTCGCTCGCGATCTGCCAGATCCTCGACGTGAAGCTCGGCTTCACGTTCTCGGCCGGCGCGATCGACTACGTGCTGAACTACGGGCTGTCGACGAAGGGCTGGATCGCGGTCCCGCTCGGGCTCGCGTACGGCGCCGCTTACTACGGGCTGTTCCGCTTCTTCATCCGCAAGTTCAACATGGCCACGCCGGGCCGTGAGCCGGCATCGGCCGATGCGGCCGCGGAATCGTACGCATCGGGCGGCTTCGTTGCACCGGCTGCCGGTGCTGCTGCGACGGCTGCCGCACCGCGCGCGCAGCGCTACATCGCCGCGCTCGGCGGGGCCGGCAACCTGTCGGTCGTCGACGCATGCACGACGCGCCTGCGCCTGACCGTCGTCGATCCGGAGAAGATCTCCGAGCCGGAACTGAAGTCGATCGGCGCGCGTGGCGTGCTCAAGCGCGGCGGCAACAGCGTGCAGGTGATCATCGGGCCCGAGGCCGACATCATTGCCGACGAGATGCGTACCGCCATCGGCAGCGGCGCGGCAGGCGCAGCATCGACGGCGACGGCCGCCGCCGCGCAGCCCGTCACGGGCGCGGCCGCAGGCCCGCTCGATCCGGAGCCGACACGCTGGCTCGCGGTGTTCGGCGGCGCGACCAACGTCGTGTCGCTCGACGCGATCGCGACCACGCGCCTGCGTGTGGTCGTGCGCGATCCGTCGGCGGTCGATCGCGATCGTCTCGGTGCGCTCGACGTCGCATGGGTGTCGGTCGACACGTTCCACATCGTCTGCGGCAACGCAGCCGCACGTTATGCCGAACAGCTCGGCGCGCGCCTGCCGCCGTCGGGCAGCGGGGCGGCCGTGCAACCGGCCTGATGCGATGAAGCCGGCCTGATCCGCGACGCGGGTTCGGGCCGGCCGGCAAAACGAAAACGGCTTGCGATGCGTCGCAAGCCGTTTTTCTTTGGTGCGGGCGATGGCGCGATGCCTGCGTCCGCATCGCGCATCGCCCGAGTGTTCAGCCGTTCACGGATTCGTCAGCGTGAAGGTCGGCTTCCGGTAGCCGACGCCGGCCCGGTCGAGCTTCGGCAATTCGCGTTGCGTGAGCAGCGTCGCGAAGCCGGCCCAGTCGCGCTGCAGCGCGGCCATGTCGACGTGATGCGTGTCACCGCGCTTGAAGCGCACGCCGGCCGCATACGGCAGCTCCCAGTCGGCCCGGTGCCATGCGCGCTCGGCCAGCGCGAGCAGCCGCGGATAGGCCATGTATTCGAGGAAGGTGTCGTTGCGCATCACCTCGCCCCACGCCTGCCCTTGCATGCCTTCGATGCGCGGCGCGGGGCCCGTGCCCGTCACCTCGAACGCGTTGCCGTCGCGGTCGCCCATCACCTCGGCGTTTTGCGGCAGGTTCTCGGGCGCGAGCGAGAACACCTTGTACTCGTCCGTCGCGTGCGAGCCCCAGTAGTAGCCGCGCTCGCGCGGGTTCAGCGTGTACGGGAAGTCGAAGTACAGGTAGTCGGGCAGCGCGAGCACCGTCAGGTAGCCCTTGCCGCTCAGGTCGCGCGCGCTGTCCGATGCGCCCCAGAAGATCGTGTCCCACAGCGACACCATCACGTGGCGCGTACTGAAGTCCTGCGGCCCGTTCGCATGCTTGATGCCGTCCTGCCACGCGGCCATCGTGCCGATTCCGTTCGCGCTGACCGCCGCGCTCACCTGTTGCGCAAAACGTGTCGGCAGCTCGTCGATCGACTTGATCTCGCCGCGCTGGAGCAGCGCCGTGCACGCGGGCGAACGCGCCCACGGCTTGTCCTGCGCGGCGAGATCGATGCGCCCCTTGTTCGGGTCGGTGCCGTTCAGCGGCTGGAAGCCCCCGCCGAGGAAGATGTTCTTCGCCTCGTCGCCGCCGTAGTGCCAGATGTGCAGCGGCGCCTGCGCGTCCGCATGCATCGCGGCGATCTCGCGGATCACCTTCGACGCGAAATTGAGCGCGCCGGGCACGCACGGGTTCAGGTCGCTGCGCCGGTCGTAGAACTGCACCGTCGTCAGGTTCGACGTGTCCTGCGGATCGAGCAGCCGGTATGCGTTCGCTTCCTGCTCGCGGCCGGCCGCATGCAGCCGCCGGTAACGTGCCTCCATCGTCACGACGGCCGCGCGCGCGTGCGCGGGCATGTCGATCTCGGGGATGATCTCGACGAAATGCGCGGCCGCGTAGCGCACCAGCGCCACGTAATCGTCGCGGGTCAGGTAGCCGCCGCCCGAGCGGTTGTCCGGGCCGGAGCCGAGCTGCGGCAGCAGGCAGTGCGTCTCGCTCGGGTCGTGGCAGCGGCGTCCTCCGATCTCGGTCAGCTCGGGCAGGCCGGGAATCTCGATGCGCCAGCCTTCGTCGTCGGACAGGTGCAGGTGCAGGCGATTGAGCTTGTACGCGCTCATCTGGTCGATCAGGCGGCGCAGCGTCGCCGGATGCTTGAAGTTGCGTGCGAGATCGACGTGCATCCCGCGATGCGTAAAGCGCGGCGCATCCTCGACGAGCATCGCCGGGATCGGGCCGCCGCCGGCGGGCGCGAGCGAGTAGAGCGTCTGCACGCCGTAGTAGAGGCCGGCGCGATCGTAGCCTTCGATCAGCACGCCGCGCGGCCCGATCGCGAGCCGGTAGCCGCCTGGCGTCGCGATGTCGGCCGGCAGCCGGCGCGGCGCGACGGCGCCACGTACCGGCACGCGCGCGCCGTCGAGTCCGAGTGTCGTCGCGCGTTCGCGCAGCGCCGCGACCTGCGCGTCCGGCAGGTCGGG
>NZ_CABVQC010000086.1 GCF_902499175.1 Burkholderia aenigmatica
CGTCGTCGCGGGAGTCGCGCCGTCGCGCGGCGGCACGACCGCGAACGCGCGCAGCCCGCCGACGATGCCCGTGCCGAGCGCCTTGAGCAGCGCCTCCTTCGCACACCAGACGCGCATGAATTCGCCGGCGCGCGCGGCAAGCGGCAGGCTGTCGAAATAGGCGGCCTCGGCGGGCGCGCAGACTTCGCGCGTCAGCGCACGCCAGTCGGCCGCACGATTGCAGCACTCGATATCGACGCCGACGCGGCCCGCGGGTGCCCACGCAAGCAGCGCATGGTCGCCCGCATGCGACACGTTGAAGTCGAGCGATGCGCGATGCGTGCCGTCGAGCGACGGCCGCCCCGATGCGTCGACGACGATCGCCACCGCCTGCGGCGCGATGCCGAGGGCCGTACCGAGCACGTCGCGCAGCGCGGCACGCGTCGCGGCGCTGCGCACCGCATCCTCATGTCGCATGAAGCGCGCGGCCCGCGCGCGCTCGTCATCGCTGAGTGCCGCATACGCGGGCGACGCAAGCGGTACGCGCCAGTCGAAATCGACACGCACGATCCGCACGCCGGCGCGGGACGCGGCAGACGGCACGTCAAGTTCGTGCACGCTCCAGGCGCGAGGTGTTTCGGACGGGGAAGCAGAATCGGGCGGGACGAGCATCGACGGGCGGCGGCCTGTGGGACGAAACGTCCGATGTTAATCGATCGGGCGGTGCGGCGACGCCGTTGCGGCCCGCCGGCGTCAACGCCGGCACCGTGGGCCGCGCTGGTACGTGTGGTCCCGGCCTGCGCCTGCGTGGCGCGGCCCCACCCCGTCACCCGTTCGCGACGACGCCGGGCGCACCGCTACCCGTTCCACGCCCGCGCGATGCCGGGTGAAGCGCATGCACTTTGCCCGCCGAGTCGGCCGGCAGCACACCGTACTGCAGCCAGTACAGCGCAAGCGGCCACAGCGTATCGGTGAAGCGGCTGTGGAAAAACGCGAAATGGCCGATCGCATCGACGCCGATGTCGGCCGGCGCGATTCGCAGGTGCGTGACGTCGCTGCCCGTGTAGTAGCCGACCAGCCGCTCGATCGCCTCGACCGTGCCGAACCCGTCATCGTCGAGGCCGATCGCGAGCATCGGCGCCGACAGCCCCGCGAAGCGGGCGGGCAACGCGGCGCGGCTCGCGGCGGGTTCGGCGAGCGGGCCACGCGTATAGCCCTCCTCGAAGCGCGCCTGCGAGCGCACCCATGACAACGCGACGCCACGCGGCGTGTCCTCCATCCAGCCGAGCCGCTTCGCGGGCACGTAGCCGAACACGGCCGCGAGCACCGGCATCGCGACGTGCCACTTCCACCACATGCGCCGCCGTTCGGCCGGCAGGTAATCGCGCCAGTACGCATACTGCGCGCCGACCGTCACCGCATGCCGCACGTGGACGTTCGATGCCGCGAGCCCGAGTGCGAACCCGCCGATGCTGTGCGCGACGACGTCGATCGGCTGGCCCGGAAACGTATCGTGTGCGTATTGCAGCGCGGCTTCGCAATCGAGCCGCCCCCAGTCGAGCCAGTTCGCGCGCAGCTTCGCGAGCTGCGCCGGGCGCGACCCGCCGATGCCGCGATAGTCGTAGACGAGCACGTCGCGCCCCTGCGCGAACAGCCAGGCCGCGAAACGAAAGTAGTAGTCGCAACGTACCGACGTCGCGCAATTGATGACCGTCACGGGCCGCGCGACGCTGCCGCCGCGATGACGCCAGACATGGCCGCGCAATTCATAGCCGTCGGCGGCGCGCAGCGTCACGGGCTCGGGTGGCAATGCGTCTGCCGCGCGGGTGGCCTGCTTCATTTCGTTGCCTTCGTTCGAAATTGTCATCTTGTCTCCTGTCGACCCGCGTTGGCGCTTTAGCGCTTACGCGGGTCCCATGGCGTGGTTGGTTGGAGTTAGCGCTTCAGCGCTTACTCCAACCCCACGGCGGTCGATCCGAGTTAGCGCTTTAGCGCTTACTCGGGTCCCATGGCGTGGATGGTTGGAGTTAGCGCTTCAGCGCTTACTCCAACCCCACGGCGGTCGATCCGAGTTAGCGCTTCAGCGCTTACTCGGGTCCCATGGCGTGGTCGGCTGGAGTTAGCGCTTCAGCGCTTACTCCAACCCCACGGCGGTCGACCCGAGTTGGCGCTTTAGCGCCTACTCGGATCCCATGGCGTGGTCGGCTGCAGTTAGCGCTTCAGCGCTTACTCCAACCCCATGGCGTAGTTGGCTGAAGTCAGCACTTCATCGCGTACTCAGCCCGCATACTTCACCGTCGATCCCAATTGGCGCCCAAATACCGACTCCCACCCGAGCTTCGCGGCCGGCCAAGGCGAACGCACCCGCCCCCTCCTCAACCCGCACCAGCCTCCATTGAACTTGACGCGCCCCGCGTTCTCAACCAATCTTGCTGCTCCATTCGCATGAGTCACGCGCATGTCAACGCCGCTCGTCCGCCTCCCCTCCCTCGACCTCGTCCGCGGTTTCGTCGCCGTCGGCCGCCGCATGAGCATCACGCTCGCCGCGCAAGACCTGTGCGTCACGCAATCGGCGGTCAGCCGCCAGGTACACGCGCTCGAAGCGCATCTCGGCGTCGCGCTGCTGCAGCGCGGCTACCGCAAGATCGCGTTCACGCCGGAAGGCGAGCGGCTGTTTCGCGTCGCGGATGCGGCGCTGCACAGCCTGCAGGACACCGTCGCGTCGCTCGCCGCCGCGCGCGAGCGTCAGCCGGTCACGATCACCGCGAGCATCGGCGTCACCGCGCTGTGGCTGCTGCCGCGGCTCGGGCGGCTGCAGGCGCGCCTGCCGGAGATCGACCTGCGCGTCGCCGCGAACGACAAGGTACTCGATTTGCGCGCCGAAGGCATCGACCTCGGCATCCGCTATTGTCCGCGCGACCGCGCGCCGGCCGGCGCGCTGCGCCTGTTCGACGAGATCGTCGTGCCGGTCGCGCATCCCGCGCTCGCCGCGCGGCCCGTCACGAACGCGGCCGCGATCGCCGACCACGTGCTGCTTGAATTCGACGGGCCGCCGCAGCCGCAATTGCAGTGGCGCGCGCACCTGCACGCGGCCGGGCTCGGCGACGCGCGCCCGAAAGGCGTGCTGCGTTTCAACCAGTACGACCAGGTGATCCAGGCCGCGATCGCGGGCCAGGGCGTCGCGCTCGGCCGGCTCGCGCTCGTCGCGCCGATGCTCGCGGACGGCCGGCTCGCGGTACTCGGGCCGCACACGCAGGCGCTGTCGGATGCGTACGGCTACTGGCTGTTCCAGCACGATCCGGCCCCGCGCCGCGAAGTCGCCGACGTCCGCGACTGGATGCTCGCCGAGGCGGCCGAATGCGATACCGCGATGCGCGCGCACGACACCGCATCGGCATAAGCCGGCGCGGCGTTTGCGAACGACCCTGATCGCTGCCGAGCGCTCCCGCCCCACTCCATGCACCCCTCGTCGCATTCCCCGCACGCATGCCAACCTGACCGAATGATCGCTTGAGCGACGACGGGCCCGATCGTCTAATCGGATCGAGCGCGGCCGTCTTGCCGCGCGCCCTCATCCGGAGACACGCATGACCCCGATCGAACAGGAAGTCCGCCGCCGCTGGCTGCCCGTACTGGCCGGCGGCCTGATCATGGGCGCCGCGCTCGGCATCCGCCACGTGCAGGGCCTGTTCCTCGCGCCGGTATCGCTCGACCACGGCTGGTCGCGCGAAGCGTTCGGGCTCGCGCTGGCGCTGCAGAACCTGATCTGGGGCGTCGCGCAGCCGTTCACGGGCATGGTCGCCGATCGCTTCGGCTCACTGCGCGTGATCGTCGCCGGGATGCTGTTGTACGCGGCCGGGCTCGTCACGATGGCGCATGCGGCGACGACCGGCATGTTCACGGTCGGCGCCGGGCTCGTGATCGGCATCGCGTTGTCGGGCTCGGCGTTCGCGTCGATCTATGGCGCGCTGAGCCGCCTGTTTCCGCCCGACCGGCGCGGCTGGGCGCTCGGCGTCGCGGGCGCGATCGGCGGGCTCGGCCAGTTCTGCATGGTGCCCGTCGCCCAGACGCTGATCGGCGGCATCGGCTGGCGGCATGCGTTCATCGCGCTGGCGCTCGTCGCGGTGCTGCTCGCGCCGCTCGCCGTGCTGCTGCGCGACCGGCCCGCGCAGGCTGCCGGCGCCGCCGGCCCCGACCAGTCGATCGGCGAAGCCGTGCGCGAGGCGTTCGCGCATCGCGGCTTCTGGCTGCTGAACGCCGGCTTCTTCGCGTGCGGCTTCCAGCTCGCCTTCATCGCGACGCATCTTCCCGCCTACCTGCTCGACCACGGGCTGCCGGCGCGCCACGCGAGCGTCGCGCTCGCGCTGATCGCACTGACCAACGTGGCCGGCACCTACGCGTGCGGCCATCTCGGCGGGCTGCTGCGGCGCAAGTACGTGCTGTCGGTGCTGTACCTCGTGCGTGCGCTCACGATGGCCGTGTTCGTCGCTGTGCCGCTGTCGCCCGCGAGCGTCTACGTGTTCGCGGCCGTGATGGGGTTCACGTGGCTCGGCACCGTGCCGCTGACGAACGGCGTGATCTCGCAGGTGTTCGGCGTGCGCTACATCGCGACGCTGTTCGGCTTCGTGTTCTTCGGGCACCAGCTCGGCAGCTTCTTCGGTGTCTGGCTCGGTGCGCTCGTGTACGACGCGACGCATTCGTACATGCCGCTGTGGATCGGCTCGATCGCGCTCGGCGTGCTCGCGGCGTTGCTGCACCTGCCGATCAACGACGCACGCGTCGCGCGTCCGGCATCGGGCAACGCGGCATGGGCATGATCCGCGCGGCGCTGGCCGCCGGCATGCTCGCGTTCGTCGCGTGGTGCGGCGCGGCCTATTTCAGCTCGGGCGTCGCGTACGCATTGCTCGAACACGTCGCGTTCTGCAATTGATGCGACAACCCGGAGCGTGCGGTCAGCTGCGTTTCGGCAATGCAGCCAGCGCATCGAGCGCGCGGGCACGCGCGGCCGCGTGCTCGACGAGCCGTGCCGGATAGTCGATGCCGAGCCGCACGCCGGCCGCGTCGAGCGCCAGCGGCGACGCTTCCCACGGCGCGTGGATCGACGCGGGGTCGAGGCCGGCAAGCTCGGGCACCCAGCGCCGCACGTACGCGCCGTCCGGATCGAACTTCTGCCCCTGCGCGACCGGATTGAAGATGCGGAAATACGGCGCGGCGTCGGCGCCGCAGCCGGCCACCCACTGCCAGCCCGCCGTGTTGCTCGCGAGATCGGCGTCGACCAGCGTGTCCCAGAACCACGCTTCGCCCGCACGCCAGTCGATCAGCAGATGCTTGATCAGGAACGACGCGACGACCATCCGCACGCGGTTGTGCATCCAGCCGGTCGTCCACAGTTCGCGCAGGCCCGCATCGACGAGCGGATAGCCGGTCAGCCCGCGCTGCCATGCGCGCAGCGCGGCGGGATCGTCGCGCCACGGCATCGCATCGAACTGCGCGCGGAAGTTGTCGGTTGCCAACGCCGGGAAGTGATACAGCAACGCGTAGCTGAATTCGCGCCAGCCGAGTTCGCTCAGGAATTTGTCAGCCCCCGCTGCGCACGCCGCGCCACCTGCGTTCGCGGCGCCCTGCACCGCATGCCACACCTGTCGCGGCGACACGTTGCCGAAGCGCAGGAACGGCGACAGCCGGCTCGTCGCGGGCCGGTCGGGGCAGTCGCGCGCATCCGCATAGCCGGCGAGCGAGGTCGTCAGGAATGTGTCGAGCCGCGCATGCGCGCCAGCTTCGTCGGGCGCGGGCCATGCGTCGCGCAGGCCGCCGGCCCAATCCGGCGCGTGCGGCCGCAACGCGAGCGCGTCGAGCGCCAGCGCCCGGTCGCTCACGGTTTTCGGCCACGGATGAAATCCGATCCGGTCGGGTTCCGGCAGCGGCGCGGCGACCGTGCGATCGCGTCGCGCCGCGCGCCAGTACGCGGTGAACACCTGGTACGGCGCGCCGCTGCCCGTCAGCACCTCCCACGGCTCGTTCAGCAGGCTGCCGTTGCTGCTCTCGACCGTGACGCCGCGCGCCTTGAGCGACACCTTCAGCGCCGCATCGGCATCGCGCTGCGGTTGCGCATAGCGGCGGTTCCAGTACACGGCCGCCGCCCCCGCGTCGTGCACGACGCGCTCGATCTCGCGCTGCGCGTCGCCGCGCAACAGCAGCAGGCGTCCGCCATGACGCGCAAGCGCAGCGTCGAGCCCGGCCAGCGATCCGTGCAGCCACCAGCGCGCCGCGCCGCCGAGCGCTCGCCCGGCGCCGGCGCCCGTGTCGTCGACGAACACGCACACGAGCGGCCGGCCCGATGCCACCGCGCGCGTCAGCGCGGGCTGGTCGGTCACGCGCAGATCGTCGCGGAACCACACGATCGCGGGAGCAACGGACGGCTTGGCGGGCACGAGCACCTCGATGACGAAAGCGGAAAGAAACGCGCATTGTCGCGGCTGCACGGCGTGGTGTCGACGTTCGACGCGCCGGCGTGCCCATGCCGTCGACGGTCACCGCAGTCGCGCCACCCCGCTGCCCCCCGGTGAAACGCCTTAGTCCATTCCGACGATTCTGCGCCGCGTGCGCCGGCCTACGCTCGATGTCGGGTGCGCCGCGCTGCGCGGCATGTGCCAGCGTCGAACGCCCCCGCACGTCCCGATCCGCACCCGTCACGCGCGCCGACCGATACCGGCGCGAATCCTTCCGACCGCCGCGACGTTTCCCGCCACCCGGGTACGCGCGGCTTCATCCGATACGCCGCCATGACCAAACCCTCGAATCTCGTCACCTCGATCACCGTCGACATTGACGCGCCGGCCTCCGTCGTCTGGGACGTGCTGACCGACTTCCCGCGCTACGGCGAATGGAACACGTTTTGCGTCGGCTTCGAAACGACCGGCAGGCTCGGCGATTTCGTGCACATGCAGGTGCGCATTCCCGGCACGGAGACCGTGATTCCCGTCAGCGAGATCCTCGTTGCGTACGAACCCGAACGCCTGCTGTCGTGGGAGCAGCGCCCGACCGACGACAACAAGGACGCCGCGCGCCGCGACCAGTACATCGATGCGATCGGCGCGGAGCGCTGCCGCTATTTCACGACCGACCAGTTCCTTGGCCTCAATGCGGACACGATCATGCAGCACCACGGCGCGTGGGTGAAACAGGGCTTCGACCAGTGCGCACGCGACGTGAAGCAGCGCGCCGAAGCGCTCCATGCGGCACGTCGGCGCAACAGCGCGTGACCGGGAGCCATCGATGCCCGATCTGCAAACGCTGTCCGACCATCACGATATCCGCGAGCTGGTCGTCGCGTATTCGAGCGCGATCGACACGCGCGACTTCGACGCGCTCGACGCGGTGTTCACGCCCGACGCGGCAATCGACTATCGCGCGATGGGTGGCATCGCCGGCCGCTATCCGGAGGTGAAGGCGTGGCTGCGCACCGTGCTGCCGCAGTTTCCGCAGTACCAGCACCTGGTCGGCAACCTGTCGATCCGGCTCGACCGCAATACCGCGCGCGGCCGCACGATCTGCTTCAATCCGATGGAGGTCGTGCTGCCGGACGGCGGCACGCAGGTGATGTTTCTCGGGCTGTGGTACGTCGACCGGTTCATGCGCACCGCGCAGGGCTGGCGCATCGCCGAGCGCGTCGAGGAGCGCTGCTACGGTCACAACGTGCCTGCCACGCTCGCGGGCGCGACCGGTTGATCCATTCGCGATGCGCGCGCTATGCGATAGCTGCACGGCACACGCATCTCGGACCATCGCGTCAATCAATCGAGCCGGAACGCCGCCTCGAATCGCTCGGCGAACGCGTCGAACTCGGCTTCCGGCAGATGGTTGATGCCGCCCGCGCGCTTGCGCCCGCCGCCGGTCGGAAAGCCGCGACAGAACTCGTCGGCGCCGAGCGGCCGGCCATCGGGCACGCGCACGCTGACGACGAGGCCGCCGTCCGCGCGCGGCGACAGCACCGCGAGCGCCGCATCCGGTGCGTTGCGCATCCGCTCGTTCGCGAGCATGCCCGTCGCGCGCCGCGCCCACGGATGATCAGGCATCCGGACCAGTGTCGCACCCGGCACCTCGCGCAGCGGCGCGAGCGCGCACGCATGCGCCATGTCGTCGCGGTAGCCGTCGCGCAGCGCGGCGAACACAGCCGTCTCGCGCACGAAATCGAGCGGATCGATGCAAGGCAGCATCGCGTCGGCGAGCGCCGCCGGGTCGAAATGCAGATCGCCCACACACTCGCCGTATGCGTTGTAGTTCAGGTAGAGCCCGAGTTCGGCGAGCGTGTCGCGTTCCGCCTCGTCGATCCCATGTTCGCGCGCGAGCGCATTGCCAAGCGCCGGCAGTTCGTCGCCGAATGCCGCGACGATCGCCCAGCGCACGTGCAGCCCGCCAAGATAACGGTTCACGATCGCGCTCGTGCAGACGTCGGCCGCCGTGTCGATATGCGCGGCGAAGCGCGGATCGTCGGGCAGCTCGCCCGCGAAGTGATGGTCGAAATAGCGGACCGTCGCGCCGTCGCCCAGCAGCCGCGCGCACGCATCGCGATTCTGGTCGTGCGACACGTCGAGCACCGTGACGAGGTCGCCCGCCCGCGCGCCGATCCGCTCGAGCAGCTTGATGTCGCGCTTCACACCGGTCACGAGCGTGCCGCGCACGCGCTCCGCGAGCCGCAGTTGCTGAAGCGCGCACAGCCCGTCCGCATCGCCGTTGAATGCAAAGAAATGTTGTACTTCGTGGTTGTCCTGCATGATTCTTTGCTCCATCGTCAGGGCATGAAATCGCCGCCGTTTGCGTCGAGCGTCGCGCCGGTCACCGCGTTCGCGTAGTCCGACGCGAGGAACAGCGCCGCGCGCGCGCAGTCATCGTCGGTCGGCAGCTTCGCGAGCGCGATGTTCGACGCGATCGGCGCGATGATCTGCTCCTCCGTCAGCCCGTACTCGGCGGCCGCCTGCCGGAAATACGTCTGCGTCGGCACGCCCCACATCCACCCCATGTGGATACTGTTCGCGCGTATGCCGTGCACGCCGAGTTCGCGCGCCAGGTATTTTGCCGCAACCGCGAGCGCCCCCTTCGATACAGCGTAGCCGCCTTCCCCTGCAAATGGCTTGCGGGTCGCCTGCGTGTTGATCATCACGATCGCGCCGCGCTTCTGCCGCTTCATGTGCGGCACGACTTCCTGCGTGAGTGCCATCGTGCCGAACACGTTGGTGTCGAACACCGCGCGCCAGCCGTCGAGGTCGGCTTCCTCCACCGGCTCCGGAAACGTGCCGTGCACGAATGCGCTGTTCACGAGCGCATCGATCCGGCCGAAGCGCTCGACGGCCTGCGTCGCAAGCTGCCGGCATTGCGCGCGGTCGGTGATGTCGGTCTTCACCTTCAGCACGTCGCAATCGACACCGAGCGCACGAATCCGCGTTTCGGCGTCGTCGAGCTTTTCCATCGTGCGCGCCGCGACGATCACACCGCGCGCCCCCTCGCGCGCGGCCTCGACGGCGAGCTTCACGCCGAGCCCCGGCCCGATCCCGGAAATCACGACGATCTTGTCCTTCAGCAACATGGCTTGTCTCCTGGTTATCGTTGGTCTCGCGAGCCCGCCCGTCAGCCGGCCGCCCGCAGGTGCCGCGCGCGATACGCGGCGAAGTCGCGCGCCAGTTGCGCATCGGTGAAACCGAAGCGCGCGATCGAATAGTCGTGCGCGGCACGCTTGTCGCGGCCGTTGCGCGCCATCCAGTCCGTCATCGCCGCGCGCTGCCGCGCATCGAGCGGCATGCCGGCAAAGGCGTACACGGCCTCGGCAACGCCGAGCGGATTCGACACCGTGTCCTCGAATCGCACGTCGAGGAACCGGTCGGCCGGCAGCGCATCGCGCGCAGCCATCGCCGCGCCGATCGCGCGCGCCATCCCCGCGTTCCACTGCGCGCCGACGGCGAGCGGATCAGGATCGTCCGCATACATCTGCCACAGCGTGTGCGCCATGCTCGCCATCGACGGAATCGTCTGCGCCGGATCGCGGTGCGTCAGCACGACCTGCGCGCGCGGAAACACGCGGCACAGCACGTCGAGCGCATGCAGGTGCTGTGGCGTCTTCAGCAGCCAGCGCGCGGCCGGCGCGACGCCGCGCTGCATCTTTTGCCACTGCAGGAACTGCAGCATCCGCTTCAGGTACGTGTAGACCGGCGTGAGATCCTGCTGCGCGAGCCACGCCGTATAGCGCGGCACGTTCGCGTACGAATCCATCGCACACACGAACGCATGTTCCATCAGCATGAACTCCTCGTCCGCGAGCATCGCATCGAGCGGATGGATCGTCAGGATCTGCGGAATACAGTCGATCATCGTCGCGACCTCCGCCTGCGCGCGCGCGATGCGCACCGTCGGCTCGGCAAGCGTCTCGCCCGCGAGCGGCGCCGGGTAGCGGGTTTCCCACCACGCGGCCGTGTGGAAGCGCGGGTCGACGGCCAGCAGGCGCTGCAGCAGCGTGGTGCCGGTGCGCGGCAGGCCGACGATCACCAGCGGATCGTCGATCGCGATGTCCGCGATCTCCGGATGACGCAGGAAGTAAGCCTCGACGACGAGCCGGTTCACGAGCTGGCCGACGAGCTTCTCGCGCATCATCTCCGCACCGCGCGCGGACAGGTTCGCTTCGTCGATCAGCGACGCGCACATCACGTCGAGCGCTTCGCGATACGGCCCGTCACCGAACGCCGTGAGCCCGCCCGTACGCGACACGGCTTCGGCGATCAACCCGTCGGCTGCAAGCAGCGTGCGGATCCGGTCAAGCGGCGCATTCATGCCGCCTCCTTCAGCGTCGCGAGCTTCACCACACGCGTGCGCGGATGCACCGGCTGCGCGGCCCCGACCCAGCGCCAGCAGATCGTGCCCGCGCGATGCCCGGCCGTATCGAGCCAGTTCGCGTCGCCCGGCTGCGCGGCCGCGACCACCACCGTCACGTCGCCGTCCGCATTCAGCCGTGCGCTGTGCTTGTTCACGCAGATATCGAAGTGCCGGTAATCGAGCGACTCCATCCAGTAGTTGTTGAGCTGCACGTTCCAGAAATCGCAGTCGGGCACCGTGTCGACGTCGATCACGAGCGCTTCGTCGTCGGCCAGCGACCAGCACGAGTGGTAGTAGTAGATGTTCGGATCGCCGCCGACCGACTGGCACAGCGCCTGGTCGGCGGGCGGCAGCGCATTCACGTGCGACCGGTAGCTCGCGGCCCAGTCCGCGAACAGCTTCGCGGTCTGCTCGACGAACTGCGCGGCGCGCGTAAGGCCGCCCTGCAGCACGAGCGGGTCGAGCGGCGCCGGGCGATCGCCGGCACCGATGCGCTCGATCTTCAGCTGCGCCGGGGTTTCCGCACGACGGTCGAGGAAAGTCTGGCGCACCAGTAACGCGTTGGTGCCCGGCTCCATGCGGACCCAGTTGCCCGCGCGCGGCGTTTCGCTCAAGACGATCTCGAAGCTGCCGTCCGGCGCGATCTCAAGTTGCTTCGCGTCGAGAAAGCCTGTCTGCAGCATCTTGCCGTCGGTCTCGTAGCCGCCCTTCTGCGTGCCGAAGCTCAGGTACGCGACCGTGCCGCGCCGCCCCGTCACACGGTATTCGCAGCGGCCGTCGAGACGCGCGTACTGGTACAGGTTGTCGGGATTGTCGGCGCCGATCTTCGCGGTCTCGTGCGACGGCGAGAAAAATCCGGGCCACGCGCCGTCCGCGAACTCGACGTGCATTTCGAGTGCGATGCGCATCAGCCGGCTCAGGTAGCGAAATCCCTCCGCGCGGGTCAGCGGATCGTCCGGCGCCTCGGCGCGCAGGATCTGTTGTCCGCTGCGTTTCAGGGTGTCGCAGAAATCGGCCCAGGTCTGGCCCGAAAGCAATTGCGTGGCACGTGTGTCGTCCGTCATGTGTCGTCTCCGCCGATGGTCGAGCGCTCACCTTATGCGCCATCGCCGCGCGCCACTTCGTCCGGGTGGACTAAGGAAAGATCCGCGCCACCGCCATGCCGCGATTTAGTCCACCCGGACGAAGAGCGGCATGCCGCTCGCTCGATACCGTTGGTGTCATGCACGAAACGCCGCACATGTCGCGCGGCGCCGGCATGAAACAAGGAGACGAACGATGTTGACCCACTTGGAGCGACTGGAGGCTGAAAGCATCCACATCATGCGCGAGGTGGTCGCGGAGAGCGAGAACCCGGTGATGCTGTATTCGATCGGCAAGGACAGCTCGGTCATGCTGCATCTCGCGATGAAGGCGTTCTACCCGGCGAACCCGCCCTTTCCGCTGCTGCACGTCGATACGACCTGGAAATTCCGCGAGATGATCGCGTTTCGCGACGAGACGGCCGCGCGCCTCGGCCTCGACCTGCGCGTGCACATCAACCCCGACGGCGTCGCGAACGACATCGATCCGTTCACGCACGGCTCGGCCGTGCACACCGACGTGTGGAAGACCCAGGGGCTCAAGCAGGCACTCGACCACTACGGCTTCGACGCCGCGTTCGGCGGCGCCCGCCGCGACGAGGAGAAATCGCGCGCGAAGGAGCGCATCGTGTCGCTGCGTTCGGAACAGCACCGCTGGGACCCGAAGCGCCAGCGCCCCGAACTCTGGTCGCTGTACAACGCGCGCAAGCGCAAAGGCGAAAGCCTGCGCGTGTTCCCGATCTCGAACTGGACCGAGCTCGACATCTGGCAGTACATCCAGCTTCACGACATCCCGATCGTGCCGCTCTATTTCGCGAAGGAACGGCCCGTGGTCGAGCGCGACGGCGCGCTAATTATGGTCGACGACGAACGCCTGCCGCTGCGTGAAGGCGAAGTGCCGCAGATGCGCAAGGTGCGGTTTCGCACGCTCGGCTGCTATCCGCTGACGGGCGCGATCGACAGCGACGCGACGTCGCTCGACGACATCCTGCAGGAGATGCGCGAGACGCGCACGTCCGAACGGCAAGGACGACTGATCGACAGCGATTCGGCCGGTTCGATGGAAAAGAAGAAACAGGAGGGCTATTTCTGATGGCACACGTTTTCACCGCGCCCGACACGCTCGCGCGCCCCACCCCCGATGCACGCGCTGCCGGCGAGACGCACGCGCAAACCCAGGATCTGCTGCGCTTCATCACGTGCGGCAGCGTCGACGACGGCAAGAGCACGCTGATCGGCCGCCTGCTCTACGAATCGAACATGCTGTTCGACGACCAGCTCACGCAGCTCGAAGCCGATTCGAAGAAGGTCGGCACGCAGGGCGGCGAACTCGATTTTGCGCTGCTCGTCGACGGCCTGTCGGCCGAGCGCGAGCAAGGCATCACGATCGACGTCGCGTACCGCTTCTTCGCGACCGCGCGACGCAAGTTCATCGTCGCCGACACGCCCGGCCACGAGCAATACACACGCAACATGATCACCGGCGCGTCGACCGCCGACCTTGCAGTGATCCTGATCGATGCGCGCAAGGGCGTGCTCACGCAGACGCGCCGCCACAGCCACCTCGTCGCGCTGATCGGCATCAAGCGCGTCGTGCTCGCGATCAACAAGATGGACCTGGTGGACTACGACCGTGCCGTATTCGAGCGCATCGCCGCCGACTACCGCGCGTTCGCGGCCGAGCTCGGGCTGGCGGAGATCGTCAGCATCCCGATGTCGGCACTGCGCGGCGACAACGTGATCGTGCCGAGCGCGCGGATGCCGTGGTACGCCGGCCCGACGCTGATGCAGCATCTCGACACGCTGCCGCTCGCCGCGCGCGTGACGCGCGACGAACCGTTCCGGCTGCCGGTACAGTGGGTCAACCGCCCGCACCTGAATTTCCGCGGCTATGCGGGCAGCATCGCGTCGGGCGAGATCCGTGTCGGCGAACGCGTGCGCGTGCTGCCGTCCGGCAAGGAGAGCCGCGTCGCGTCGGTGATCACGCAAGGTGGCGAAAGCGACATCGCGCGCGCCGGCGACGCGGTGACGCTCACGCTCGCCGACGAGATCGACATCAGCCGCGGCGACATGATCGCGCGCGCGGATGCGCCGCCCGAGGTGGCCGACCAGTTCGAGGCGACGCTCGTCTGGATGCACGACGAGCCGCTGCTGCCCGGCCGCCCGTATCTCGTGAAGCTCGGCACGCAGACGGTCGGCGCGACGTGCGCGACGCCGAAGTACAAGATCGACGTGAACACGCGCGAGCATCTCGCGGCGCGCACGCTCGCGCTCAACGAGATCGGCGTGTGCAACCTGAGCTTCGACCGCCCCGTCGCATTCGATCCGTACGACCGCAACCGCCACACGGGCGGCTTCATCGTGATCGACCGTTTCACCAACGACACGGTCGGCGCCGGGATGCTGCACTTCGCACTGCGCCGCGCGCACAACGTGCACTGGCAGGCCGTCGACGTCGACCGCGCCGCGCGTGCCGCGCAGAAGGCGCAGACGCCGCGCATCGTGTGGCTGACGGGATTGTCCGGCGCCGGCAAGTCGACCATCGCGAACCTCGTCGAGAAGCGGCTGCACGCGCTCGGCAAGCACACGTACCTGCTCGACGGCGACAACGTGCGCCACGGGCTCAATCGCGATCTCGGTTTCACCGAGGCCGATCGCGTGGAGAACATCCGGCGCGTCGCCGAAGTCGCGCGGCTGATGCTCGACGCGGGACTCATCACGCTCGTGTCGTTCATCTCGCCGTTCCGCGCGGAACGCGACATGGCGCGCGCGATGGTCGGCCCAGACGAGTTCGTCGAGGTGTTCGTCGACACGCCGCTCGCGGTCGCCGAGCAGCGCGATCCGAAGGGTCTGTACCGGAAGGCAAGGCGCGGCGAACTGAAGCACTTCACCGGCATCGATTCGCCGTACGAGCCGCCGGCGCAGCCCGAGCTGCGCGTCGACACGGTCGCCGAGTCGCCTGAAGAAGCGGCCGACCGCATCGTCGCGTACCTGCTGCGCGAACGCGCGGCGTAAGCACCGCCAGCGGGCAGCCCGGCGGTTGCCCGCCTGCCCGCGCCGCCTACTCCGTTCGGATGACGCGGGCCGCCAGCCGGCCGGTATGCTGGTCCGGGAGTCCTTCATCCCGACCAGGAGAACACGAGCATGTCCATCGCGCTGGCGCCCGGCGACCCGGCCGCGCACGACGGTTTCGACGACGCGGCGTGGACGGCGCGCGAACTCAGCGCGTGGCTCGGGCTCGTCTATCAGGGCCCGTCGGAAACGACCCCGTGGGCCGGCTTCCTCGAAGCGCTCCGCGCGCGGCTCGACGCGAGCTTCACGACGCTCGTGCTGCGCAATCCGGGCGGCGCACGGCACGGGCTCATCATCAACGCGTCGGCGCACGGCCCGCTGCTACCCGGCGAGCCGTCGTACAGCGAGCAGTTCTATGCGCTGTGCCCGTTTCTCGACCAGCCGCCCGGCCAGGTCTTCACGGCCGACCGGCTGTTCGGCGAAACCGCGTGGCGCGCGCACGATTTCTATCGGCAGTACCTGCAGCCGCTCGACCTGCGCTACATCCTCGGCGCGAACCTGCGCGGCGAACGCGGCGTCGAATGCGCGTTCTTCGTGAGCCGCGCGCACGGCGGTCGCGATTTCGACCCGGCCGAGCGCGCACGGATCGCGACGCTGCTGCCGCACCTGCAGCGGGCGGTCGAACTGCATGCGGCGTTCGACGTGCTCGATGCCGAACGCGCGCTGTATGCGGGCACCGTCGACCGGCTCGACGTCGGCACCGCGATCGTCGACGAGGACGGCCGCGTGATCAAGCGCAACCGCATCGCCGAGCGGCTGATCGAGCAGCAGGACGGGCTGTGCATGCGCCAGGAGCGGCTCCATGCATCGTGCCCGCTCGACGAGCGGCGGCTGCAGAAGGCGCTGCAGGCCGCGCTCGAGCATTTCCGCGCGGGCGCGCTCGCGCGTATCGAAGCCACCACGCTGTCGCGCCCCGGCGGCGCGATGCCGCTGAGCGTGCTGTTGCGCCCGCTCGCGCCCTACCGCGGCGCCGAGGACCGCCAGCACCGGCCGGCCGTCGCGGTGTTCGTCCGCGATCCGGCATCGTCGCCGCAGACGTCGCGCGACATGCTGCACCGGCTGTTCCGGCTCACGCCGATGGAAACCGAAATCGCGCTGCTGCTCGTCGACGGGCTGACGCTCGACGAGGCCGCCACCGCGACCGGCATCACGAAAAACACCGCGCGTGCGCACCTGCGCGGCATCTTCGCGAAAACGGGCGCGACGCGGCAGGCCGTGCTCGTGAAGACGCTGCTCAACAGCGTCGTGTCGATGGCGTAACGGCCGCGGCGGCGGGCGCCGAACGGGCTGCCCGGTCGATGCACCGCGCGCACGGGTCGCGACCGGGTGTCCGGTGATCGGCGCATACTCATTTCATGTCATATGTCATCAGACATGGCTGGATACCCAACCGATCTCGTGAGATTCCCCAATATCTGCGAAATTTCCGGGTAAACCCGCGACGTCTTCATCGTCTCTCAGGCGTACCATGTCATACGACGACATACCATCCAGACAGCCACCCAGATGCGAACGCGGGCAACCGCCCCGTCCGCCCCCGCCCGATCGGAGACACGCTTGAACCCGCCCTCGCCCGCCCTGCCCGGACGCGACCCGCTCGCGTCCGCCGTCTCGAAAGTGAAGTGGCATGTACTGCCGCTCGTGCTGATCATGTTCATCGCGAATTACATCGACCGCGTGAACGTCGGCTTCGTCGATCGCCATCTCGAAGCGTCGATCGGCATCGGCGCGGCCGCGTACGGCCTCGGCGCCGGGCTGTTCTTCGTCGGCTACGCGCTGTTCGAAGTGCCGTCGAACCTGCTGATGCAGCGCTACGGCGCGCGCGTGTGGCTGGCCCGGATCATGGCGACGTGGGGCATCGTCGCCGCCGCGATGGCGTTCGTGTGGAACGACACGTCGTTCTACGCGCTGCGCTTCCTGCTCGGCGCCGCCGAGGCCGGCTTCTTCCCCGGCGTCGTGCTGTACCTGTCGCAATGGCTGCCGCCGCAGGAACGCGGCAAGGCGATGGCGATCTTCCTCGGCGGCTCCGCCTTCGCGTCGGTGCTGTCCGGGCCCGTCACGGGTGCGCTGCTGTCGGTGCGCGGCTTCGGCCTCGAAGGCTGGCAGTGGATGTTCCTGATCGAGGGGATGTTCTCGGTCGCACTGTGCGGCGCGAGCTGGCTGCTGCTGAAATCGCATATCCGCGACGCCACGTGGCTCACGGCCGAAGAACGCACGGCGCTCCAGAACGCGCTCGACGAAGAGCGCGCGACGCGCGACGTCCGCTCGAACGTGCCGGTGCGCGCCGGCGCGCTGCTGCGCGATCCGCAGATCATGCTGTTCTGCTTCCTGTATTTCGCGATCCAGCTGACGATCTACGCGGCCACGTTCTGGCTACCGACGATCATCCGCAAGATGGGCGGCCTCACCGATTTCCAGGTCGGCCTGTACAACACGATTCCGTGGATGATCGCGATCGGCGCGATGTACGGCTTCGCGGTGCTGTCGTCGAAGTGGAAGCATCCGCAGCGCTGGCTCGCGTGCTCGCTCGTGCTCGCCGCATGCGGGCTGTTCGCGTCGACGTCGCACAACCCGGTATGGTCGTTCGCGTCGATCTGCTTCGCCGCGCTCGGCTTCAAGGCCGCGGCATCGCTGTTCTGGCCGATCCCGCAGGGCTATCTCGACACGCGCGTGGCCGCGGCCGTGATCGCGCTGATCAACTCGGTCGGCAACCTCGGCGGTTTCGTCGCGCCGACGGCCTTCGGCTATCTGAAGCAACATACGGGTTCGATCACGGGCGGGCTGTATGCGCTCGCGATCGCTTCGCTCGTCGCCGCGGTCGCCGCGCTGTTCGCGCGCACCCACCGGCGCAGCGATCCGCCGCGCGGCCTGCCGGCCGACGACTCCTTCACGAACGCTTCGATGCTCCGCCATGCCGAACACTGACCGCCTGACCGTCGTCGTCTCGAATGCCGCCGACGGCGACCTCGCCACGTTCTCCCTCGCCGGCGACGGCACGCTCGCGCCGCTCGCCCGCTACCCTGCCGGCGACGTCGCGATGCCGATCGCCGTACAAGCCGACCGCGCACGGCTCTACGTCTCGACGCGCGGCGAACAGCCGACGATCGTCGCGTTCCGCGTCGTACCGGCCACCGGCGCGCTCGTGCGCATCGGCGCAACCGCGATCGACGCAAGCCATGCGTACCTGTCGCTCGACCGCAGCGGCCGCTGGCTGCTCGGCGCGTCGTACGGCGGGAATTCGCTGAGCCTTTACGACGCCGCGCGCGTCCGCGACGGCGACGGCGCGCCGCTGCAGGTCGTGGGCGGCATCGCGAACGCACACTCGGTGATCGTGTCGCCGGACAACCGTTTCGCGTACGTCAGCTCGCTCGGCTCGGATCGCGTGTTCAGCTTCGCGCTCGTCGAGGACGCGGGCGGCCTGCGCGCGCTCGAACACGGCGAAACGCGCGTGCCGGCCGGGTTCGGCCCGCGTCACCTGCATTTCGCGGATGACGGCCGTACGCTCGTCGTCGTCAGCGAATTCCAGGCCACGCTCGCGACGTTCGCGCGCGATCCCGACACCGGCCGGCTTGGCGATGCACACGTGAGCGCGCGCCATCCGGCCGTCGCCGAACTCGCGCAAGGCCATGCACGGCCGCCCGTGCCCGCCGAGCCGTCCGTCTGGGCCGCCGACCTGCACCTGACGCCCGACGAGCGTTTCGCCTACGTCAGCGAACGCACGTCGAGCCGCCTGCTCTGCTATCGCCGCACCGAGGATGGCAGGTTCGAACCCGCGCACGCGACCGCCACCGAGACGCAGC
Source organism: Burkholderia aenigmatica (assembly GCF_902499175.1). Lineage (GTDB taxonomy): Bacteria > Pseudomonadota > Gammaproteobacteria > Burkholderiales > Burkholderiaceae > Burkholderia > Burkholderia aenigmatica. The sequence continues at coordinate 18,794 of NZ_CABVQC010000086.1, forward strand.
CGCGCGGGTTCGCGATCGACCCGTCGGGACGCTGGCTCGTCGCCTGCGGCGAACAGTCGGAATTCGTGTCGGTGTATGCGATCGCGCCAGACGACGGCGCGCTGTCGCCGCACGCGCGCGTGGCCGGCGGGCGCGGTGCGAACTGGGTCGCGACCGTCTGAAGTCGTGGCGCTCGGCATGACTCGGCAGGCCCACAACGCTGACCGGTACGTCCCCGCGTTCAGCGCCGCTCGCTCGGCGCGACGCCCGTCCAGCGCTTGAACGCACGCGTGAAATTGGCGCGATCCGTATAGCCGACGCGCGCGGCGATCTCGTCGACCGGCAGCCTCGTCCCCTCGAGCAGCCGCAGCGCGTCGCGCAACCGGATCTCGTCGAGCAGCGCCGAATAGGTCGCGCCGTACTCGGCGAGCTTGCGCTTGAGCGTACGCGCCGACACATGCAGCTCGCGCGCGACGTCGTCGACCGACGGATAACCGCCCTCGCCGCAGATCAGCAGGTTGCGCACGCGCTCGACGATGCTTTCCGCATAGCCGAGCCGCGCGAGTTCGGCCTCGCACTGCTGCACGATCATCTGCGCGGTATGCGCGTTCGCGGTGCCGATCGGTTCGCCGAGCAGCGCGGCGTCACAGCGGATGCGGTTCGCTCTCGCGTCGAAATGGCAGCGCGGCAGCCGCGCGCGATAACGCTCGAACCACGGCGGCTCGGGCCATTCGAAATGGAGTTCGGCACGCGACTGCAGCGTGCGCCCCGGCACCGGATACAGCAGCGAATTGAACAGGATCGCCGTCTCGACCAGGAAGTTCTCGACCGCGAACTGCCGCAGCCGGCCCAGCGGAAACGCTTCGAGCACATCGATGTCGACGATCCCGTCGAGCTGCGCGAGCCGCACCGAGAAGAACGGCACGCGCGTCGGCAGATAGCGGATGCCGAGCGCGATCGCCTCGCCGAGCGTCGCGCAGCTCATCAGCCCGAAACCGATCAGTCCCGCTTTCGTCAGGCTGCTGCGCAGGCCGATCTCGATCGCGATCGACGGGTCGTCGGTGGCGTCGAGCAGGTTGAACACGATCGCCGCCTGTTGCAGCGGCGTGATGCGCGCATCGGGCTGCGCGAGCCGGTCGCGCTCGACGCCCGAGCCGGCAAGAATGCGGCCGCCATCGATGCCGCGCTCCTCGGCCAGCATCAGCATGAACAGCGCATACGCGGACGACACCGTCGCCTTGTTCAGCTGGCGCGCGGCATCCGGGACGGACAGGACCATGCGGCGGACTCCGGAGCGGTTTCGGCGGATTGTAGCGTCGCTGGCCCGCAATGACACCGGGGCGAGACTCTAGCCGTGCCGGCCGGCCATCGTGGCCCGAAATGACACCGCCATTGGCACCGGCGGCCCTCGCGTGCGGTCCGGCGCGCGCCTATGCTTGTCACATCGGCATTGCGCCCCACCCTTTCCGCAGGAACCCCGGTCGATGAGCCAACCCGCACGAACCGCCTTTCGCAACGACGCGGACAAGGTCGCGTACGTCCGCCGCGAGGTCAACGCCGCGAGCGACGCGATCCGCGCGCGCGTTCCGCTGCTCGACAACCAGAACCTCGTCGGCGCGACCGTGATGACCGTCTCGGTGAGCGCGATGCTCGCGATCGCCTGGCTGTATGCGCGCGGTGCGATCGCGTGGTATGTCGCGCTGCCGCTCGCCGCGTTCGTCACGTCGCTGATCCACGAGCTCGAGCACGACCTGATCCACCTGATGTACTTCAAGAAGACGCCGTGGGCCTATCACCTGATGATGGCGCTGTGCTGGCTCACGCGGCCCGGCACGATCAACCCGTGGACGCGGCGGCGCATGCACCTGCATCACCACAAGGTGTCGGGCGGCGAATCGGATCTCGAGGAATACGGCATCACCAACGGCGAGCGCTGGGGCGTGAAACGCCTGCTGATGATCGCGGACGGCATGCTCGCCGTCGTGCTGCGGCCGGCCGCGATGCGCCGCAAGGTCAAGCAGTATGTGGCCGCGCAGCCGGTGCAGGATCCGTCCGAGCGCCTGCAGCTGCGCGTCGAACAGGTGTCGTCGTACATGCCGGTCGGTCACGTGTACTACGTGCTGTGGCACGCGTTCATCGTCTATCACGTCGGCCTGTTCGCGCTGCATGCGTTCGGCTACCCGGTGACGGTGCCGGCCCTCGTCGAACGCGTGATGAGCGTTGTCGATTTCCTGGCCGTGGTGTGGCTCGGGCCGAACTTCGTGCGCAGCTTCTGCATCAACTTCGTCAGCTCGAACATGCACTACTTCGGCGACATCGATTCGCGCAACGTGATCCAGCAGACCCAGGTCCTCAACCCGTGGTGGATGCTGCCGTTCCAGCTGTTCTGCTTCAATTTCGGCAGCACGCACGCGATCCATCACTTCGTGGTGCGCGACCCGTTCTACATCCGCCAGCTGACCGCGCGCACCGCGCATGCGGCGCTGCGTGAAGTCGGGGTGCGCTTCAACGACGTCGGCACGTTCGCGCGGGCGAATCGCTGGGGTACGTATCGTCCGGCGCGCGGCACGCGCCAGGCTCAGGCCGACGCGTAACGAACTGCGTCAGCCGCCGATCGGCGGCATCGGCCCTTGCCCGCGGATCCACGACCAGTTCGCGAGTTCGGCCATTTCCTTGTCGCCACGGCTGTCGCCATACGCGAACAGCTGCTTCGGCGGCCGGTTGCCCCACCACCCGCGCAGCCTGACGACCTTCTGCGGCCCCCAGCAGTTTTCGCCGTCGAGCCGCCCGGCGAAGGTGCCGCGCTCGAACGCGAGCCGCGTCGCGAGCACCGCATCGAAGCCGGCCGTCTTCGCCCACTTCTCCAGATACAGCGACGGCGACGCGCTCACCAGCACGAGCTCGTGCCCGCGTGCCCGATGCTCGCGAATGCGGTCGAGCATTTCCGGACGCACGAGGCTCGGCAGGTAGCTGTCGACGAACGTGCGCGCCTGCGCATCGAGCGCGTCCTCGCGCACCGGCCCGAATGCGAACGACGCGAACTTCGCTTTCGCATCGCCGCGCGACATCAGCCCGGCCTTCATCGCGACGATCCACGGCAGCGCACGCAAGCCGGCCCAAGCAAAGCGTGGCGTGCCGACCGCATAGCGGACGAAATGGCGAAAGCTGTCGGTCGTCGTGATGGTGCCGTCGAAATCGAATGCGGCAACGATGCGGTCAGTCATGGAGAATCGGCGGAAAAGCGATGAGATGCCCGGGAAGATAGCAGACTCGCGCCGGTGCACGTGAAATGGCGCGACGCGATGCGAGGCGATGCGGCGTGGCGTGGCGTGCGCATTCGTGCCCGCCGAGCCGTGCGCTCAGCGCTGCGGCCGCGCCGCCAATGCCGCCGGCAGCACGACGTTCATCAGATGATCGGCACGCGACAGCAGATCGGTCACGCGCTCGTCGAGCCCGCGCAATTGCGCGGGTTGCATGCGGATCTGCTGCACCGCCTGCCCGACGATGTTGCGGCGGTCGAACAGCGTGCGCTCGACGCCCGCGTCATCCGGTGCGCGCACGACGTCCGACACCGCGCTCAGCGCCGCAAGCACGACCACGAGATTCTCCTCCGCATGTCGGACCTTCGCGGCGAGGTCCTCGGTACGGCGCGGAAAGAAACCGAGCGACTGCTTGAGCGCCCCGATCGCCGCACGGTAGTCGACATGGCCCGACGCGGCCGCACCGAACCAGCGTTCGAACATGCCGGCCTTGCGCGTCGCCTGCGCGAGCATGCCGGCCATCATGTCGGCCGCGCCGAGTTCGTTGAACTCGCGCGTCGCCGCCGCGACGGCTTCGACGAGGTTGCCCGCCGTCTCCAGCGCGCCGTCGCCGATCGTCGCGACCGTCGCGAGCTTGAGCGGGACCAGTTGCCGGATGTGCCGCTCGATGCGCGGCGCGTAGTCGGGATACAGATTCGGAAAGCTGGCCTGCGCGGCGCGGAAGCACGCTTCGAGCTGCGGATGGTTCGATTCGCCGAACACCGCGCGGCCGACCGCCTCGGCAGGCGCCGCGCGCACGGCCTTATCGGACGCAGGTGCCGGCCCGAAGTCGAGCGCCTGCGGCGCCGGCCGCTCGGGCGCACGCGCGACCGGCATCGCGGCCGCAGGCGGCACGTCGAACGCAAGACGCCCGGGCGTGCGCTCGGGCGTCGTATCGAACTCGAGCCGCTTCGGCTCGTCAGACGGATTCGTCATCGCTGCTTCCTGCCCGGCGCGGCGGTATCCCGCCGGCCGGGCTGCCGCCAGTCAGACCGCGCCGCCGTAAGCGCGCACGAAGTCGCCCAGGCCGCGGTTGTAGCCGGCGCCGACCGCCTTGAACATGAAGTGGCCATCGCGGCGATAGAAGCTGCCGACCTGCACCGACGTCTCCATCGAGAAGTCCTCCTCGAGCGCGTACTTCGCGATCACCGCACCCGACACCTCGTCGGCGATCTGGATGTAGCTGTTGCGCACCTGGCCGAAATTCTGGCGGCGCGCTTCGGCCTGGTCGATCGTCACGACCACCGAGATTTCCTCGATGTCCGCGGCGAGCTTCGTCACGTCGATGAAGATCACCTCGTCGTCGCCGTCGCCGCTGCCCGTGCGGTTGTCGCCGCTATGCACGACGCCCAGGCACTTCGACGCGGGCATCCCGCGCTTCGGGAAATCGTCGCCCGGCTGGATGAAGGTGTCCTTGCGCTCCATCGTGCGCACTTCGCTGTTGTAGAACACGAAGTGCTGATCCGAGATCAGCTTCGGATTGCTCTGCGCGTCGTACTTGCACAGGAACACCGACACGTCGAGATCGAAATCCGTACCCGTGTCCGTCGAGTTCGCATCCCAACCGAGACCGATGCGGAACTTCTGCGTGCCGGGCGCTTCCTTCGACAGGTTGACGCGACCGCCTTTCGACAAATTGATCATCTGAACCTCTTCTGCTGGAACCGCCGTTGCGCCGGCGGCAATGCCGGGCCGCCCTGCGCGGCCCCTCGTTGATGGTTTTCGACCCGCGCGTCGCGCGTGGTCACTCGCCCGCCACGGCGGTCCGGTCTTCCTTGCGCTGCACGACGATCGACGACCACACGGCCGCGGCGATCATCGCCGCGCCGACCAGGCCGGTGATGACCTCGGGTACGTCGAACTTCACGCCGAGGAACATGATCGTGGCGAGCGCACCGATCGCCCAGAACGCACCGTGTTCGAGATAGCGGTACTGCGCGAGCGTGCCCTTCTTCAGCAGCACGAGCGTCATCTCCCGGATATAGGCCGCGCCGACGCCGAGGCCGAGCGCGATCAGGAAGATGTTGTTCGACAGCGCGAATGCGCCGATCACGCCATCGAAGCTGAACGACGAATCGAGCACTTCGAGATACATGAAACCCGCGACGCCTTCGCGCACCACGCGCGTGCCCGTCTCCTCCCCGCCGATCAGATCGCCGATGCCGTGCGCGATCACGAAGCTGATCACGCCGAACGCACCCGCGAGCAGGAAACCCACTTGCTCGGCCGCCGGCACGTAGAGCGACGCGACGATGATGATCGCGAGCGTCAGCGCCACTTCCAGCGCCGTGATGCGGCCGAGATGGCTCATCGGGCCTTCGAGGAAACCGATCCAGTGCTCGTCCTTCTCGGTATCGAGCATGAACTTGAAGAACACCATCAGCAGGAACGCGCCGCCGAATGCGGATACCTGGTGATGCGCGGACGTGAGGATCGCCGCGTACTTCTCCGGCGACTCGATCGCGAGCGTCAGCGCGTCCCACATGCCGATGTGGCCGATCACGGCGACGATCAACAGCGGGAACACGAGCCGCATGCCGAACACGGCGACCGGCAGGCCGAACACCATGAAGCGGTTGCGCCACTTCTCCGACCAGTTCTTGAGCACCGATGCATTGACGACCGCGTTGTCGAGCGACAGCGAGATTTCGAGCACCGACAGGACCGCGACGATCAGCATGTCCTTCATGCCGCCGAGGAGATAGGCCGCGATCAGCGCGAGCACCGTGAGCGACAACGGGATCTTGAAGTCTTTCAACATGATGGGGTAATCGAGTTCTGGATAAAAGACGTGCGGGCCGCGCTTACTTCGCGCGCACCCAGTCGCAGAATTCCTGCGTGATCAATTGTTCGTAGATCTGTTCGTCGCTGACGTCGAGCGATTCGAGATGCAGGAAGCCGACGTTCGGCATCTCGTCCGCGACTTCCGCGAGGAAGCCGAATTCGCTCGGCTCGCCGACGCCGACGAGCGACCAGTACAGCGGGTAGTGCTGCGACTCGGCCAGCAGCTGGCGCACGCGCTTGCGGTCGTTCTTCGGGTTCTGGCCGTCGGTGACGAACAGCACCCATGCGGGCAGATCACCGTTCACCGGTGCGGACGCGGCCGGCGCGGGCGTTTCGTCCGCACCGCCGAACAGCCGGCTCAGGAAGCCGCGCTTCTCTGCGCGCTTCGGCGACGGCTCCGGCGCGCGGAAGAAGAAATCGACGATGTCGTTCATCACCGGCGCGTACTGCGTGCCGCCCCACTTGTCGATCCGCGCTTCGAGCACGTAGTCGGAGATGTACGAACCGTAGTTGTCCGGCGTCGCGGTCGGCAGGCGATCGTAGCCTTCGGTGAAGGTCCACGTGTCGACTTCGCCGTTGTCGTCGAACTTCAGTGCGATACCGAGGATCCGGTCGTGCGTCTCCTGGATCACGCCCGACTGGTAGAGCGGCTTCGCGGAGCCGGAGATGTCGAGCGCCGCGCCGACACGCACGACTGGCGGCTTCAGGATCTGGCGTTTTTCGAGGACGATCGCGACCTTCGCCGCGCGTTTCTCAAGCGTAATCATGCGGTGTTCTCTCGGTTCTTTCAGTTGTGCTTCGGAGCGAATCGGGTGATCAGGTCCTGTTCGAGCTGGCGCAGACGCGGCGCGTCCTGCTCGCGCTGGCGCTTGCCGTCGGCGATGATCTGCGTGATGTCGTCGAATGCGCCGAACAGCTGCTGCTGCGCGTATTCGAACGTGTCGGTCGAGATCACCGGACGCTGGCCAAGCTTCGCGACTTCCTGCGCGTTCTGGCGGTTCAGGTCGGCCTGCGCGCGGATCGCCTCGTCGGCCGCGTCATACGTCGCGTTCGCGAGCGCCGCGGCGCGCTTCGTGCTGAGCTGCTCGAGGTAGAGCGCGAACGCGTTGGTCCACGCGGGGATCAGCACGGTCTTGATCGTCATGAACTTCGACGTCAGCGTGCGTTTCTGGTCCTGCTCCATCCGGATCTGCGGCGCGAGCTGCTTCGACATCAGCATCGCGCGGTCGAGGTCGTCGAGCTTGCTTTCGAGCGCGTCGACCTTGCGCTTCACGTCGAGCAGGCGTTGCGCGGCGAACGCGTCGTCCGCCGGCTGCTGGCCGGCCTCGAGATGCGCGCGCAGCGTCGCGAGCGCCGTTTCGCCGTGCGCCTTCGACTGCGCGAGCTCCTGGTGCAACGCGTAGTTGTCGTTGTACATCCGCTCGAGTTCATCGATGCCGGCCTTCTGGCGCTGCGCATGGTTCTCGAGCTCGACGACGAGCGTGTCCATCCGCTTGCTCACCGACTCGTATTGCGACAGCAGCTTCTCCTTGGTCGAGCGGAACAGCCGCGTGACCTGCGTGAGCAGCCCGCCCTTGTCGGCGCCGCGCGGGTCGAGCCCCTTCGCGGTCGCGATCAGTTCGTTGAGCTTGTCGCCGAACTGGTCGGCATCCGACGCGCGGACGCTCGCGAGAATCTGCTGGGAGAAGGCGGCGATCCGCGTGCCCTGCGTCGCGCCGAGCTGGTCGATCTCGTCGACGGTGATCAGGCGGACGTTCTCCGCCGGGCGTGCTGCGGGCACGGCAACGGCGGCGGCGACAGGCACTGCGACGGGTGACGCAGACGGGGTGGAAGGACGATCGCTGACCGCATCGGAGTTCTTGTCATCGAATAGCGGCTTCATGTGGCTACCACGTTTCCTTTTCTGCTTTCTGCTGCGTGTTGTCATGCGCGCGAGGCGCGCATCCGCGATTGCCGCCGTGCTCTCTCACGGTCGGCAGACGGACAATAAATGCCTCGAGCGCCTTGCGTCAAGGGAAGGAATTCTTTCAATAACCATTCATTTTGTAATGTGGCAGGTGGATGCGATGCCCGGCCGTCGCCGTTCTGGCCGCCATGTGCGTTGGCTGCGCAAGATTTTGAGCCCGCCAAACTTACATGTCTGATCAATGCGAAAGAGAAATGAAACCGGCTGTTCTGGCGGGTTTCGGACGGCGCGCATGCGCGGACGAGACGTCCGCGAGCGCCGATTCCGCGTTACCGTTCCTGCACGCGACTCATGCCGAGCCGTGGCACGATGAACGGCACGGATCGGTCACGAATCGTGAAATCCCAGCGTCCGTCGATCCCCACGAACGTCGCACTGAAATGCCGGCCGTCGGTCCACGTGATGTCGTCCAGATGGCACGACGCGTACATCGCGCCGACCGTGCGCTGCGCGAGCGCCTTGAATGGATCCTTCGACACGAGCGTGAACGTGACGGCCTCCTCGAACGGGCAGTCGTAGTCGGTCACGAGCAGATACGCGTCCGGCGTCTCGTACTGGCGAAGCAGCACATAGCCGGAAACAGTGAGGCCGGAACGTACGCCGTTCACGCGCACATGGGTGCGCGACGGCCACGTTTCGTACGGACCATCGTGCGTTTCGAGCGTGAAGCGCTCGATCGGCTTCATCGCCGCACCACTCGGCGGGAGGCGTGTTCCCGATGCATCGCCGCGTCAGTTCGCTGCCTTGCGATACAGCGCGACGTACCCCGCGAGCATCAGCAGCAGCGACCCGCTGACGCGGTTCAGCCACTTCTCTCCGGCCGCCTTCCAGACGCGCACCGAATGCACGCCGAGCAGTGCGTAGCCGGTCATCCCGACGACGTCGATCGCGACGATCGTCGCCGCGAGGATCGCGTACTGCGGCGCGATCGCATGCGACCGGTCGACGAACTGCGGCAGCAGCGCGGACATGAACAGGTAGTACTTCGGGTTGCTCATCGCGACGAAAAAGCTCTTCAGGAACGCGGTCCGGCGATCGGGTGTCGCGTGATCGAGCGCCTGCGCGGCGGCAGAACCGCTGGATGACAGCAGCATCCGCACGCCGACATAGGCGAGCCAAGCAGCGCCGGCCAGCTTCAGCGTGACGAATGCCGTTTCCGACGCGTCGAGCAGCACGCCGAGGCCGAACCCGACCAGCGCGATCATCACGACATCGGCCGTGACGGCGCCGAGCATGCCGACCATCGCGTGACGCAATCCGTACCGCGAGCCGTTGCTCATCGCGAGCAACACCGTCGGGCCCGGCGTCGCGACGCCGACGGACAGGATCAGGGCAAAGGCGAGCAAGGCGGACGGCGACATGGCGTGGCGTTCCCGTTGAATGAAGGGCTGGAAAATGCAAGCGGACGGGGCATGATCGCACGATGGCGCGACTGCCCGCTCGACGGTCGTCTGGCGGGCCGCCGACCTCGCGACCCGACCGATTTGCATGGATCGTCGGACGGAGTGGCGGACTGCCGCCAGAGTTTGCTATACTCTCGGTCTTCCGGAGAGATGGATGAGTGGTTTAAGTCGCACGCCTGGAAAGCGTGTATAGGTTAATCGCCTATCGGGGGTTCGAATCCCCCTCTCTCCGCCAGGACACAAGCCCTGAAACCCGAGCCAGCCGAAGCCAGCGCTGCCAAGGATTTCAGGGCTTTCTCGTTTTACGGGCGTCTCGCATCAGCGCGCCAGCGCATGACATTCCGGGCGGACGACCGACGCACTACGTACAACCGTGCGCCCTCCTCCCCTGAGACTCCGCATCCGCCAATTCCGCAACCTGATTCCAGTGGATGCACCGTCGGTCAGCAGAAATGTTTCGTCCAGCCCGCCATGTGCGACGGGCCGGTGTGCTGCAAGAAGCGGGGGCACTGTCCCGTGCGCCTGGGCGCCGCCCGACCGGACGAACTCAACGACGCACGGCGCTTTTGACCGACTCCGCCTTTTCGATCGCGCTTCGCGCTGAGTCGAGTTGCTCCAGTTCGGGCAGCTTGGCCGGCATCGCGCTCAGTTCGCTCCATTTGCTGGAGGGATCCGGCATGGTTGCCTGTTCGTAATTGAAAGCGATCGTCGCCCCCCCTTCCGAAAAATTGTCATTTCCGCCAGGATTGAGCGTCACACCATACTCGCCATTCGTCGGCTCGAGGTTTTTCAGACACTCCTTCTTTTCCGTATACGTCGTTTGCTTCCCCTTCGCGTGATATTCAATCGTGCAAGGCAAGCTGACCAGTTTCAGATCGCTCTGGTTATCGATGGTGTACCAGATGGCCGGGGGATACACGTCATTACCCTGATTCGAACACACGATATCCGTGCACGAGTCCCGGTTTTTCCTTCTCTCTTCGGTCTTGATCGAATATCCGACGTACGTGATCCGCGGGACAACCGTCTTCAACAATCGCAGCGCCTCTGCCCGCCTCTCCTTGTTGTCCTTGATCTCGGGCTCCATCGTGGCAAGCTTCTCCTTCAGCCGATCGATCTTGTCCTCGTTCAATCGAATGTAACGATTGGCTTCGCCCAGTACCACGTCCCGTGCCGTCGGTGATTTTCCGTAGCGACCGACAAAGGTCCGGACATCGAGATCGCTGACAGCCCAGTTGTAGGCCTCGACCTGCTCGGCAGTCATTTCCGACATCGCCTTGGTCAGCGACGCGTGATAGTTGACCTCGTCGAAGCCGTTACTGGCGTCCAGCTTGCGGTCGACGCCTTCGCCGCCCAGCGTCTTGAACAGCACGAAATGAACGACGACGAGGCCGCCCACGGCAATCCAGAGATACCGAATCCGCTTCACTCGGCTAAGGTCGACACACTCCGGTGCGGCGGCCTGATACTCCTTCTTTGCAATCCTCATTGTCCGAAGCAGCAGGTAGAAAGCAAAGAGCGTGAGCAAAATGAACGCATATCCGCAGGCCTCACCCAGCCCTGGGTAATTCAACGACTTCAGAACGCGTTCCGCGATCAGTGCGCCAACGCCGGCGCACAGAAACATGACGCCGCGCTCGGCGTCACGATGACTTCCTACATATTCCTTCAGGGTTATGCTCATGCTGATTGTGGTCCGAAATATCAGATTGGCATGCCGGATCGGGGTGAGGATCCGGCGAAAAGTGGGTCAATCGCCCGTCAGAACGTGAGCGAGTTGATGTAGTGCATCTCGGTGATGGGCTCGACCTCGTTCGGCCCGATGCCATCGATGGCGGGCAGCAGATTGTCATTGGCCGCGGTAGCCGGCTCGATGCGTGGACGAACGTCCTCGACGCCGAACAATCCATCGACCACGGCTACCGTGGACGTGATCGCGCCGGCAATACCCTTCGAAATGTTGTTCGTCGTCGAGAGCCAGGTCGGCTTGACACCGACACCGAGCGTGTAAGCCATCTCCGCAGCCATGCGTGCGCCGACGTCGCGGGCAAGGTCGTCCGCGGTTTCTTTGCCGCCGACGATGCTCTTCTTGCCGAGCGAAACCACTTTGCCCTCCAGCATGAACGACACGCCGAACGTATCCGCGCCGTACGGCAGCGAACGCGTGTACCACGAACGCACGTGGAACCAACGTACCTGGACGATCATCTCGCCGCGCGACTGGAAGTACTTGCCGTTACCTTCGTAGCCCTTGATCAAGGCGGCCACGGCTTTCTCGTAGTCGTCGCCCTGACAGTCGGCCTGGCACGGCAGCACCTTGAGCTTCGGCATGTAGCCGATGAACTCGCCTGCCTGACCCTTGACGCGACCGCTTTCGGACATCCCGCGCAGCAGGTCCTCGTTCACGATATCGGGCATGCTCGCGTTCGGCCTGAACAACGCCGGCTTCAGCGATGCCTTGGACAGATAAGCCTGCTTGAGGGGATTCCTCTCCGTCGTCACGCCGTCGGGCAAACCAACCGCCTCCGTCTCCGTGCCCGCCTCTTCCGGTATTTGCTGTGCGACCGTACCCAGGCTGATCAAGCCCAGAACCAGGCCGCTTATATGGCGTTTCATTACTGCGGCTTCCCCGTTTTTATTTATGTAGATCTTGTCGAATCCGGACCGTTGCCCGCCCCGTGTCGCCCTGGTCGACATCGACGCGGCGCACGAGAAATGCAAGCTCCTCGATTGTTATCGGCAGGAATATCGAAAGTCTTTAGAAAGTCGCTTGTCGGCGAAGGCAAGCCGGGCGGCGATCGCCGTGGCAGCGGGCGCCACCTTCGCGTGGCAGTTCTCGCGTGTAGCCTCGCTCTGCCAGAAACATCCGACCCGCTGATTTCTCCGTGAAATCAGCGGGTCTTCACATGATCTGCACGGGTCGGCCGCAATCGGCCGCAGCGTGAGGCGGGCCGTGCATCGGCTCCTCACGCCTCCCCGCGTCACGGATGCCGGATGTAATCCACCAGCGCCAGCGTATATTCATCCGGCTTTCGATCAAACAGACTCACCACGATCGCCACCGCAAACCCCGCCGGCACCCCGAACACCCCCGAACTGATCGGCTCGATCCCGAACCACGTGTGCCCTGCGAACCCCGTCAGCTGCGTGAAGTACGGATAGGTCGACACGATGTAGTACACGCACACCGCGAGCCCCGTCACCATCCCCGCGATCGCACCGCGCGTCGTCGTGCGCTTCCAGAACACGCCGAGCACGAGCACCGGAAAGAAGCTCGAGGCCGCCAGCGAGAACGCGGCGCCGACCAGAAACAGGATCTTCCCGGTATTGAGCGACGCGACATACGACGCGAACAGCGCGACGCCGAGCAGCAGCACCTTCGAGATCGTCACGCGCCGCTGGCTCGATGCGTCGGGCGCGACCATGCAGTAGTAGACGTCGTGCGACAGCGCGTTCGCGATCGTCAGCAGCAGCCCGTCCGCGGTCGACAGCGCCGCGGCAAGCGCACCGGCCGCGATCAGCCCCGACACGACATACGGCAGCCCGGCGATCTCCGGCGCGGCCAGCACGACCATGTCCGGCTGCATCTGGATTTCCGACCAGTGCACGATGCCGTCGCGAATCACTTCGACGACGCTGATCAGGTCGGGTTCGAAGTGATGCCATTGCGTGACCCACGCCGGCAATTCGGCGAACGGCCGCCCGACGAGGTTCGCGAGGATCTCGTACTTGATCAGCACCGCGAGCACCGGCACGCTCAGGTAGAACAGCGCGATGAAGAACAGGGTCCACCCGACCGAGCGCCGTGCCGACGCCACCGACGTGGTCGTGTTGTAGCGCGTCAGGATGTGCGGCAGGCTCGCGGTGCCGAGCGACAGGCACAGCAGCAGCGCGAGGAAATTCCGCTCGCGCGGCTTGCGTTCGTCTTCGCTCGCGGCGGGAAATGGCTCGTGCATCGGCACGGGCGGCTCGGCCCGGGCCAGCAGGTCGTCGCGCGCCTGCGTCCACGCAACACGCGCCGCCGCCGGATCGCGCGGGAAGTCGGCCAGCTCGCGCTCGCGCTGGCTGATCTCGCGCAGCGGTCCGTTGTGGCGCCGCAAGTCGGCAAGCTGGTCGGCGAGGTGCTGGCGTGCGTCCGCATAGGATGCCGGCAGCCGGTCCAGCCGCGTCTGGATATCCGCGGCTTGCCGGCGGTACGCGTCGCGCACCTGCTGCTCGTCGAACGCATCGCGCACCTGCGCCTCGCGCGCCGCGACGCGCTCCATCAGCTTGCCGTAATTGAACTGCGGCACGGGGCCGAGCCCGTTCTTCATCGCGATCAGCGACACCGGAATCAGGATCGCGCTGATCAGGATGATGTACTGCGCGACCTGCGTCCACGTGACCGCGCGCATCCCGCCGAGAAACGAGCACACGAGAATGCCCGCGAGCCCGCAGAAAATCCCGATCGCGAAATCGACGCCGATGAAGCGTGTCGCGATCAGGCCGATCCCCTGGATCTGCGCGACCAGATACACGAACGAACACAGGATCGCCGCGCCGGCCGCCAGCGCGCGCACGGCCGTACTCGAAAAGCGCGTCCCGAGAAAATCGGGAATCGTGTAGCGCGCGAGCTTGCGCACATACGGCGCGAGCAGGAACGCGACGAGGCAGAACCCGCCCGTCCAGCCCATCACGTACGCGAGCGCGTCGTAGCCGGTGGCGTAGAGCGATCCGGCCAGGCCGATGAACGACGCGGCCGACAGCCAGTCGGCCGCCGTCGCCATCCCGTTGAACGCGGACGGCACGCGCCGCCCGGCCACGTAGTACTCGACGAGATCGGACGTGCGCGACAGCAACCCGATCACCGCATACACGGCGATCGGCACGAACAGGAACACGTAGCCGATCCAGATGCCGGAGCCGGTGGCGCGCTCGATCCGCCACATCAGCAGCACGAACCCGAGAAACCCCAGCGTGTAGAGCGCATACGCGCGAATCAGTCGACGCGTCAGCATGGATCAGCGCCCGCCGCGTGCGTTGACGGCAAGCGCCGCAAGGTCGTCGTACGCGCGACGCAGCGTCCGGTCGGCACGTTGCATCAGCCCGATGTAGACGACGATCAGCACGAGATACACGAGAATCGCGCCCTGCGCGCCGACATAGAACGGCAGGCTGAACCCGGCGAAGCGGATACCCGCGAGCGCCGGTGCGAAGAACGGCACGATGAACGACACCGAAAAGCCGATCACCATCAGCACCGCGATCAACGCGACGTTGAAGCGCCAGTAGCGCGCATGGGCACGCGCGAGCGGCTCGGGAACGGGCGGTGGCGCGGCAGGCGCGGAACGGGTCGGAGCGGTCATGCCGTTATGTAACAAAAAGCCCCTGCGCGGGCAATCGGGATTGCCGCGCAGGGGCTCGTGCGCGTGATGCGCAACCGGTACGATCAGCGTACTTCGGCGAGCTGCTCGAGGATGGCCGGATTCTCGAGCGTGGACGTATCCTGCGTGATCGCCTCGCCCTTCGCGAGCGAGCGCAGCAGGCGACGCATGATCTTGCCCGAGCGCGTCTTCGGCAGGTTGTCGCCGAAGCGGAT
>NZ_CABVQC010000087.1 GCF_902499175.1 Burkholderia aenigmatica
TCAAAACGTATACGCGCTCGACCGATATAGAGCCATTGGCAGCATGACCGAGACGACAACTAGCTTGACTCGCGCCGCACCGTTCGAGTCCTCAAAAGAAACCTTAACTGAACGGCATTAGGCCTTCGGGCCGGTTTTTTTACGTCTTACTGATGCAGAATCGGGGGTTCTTCCTGAAGACCTGGGGTTCGGACGAATCAAAGATTCGTCCGCATGGGTGCATGAAGTGCGCCACGGCGTATATAACCCACTAAGGTGAGAAGTTTCGGGATCGCTTCGCGCTTGACGGGTCCGCCTACGCTCCCGCTTCGTCGGTGGTCCTGGTGGTGAACTGCCAGACAAGCCAGGTCTGGAAATCCCTGTCATGCAGTTCGGGGAGCCATTGCTGGAAAAGATCCTGCCTCGCGTTGATGAGCCACTGCTGGAACAGGATGAGCCAAGCGGCGCGAGTTTCTCCCTCCTTGTACAGCGCTCGATCTTGTGGACTGGCCTTCAGGTGGGCCTGAATGAGGCGGTTGCGCTCGTCTTCCGGCAGTGACTGCAACCCTGCTGCTACCAACGAACGCTGGTGTGCCTTGAACTTTGCTTCCAGGGCCTCCTGCCGGCGCTGCAGTTCGGTTTGCTGTGAAAGTCGACGCGCCTCGTCGAGGGCTTTTTGATCTGCTTCCTCCGTCTGGGTCTGCTCGTTCGACACATTGCGGAGGATGGCTCGGAAGAATGCTTCGCGAGACTGAATCACCTCCCCTCGAGCCTTCAGCCTTGCCTCGGAGACCGCCATGCGCGACATAGCTTCTTTGACTTGCGGATGGGTATAGAGCTGGGCCAAGGTCGCCATGTCCTTTTCCGTGAAGCCCAGATCCTTCAACTTTTGGATCGTGTCGTCTGGCCACCCGAGGGGCAGTTCGAATGCTTGTTGGCGTTTTTCCGTGAACTTGAAACGCAGCTTGGTGATCTTGCGGCCGGACTTGAACTCTTCGACCGCGATCGTGTGCGTCAATGCTGGATGCGCGTTTAGCATCGCGATCGCGGGATTTAGATAGGTCCGCTTGAATTCCCCATATTCGCGGGCTTGCTTTTCCTTTTTCTCGCCGATGATCACGAACCGCGAGGGGCCGAGAATCAAGTCTATCCACGTCGCAAGATCCAGAATCGGGGTGACCTTGGCGTTGGTCCCGATGTAGCGCCACGCGTTTTGATACAACCCGAAAGCGGCCTCGCCTGAACCAGCATCACGTCCGAAGCTCGCCATTACCGACCAGTTGAGGTTCGCCCACATAGTCGGCTCGAGAAACCACAGAAGAACCTCGGGTTCGAAGGCAAACCGGGTAATCCCAGCCTGACTGCCGACACCCTTGTCTCGACGGATAATGAAGGCTGCGATGGATTCGTACTGTGCCTTGCCATCCTCGCCGAGCACATTCCAGATAAACTGGAAGTTGAGCAGTTCCGCAAGGGTGTCGTATATCCGATCCTTGTTCGTGGTCGACAACCCGGCGAGTTCTGCCAGGCGGTGGGTACGGATTTCGAAAAGAGGGGTCGCGCGATCTTCACGGATCTTTCGGATCAGCGTCTGAGCCGCTTCCCGCGGCCGCGCACGCAAATCAAGTTGCACGGCAAGCGCGAGCGCATCCATAAGCTTGCGAGCAGACAACTTCAGGTTCTTGTCGCGCTGGACTGGGATAGCGTGAATAGCCGCGACAGGCTTGCGATAGGTGCCAGGGCGCTCAGGCAGGAACAATTCGTCAGCCGAAAACAACGGTGTCTGGGGCGTTCCAGGATTCTCGTCACGCGAGAGCACCTCATAGCTGTCACTATCCGGTGCGTTCTCCTGCTCCAGCCATTTAAGTTCTGGGCCCTGTTGTTCTGGTACTGAAATTTGTTGGCGCGGCTTCTTTGGCATTGGTGCAATGTTGTGGACGCATGTCGGAATGCGTCAACATCATAGCGCCTTATGATGGTCAAGACCAGCGTTGGCCAACCATCGATAGAGTTATCCACCGATCACCTATGCCAAAATACCATCGATCGGGCCGCTGAACATCGTGGCTATGCCAAAGTGCCATCAATGCCACCGCGGACTTACCATCATGCCCCGGCAGAAACACCATCGAGGCTATGCCAAAATACCATCATTCCGGCTTGAAAGCCTTACCCGGCGGGGCTTTGACGGGTTGGAAGTTGGGAAGTTTTGAGATATTTGTCGGAACACAGACGTAGGTCCTGTAAAAAAACACCCCCAACCCCAAACCACCGCGCCGTCAGGATCGACCGCGTGTTTTGGACCGTGTCATAGGCTATTTCTTGGGCGCACTACCCTATCGATGGTATAGCTGCATAGCCTATGTTCCTATGCTCGATGTCATGATGACATAGCTTGGAATGGTATTTCGGCATAGGTTCACTATGCGATATAGGTCCATATCGCTGAACATAGCCTGTTCGGGCTGGCGGACTAGTCGCACATAGCCCTATGCTGATACACTCCAAGCTGGAACTTGGACTATGTCATCTGACCTCACCGACGCGAATGCGCGCTTTCTGCTTGGCGAAGCCGTCCGGCTGCTCACGCAGTCGGGCGTGACTGGCGTTGCGCTGGCGGAGTTCGTCCTCGGCTTTACGCCGATCGTGAACGAGAGGCTTGCATCGATAGCGTCGTCGACGTCGACCGCAGCGATGGGAGAGCGGGTCACGCGAGCCGACGTGAAAGATGCGGTCAAAGAGGCATTGCAGGAAGTCGTATCTGCAACTGGCGACGATCAGGAAGGGCGAGGGAAAAAACGGCAGCGACGCAAGTCAGTTCCAGTTCGTCTCGCAGGCGGCAAGCGAACTTCCCTGTGGCTGGATACCGATCTCGTCGAGCGATTCAAGCATAAGGCAAGCTCGCCGGCCGAGGCACGCCATGTGCTGGCGGAGCTGGCGGGCTCCGTGCCTGCTACCGCAGAAAGCAAGTCATCGTGGGTCGAGGAACAACTGACCAAGCGATTGATACTGCTCGAGGCAGTACCGACTACCACCCGCGCAAACTGACGCGAATTGGCTGGCCGGTAGGGCATCGTAGTTCTTGGCAGGAAGTAATCCCTTGACTTTCTGGCTGCACTCAAAAACAATACGCGCATTGATGCACCGAGCAGCTGGAACTCGCACCCTTTCGAGCCCTTCCTAGAACGCAGATCCACTCGGGGAGATCTTGGGAAAAGCTTCAAGGCCTTTCCCAAGATTTTCTCCAAGCCCTCCTGGGTTTGCTCGCTTCCTCCGTTGCAAGCTGGATTCGGGACACGTGCGTGCCTGGTTTTCCCGCGAGATCCATTGGATCTCGCTCGTCCCTTGGTGGACGGCTTGCTACTTCGGTAGCCTAGAAAGTCCTTCGGGATTTTCCTGTCTGACGTCGTCGTTTCAGGCGACTTGTCATCTGCAGTGCCACTGCTACGGCTGTATCTCGATTTGATCGGGATGCGGCTCAGGCGTGTTTTCAACCCGCGCGGGGACTCGATTCCCTCGTGGGGAACGACGTCTTCGCAAGCTCCTATGGAGATTGTCATGTCGAACGTCGTTATGTCGGAACGTGCCCTGCGTCGCCAAGCTATTTCAGAAGCCCACAGTCACCTCCTCGAGGTGGCTGGCAAGTATCCTGAGAAGCTGCTCGAGAACTTCCGCCGGTATCCGTCGCTCGTCGGCGATCTCTCGTGCCTCGAAGAGGTGGCGGAGATTCTCGTGGAAAAGGGCTTTGCAAAAGAGCTGACAACGCTCTGCGACGCGCCTGGAATCGGGCGCTACGCGAGCAGCGTCATCGCTCGTCTGGTCCTGATGCCGGCTCAGCCGTAATCAGTTCCCCCTCTGCTATCCGCGCAAGAAGCTCCGCATCTGCGGAGTCCTCTTGCGCGGCCAGCAGGCGGTAATGCCGGGCGGTTTGCTCTAGTGCCCGGTTGTATTGGGCAATGCTTGTCGGAAGTGTTGATTGCCCAGTCAGGGTTTCAAACATCCTCCCCTCCTCTCTCGTCAATCGAATCACCCGCTTCAGTCGTAGCATTTGCCCTCCCCTCTTTGTTTCCTCCAGATCGTGACCGGCCTCAATCCGGTGGAAAACGCTTATCGGCGCCTTACGCGCCCGCCCCGGTATTTCCATTCATGAACTCTCTCACGACTGCCTCCAGTCGCTCTCCCAGCGCTTCCTGTTGCTCTTCAGAGAGGCCGGTGAGCTTGAGCTCAGTACGCCCGTCACGAAACCGTTTCAGTTGCCCGTATTCGGTGCCGTCGGCTCCGGCAAACTGGACGCGAGCGAGATAGTGGGCACGCGTTTTACGGGACACCTCGCCATTGTCGTTGCGGGAGTTCAGGTCTTGCAGATGCTTCGAACTCATTTCGCCGGCGAGAACCTTGTCGAGGACCTCCTCCGCGGTATGTAACCCCTTTCGCTCGAACATCAGGGCGATGTTGTACGCGTGAGAAATTCCCAGCGGCTCATCACTCTCGGCCATACGACGCAACAGCGTTTCCGGCAGCTTTTTCAGCTTCAGAATTTTCGACATGAGCGATTCGCTGATACCGAGACTGGCTGCCAGGTCATCTTGGCCCGGGAATACTCCTTCGTCGAGCAGCTTTTGGTACGCCAGAGCATCATCGAACAAACTCTGAGGCGTGCGATCCTTGTTGAGACTGTTCGCAATCAGGAAGAGGTCGCGATCGCTAAGCGTCGGGAAAACCTCGGCGTCGATGTACCCGTCCGCGACGCTTTTCTTCGCCCTGAAACGATACTCGCCGTCGATGATCACGTACTTACCGGGGAACCGCGGATTCTCGGTAACCTTAATCGCTTCCAACTGCCCGTCACGCTTCATCTTCACCGCGAGCTCGTCGACCTTCTCGGGGCGGTAGAACGTCCGGGGATTGAACGGATTAGAAACGAGCTCGCTCAGCGGCAACGTGAGGCGAGGCTTTACCGACGCGGTATTGCCACGTCCACCGTACGCCGGAATTGCCTGCGAAGGAGTTGAGCTGTCGCCAACCACCGAGGCTGCGCCGGTTTTTTGAGCGTTGAGTCTGGCGTCGACAGCGCCCCGCTCTATGTCCATACCTTTGCGTAGCGACGACACGAGACTTCTGCGCTGCGGCGGGCTTTGGTTTTGTTCGCTCATTTGAAATTACTCCGAAATTCCCATAATTCCCAACATTTCCATAGCGACATTCGTAATTTCCTGGCGTGCCTGCTTGGTTGCCTGCCCCTTCACGCTGAAGACTGTCGCTCCGAAACCGATAGCGGTTTTATAGACCTCCCGCATCGAAATCACGTTCTTTAATACCGGATACGGGCTGTCCTCGGACATCACCTCGCTAACGTCCCGATAGGACGCCCTCTTGGTGTTGACCTTGTTGAAGACAATGCCGCATCGCTTGGGATCCGGACCTATGACCCGGCGGACCAACTGGATCATCCCCTGCGTGCTCCATACGTCGGACGGAGAAGCATCCATGGGAATCAAAACAAAATCTGCAACCTGAAGGACGTTCTCGGTATTCAGGTTATCGACACTCGGCGGACAGTCGACCAACACAAGATCAAAGTCTTGTGCCATTCGGCCGATCTCTCGTCCGAGTCCCTTGCCCGCCGCTGCCATATTCGTCACAACAAAAGGATACGGTTCTTCGCCGACTCCGGAAGATCGCGTTGAAGTGTTCTGCGAATCCGCATCAACGACGAGGACTCGAGCACTCGGATCATCATGCGAGTACGCGCCGGCCAAGTTGAGAGTGATCATCGTTTTCCCAACCCCACCCTTCTGGTTGGCGATAGCAAATACCATCCCCACAGCAGTCCTCCTTTTAAAGATTTTCACGAACAATATATTGCTGCGACACAAAAATCAAGAGAGAACGTGGCGTGGAACCCACTTTCAGCGCTGAAACTGACTGATATCCGACGCGCAGAGAGGAATCGAGTTTCAGCGCTGAAACCCGATCGGCACGTTTGAGGTATGAAGACGTAGCCTTCTGGCAAGCAGCAGCGGTCTTTGTGAAGAAAAGAAGGAGGATGAGCGGCGTAGCTCTAGACAGAGACAAGTGCTCTAGCCAACCGAGGTTTCAGCGCTGAAACTAGCGTTGCGCTGCTTTCGTAGCGGGCAGGCAAGGCAAGATGAAACAACAGTAGTCCAAATGGAGCCGACGTTCGGCTACGTCACTGTCAAGGAAGGTGCGTCCGCCACTTTCAGCGCTGAAACTTTGATGCGTCAGCCGGCGTGTGACATTGCACCAACCGTAATGGTTTCAGCGCTGAAAGTGGATTGGCCACCTGGTGCGTTCCTAGTGAAATTGCGTCCTGCAAAGAATTGTCTTGCAGTCCCTTTGCTCAAGGAGATGACGCAGATGCGAAGCCCGCAGGCGTCACTTTCAGCGCTGAAACCGGCCGCTACAGGTTGCTTCCTTCTGTTCGGATGACGCGGTCCTGCTGGTTTCAGCGCTGAAACTCCGATGAACTATGCGGCAAGAGCGCAGTTGCGGTCGGTAGATCCTGGTGCTCTGTCTGCGGGGTATCCAATGCCAATTCGAGAAATAGAGGGCGCATGTGGCATTTGATTGGTCTGTCTTGATCATGAAACCACCAGAAGACCATTCATTGGCCACGGGTGGCCAATAAGTGGCCTATCGGCAATGTGGAGGGTTCGAATCGCTGTTTGCCTGCCGTCGAAACAGGATGCGGGGCCGAAATGCGGCCAAGGCTGGCCTATAACTGGCCAGTGCCACGCTTCGGGTCTCGATCAGATCTCGGAGAGTAGGGGGGAGGGTAGGGGTGATGCGATCCGGGCGAGACGCCCGGTGAGTGGCTATTCTTCGGGAGCTGAGCGGTCAGGTCACGCTACCGCTTTCGGGAAGTGGAAGGCATAGACGTCCGCGTCAGAGGGTTCGCCCCAGAGACGGAGATTCAGATAGCGGATAAATGCGGTTTTCGAAAGCTTCGCCTTTTTAGCGGGGTCGTAGCGCAGTTGATCATGTGGTGCGCTCGAGTTGTAGTCGTGTAGGACGTTAGCTTGTTCATCGAGCGCCATTGCAAGAAACGAAGCCTCCGCGAGAGGATCGCGGCTGCGCATGAAGCTTTCGCGAAGTGACGCATCGGTCAACAACGGGGCTGTCGGTTCAGTCGGGGAAGCGGCCGGCGTGAGAGATGACGGCTTTGCATACCCTTTTTCCAGACTGCAGATGAAGAAGGATGCACGATTCTTAAGCGGCTCCTTGTTGGTGGCTGCGTCGCGGAGAACGGTATGGTTCAGCGCTGCTCGAATGTCTGTCGGCGTGTATTCGTTGATGATCTGGGCAGCTCGGTTCGGGGTTACTCCGATTCGAAGCACGTCCTCGAGGAGGGCCGTCACGGATGGGGCGCTAATCAATTCATCGGACTCGCTCTCGACGGCTGGCCGGGCGCCGTTCTTCCGCCGAACCTCGAACTGAATCTGCTCGACGACCCTGCCGTTCTTGTACTCCTTCAGGGTTACTTCGATATCAGAGAGATCGTTCACCTCCGCGATTGCTCGCTTGAGAATTTTCGATTTGAAGAACTTGTACTGTTGGTAGATCGATTCCTCCTCCACGATACCCACGACGGCGTGGCGGAAGTCTTCCCATGCCCAGCGACTCGTAAGTCCAGTTCGCTCGTAACGTTTGCACCATTCGTAGAGCGGCGCGGTGCCCATCGAACGAAATCGTTGGGATATCGCGAGGTCGATGCGTTGCCAAATCTCTGGATTTAGAAGGACCTCTCGAAGCTTTGGGCTGAAAGAGAATTCATAAGCTCGCTGATC
The DNA here is from genome assembly GCF_902499175.1 of Burkholderia aenigmatica. Classification (GTDB taxonomy): domain Bacteria; phylum Pseudomonadota; class Gammaproteobacteria; order Burkholderiales; family Burkholderiaceae; genus Burkholderia; species Burkholderia aenigmatica. The sequence goes on from NZ_CABVQC010000087.1 coordinate 7,788, forward strand.
GACCAGATGGGTCACATCGGCCAGTAGGGTAGAAGCTGAGAGTCTTCTGTCTTGTGGATTGACGGTCGCGTCCCAGATCACATGGGCCTTCATCAGGCTGATGAGCTCGCCCATGATGTACCGACGATTACTCGAATCGTTGTACCCGATGATCGGCTCAAGCTGGGACAACTGGACGACCCAACTCTGATGACCTGGATTGCGCTGCGCGAAGTAGACGCACGCGTTGAACAAGCGACGCTGCAGTACAGACAACGGCTTTTCAGGAAAGACGAAGATCGCCTCCTTAGCCTTGCGCATCGTGACTGGCGTACTGCGCTTCTCCGCAGGAACGCTCGCCTTGCTGGTTGTGACTGCCAGTTGCCTAATTGAACTTGCACTGATGTCGCTCATTTCCTGCCGATCCCAATACCGAGTAGCGCCCCAGAGCGGGCCCGCAAACCGTTCTCAAAACGAAGTCCATGCGATGCGCATGCGACGCTGTTCTACGAGTACCGTGACGCCTCGATGGCAACGGTAACTTCTTGACTGGAAGCAAAAATATACGGACGGCTAGACGGAGGGAAGAGGGAAAGAAACGCCCATTCGGGGGACTATTCGTACGACAAGGCGGATTTGACCCGTTCGCCGCTACCACGGTGGAACGAAAAGCTGCTGACGGAAGGCCCTTCTTGAATCCATAAAGTTGGTTACCAGTTGGGTCTGAGGGCACCCGGCTAATCCCCGCCCCGACAGATTGGTAACCGCTTTTACGTATGCCGAAGCCTGATTTGTCAGGCCCTCGACCCGCAGACGGCAAACGAGGTATAAACGGTTACCTTGCCAGTTGGCTTCTTCTTGCTGAGAACTCAATTAGTTCTCTTCCGTCCGAGAGGATTTCGTTGCAATTTTTCCACACCCTGACGGCTTGGAACGTGTCACCCGCAGCAAAAACGCAGTCCGGCTGTAAATCCAGTTACCTGACGGCCATGCATCAGCGTGCTCAACATCTGTGCAACGTTTGCCCGCAGGTAACCGCTTTTACATGACGTGCCGTAATTTCGGGTACCGTGTTCTCGCAAAGATGGCAACCTGAAGCAAAGGAGGTGCCGTGTGGATGGCTCCCTTTCCTGTATGACTGGTTACCCGTCCTCCCGATAACGCTTGTCGCACAACGGATCCGAGCACGCTAAACACATAAACAAGGACTGTAATATTTAAAGAATGTATACAAACGCGCCGCCACGCCCGTAGAACCGGCAACCTATCGTCCGACCCTGTGGACAATTCCTGCCAAGAAGCTGTTCTTCGTTGCCATTGCTCGGACCCTTCGATACCATGAGGGCTCACACTGAGACGAAGATTCTTGTTTCAACTGACCAGCTGGGGATCCAGCCCATCCGGGAAACCGGCTTACCGACCTACGGGGCATCTCACCCCCGGGGTTGAGCTGCTCCGCAATACCTTGGAGCAGATATGAAAACGCTGTTTGAATGGGCAGTCGGCCTGTTCGTGCTGTTTTGCTTCATCGCGGGGTTTTTTGACCTGGGCGAGACGCCAAAGCAAAAGCGTGCGCGAGAACAAGCAGAGTGGAACGCCGCGGAGGAAGATCGCCGCAACATCGAAGCTGATGCCGCGTACTACGCTGAGCAAAACGGGCATGATCATCACCACGTGTAAGAAGGGGAGGGGCTTAGGCTTCTCCCCTTTTTCTTTTAATGTTCCGATGCACCGGCCGCGGCCGCGGTTGGAAAGCTGCCCTCAATGGGCTTCGTTTCGCGCTGGATGGTGTCTGAAAGTCCAGAAAAAATGCGGGGATGGAAAATCTCCTCATCCCGTCTCCGATTGAAAGCTTGCCCCGTCGGCGGTTCCTCCAGAGCACTGCTCTGTTGACTGCAGCCGCATGGGCTCCGGAGATCTTTGCGCAACAGAGTGGCGATTACTGGTCGCGGCCACGGACGCTCTGGCTGAAGAGAAAGGAGACCGGCGAAGAGGTTCGGACGGTGTATTGGGCGGACGGTCAATTGGTCGTTGACGCTTACGTGCAGTGTTGCACGTTGCTGCGGGATGTCCGGGCGGGCTCTGTCGTTCAGATGAACCCGACGCTCCTGGACATTCTCTGCGGTGTGTATGGGTGGTTCGCGCAGGCCGGGATGGAAAGGCCGATCGTCGTAACGTCTGGATTTCGAACGAACGCCACGAACAGCACAACGGAGGGGGCCGCTCGAAACTCCATGCATCTTGTCGGTCGAGCTGCCGATATACGTGTTCCTGACGTTCCTACCGACTATCTGGCGAGGCTTGGTATGTATTTGCGCGGAGGTGGCGTGGGGTACTACGCCACCAAGCATTTTGTGCACGTCGACAGCGGTCGGCTTCGGACATGGGCAGGCTAGTAGCTCACGGCTCAGTCGCCGAGAATGTGGTGGTTCGATTTGTACTCGTGCCACCGATCGATCTCGAGCACATATTCCCCCGCGTATCCCGGCCACGAGTCGTGCTCGCGCGAGTGCTTGAGCCGATTCAACGCATCCTCAAACTTCTGCGCCCCGTTGTCGAGCAGAGAATCACCCGCGGTGTACGTCATGACGCTATAGGGCGCATCCTTTTCGACGGGCACGAAAATGAACGGACGCTCGTCGCCGGTAAAGTACTGCACCCCCGTCTGGTACATGAACGCAGACATATCGTAGTGGTAGTTCTGTACAGCCGAGCTGAAAGAGCGGGGGAGCACGTCCAGAGTCGACTTCAGATCGAAGATGAATTCCGGGTGCAGACAGTCGACCTTGACCCGGCATTTGACGCCAGTGACTCTCTCGACAAAGTAGATTGCTTTCTCCGGCTCACCCTCATCGAACCATTCCCCGAGAGCGCGCCCGCGAAACCGATGCGAGCGGACAGCATTCCGCATGGCCAGAAGCGCGTCGTACTTGTCTTGGCCAATGACGATGTGATTCGGATGGTCCGCGACGAACTTTTTGCACTCGCGATAACGCCGGTTGAACTCGCCGTCGAAGGGGAGGACAAGATCCTCGAAGCGCCAAGGTTCGAACACAGCCATGTGAGCCAGCCTGCCAAACTCAAGCGCCGCTGTGTCCTTTCCTGCGCCCTGAACAGCCGCAAGAAAATGCTGCGGCGTCTTCAGCATCGATTTGAGTTGCGTCGACGAGACGTGATCGGCATCTCCGTGATACTCATCATCGGTTACCGACATGGTGTAGCTGTCCGGATCGCGACCGAACGTGATTTTCTTCTGTCCGCTCCAGATGGTCTGGCCGACTTGATGCTGGATCTGCGCGCGTGCGTTCATTCGATACCTCTCCTGTTTGAATACAGCGTACAGGCGAGCATCGAGGTTTCAAGGGGCCTCGGGAGTCAGTTGTCTCATCGCGAGAGGACTAGATATCGGAAAGTGATCGCGTATTGTCGATCCCATGAAACGTGTGAACTCTCTATCCCGGCCAGGCGCCGCGGATCTACAACGATTCGTCGAGCAGACGTTCAGGCAGTTCGGGAAAACCAGCTTCGCGCAGCCAACCGACGTCTGCCAGGAAGTCCGATCCCTCTACAACAACGTGGGCAATCCTCCGTTACTTCGTGCTCGGGCACTCGCAACGCTCTTGTCTGCAACGGACCGATATCCGGAACTCTTGACGCTGAAAGACGAGAAGGGCTGCGTGGTGACATCGCAGACGCTTGGATTCACCGAATTTTGTAGGGAGTTTCCGCGTCTGGATCAAGCGGAGGTTGCGGTGATCTTTCGTACAGTGGGGCTTGTTCGCGATGTTCCGAACGCGCTCGAACATACCAACAATTCATTCTTTCTGGGAATCTGACATGACCGAACACGTAACTGGAACGCATAGCGGAGCTCTGTTTGGTGTGCCGATCCTCTTGCCGAGGAATCGCCGATGCGAGACGGAGTCGATTCGCGGACAGTATCTTTTCATGACCGAAGTCACGCGGATCCTACGGGCCGCAACGCCCTACCGGGTTCGCGCATTGGATCGTCTGATTCCCCTTACCGGTGCAACGGTGATCTCGCCGGAGACCATGAAGGAATTCGAGCGCGAGATGGTGTCGCTCGCCATGCACAACCGTACCGCAAGCATCGAACAATATGTCCACGCGATTGCACCAGGCGAGGTCTGGCCCGAGGTCGTCATGGCGATCGGTGTGGTAGCGCGAGAGACGAGCGGAAGCTCGCGATTCAGCCTCCCGGCGCCGGACGTTTGGCAATCAGCGGTGCTGAAGCTGCAGGGTTACTTGGGTTTCCATATGACCGAACTCGGTGGCGCTGTTATCGGCCAGGCCAAGTGGATAGACGCGGCAATCGATGACGCGCGCCGCATGTTGATCAGCACGGGTACTCGAACAATCGCCGACGAGAGCGAAATCGACGGTGTCACGATCACGACTGTCGATCAAGCATACCGCGTCCATCTCCACAACGGATCCAGTGTCAGTGTGATCGATGTGCCGGCGCGGAATGGTGGAGATGTCGGTGGGGAGATTGCGCGACTGGACGAAAGCATTCGCTTCCTGACGGGAAAATCGGCGGTGTGGGGTCACGAAACCCGCCACTGAACGGAAGGGCTAGAAACTGGATCGCAATCTGATGAAATGACCTCCACTGACTTACGGAGGAAGCAATGGTTACCGGACTCGAATTCGACACCCCTATTCTCGGCACGGTTCGCATGGGCGATGTTCGCCCTGGCGAGGCCGGGGCAGCAGACGAACTCCTGCATTTCGATTACTTCGAGGTGCATACCCGGCGAAAGGAACTCGACGGGACATGGGTCAAGCATGCTCTTCACGAGAAGTTGCTCAAAATGCAGAAGGAGACCAGACAGGCCGACGGCGAAAGCCAAGAGCCGAATCAGCTGCGTGAGATCCCGATCTTGCTGCCGTACAACAACCCGGATCTGCTTCTCACGCAACAATTCGAGGCCCGCCGTCTTTCGGACGGCAAGCGGGTCTGTGTTGGCGATGGCAAGAAAGCGATTCGGATCGTCGACGCGAATCGGACCGGCGAAGCTGAGTGCCCGGGCTGCGACCGATGCCCGTTCGGCAACAGCCAGGATGTGCTTTGTCAGCGCCGGACCTCGTTCAAATTTCGTATTGACGGTCAAGGTGACCAGTTCTCGGTCTTTGTCCTGCATTCGGCGGGCAAAAACACTGGACAGACGCTGGTCGCCAAGCTTCACGCGATGCATGGTGCGTTCGGCGGAAAACTCGTCGGTATTCCGATGTCGCTGAAGATGCGAAACACTGCATCGGTGGACTCGGCCCAAGGTCCGGTTTTCTACGCCGACCTGGTGCTACGCGGCGTGAGCCCCATCGAGGCGGTCAAGATGGCCAAGGAGCACGAAAAGGAGCAACTGGAGGCCGGCTTCGATCAAGAGGGACTCGAGGCTGCAATGCTCGAGCTGAAGAAGCTCTCGCAGTTTGCCCCGCCGGAGGAGTTTGGCCAGGTTCGAGACTTCTACGCAAAGGATGCCCGACGTTCTTCCCAGGAAGCTAACGCTCAACATTTCGAGGGCGCCGCCGTTAACTCCTGTGAAAAGTTGTCGGATGGGCAGGCGGCGGCCAGCGTACTCGAAACGAACGTTTCAACGACGCGCTGGTCGGCTGTGGGGCCTGCTGCCGGAGCTCGCGAGCGGATGCGTGCAGCCGCATTGGCGGGTGGACAGGAAGGCGAAGCGGCGCCGACGCAGAGTCAGGATCCGGCTGTAGAGGTAAAGGTATCCGAAGACCGCCCGAAGACTCTTCAGCTCGTCGAAACGGCAGTCAAGAGCATCGGGGCCGCGGCGATCGTTCAGAGGCCGGCGGGCGCAGCGATTCCGCGAGTCGTAGCCACCGCCCTGTCCGGTATCCCGGAAATGCCGCGTGCGAATGCGGCGCCTGCAGCGTTTTGATGGATCAAAAGGAAAACTATGGCCTTTGAAGAACTTGATTCGCGGGTGATCGGGTCGAGGATTTCGATTCGACTCGATGGCCCTTCGCCAGGTGTGTCTTCGCGAACTCCTGCCACGCCCACCCCTCCGAGGCCAGCCGCGGCGCCGGTTCAGCCAGCTCAGCCGAAGGCGGCTGCGCCGGAGGTCGCCCGAGCTCCGCGTGCGGTGAGTCCTCGACCGGCTCCGGAAGCTGTCGTTCGATCTGCGCCGAGTTCGCCTGAACCTGTCGCAGCACCGAAAGGCAAGTGGCGAGCGCTTTTCGTGATGAAGCCGCTGGATGCCGAGCGGATGCGTACCGCCTGGGCAGTCGTGGCCGTGGTATTCGTCGTGATGGTCGGCGGGGATATCTGGTTGCATGGTGGTGGGAAGATCATCGAAGACTTCCTTCCGACCGTCCATGTGCCGTTGAAATCCGGCCAGAACGCGGTGACGACGGTCGTACCGCCCCAGCGAACGGCTCCGGCGACGGAAACCACAGGGCAGCCGAAGGTGCAGCCTGCCGCTACCGCTTTGACGCCCGTTGCTCAAGCAAGTGCTCCCGTCACGCCGCAACCGCAAGTTCAGCCGGCCGCCGCGGCTCCGCAAGTAGCCCAGCCGGCAACCGTTACGTCGGTGGAGGTGAAGTCTGCACCCGTTAAGACGGTGACGGTCAATCCAGTGCCGGCGAACGTAATGGCGTCGGCCACTCCCGTTCTGCCAATTCCGCCGGCGCCGCCGCTGCCCGTTCATCGTCGAGGTCATCCGGTCCCGGAGGTTCGGCGGCATGCAGAGCGTGAGGTCAGTCAGCAGCCTTCAGAACAGAATTCCCCCATCTTGGTGGGTGGCCAGTCCAGTAACAAAGCGACCGATTCGAAAGGGAGTGAAACCAAATGAGTGATGCAACGAGCAATGATCAGCAGGTCGATATCGTTCAGTACGTCCTGAGTATCGACCCCACGCTTGAACGCGTGACGACGATTTTTCCGGCTGGAGCGACGATCGAATCGGACGGATCGCTACGCCTCAAGGAGGGCGGCCGTATCGGCGGTGTGATCAAGGGCAACGTCTACAGCGAAAGCGGCACGCTCGTCATCGATCAGGACGCGATCATCGAGGGCAGCGTGTTCGCGAAGGGGCGGTGCCTCATATTCGGCCAGGTTGGGATGCCCAATCGCAAGGCGGTGATCCGTTGCGAGATGGCAGACGGTCTCTTGGTGAGCCACATCGCCCAGTTGCACGCAGACATCCAGCACAACGGCATTTCGTCAACGAACGTGAGCGGCCAGATTCAGCGTATCGCGGAAGTAGACACGCAGGCGGTGCAGCCGGCTCCGCAGCAGTCGACCGCGACGTGGCAGCCACCCGGCCAGCAGCCTCAGCGCGATCAGGTACCGCAGCAGCCCCCGGTATCAGGGGCACCTCTGGCATTGCCCAACAACCCGTCGCCGGTCGCGAACTTCAACAATCACGTCCCGTTACGGATCGTCATGCCTGTCGAAAACGAGCAGGGATCGACGCAGCAAACCCACGGTCACCAAGACGGCTATGCGGCCGGGAACGGTATGCGATACACCAACTGACCTGGTATTCCGGTTTGCGCATTGAAGCCGCGGCGATGTCTTGTAAGACCGTCGCGGCGTTTTCTTTCTGGAGCAAGGTGGGATGGTGGATCACGTTCAAAGGTATGCAGGGGAGTGGCACAGACGCCTCGAGGAGCTCTTGAAGAACACGGCCGTGATGTACGGATGTACGTTTCTTCTCGGCGTTGCGGTCTGTTCGATTAGTTGGCGCAGTGGCGCTGCTCCACTACTCGCCGCGCTCCTCCCCGTTTTCATGGTCATGTGTCGTTCTCGGATGCAGGCATGGCTGCTCGGAATCGGGTATGGCCTGGATATCGGAATCATGGGGTTTGGTGGCGCCGGACAGTTCTTCGGCGGGTCCTGGCTCTTGGGAATCGCAGCCGGATCTGCGTACGGCCTTGCCTTCAGCGCGACTGTTGCGGCGCTGTACCCAAAGAACACGCAGAGCCCAAAGAAGAAGGGCATCGCAATTCTGGCGTGGACGGTTCTGTGGGCATACCCTCCGGTCGGAGCATTTCTCCCTGGCACGCTGATCGCAACGTGGGGATTTTGGTTTCCAGGAACGAAGTGGCTCGGCCTCGGTCTTGGCCTCGGTTTGACGATGCTGCTCGGTGCCTACGCGCACACCATGCGAGGACGGTTCGCGGTGGCCGCTGCGGTGGTGCTGTCACTCGTCCTATCGCCCCTGCAGGAGAGGCAGCATTCGCGGGTCGGGGACTGGTTGGCCGTGTCGACGACGTGGGGAGTGCAAACGCCGGAGACTGTTCCCGATACGCTGGTCAAAATGAATCGTGCGATCCACGAGTCTTCAAAGACCGGGGCCAAGGTTATCGTGTTCCCCGAGAGCATCATCGGCACTTACGATTCGTCCGAGCAGGGCGCGATCGACATCATGATTGCGCAGGAAGCCGAGAGGGACAAGGTATCAGTAATATTCGGCTCGAACGAGCTCACGGATGCCGGGATGGCTAACCAAGCACGGGTGTACGAATATTGGCCGGGCGGTGTGCATCAGTCAATCTTCGAGGCACGCCAAACGGTTCCCGTTGCCGAGTGGAATCCGCTGTCGAAGTACCACTACCCGGCTAACTGGCTTGCGCGCGGCGTGGTGCCAATTGACGGTAGGAGCGCGCTCTTCCTGTTCTGTTACGAGGAATTCCTGCCTTGGGAGGTGCTGTATTCAATCGGCCGCGAGAAGCCGGATATGATTGTCGGCTTGTCCAATCTGTGGTGGACAAAGGGTACGGGAGAGCCCGTATTGCAACACCGCTACGCGGAAGGGTTTGCGCGGCTCTTCAATCTGCCGCTGCTGATTGCGATGAACCAGTAAGCCATTGGCACGGCGAAGTCCATAGATGCGTGGACTTCGCCGGATGGAGAAGCGGCTTAACGGCCGCTGCGGATGTCGTCCTTGATGTACTGCGCAACGACCTTTGCGGTAATTCGGCGCTTGATCTTTGCGGGGAGGGTCCAGCGGTAGAAGAGTGCATGACCGAAGACACTCAACGCGAAGAAGCCGACGAAATAGCGGAACAGCAGCGCCTTCACATCGTCGACGCTGCCCTGATTGAGAATTTCACGGGCATGCTGCAGATCCGATGCTGCGACCCAGAACGCGACGACCGGGACGAGTACAACGGCATATACGAGACCCTTCCACGCGAGCACGCAAGCGTCGTAAATCCACGCCGTATCGGCCCACTTGTCTTCGGAATAGACTTCCGCCTTTTCCTGCTGGTAGAGGCGCTTGTAGTCGTCAACGGTTGGTAGCGCGATGCGGTTCATCGGGGAGCTTTCTCTTGGATGAGCGTCTATACGGAAAAGGCGTTACGCCGGGTAGACGGTCGCAGGGTTGGAAACCAGGCCAGCCTCAGCGATATAGAGAGTATCGTTGGTCGGCGTGTGAAGGATGAAAAGGCGATTCTTCGCTCGAGTCATGGCGACATAAAATAGCCGACGCTCGTCGACCTCGGTGCTGCCCTCGCCAAGTGATGGAACGATGTCCTTGTCGGCGCCGACGATCGCAGTGTTGCCGAACTCGAGGCCTTTGCAACTGTGCATGGTGAACAGGCCGACCGATGCTGGATCGTCCTTGCCCTTGGGCTTCTGCACGCTTTGGACGCGCGAGACAAGTGACCCGTTGCGGCGCTTCAGAATGTCACCCGCTTTGCTCAGGTGTCTGGCCACGCGATCGCGGAAGTTGCCAGCACGCAGCCCCATAGTCAAATAAGTCGCCGCGGAATCGATCGCCTGGTTGACTGCTCGCATCGGTGTCGTCGTGCCCGGAATTTTGCGGAACAGAGCGTCTTGACGCCACGTGACGAGTAACTGTTGGAGCGCGCGCATATGCTCAGCGTCAATCTTGGCGATATCGCCATAATCGTCGAAGTCCCGCTCGAAGAACGGCGCCATCGTTGAGCCTGGAATGCGCTTGTGGAGCTGGCTTAGTGCTTCCTCGCTTGTACCGACAAATGCCAGCGCGTGGTCGATGCCACTGCGGTTCATCGTTTCAACAGAAATAAGCAACTGCAGGTAGGTGTTGATGTAATCCTTGTCCCAAAACGACCCGCCGTTTCTCCTCGAGCGGATGTTGAACTCGTCCAACACGGTTTCAACGGAGTCCAGCAGGAAGTTGGTCCGGGCAAGAATAGCCCATTCACCAGGCCGGACTGCGAGGCGCCCACCAGGCTGCTCATCATCGGGCAGCACGGCTTCCATGATGTATGGCACGAGAAATTCCGTCTGGAGCGCGACCGAGTCGTGTTCTGCGCCGTCTTCGCGGTTCGCTGCAGAAACGGCATAGACGTGCGTTGAGCCACCGGGGCCGCGCTTGGCCACGAGATCTTTTTCGACACGCTGGCCGGCATTGTGACGGATCAATCGATCGGCTGGTGCAAGGATTTCCGAGTGGGAGCGATAGTTTTCGCCCAGTGGGATGATTTCGGCGCCAGTCTGCTCAACGAAATCGATCATGCCTTTGTAGCCGAGTGCGCGCCGCCAGGCATAGATGGACTGATCGTCATCTCCGACGATCGTGACCGGAATATCACGCTTGGCATGCGCCATCATCCATACGAACTGGATTTCGTCGCTATCCTGAAACTCGTCGACGAGCAGGTGCGTGACGGGCAAAGGAGGCAACTCCCCGTTGCTCATCTTCGTCGCGCAGTCACGCATGACGTCGTACAGATCCACGACGCGGTTGCGCTTGAGCATCTCGTTGTAGGCCAGGATGAACGGCGGAATCTCGCTCCCATCGGGCTCGATAGCGCACTTGTAGTTCTCGAAGAGCTTGAATGCTTCTTCGTTGTCAATTGTGGTGTTCGTTGCCGAGATGGCCCGGCGCAGGAACGTTTTCTGTTCGGGCGGGGTTGCAATCTTGCCGAGCATCTTATGCCGGCGGAGATGGTCGATCGACAGCTTGTGGAATGTACCGAGGTCGACGCGCTTGAGGACGTCGGGGCCGAACTCCTTCACCAGACGTTCGCGCATTTCGTTCGCGGTGTCGCTGGTGAAGGTGACGGCACCTACCCGGAACTTCCGATCGGCTTGCAGGATGACGCCGATCTTCGTGATGATAGTCTTGGTCTTTCCCGAACCTGGCCCGGCTACGGCAAGCATATTGCCGAAGCCATGGGCCACACGGTGCTGGGAAGGATTGAGGCTCACGGATTAAGCCGCCTGCGCGTGAGCTTCGTCGGACGGCGCCGACTCGGTCGAAGCAGCGTCCTTGGTCGCCGCAGCCGGTTCGACTTGCGCAGCAGCTGCTTGAACGGGCGCGGCGCCGGCCGTCGTGGAGCCGGTGCGGGTCTGCTCGTTCGCCTGCCACGCGTTGAACTTCTTGTACGTCTGGAACTTGACGTCACGAGCGAGGTTCGTGATGGAGCGGATGCGCTTGCGCACCTTGAGCTCTTCGCCGTGGCGATCGCGGGCCGAGACGAGGCCGTTCAGGTACGCGGACCAGAGCAGCAGCAAGTACTCGTCGGCGATGCGGAGCAGCTTGATGTAGTTCTTCGCGTGCGGCGAGACGTAGAACAGATCCTGCCGCAGAACGCTTGGGAATTCGGCCTTCGGGTCGACGGCGTTGGCCTGGAACAATTGCCAGAGTTGCTGTTTCAGGTTGTTGACGTAGGTGATCGATTCGCCGATCTTCTTGCGGAACAACTCGTCGACTTCGTCGCAGGTGGTCGAGTCGTATCGCGGCAGCGTACGCGGCGCGTCGATCGCGAAGTGCAGGTTCTTGTTCAGGAGCGTGTAGTCACGCCGCACGAATGACTGGACGATGCTCGATCCGAATTCGACCGGCTCCTTTTCCAGCGCGCCGCGCATTTGGCGGCCGAAGGTCTCCCGGGCGAATTCCGCGACCTGCATGGTCACGGACGGGCGCAGGAGGTTGACGCTTTCCGCGGTGGTCATAATATTTCCTCATAGGAAGTGGGTCAGCGTAGGTTAATTCTCGGACTTTGCTGTAACAACGCTGAAACGTGATCTAAGAGGCCGGTCTTTCCACGCTGCGGGCGGGTGCTATTCGGATGGCCGGTAGGGCCGGATCGCACCGGATAGTCAAATGGTGGGCGCATTTCTTGTCAGGAATTTGCTTGCAATTTCCCGTAGGCCAGTACAGAATCGACTCCGCGCCGGTAGAGAATCGGTGCCCAGCAGCTGGAGCTGGTACTCATCTCGAGCCCCCTTGTTGCGGACTGACGACGGTCGGTTCCTGGCAGGAAACTGCCAAATCGCTTTGTAAAAGGGTCCTGCGGACCCGGGAGTGCCTCAAGCACTGCCAGAAGTACTCGCCCCCGGGGTGGTTCCCGGGGGCTTTCGAATAGGCGTTGATACGCTTTCTCATCTCCTCCATTGTCTATTCCAAAGCCAGTATTTCGCGCGACGTAGCTGTTAGACGTCGTTGAAATGCCCTCTGTCCGTTGTCGTGTCAGGGGGTGAGTCCGGGGTTTCCCGGCATAGCTGGTCTTCCAGCCAATCTGTCTCAGGCATCGCCTGGCGTAGCTTCGCGCTGCGTTTTCAACCCTTGCGGGAATCTCATTTCCGCAAAGGGGATGGGCTTCTCGCGTCTCTGTGATGGAGAAGCCTATGAACTGGACGGAAGTCTCTCGTCTGCAAGGCAATTCTCGTGTCGAGTCACGCGTCGAGGTCGACGACATCACCCGGGATCGGTTTTTCACGGTCTGGGAGCTGTCGAATCCCCGTGGATGTCTCATTTTCCACCGGGAGAAAAAAGATCACGGGCAGCATCACTACCTTAGCGTCAAGAAAGATAACCGTGGGATTACGGATATCGTTCAGGCGCTGAGAGATGGTGGGGATCTGTTCACCGATAAGGAGAGCGGGTCATGAACTCAATCGAGATGGTGCCTGTCCAGGGTACGTTCTTCTTTATTCCCGAACATGAGCAGTTCGTTCGGGAAGCGAAGGCGGATCAGGCGGCACGCGAAAAAAAGGCCAGGCAGTCTGCCTACGCCCTAAGCAAGACGAAGGTTCGCTCGATCCCCGAAGGATTCGATGACCTGGATATGCCACTGCTTCGTGATTCGTTTGCCGAGATTTTCGAGGTGAGCGAAAGCGAAGTGGCGGTCCCGGTCGTTGGTGTCGTCGGGGGAGATTGTGCGGGAGAGGAGTGGAGTGAAGAGGGGGTCGAGTGGCTCCACGCTTTGCTTCTCGAGCGTTCAATCGAGCTGCTGTCGATGCGCGGTAACCTGGAAGAGAAGCAAGACATCCTTGACTGGGTGTTGAAGCCTAACTTCATGGGATACCGTGACCAGTTTCTTTCTGAAGCCAAGGAGGAGATCGTCGACGGTCAGAAAACCGAAGTCGTTGAGAAGCGTCGGATGCGGGTCAAGCTCTATCAGAGCGAGATCCCGTTCACCTTCGTCACCTGCTGCCGAGTTGCCGGCCTGAACCCTGATGAACTCAGGGAACAGATCCGCGCGAGGAAGTCGCAGATTCTGAATAGTTAAGCCCTGGGGGCTCCAGTCCCCGAGAGGGCTGGAGTCTCCAAATTTTTTTGGAGAATTCCATGACGACCCAAGCAACTCAAGCTGCCGCGGCTCCGACGAAGTCCCGCAAAAAGGCTTCGCAGGAACCCGCGCCGGCCGCTGCTGCTGCGGCACCTGTTGAACAGCAGGCGAGCCCGCAATGGGTTCACTTCGATGGGTTCGCGTGCTTCGGCATCGAACGCATGCGTGGTGCAAAGATCCTCGGTCTGAGCGAACCTTCGGTGTTCACTCCGGCAAAGGATCCGACGTACAAGTGGCCGATCGACAACCTACGCGATCTGCTTCACTTCTACATGGCGGGCGGCAACGCCTTCTGTGCAATGGGCCATCCCGGCACCGGCAAGACGATGGGCGTCCAGCAGTTTCACGCTTCCCTGAATCTTCCGCTGCTGAGTATGTCCGCCAATCCGCGAACCCAGGCCTATCACCTGATTGGCCGCCTCGTCCCGAACAAGGACGGCGGGGTTTCGTGGGTCGACGGGCCCGTGCTCATGGCCGCACGCCTCGGCATGTCGGTTCTCATCGACGAGTACAACGTCATCGATCCGGGCGAAATGACCGGGTTGAACCTCCTCTTGGAGGGACGGCCGTACCTTGTTCCCGAAACCGGCGAACTGGTTGTTCCGCGTCACGGGTTTCGCGTCTACGCGACCTGCAACCCGAAAGACGACAAAGGGCTGGTGCAAGGACGTCATACGCAGGACAACGCGAATGACGAGCGCTTCGAGTTCAGCTGGTTCGGGTATCTCCCGCAGGACATCGAAGTCCAGTTGATCACGGAGATGATTGCACCGTATCAGCCGTCGTTGCCGGCCCATGTCCTCGCTGAAAAGTTCGTTTCCGTCGCGAATCAGGTCCGCAAGTTGTACGCGGGCGTGACCGACGATTCGGGGGCACTCGACAAGACGATCTCGACGCGCGTTTTGCGCCGTTGGGTCTCGAAGGCGATGAGTGCTTCGACGCAGGGCAGTTTGGTCGAGTCACCGATGCATTACGGACTGGAGCGCGCCTGGTCGCTTTCCTGTTCGGATGAAGTCCGCGTTGCAGTGCACGAGCTCGTGACGCAGACGTTCGGCGGCGGTGACTACAAGTCCAGCAAAGACAACCTGCACACGATGCAACCCGCAGGTGCCTGACCATGATTCCCGTCCAGTTGTATCGCAAGATTTCTGACGGGATCGACATCGCTGTACCGATGGCCACCGACAACACGACACGCATTTTCGTCGGCGTTACCGGTGGCCAACTGAAGGGGGAGGACGTGGCTTCGGCGACGTTGTCAGCGCTTCAGAGTCAGCTCGAGTCCATTGGGTTCGAGTTGATCGGTGAGCGATCGTTGAACGAGGGCTGTGTCGAACAGGAACAGGCCTCGGATCTGCTGGTGGTCGTCAACGGCTCGATCGATTCCACGTTCCGCGACATGGTGGCGGAATACGTCGGGAGCGATCCCGAGTGGAGTTTTGTCGAAACCTACGAAGGTGTCACCGTTGTAGGGACACGTGCAAACGCGCAAACCGTAATCGGAATACTCGGCGCAGCGATGCGTCTGGGCATTCAGGTAGCGAAGCCGGATAGCACGGGTGAAGATCTCGATGAAGTACCCATCCATCGTGGTGGGAAAGAGATGATGTCGTTCTTTGGACGCGACTTCCTGATGGGGGAGCACCACGGAACATCTGTCAAAGCTGGACTGATTACCACTCCAACGGTTTTTACGGTGGGGAGGTCGTTGGTCAATTTCTAGAGAGGTTGATATGTCTCAGCAAGCTAGCACGGCACGGAAGCGGCAGACTATTTCCGAGTCGCTGGTTGACTTAGTGTTTGACGCGGTTGAACTCGTGTTCAAACTGGCTTACGTTGCGCTGCACCGTACGACCCTTGGTGTTGCATGGTTGGCGCGTGCCGTCCTGCGGTATGCGAAGTCTTCCCGCAAAAAAGATGTATCGGAAGTGGGGGCGGAGGAAGTCGCATCGGTCAAGCCGGCAGAGACGTCGAACCTTCAAAAGGTGGAGGCGACGAAGTCCTTGTCCACCGTTGCGGTATCGAGAGGGCCGGTCACGGCTGCTTTCACTCGGACAATCACGTTCGAGAGGGGGTTCGGGGCGGTTCTGTTTTGGTTCTACCCGGGCGGTAAGGTCAAGAGGCTGGTGAAGATCTATGACCGCACCCTTTCCGAGCGTCTCGGCTTCGAGCGCCGCGAACTGGAGGAGATCTCGTATTCGGGTATGTCCGAGATCGAGTCGATCCTCAAGGCGACCGTTGCACAGGTGAACAAACTGTTGCGCGGGGAGCATGAGGTGAAGCTGCGAGTCGTAGCGTCGGGTTCTTCGGATCCTGTTGCTGCGTCGGGCCCGAAGTCGGAATCGAAAGAACAGGATTCCACGAAACGTAATGCCGATGATTCTTCGGAAAAGTCAGCAAAGCGATCCAAGAAAGAGGACGGCGATGTTGCAATCATGCCGAGCTCGTTCAAGGAAGCCGTGGAAAAGAAGCAGAAACGTAGCCGTCCGTCCAAGGTGTACACGGGCGAAATCGTCGAGATCGGGGTCAAGCCTCGCAAGATCGATGACAAGCAGATCGAGCAGTACTGCGTGACCATCGAAGCTGATGAGTTGCACGGTAATGCGCTGCCGGTCTATGGCACGGACCTCGAGCGTGCGATCGCCGATTGTGGTGCGGAGGTTGGAAGTCGCGTGCGGATCGAACACCTCGGTCGTATCGAGTGGAGAGAGCCGGACGGGCGGAAGGCTTGGAAGAACGCCTACAACGTCGTGAAGCTTTGAAAGTAAAGGAAACCGTATGCGCAATACGAACGTCTGTTTTATTCACGGCCGGATCGGCAAGGACCCGGAAGTACGGTTCCTTCCGTCAGGTACGCCGGTAGCGAAGTTCTCGCTCTGTTCGAACGATGACTACTTCGACAAGAAGGCGGGCAGATGGGTGGAGGTCGCGGAGTGGCACGACTGCGTTGTGGTCGGCGACTTTGCTGAGAAGGTGGCTGAGAAGTACCAGAGGGGCGACGTTGTCAACATCACCTGCCGCGTAAAACCTCGTAACTACGAGAAGAACGGGCAGAAATTTAAGGTGGTGGAGATGTACGTTCAGTCCATGGAGCTGATTGCCAAGAAGGGCGAGTTGGTTCGCCAACAGTCCAACGGGCACGCAGGTTCGCGAGGTAACGGTCAGCAGCAAGGTGGCAACGAGCAATCCCGTGACGAAGGTCCGTCATATGCGGGTGGCTACGGCGATGAAGATGGTGGTCCCGCCTTTTGAAGGTTTGGTCGCTATCTGAATCGATTTGAAACTGAGTTTTTCCCGGAAGGGGGCACGTCCCCCAACCGGGGGACGTGTCCGCCTACGACAATTCAATTTGACGGAGATGGACATGAATACTCAACGTGTGAAGACGGGCGCTGAACTGGTCGAATTCATCAAGAACGAGCAGGTCATGCGCAATACGTTCGCGTGCGATGTGACGGTCAACGCCGACGGCAAGTCGATGGTGAAGAAGGTCGCGTTCGACGGTATCGGTCTGGTGGTGGAAAACGAGTCCGTCGATCCCGACCAGTTCGTTTCCACGAACAGCGTCTTCGTCGCCGCGGTGCTGGATTGACCGCATGTTCTGTGTGTGGTGCGTGTGCCGCACTCAAACCGAAGCCCGCTCGAAAGAGCGGACTTCCCCAAGCCGATCCAGTGGATCCGCTTCGGGAAGTAACCGGTTTTATTGAGCGATGTTCGCTCCCGAGCTGACGGATTTAGCCACGGTCACGTAGGTGACTATCGCTTTGAAGCATCACCTGCTTCGGGGATTTCGGTCCTTTTCATTTGTTGTCGATCGTCGAGGTCGACGTTCTTTAACCCGGCGGGGATTCTCTTTCCCGTTGGGAAAGTTTCCTGCCGAATTCTTGTCACCCACTTGATTCGGGATCCACTTAAGCGATCTCGATGCGAGGCCGTTTAACTGGGCCTCGCGCCTTCTCACCTGGGTAACAACTTTTACAGTAGGAGTATGAAATGAAACGCGAAGATCTGATTGGTGCACACATGGTCATCCGCCGTAATGGTGAGACCGTACCGTTCGACAGAGCGAAGATCGCAAGCGCGATCGCCAAGGCATTCCTGTACGACGCACACGGCAATCTGTATCGCGCCGGTGTGTCATCCCTGAGTGCCGCGCAGCGTGTGAAGGTCGAGGAATTGACCAACGCCGTCTGTGCTGCACTGAATCGTCGTGGGGAGAGCGCTGCTTTCCGCATCGAGGACATTCAGGATCAGGTGGAACTCTCGCTCATGCGTAGCGGTGAGCATGAAGTCGCACGCGGGTATGTGCTTTACCGCGAAATGGCTGCGCAGAAGCGCACACCGGCGCCGACGATGGGTCAGTACGATCACATCAAGTCGTATCGCCAGCGTGACGGTGCAGTGGTGCCGTTCGATGCAGCCTTCTGGATTGCGATCGTAGAGTCCGTGGTGTTTGGGCTCGAGAGCGTGTCTGCAAAGGACCTGTTCGACGAAGCAGTCCGGAACCTCTACAACGAGGCGAAGGAGACCGAGATCGAGAATGCGCTGGTTCTTTCGGCGCGGACGAAGATCGAGGTCGAGCCGCAACACGCAAAAGCGGCCGCTCGGCTCGTGCTTGCGTTCCAGCTTGGCCAAGACGTTTTCGGCAAGCCGGTGACGTTGGACGAGGTAGCGGCAGGCTACGGCGAGGCGTTCATCCGCGGTATCGAGGATGGCGTCAAAGCCGAGCTGCTGACCGAGGATATGTCCAAGGGGTTCGATCTCGGCCGTCTTGCTTCGGCAATCCGGCCGGAGCGCGATGGGCTTCTCGACTATCTCGGCATGCAAACGCTGTACGACCGCTATCTGCTGCACGTCAACGAGCGTCGCATTGAACTGCCGCAAGCGTTCCTGATGCGTGTGGCGATGGGTCTGGCCCGGGGCGAAATCGAGCGCGAAACGCGTGCGATCGAGTTCTACGAAGTGCTGTCTACGTTCGACTACATGTCGAGCACACCGACGCTCTTCAACACGGGCTCGCGCCGGTCGCAGCTGTCGAGCTGCTACCTGACGACCATATCGGACGATCTCGAAGGGATCTACGACGGTCTGAAGGAAAACGCTCTGCTGTCGAAGTTCGCCGGCGGTCTGGGCAACGACTGGACGAACGTCCGAGCCATGGGCGCCTGGATCAAGGGTACCAATGGCAAGTCGCAAGGTGTCGTCCCGTTCCTCAAGGTGGTCAACGACACTGCTGTGGCCGTCAACCAGGGTGGGAAGCGCAAGGGTGCAGTCTGTGCCTATCTGGAATCGTGGCACCTCGATATCGAGGAGTTTCTGGATCTGCGCAAGAACACCGGGGACGATCGTCGCCGTACGCACGACATGAATACGGCGAATTGGATTCCCGACCTGTTCATGAAGCGCGTGATGGAAGGCAGCGACTGGACGCTGTTCTCGCCGAACGACGTGCCGGATCTTCACGATCTGTATGGCGCAAAGTTCGAGGAGCGCTACGTGCAGTACGAGGCGCAGGCGGATGCCGGCGTTATCAAGTTGTACAAGCGACGTCCGGCCGTTGAACTGTGGCGAAAGATGCTCGGCATGCTGTTCGAAACCGGTCATCCGTGGATCACGTTCAAGGACCCGTGCAACATCCGTTCCCCGCAGCAACATGTTGGCGTGGTGCATAGCTCCAACCTGTGCACCGAAATCACGCTGAACACGAGCGACGTGGAAATTGCCGTCTGCAACCTGGGCTCGGTCAACCTGGTCAACCACGTCAAGGATGGCCAGATCGATCACGAGAAATTGCGTCGTACCGTCCGCATTGCGATGCGGATGCTCGACAACGTGATCGACATGAACTACTACGCGGTGGCGAAGGCTCGTGCGGCGAACCTGAAGCACCGTCCGGTGGGTCTGGGCCTGATGGGACACCAGGATGCGCTGTATATCCTCGGCATCCCTTTCGGCAGCGAAGCGGCGGTCGAGTTCTCAGACCGTTCGATGGAGGCTCTGGCGTATTACGCCTATGAGGCTTCGTCGGATCTGGCAGTGGAGCGCGGCGCCTACTCCAGTTTCAAGGGGTCGCTGTGGTCGAAGGGTGTCCTGCCGTTCGACTCGCTGAAGTTGTTGTCCGAAGCTCGTGGCGAGCAGTACCTCGAAGTCGATCAGAGCATCACGATGGACTGGGACGGCCTGCGGGAGAAGATCCTGAAGCAAGGCATGCGCAACTCCAACTGTATCGCGATCGCGCCGACGGCGACGATCTCGAACATCGTGGGGGTGTCGGCGTGTATCGAGCCGCAGTTTCAGAACCTGTACGTGAAGTCCAACCTGTCCGGGGAGTTCACTCTGGTCAACGAGTACCTGATTGCCGATCTGAAGAAGCTCGGCATCTGGGACGAGTTGATGCTGGCCGACCTGAAGTATTACGACGGGTCTGTTCAGCGCATCGACCGCATTCCGGAGGAGATCAAGGCGCGCTACGCAACGGCGTTCGAGATCGACCCGAAGTGGCTCGTGGAGGGAGCTGCCCGCCGGCAGAAGTGGATCGACCAAGCTCAGTCGCTGAACATCTACATCGCCGGCGCGTCGGGCAAGAAGCTGGACGAGGTCTACAAGCTGGCGTGGGTTCGCGGTCTGAAAACGACCTACTACCTGCGCACGATGGCGGCCACGTCCGTGGAAAAGTCGACCGTGACATCGGGAACGCTCAACGCGGTTACCCCGTCGGCTCCGGCCGCTGTTGCTCCGCAGGTCACCGCGGAACCGGCTCTGGAAGCGGACGGTCCGGCTTGCACGATGCGTCCAGGCGATCCGGGCTTCGACGAGTGCGAGGCCTGCCAGTGAAAATTGCTGGTGGACTCGTGATGTCTTAATCGCAGGACGGCCGTCGGGCTGTCCTGCCTCTTCTCGTTTTGGAGTTTGAGATGGAAATATCTTCATCCTTCAGCGCGGTTGCTCACGCGCATGCAGGTGGCGCCACCGGTCGTGTCGATGCTGCTGACAAGAGGATCATCAACGGCAAGACCGATGTGAACCAGCTCGTACCGTTCAAGTACAAATGGGCCTGGGAAAAGTATCTGGCCGGTTGCGCGAACCACTGGATGCCGCAGGAGATCAACATGGCGCGGGACATTGCGCTGTGGAAAGACCCGAACGGCTTGACGGCCGACGAACGTCGGATCATCACCCGGAATCTGGGGTTCTTCACGACTGCCGACTCGCTGGCTGCGAACAACATTGTGCTCGGTACCTACCGGCACATTACCGCACCGGAATGTCGCCAGTTCCTGCTTCGGCAGGCGTTTGAGGAGGCCGTGCACACGCACGCCTACCAATACATCGTGGAGTCCCTTGGACTGGACGAAGGGGAGGTCTTCAATGCCTATCGAGAAGTTGCTTCGATCAAGGCAAAAGACGATTTCCTGATCCCGTTCATCGAGACCTTGACCGATCCGTCGTTTACGACGGGAACGGTCGAGAACGATCAGAAGCTGCTTTTGAGCTTGATCGTTTTCGCATGTCTGATGGAAGGCCTGTTCTTCTATGTCGGCTTTACGCAGATCCTGTCGTTGGGCCGGCAGAACAAGATGACGGGTGCGGCGGAGCAGTACCAGTACATCCTCCGGGATGAGTCGATGCACTGCAATTTTGGTATCGACCTGATCAATGCGATCAAGCTGGAGAATCCGCACCTGTGGACGGAATCTTTCAAGCAGAAGGTGGACGAGGTATTCAAGGAAGCTGTACGCCTCGAATATCAGTACGCGGAGGACACCATGCCTCGCGGCGTCCTCGGTCTGAATGCCGATCTGTTCAAAGGGTATCTGCGATTCATTGCCAACCGGCGAAAGACGCAGATCGGTCTCAACGCGGATTTCGAGGGCGAGACGAACCCGTTTCCGTGGATGAGCGAAATGCTCGATTTGCGGAAAGAGCGCAACTTCTTTGAGACTCGAGTGATCGAGTACCAGACGGGCGGCGCTCTCAGCTGGGATTGATGGTTGCGGTCGCTGGCGTTGCCAGCAGCAGTGACTACGTGCGGCACCCGGGTTTCCGGGTGCCATTTTTTTAATGGAGAAGTCTATGAAACACAACCGCAGTAAAAGCAAGAATCCACGGGCAGTTCGCGTGGAGCAGGCAAAGGCTCGCGAGGCCAATGCCAGATGTCACCTTGAATCGACGAGAACCGAGCTGAAGCTGGCTCGCAAACGAATCGGGGAATTGGAATCCGAAGCACAAGGTCTTCGTGAGAAGGCTCTGGAAAAGGGTTCCAGCAAGAAGTTGGGTAAGGACGTGTTCCTGGACGCACTGTTCTTCTTCGTTATTGCCCTGCTTCTTGAAGTCGGGAAGCCCTTTCTGGAAACGGAGTTTGAAATCCAGGGGGAGAGCTCCCAGATTGCCATCATCGTGGTAGTCATGCTCGCGATGGCAATGTTGTACTGGGGTGCGAAGAAGGTCGATTCCTGGCTCGAGGCTCGAGGGAGGCAACTCCTGAAGCATCAGCCGTCGGGAACGTAAAAGTGGTTACCTATTTGACATCCCGTGTGACCCGAGACCCTGCGCGGCAGGGTCTTTCCACATGGCCGCGAAAATTTTCCGTCAAGAATTCACCTGTACTATAATTTAGCTACCTAGCTGGGGGTCGATACTAGCCTGAGCCGGAAATCGGCACTTTTCCCTTCCTGAGACGTCACAAGCATGCATGAGTTGGATGCTTGTGAAGTTTTTTGTGCTCCGGCACAGAAGGGCTGCCTGGTATGCCCGTCCTGCGTTTGATCTGGACTCCCCAGGCCTCAGGGTTTATCCCTCACGTCCTGCCTTTCCGTTCTGGATAGGCAATTCTCCTTTCGAGTGTTCTTGGTTTCGAGGCCCCCCAGAGCGATTCTCAACGTTCTGGGGGGCCCCGATTCCGGGGTTCACGTTCGACAAGGAGATCAACATGAACGTCCAACCCCAGGTGTCTGATACCCAGATCATGGTGCAAACGGGGCGGGGGCTCCCCAGCATTGCTGATGGGCTTCCCCAACCCCGTTCCGCCTTTCCTGCGTTGGCCCGTCGCGCGTCCGAAGAAGAGCGCGCCTCGGACCCATGTCTGAGCCCAAGACTGGCAATCAGTCTGGCTACTTCAAGCGAGAGTTCTGCATATGATGTCCTGGCCGATGTCGTGATGGCCGGACACGAGGGTTTGCCGCTGCTCGTCGATACGTCGGCGCCAGTGACATCCACGGATGAGACGATTTCCATCGATTCCTCCCGCGGGTTGCTTCTGCACTCGATCGGACGGCTCTATGAGTCGTCGCGACGGGGCACCCTGTTGGATGGTTCGTTTCCGATGGTCGTGATCAGCGAGAATCATCTTGCTGACGCGGCATCGTTGGGAACCGCGGAAACGTATGTTCGTGTCGGCAACGGCCGGCGCGGATCAAGCGCGGTAGTCGCGCAGTCGCTGATCGCATTTGAGTCTCTCGGGACGGGGGTCAGCGGAGTATTTTTCGACGAGAGTTCAGTGGTTCGGGATGGTTGCGGCGGCATCTTCGGAACGGATTCGGAGTTTGTCGGCGCGAGCGAGGCGGTCACGGGGATCGTATTGAACCTGTGTGATTATCTCGTGGAAATTCCTGGCAAGAACACCCAGCTCGACGACAGGCGGCTCAAGGAGCACGTCCGCCTGGCGGTTCGCGATCTTGACGCGATGCACGACGTTCATGCGATCGGCGGGAACCTGGAGCGATCCGGTGAGGCCCGACGCATCGCCATCGGAATCTCGGGCATTGCCTCGGCACTCCAGAAGCTTGGGAGTGCAGGGGTTGCGGATAAAGCCAACGCGGCGCTTGTACAGGTGGCTGGGATGATCCGTGATGAAGCCTATGACGCCTCGTGCGATCTCGCACAGGAACATGGTGCTTCGGCATGGTTCGATTGCGTGGAATTCGATGCCGGACCCATGTCGGAACTGCTGTCGCCAGAAGTGGCGGAGCGCGTCCGCATGTATGGACTCAGGAACGTGCAGATTTTCGGGTGGGCCCTGGTTGCGGACCGTCCGGTATCTGCGCAAGCCGTCGGACTGACGTCGGACGGATGTATCGATGCGGTGCGAACCGCGGAGGGGGTCGGCCAGCAGTTGCAATGGCATACTGCGATTTCGGAAGCCTTCGGCACGAAGTACCTTGCAGAGGTACTGGTACCGGACAACTGGGGCGCTGAGCAGGTGGGGAAACTCGCTGCGCGGTGTCAACAGGGAGGCCTCTGGGGCGTGTCTGTACGCTGATAGCGTACGGCGGCCGTGCATATGGGCTTGGCCGGCCCATTTAGTCGCGAGACTTCTTTGCAAAGCGAGGCGTTTGCAAAGAGGTTTTTTGCGCGTAGCGCAGAAAGGGTAGCTGGCACACCTATCTAAGTCAGCCATTCGTTTGTCAACCCTACCGGGGATTTCATGCCCGGTAGGGGGCATGGAGTCTTCGGGGTTTCCAGGAGATCTCCATGTCGCACCAAAACGAAGTCCGAACCCTCGAAAGGGTTCTCTGTTTCAGTATCGAAGCCCATATCTGGTCCGGCCGGCGCAAGCTGAAAACGACCGATATCGGCGAAGTCGAAGATCTGCCGCATGGTGACCTTGCGTCGCTGGGTAGCAAGAAGGTCATCGACAGCGAATACCTCAAGGTGTTCGACAAGCTCAAAAAGCGCGCGCAAAAGGCTTGTGAAAGCCGCGGAGTGCGCTTCCTCGGTGGCTATGCCATCCCGGCCGGGAAGGCAAAGCTGGTCGCAGATGATCTCGATGCAATCGCAGTCGAATATGAGAAGGAGCGTAACCATCTCGTATCGAACTACGACCGTCTGATCCTCGAGTGGCAGAACGCCCCGCAAAACCAGGAATGGGCCCATATCATCAAAGACGAAGCGCCCGAAAAGGCGTACGTCGAAGGTGCTCTGGGATTCCGCTGGCAGGCGTTCAAGGTTCGCTCCGTCGGCGAGTCGGAAGAAGATTTCGACCAACTGTCGGGCGGCCTGAAGCAAGCCGAGCAGGGGCTGGCGGGGACGCTCTTCCGAGAGATTGCACAGGAAGCGGCGGCGTTTGAAGAACGCACCCTGTCGTTCGGCGGCCAGAAGAACGGCCAGGCTCGGGAATATGTCACGCAGCGTTGCAAGAACGCGCTGCAGGCGATTCGCGAGAAGATGGAGGGCCTCGCCTTCCTCGACCCGTGTGTACGTCCGATCATCGAGACCATCGACTACAGCATTAAGTTGCTGCCGGAGAAGGGCAAGATCGAGGGCATCCATCTGACGACCCTTTGGGGGCTGACGGGGATCCTCAAACGACCGGAGCGTATGCGCGCGTTTGGCCAGCAGTGTCTTGAGTCGGGTGACGTCGCAGCGACGTTCAACCTCGCCGTCGGTCCGCGCTTCGGTGCGGCGGACGAAGAGGGGGATGCACCGCCGGTCGCTGTGCCGATGGCTGCACCCATGCAGCCTGTTGTGAGCGCTGGTTCGCCAGCACCTGTCGGCCGTCCTGGCCCGGCAGTTCCGTCGATGCCGTTGCCTTTGCCGCCCCAACCGGGCATGGCGACAGGCTTCGGGATCTAAACCCGAAGGGGCGTAACAATCGCCCCTTCGGGGGCGATTCTTTCTCGAAGGAATCGCATGAACATCAATACGCTGAAAGGCGCCTTGCCGATCGCGGCCAGGCTGCTTGCGGAGAAGTGTGGTCTGAAGGTGCGCATAGGCGGCAATCGAGCCTACGCGAATCCCAGCGAGATCGTGCTTCCCGATCTTCCAATCGAAGTGGAAAAGGCTCGAGTCCTCGGTCTCGGTTTTGTTCTCCACGAAGGGGCGGGGCATATCGTTCATACCGACTTCCCGGACGGTCAGTTGAAACTCCCCCACTTATGGTCGCGCAAATTCCCCCACCCTGTGAAGCAGGACTAAGGGTTAT
>NZ_CABVQC010000088.1 GCF_902499175.1 Burkholderia aenigmatica
TAACCCTTAGTCCTGCTTCACAGGGTGGGGGAATTTGCGCGACCATAAGTGGGGGAGTTTCAACTGACCGTCCGGGCGTCGAACAAGCCGATGAGCCTCGGATCTGGTCAGCCCACCGCAAGAGATCCTTGTTCGACGCTGGAAGCGGGGCGCGCACCGCTTTGTCGATCCAGCACATGGTGGCGTGAATTTTGTCTCCGCCTGCGTCCTCTGCCCTCTTCGCACGCAACCTGGTTGCAAGCAAGTCAGCTTGACCCGCCGGCGCAGCAAGGCGCCAGTAGCCGATCGCAAAGATGTCTCCCAGCGCTTCGCGCCAAAGCATGGTCGAGCCCTTCCGAGTGGCCGCAATATATGTCTGCGCGTCTGTGACGTTGCGGGCATCCGCTGGAGAAAGCGCAAACGTCGAAGGTGGCCGCCCATTGAAGCCGGGCATGTCTCGGTAGGCGTCCAAGCAGTGAGCAAACTCGTGCATCATGACGCCCTGAATCCACAGCGTTGGGTCATTGGCTTGCACTGGCCCAAACTCGCGCATGACGCGCTGACGATTCATATTCATCTCGCAATAGCCAGATTCCAACGACATCGTTGCCACGGATGCGCCGGGGATCATCATTTCGGTTTGGGCCCAGCCAGATAAACGATCACCCAGGACTACTTCAACACCGTAGTTCTCGCGTGCGAACCTACGGAGCATCGGGAATCCTTGTGGATCATTGTTCAGCCGATCCCGTGCTTCGTTAAATCTGCCTTGCGATAGCCCTTGCATAAGAAAGCTCGTCGTATAAGACGCGCTAAGGACAGCGACCACGACATAGGCTGCGTAGGCGCAGACACACACGCTTCGCCCAATGCGACCAAGACGAAAGCTGAATGCGGAACTAAGAGAAGGTATCTGCCCCGCCGCAAGCGCACCGACTAGGAAGACCAGCGGAATCCACACCCAATACAGCGATGTCCCCCACGTGATCACCACGCTCCCCAAGGCGAGAACTGAGGCCGCCACCGCCAAGAGGAATGGCAACGCCAAATAGACGTTAGGGACGCAACGCTCTTCGCATTCAGCGACAGCAGTGCGCACCAGCGCAATGGCGTCCGCACGCTCGGCCTTCCCTGTTTCCAAGCCCTGCAGGTAAGCATCCAGTCTGAGCTTCCATTCGGGTCGGCCCTGTAAGGCCGAGATCCGGACTTGAGCCAGCCATGCGGCGTCTACTGCCGTCGCCGGCACAACGCATTTCAACAGGGTGAACACGGCATCGACCCGCGATCCATAACGCCTTGCCCCCCTGAAAACCCAACGGAATACAGCGTCTACACCGCGTTCAATTGCCTGCCACACATTCCCACCCTTTCGTTAGCACGCTGACGACTACTTGATCAGAAATCGATTCCGATTGGCGCCGATCCACCTCGGCGCACGCCCGCGCCCGGACCAGGTTGCTCCGGTCTTGGGATCGCGGTACTTGGGCTCCACCGGCCCCAGCTTGCGGCGCTTCTTCTGGACACCAGCGATGTCGTCAACCGAGAGGTTGTAGTCACTCATCAGTTGCTGGATCTTAGCGATCGCCTCTGCGGACTCGCGCGCATGCGCCTCCTGGATCTGGGCCTCCAGCGCTGCCTGTTGCTCGATCAGTTTTTTGTAGTTGCTGCTCACAATTGCTCCTTCTCTTGATGGGTTAAATCAGCCCTTCCGACCTGCGAGCCTTGAGGCGTGCACGCCGAAGGACGGTTGCTCTTCCTTCTCAATCCATGTATTCGAATTCGATCCGCGTGACAACGGTGTCTGGGGTACATCCCCTATGGGAGTTGCAAAAGAACTCCACAAACTCGCTCGGCGACCGCAACACAGGGTGATCGCCGAACCCTTCCTTCGCGCACTCTGCGACACCATATTCGACGTCGGCTGTCATCGCCGACAGCACCTCAGGCCTGGCGCTCACAACCCGGATTGTCGCGAGCGGCACGACCTTTTCTCCAGCCTTCAGTCCCATGCCTTTCTCGACGCCCCGCAGCAGCTCTCCGGCCTTGAGCGTCGCCCAGCCGACACGGCGCGTCACCGTCTTCGTACGCTCCCGAATCTGCTGCTGAGTCAGCATGAAACTGATATTCCTCACGATGATTTTCCTGGTGATGAAGTGTTGATGCTTATCGATTCTGGGCTGCCTTGGACCATCCCTCCACTTGGAACAAAGGCCGCTACAGCGGCCTCGTGGTTTCAGGGTTGTCCGATCGATTACTCCGCGACCGATACTGCACGGTACGGCACCCAATACTCAAGGGGCTGTCCCGGCACCGTAAGATGCGCGGCGCCGATGTGGAAGCCGTCGCGGCCCACCTGGCACGCGATTGTTCCGGCGGCAATCCGGCGGGCCTTCTGTGCAGACACAGCTTCAGCCAGCGATTCGGAAGATAAATAGTCGATGTGTTGAAATGCGTCCACGCTAACGGCGCCAATCGTGTCTTGCTTGACGATAACTCGCTGATTCTCCGGGCCGCACTGAAGTGCCGCCGAAGCCGAAGTCACAGCCAACGCCGAAAAGATGGAAACAACAAGCTTTGCTTTCACGCCAAATGCCCCATAGGTGTGGTCACGGATTTTTCTACTGCAATCTCTTGCTTCAACTGACAGCTCGCACTACTGCAACGCTGCAATAGTTGCGGCATCTAGTCGGCCGGTTTCCTGCAAGCCACGCGACTTCTGGAACAACTTCAACTGCTGAACCGATTTCTTACCCAGCACGCCATCGGGAGTGCCGACCGAAAACCCAAGCTCGTTCAGTCTGGTTTGCGCTTGAGCGTAGGACATGCCAGGCATCTGAACAGGCTGCGCCCCAGTGACGTTGCTGTTCCGATTCGGAGTAGCAACGGACGGGAGTTGCTTACAATCGATCTGACCGTAGTAAATGGAGCAGCCGTAACGATTGTCGCCATACTGCGCCTTATAGGTCGTCGAAAGAGCGCCCTTGTCCATGGACGTGATCGCCACGCCTTCAGCAGGAACGCCGAGATAGTCGGCGGTCTTTGCTTTCAGCGACTCTTCACTGACGGAAGCATTCATTGCCCCCGAAATCATCGGCGCGCAAGCCGACACGGTTGATGCTGCTACAACCAAAAGAACGCTCTTGGCAAAAAACTTGATCATCGTGAGGATCTCCTACAGGTTTGACAGGCATCCGGCCCTGCGGGACGCTTGCGCGTCAGGTTGTGGTTCCGTGGAATACAAGCCGGGCTCGCGCTCTCGTTCCTTCGCCGTCTCTGCGAGCGTGCCGGACTGAGCGGTGAACGACATCTCTGCCTGGCTATCACTTCTGCGCGCTGCCAACTTGGCTGACGAAGTGCCTGCCGCTTTCGGACAGCCTGCTGCAAAGCCGAAAAACTTGTGATCGACCAGGTCGTCGCGTACCCGTGAGCCGCAGCTCAAGCATTTCTGTGCGTGCCCCATATCAATCAGCCGACACGGCTCCGTTTCACCGCCCCTACAGGCTCGTTGCTCGATCATCGTCGCGTTCTGATGCGGAAATTTAGATGCCACGCCCAAGGCTTCTAACGAGTGCAAGGCACATCGATTTCAAATGCGCAATCTGGATGCCCATGTCGTTCAGCAGCTCTTGCATCTCCTGCGGATCCGCGAAGCCCATTTCGTTCATGCTCAAGCCCGCATCCATGTCCTCTTGCATCGCCTTCAGCTTGGACGTCAAGGTAGACAGTTGGCGCTCGATCCACTGAAGCCTTACCGCGATCGCGGGGTTGCTTTCAACCTCGCAGGCCTGCGGCTTCGGCAAGCTATCGTCAACGTCCCGGGCCGCGTCCAGGCAAGACTCAAGCGACTCCAGCAGCTCGGCATCCATGGTGCATTACGTCGGCAGCGTAAAACCAGCCTTTTTGAGTTGTTCCATCAGGCCCACCACTGTCTTCTGGACTGTTTCCAAGGTTTCCTTGCGCTCGGCCTCGCGCAGCGTAGTCTCGCGACGCTCCGCTTCATGCTGCAGCGCCTGAGCCTGCTTGCGAGCGCGCGTGCTGATCGCGTAACGAGAAGCCACCACCTTGAGCAGGTT
Source organism: Burkholderia aenigmatica (assembly GCF_902499175.1). Taxonomy (GTDB): domain Bacteria; phylum Pseudomonadota; class Gammaproteobacteria; order Burkholderiales; family Burkholderiaceae; genus Burkholderia; species Burkholderia aenigmatica. The sequence goes on from NZ_CABVQC010000088.1 coordinate 4,053, forward strand.
CACGACCATTTCCACAAACGGGCCATCAATGGCATCCACGTGGACGACATACAGCTTCGCTTCCGGCGCAAGAAGCATCGAGCGCACACTGAAGATGCGCATCTCGACAGGCTCGGCACCAGCCAGTTGCTCAGCGGACCGAATATCCAGAAATGACTCGCCATCGTTAGACAGCAGCAGCGCCGAAAAGCGACTCAGCACCGAATGCACGAATTGCTCGTGGTCCGCAGGTTTGAAAGCTGTGGACTGAGCCAGCGCTCCGCAGGGCTCCGCGCAGTCGCCTGCCATCATTTCGACCAGCAGATCGCGCAGTTGCGCGACACTCTTCCGCCTCGCCAGTTGGAGCAACGCAGCCGCAAACCAAACACGCTCGATCGGCTTTTGCACTTGCAGTTCGCTCGCCACCACCTCTGCGAACCAAGGCGCGGTGAGGTCGATTTCGCCAATCAGATCCCACCGCTCCACCTGGTTGACCAAGCCCGGCCAAACATGGACGACTTCTTTCGCTCCAATCTGGTCTGCGGCTCGACCGACATCTGCCAAGGACACAGGGGCATCGGGCGTGTCAAAGCTCAATGCCGAATTGCCGACTCGAATGAGGGACACCGCTCCATTGCCGCCCTTCACCTCCCTGCGAACCTGCAACTGATCGTTCAAGGCTTGGTCGGCGACCTGGCGAGACACCATTGCAGGTACGTCCTGCACCGGCCGAGCCAGATCCGATTCCGGATCACGCCGCGTCGGCTCTCGCTCTTCGACGACGGGCAGTTCAACGTACTCCGCATACGCCTCCGAAACCCCGCTCATATCGCGGTGGACGCCGAGATCCGCCGTCTCTTCTGCTGCGAAGACGTGCTCTGCAGACAAGGCTTGATCTGCCACTCCGTCAATAGCATGGCCGTTGCCGCTCCACGCCGGCTCGGCCGAAGGTTGCGGGGTAGACGTGGGTAGCACCGGAACCACCGGGTCACCTTCAACGTCATCAAGAAACAGTTGCCCGTGCGCCCGAACAGCGGTCGATGGGGCTGGTGCATGCAATGGATGATCCGGCTCGCTTCCCGGATTGCCAAACACCGGGTCCTCGTCCAGATGCACCGGTCCTGCCGCAGGCATGAATTGCGCGCCTTGCCCTAAATTCTGAGAAGCGACACCTGCCGCTACCCCTGCATCCTGGTCTGGCGCCATTGACTCCAGTTCACCGAGCGCAAGCGTGTTGAACTCTTGCGTCTCCTTATGGCCAACCGCCACGCCTTGCAGAAGCGATTTCCCGCGCTCGACCAGTGCAGTAGCTTCCGGCAAGTGGCCTGTGTCGGCGACCTGCTTGGCCGCGCGAACATCAAACTCCATGTGACCCGGGATTGCCTTGCCCATGTCGTTCAGCAGCACGTCCATGGTCTCAGACGGGTGATATACCTCCGCCTCCTTCCAACCCAGCGCGGAAAGGACAAGAAACAGTTCCGATAAAGCCGCCGACAGGTTTCCGTCGCCGAACTGAATCGCCACCACATCGCCGTCGTGCAACAGAAGCACTCCCGTGTCGATATGCCGGAACGTTTGGTCGTTACCTGGCGTGCTTGCATCATCGAAGCCGTAGGTCTGGTATGCCCGCAACGTAGCGGACTGATCCCATTGGCCGACTTCATGGGTGCTGCAAAGGACTGCCTCATAGCTGGCATAGTCCTGGACCCAGGGATGATTTTGATTGGACATGAGAAGCCTCTTGCAAACGGTATTGAGTCGAACACTCGGGGATAAGGTCGGTTGTTCCGTCAGTGCCAGATCCGAACCACAAACACCGCTGCCGACATAACCAGCAGCATGGCTCCGGCACCTGCGCCAAACCAACCCAGTCGCTGACGCCAGATCGTGGACACATCCTTCTGTTGGCTCAGCAGCAACGCCGACAAGTCCGCAATCAGCTCCTTTGCAGAAAGCACGGCTTGCTCGCGCAGATTCGTCCGATGCAGCTCGATAGTCTGTTCGACCTTTTGCTGCAAAAGAGTGGGGGCCGTTTCGACGATCATCTGGCTGCGAGCCATCATGGCCAGCACGACATTGAGTGGATCGTCGTCGTCCATGTTGAACTGCCGCTGGAACTCCTGCAGCATCGCCACCTCCTCGGCGGTCAACGGCTGCTTCTTCAAAGCTTCGACGTTGCTGATCAGACTCATTCAGTTTCCTCCCCGCTGCGCGGCGGCCGATAGCCGATGGGGCCATACAGCGCCACACAGCATTTCGCGCAGCACTGCGAGCGCTCGCCAGGCACGTCCATCTCCCGGACGCTTTGAAAGGCCTTGCCCTCGCCGCACAACGAGGTCATCCCCGGGCGGATGCTGAGGTAGGCGTGAAAGATCGGCTGGTCCGTGTGCCGGATCCAGTGATGCGATGCGACGCGAGCCAAGCTCTCTGCTGCCATCACCATTTGCCAAACTCCAAGTTCGGCATTTCCGTGTTGTCCACCATGTCCCACACCATCTCGTTCACGTTGCGCTGCCAAGCATGAAGGCGGGCGCGCGACAGGGTTGGAATTGCATATGGGCCGCTCCCCTTCTTCTTGAGATTCAAGGCTTCCGCAGGATAGGTGTGGAGATCAAAGAGCATCCGAACTTCCTCACCCCTCAGGGCAGGCAAGTCCAGGACGACTTTGAACCCATCCATGTACTGCTGATTGAAGGCGGAGAAGACTCGCTCTGGGCCGAAATGAAGATTGCGCACTGGGTAGAGAAACTGAAAGCTCTCAGCCAACTGCGGAAGCATTTCCAGGCCATCGGGCCGGTCCGACATGAGGTAGACGAACCGGAAATTGAGATTGCTGGCCTCTGTGTGGCTCAGCGTCACGTCGAACCACTTCTTGAGCACGGAGTCCGCGCCGTCTGGTGTGTTGACGATCAAATGGGGGCTGCCGGCAAGTAGTTGCTGGAGTTGAGTCTCATACTCCAGATCAAGATTGCACAGGTGCGACTCCGGGCGCAGTGCACGAAAATCCCCAAGGCGTGCCGGACACTTGCGACGGAACACCCCGTACACATCCCCAGTGCGCCCATCGCCATCGAACACAGCAAACGGCTCGCCGCGCATTTCAAGCGCGGACGCAAGCGCCAGGCAAAAGACGGACTTACCCACCCCGCCCTTGTTGCCTGACACCATCCAGACCGTTTTGCTCGACATGGCGTTCGCGCTTACTCGGCAAGCGCTTCGACACGCGGGAAGGCTGGCTCGAACGCCTTCTTGCAGTCCAGCAACCACTGCTGGAGCTTCCAGAGCTCACTGTGCTCCAAGCCGACCGCTTCGCCCACCACCGTGTCCACCGCATCCGAAAACGGCATGATCTTTCGCGGATCCAACACCTTGCCCACGACGCGAATGTGAAGGCCCGGGAAGAAGATCGTCAGCCCTTGCTTCTTCTCGATCTGGGTTTTCAGCGGGCTCTCATGCCAGAGCACAAACGGCCCAAGCGGGGATTTGTCGCCGCCCGCGTAGTGCAGGTTGCAGACCACGCGCACCCGCGCGAAAAACTGGCCGTACACCTTGTAAGCTTCATTGAGCAGGTTAACGGAGTCGTGCTGGACGTTCATGACCCACCACAGCTCCATTTCCACCGGCATGTCCTGCGCCTTGAGGAAGTTGGCGAACGACTCCATGTCGGACTTCATGTACTCGCCAATGCCGGCCGGCGTGTTCATGATGATGGTGTAGCCCGGGTGCTTCATCACGAAGTCCATCACATCCATCCAGCCGTTTTCGCTGCGCACGTTAGTCTGCGCGACCGGCAGGTTATTGCTGAACATGCGCGCCACATCCGGGTTCTGCGTGTCGGCCTCCACAATGGCCACCTTGACGCCCGAGGACATCAGCTCATTGGCTAGAGCCTGGGCAACCATGGACTTTCCCACCCCCCCTTTGTCTCCATGAACAACAATAAATTTCGAGACCGGCTGCGAGGTCTCAGCGGGCTGCGTGGCTTTTGCCATGGGGACTCTCCGAGTGAGTGAATGGCGGGAGTCGCTAGATGAGCGCGCTCCACATTCGGTAATCGAGCATGAACAGGATATTCGAAAGCGAATGGTACATTATTAAATGGCTATCGCGCAAACGCGCGTGCATCTTTTGCAGCAAAAGATGCCGCCCCTTCACGCGGCCGGCGGCGCCTTCTCCAAGGCTATGGACAGCAGGTCATCCGGTGCCGGCTTATTCCATTCGGAACCGTGCCAGGTTTCCCCGAGGAACGCCGCGAAGATGTCGCGAATCTGCTTGTGGTTCCAACCAAACGTCTCGAAGCGTTTGAGCAGCGGTTGAATTTGGGAGTAGACACGGAACTGAGCCAGCAGCTCCGATTGCTCGGCCTCTGGCAGTTCTTGGAACAAGGAGCGCAGCTCATCCTTCTTCCGGCGCAACCATTCCTCCAGCAACGCAGCCTTGTTGCGCTCCAAATCTTTTGCGCTACGCCCTCGGGAATTTGATTCGGACGCAGTTGTCGCACTCGGGGCGTCCGCTTTAGGCCGCATGATCGAGCGCAGATACTTACCGGGCCTCTCCACCGCACCCGCAACCTGCTCCGGCACGGCCAGCCGCTTCTGGAGATCGTTCAAGCCCTGCTTCAGTGCTTCGCTCCCATGGGCTCGATAGAGATCTTCTGCCTCCTCTTGTGTCACACCGAGCTTCAGCGCCGTGCCAATCAACTTCAGATCAACTGGCTCAACTTTCTCCAACGTCTTGTTCTTCAGCGCGGGCGCCGGTTTGGCCAGAGTCTTCAGTCGAACCTCGAACTGAATGTCTGACACCGTCTTGTTGTCGCGCTCCTTGAATTCCGGGAGCAGGACAACTTCCAACTCGGTGTTGGCGTTGATTTCGGCGATGGCTGGATGGAGCACATCCCGCTTGAAATAGCGGTACTCCCCCTTCTGTTCGTCGAAGTGCTGCCCGCAAAGCACGGGCCGCCACCAGCGCCAATGTTGACGAGCGGTTTTCCGGCCCGGGTTGTCCACGTAGCGCGCGCAGATCTCGTACAGCGCCTTGGCCGGGTGAGACGAAAGCTGGATGGTGGACTTGAACACCAGGCCGGCATACCGGTCCGGGTTCAGCAGTTGGGCCTTGATCTTCGAGTCGTACCGCCATCTCAACTCGACAGCACCTGTGCGCCGATTCTTCTTGATGTTTGCCCCGCTTAGCATCACGCAGGCGTCCCACTCCTCAATCTCGCCGCTGGTGGGGCTCTGCCACTCGACGACGGTCTTCATGAGGGTTTTCAAGGTCTTCTTGATGTGGTCTGTATTGTTGCTGCCGAACTCAGCGTCGGCCACGACCTCGTGCATGCGCGCGGAATACTCGGCGATATCACCCATTTGCTGCGCACGAAAGAGCAGCACGTTGAATAGCGTGCGACCGAATGCGGTGATCTTGCCGCCGTCCTTGGTCGGCATCAGCGCAATCGCGTTCACGTGCTTTCGCAAACGCTCGTCTCGCCGCGAGGGAACTTCGGGGGGAAGTAGTTCGATCTGGTCCATGCGCACTCGGCGTCTTGATACGTGAGTCAGATTAAACCACACCTCTCACGCATCCGACCAGTGTTGCACCATAACCACCCCCAATGGGGCTCACATATCGCGTGCCGTACGCGCTTCATTGTCTAGGCCGCCGGCTGGCTCCTGTGCCGACGCAGGCTTCACGAGGCTCATGTCGGCCGATCCGTGAGCTGTTATGGGTGTCAACCAAGGCTCATCGAGGCTCCCCACATCCACTCACGCACCATCCCATGGGCTCTCACGTTCGGTCCCAGTTCCACTCACGTGGACACCCAATTCAGCTCACATACGCTCCCATAGCCTCTCACACTTCGCTCTGTATCTTATTGATTTGGATGGAATTTCACGTACGCAAAGGGTGTAAACGGGTTGAAGGGTTTTGTACCTTTTTAAAACCCTCAGTGCGGGTTGAATGAGTCAAACCAAGGTCAAAAACGCACCTGCACCACGGCTCACAGTGATGGAACGGTAAATTTTCAAAAGTGTTTGCCAAATTCTTGTGGTTTTTTGCTGAACTGTAGGAAAATGCGATCACCTCAACCAAGACCACAAACTTGCGATGGCGATCCTAGACGAGATTCTTCTGCAGCCTGAATCCCTGGCCAGCATCATGGAACAGGCCGACCGTGCCGAATTCATGATGGAGGCCGTGCGAGGTAAGCTGCTTGCGCCGGACAGTAGGAAAGAGTCGCCTCGCTTTAACGCGACCCAGCTCGCAGCATTGTGTGATGTGGACCGCAATGCGATCTCCTACCGGCTCACCAAAGACGATCATCTGCCCAAAGGGCAAATCAACGAGAGCGGAAACCGGCGTGAGTTCAGCCTTGCCGAGGTTCACGCCTGGGTGCGTGAGTACCGAGCGGAATTCCTCAGGCCTGCCGGCGCCGATGCTGTATGCATTGCAGTTGCCAACTTCAAGGGTGGCGTCGGAAAAACCACGACCACGATGACGCTGGCCCAGGGGCTCTCGTGCAAAGGTCATCGCGTGCTCGTTGTGGATTGTGATCCTCAAGGGAGCCTCACCACGCTCTTTGGCATTTTGCCGGCCACCGAGGTGCAGGAGGAAGACACGATTCTTCCCGTGTGCGTCGGAATGGAGCAGAGCATCACGCCAGCCATCCGCACCTCCTATTGGCATGGTATCGATGTCGTAAGCGCTGCTCCCCTCTTGTTCGCTGCCGAGTTTAGCCTTCCTTCTCGGCAGATGAAAGACGACAAGTTCCAGTTCTGGGACGTGCTCAACATGGCGCTCGACGAGGCACGTCAGGACTACGACATCATTGTGATCGACACCCCGCCTTCGCTGTCCTACGTGACGATCAACGCGATCATGGCGTCCGACGGCATTCTGATGCCCCTGCCCCCGAATGCCTTGGCCGTGGCCTCGGCGGCCCAGTTCTGGCGACTGTTCTCTGACCTGGCGGGCGGACTTGTTGAACAGCGTGGCGTCACCAAGGAGTTCGACTTCGTGCGGATCCTGATGACGCAAGTGAAGATGCGAGGCAACGATGACACCGTGACGGCGGTGAAGGACTGGATCCACAAGACTTACGAAGGCAAGGTGCTGTCGGTGGAGATCCCTGAGACGAAAGCGACCGAGACCAGCGCCGCGAGCTTCGGCACAATCTATGACGAAGCCGCCAAAACCATGATCGACCCTCGGACCTACAAGCGTGCGACGAGCGCCTATGATCAGGCAACCGATCAGATTGAAGCCCTGGTGCGTGCTGCGTGGCAGCGGCACCAGCCGTAACGGGATGGACGCCATGGGTGTTTAACGGTTAAACACCCCTACCTGCAAGTGGACAACGTGGGGCCAAGCGATGGGCAGTAACAAACGAACCAAGATCGGCGACATGGTCGCCGGGATCGATATGAGCGCTTTTGAAAAGCGCGGAGCCGCCGAGACGCCAGCAGCGAAAGCGGAACCAAAGCCAGTGAATGAAGGGCGGCGGCACACGGGAGTAGGTCTCGTGATGGGCGCCATTGCTGACAAGGGCGAACTGGAGCGAAAGCTCTCCGATACCCAGCAACATCTGGACGCTGCGAATCTTCGACTGGCGGAGTTCAAGGACGCTGAACTGGTGCGCAAGCTGGACGCAGCATCCATCCGAAGGAGCCGATGGGCAAACCGAGACGAGCTGAACTTCGTTGGCGCGGATTGGGATGCCTTCAAGGCAGAGATCCGCAGCGCAGGAGGCAACGTCGAGCCAATAAAAGTGCGAAGGGTGTTTAACGGTAAAACACCCCCGCAGCAGGGAGAGGCAGCCGCAACGGAACCGTTTGAAATTGTCTACGGGCATCGTCGACACCAAGCGTGCCTGGAGCTGGGTCTTCCCGTGAATGCCATCGTGGTTGAAGCGATGGAAGATCAGGCGCTGTTCGCCGAGATGGATCGGGAGAATCGGCAACGCGAGAACCTGAGCGCCTGGGAGCAGGGGCGTATGTACAACCTAGCGTTGCGTGAAGGGCTGTTCCCTAGCATTCGGCGTCTATCGGATGAATTGGGCGTGAACCTGTCCCAGGCATCCCGATGCTGCAAGTTGGCGCAGTTGCCCGATGCTGTTGTGCAGGCCTTTCCTTCGCCCTTGGGGATTCAGGTCCGCTGGGCAAAGCCGCTCGCTGACGCCCTGCAGAGCGATCCAGACGGCATGCTGGAACGGGCCCGAGCACTTCACGCGGAGCGGGGAAAACTGACGGCTGCCGAAGTCATTGATCGGCTGCTGAACCAGTCGCGGAACGACGACAAGCAACCAATCGCAATTCACGCCAACGGCCGAGTAGCCGCATCGCTGAAGATGGGGCAAAAGGGTAAGGCGGTCTTGGAGTTCGAGGCCGGTGCGTTGGAGCCGTCCCAACACGACGCATTGGTGACGCTCATCGCCAATTTTCTCAGCGCCTCCTAGGGACTCTTTTGCGGCAAAAGAGTCCCGCTTTCGATTGGGTGTGGAATACGTGAGCCTCGTTGGGAGTTGACCCGCAGCGCGGTACACCGGCCCGAATGTCGAAAGCTTGATGGTCGGAATGCCTCAGGGCTTTAAGAGTTTTAGAACCTATAAGACCTTTGCGCCCGCGAGAATCCTGGCGCCCCAAGCATTTCGGGCCCAATGTGTGAGAACGCAAGGGAGCCAATGTGAGCCACGGTGGGACTCAGCGTGAGTGTCCATGGGCCAACAGGTGAGATTCCAGCGTAGATACGTGAGTGAATATGGGAGATACGTGCTGGGCACCAGCGACTCCCATCCAAGCTCACGTACCGGGCACTTCAGGCGAGTGGAACGCCTTCTCCAGTTCGGCCGTCCTGCGTTGGATCGGGGCGCGTCCGTAGATGTCCATTGTGGTCTTGATGCTTGCGTGGCCGAGTTGCTGTTGGACGACGTCCAAGGGTACGTTCCTCGCCACCGCCCGGGTGCCGAAAGTATGGCGTAGCCAATGCGTGGACGCGCCCGCCAGCTTCCGTCGTTCGTGCTCGGGCAGCGCCGAAGCCGCCACCGCCTTTTTGAACCAGACTTTGACGTGCTCGTACAGCGCCTGGTATCCAACTGGCTGCGTTGCATCGCTGACACTCGCGAGCAAGGGGTAATCACCTGGCGCGGTTTCAATGGCACCAACGCCGCGTTCGTGCAGGTATGCCTGCAGAGCGGCGAAAGCTTGCCCCGGGACCGCTGCCACACGGTTCTTGGCGCCCTTGCCGTGGACCTGTATCACCCAGCCTTCGGGCTCCAGGCTGAAATCTTTGAGCCGCGCCGAAAGCAACTCCTGCGGCCGTAGCCCCACGGCCTCCACGAACTCCAGGATGAACAGAATTCGGGCGCGCGAAGGGGAGGGGGGCTGCGCGCCGATGACGCGAAGGATTTCCGCCATGGCGCCCTCGCTGAGCGCCTTGGTGTCCAGTTTGCGCGCTTCGGGATCGTCACCTAGCTTCCGATTCACCAATACCCAAGGGTTGGCTGGAATGTACTGGGCAGCCTGCAGCCAGGTGAAGAACGACGCCAAGACGTTGATCGCGTATTGGCGACTCTCGTGGTTCAGCTTGGCACCGCGAAACGGGGCCCAGCCGACCGCACCTGGCCGCGCGCGTGTTCGCGATTGCCAGTGCTTCGGGATATTCGACAGAAAGGCCATGTAGCGCGCGCAGTCACTGACCGTCATGTCGGCGAATACCTTCCCACCCTCCGCCTCACGAAGCCAAAGCAGAAGCCGCGTAGCTTCCCGACGATAGGCCCGCGCTGTCTGCATAGAGCCGGCCTTGGCCTCGATCCATTCGCCAATGGCCTCGGCATCGTTTCGCGCTGCGAGGAGGTCGGCGCCAGCCTCATACGTGAGCTGAAATGGGAGTTGATTTGGTGCTGCCACCAGCGCAACGGGCTCGTTTCCAGCCGGCGATCTAGCGGCCGGACTGCTGACGGATAGGTCGAAAGTCCGTTGCGGCGGAATCTGATCGCCAAGCAGGTTGCGCACGAAGGCCTCAATTCGCTGTGCCTTCTTGACGCCTACGCCTGGCATGGCGCTATACCAGCGCCCACCGACAGCAATGCGCTCGGCCAGATCCAGCAGTGTGACCATGCCCGCGTTGGCCATCTTCTGGCTGGTCGCCAGATCGAACCACGTAGCCACAGGGTCGACGGCCGACGGCGGCTTTACTGAAAGCTTCTCCAGGCGCTCAAGCAACTCAAGCTGCGCGCTGCGCAGCCTTTCGCGCCGCTTGGCCTTGCCAGACCCCGCCACCTTGGCCTGCTGGGGATAGGCCTCCAGGTAGAACTGCCGGACATCCTCTTCGCTCCAGTCCTCCAGCCCCCGTGACGCGGCGAACTCGGCGATGGACGGGGCTTGGGGCTGCTCCAGGTCCACCCGAATCATGAGACCTATCAGCCGCCACGCCGGCTCCCCTTGACGGCGCGCAAGCGCTCGCACCGCATCCACGGTCGTCCGATGCGCGATGACGCCTTGGTGGCCATGGTGAATCCCCAGATAGCGCAAGGCGGCCTCTTGAAAGGGGACGCCCATGGCCACGGCCTTTAGGTGCATGAAGTGGTGTTTCCCGAGGCGGGTGATGGCTGAAGAGTGCTGGCGCATCGAATTGCTCGTCCTAAGTTCTTGATTGGATTGGTCTTCTGCTTGGTACGGGGCGAGCGACGCGATTTTGCCCGCGAAAAATTGCCCTTAGATAATAGCAGTTATCTTAGGGCAATGTGCCATTGACAATACGCACATGTGCGTATAATATGGAGGCTCATTACTTCTCGAACAAACCACACAGCATGAGCAAGCACGATCAGCGGCAGTTCACTGAAACCTTTGCCGAATTGTTGGGGGAGAAGGGGATGCCCACCAACCAACGAAACGCCGAACTGGGCGCCGAACTGGTGATGCGTGCAGGCGTACCGCACAAGGGGGGACGCCTGGCGTTGCACGCGTTCAACAAGGGTTACCCAGCCATGGTCAGCGCCAATGCCTTCTGGCACCCCGAAACGCGATCCTTCCGTTTCCCGGAGGCGACCGATCTCGTGGAGACGGACTTCGCGCTTGACAGCGCAGGCTTCACAGCGATGAAGCTGTGGCAGTCGCGCGGAAAGCAGACCGGTATGGCGGGCGTCTTCCCTTGGACCTACGCCCAGTACCTGGAATTGGCCGCTATCAGTGGCGCGAGTTGGTACAGCGCGCCTGATATGTGCTGTGAGCCCGAGGTGGCGGCAAATCAGGCAGAAATTGACTTCCGTATCGATGCCACCGTCACTCTGCTCGAAGGGTGCCTGCGGATCCTCTATGAGTGGCAGAACCAACTGGCCAAGGAATGCTCAGCGACCACCGTGGCCAACATGGTTCGTCCCCCGGTGCCAATCCTGCAGGGCTGGTCGGCAAATGATTACGAGCGGAGCTTGGAATTGACCATGCGTGTTTGGGAGCGCTGGCAACCTTGGCTGGACCGACCGGCTCTGATCGGGATTGGTTCGGTGTGCCGGCGGACGCTGAAGCACCCATCCCACGGACTCTACGCGATTCTGAACCGGCTGGAGGGCCAGATTCCCGACGGCTCGCGGGCCCATTTGTTCGGCGTGAAGGGCGCGGCGCTGAACGAAATCAAGATGATGCCGTGGATCGCCTCTGCCGACTCGATGGCCTATGACTTTGGAGCACGCATCAACGCGCGCAAGGCCGGGATCTCCAACACGTTGGACCACCGGACGAAAGAGATGACGGACTGGATGTCGGCAGCAGCTCGCCGCATGCGGCCGGCTGCAGGCGACCAGTACCGGTTGCCGCTGGTTGTTTGAACCCGAGAAAGGGCGGCGTTGGACAGGGATTGCGGCCCTGACCAACGCCTGACACCCCAAACCTATCTGAGAGATTTGGAAATGCTGACCCAATCATACCCTTCGCCCCCCCACGGTTCCGTGGAACAAAACGAGCATCTGCCCGCTTGGGCCTACAAGCTGCTTGCCATCTTGATTGGCGTGGTGGGCCTTGCCGCCTCGGCTGTGACTGCCGACTTCTTCATCATCGGACTGCTCAAGCTGGAGGCGGATGCGCTGGCGCGTGATGCCCTGATCGCGGCAGGCGTGCTGATGATTGTGGCGGAAGTGCTGGCCTTCACCGTGGCCGCGTTGCTTCCACGCGCACGACTGGCATCGCTCCGTCGCCGGTTGATGGTGTTCGGGCTGGCGCTGTTGGCCTTTGAGGGCGTCACAATCTACGCAACCCAGGTTGCTCTGGCGCAGGCCGCTTCCGCTGATGCTCAGGCGTCGCACACGCGAATCGAAAACTTGCGCGCGGCTATCGACGGACAGCGCGCGTCGGCAGCGGCATTGCGCTCGAATGCCGCGCGGCAGAGTGCCAGCCAGTATTCATGGGTCCGAGCAGACGGCGCCAAGAGCCTGCGCGAAGCGGTAACCATCGAAGCGAGCATCTCGCACCAGGCGGCCGAGTTGTCGGGCCTGCAAGCGGCGCAGCGCCCAACGCTCACCGGCATACTCGGTCAAGATGGGCTTGTAGCCTATTCCGTCGCACGCGCCTTGCTGATCTCCAGCGTGGGCATCATGATGTGCGCTGCCTCTGGCGCGCTGCTGCAGGCACGACGTAGCGTGAAAGCTGCGCCGGCCGCTCACGACAAGGACACGGTGGCGGTTTCCCCTGCAGCGCCCAAGGTTCCGATGCTGCTCGCGGGCGGCGGCCGATATGCAAATGCCTTTCTCGCGCCGATTGCAGTCTCTCTCGCTGCACCAGCCCTATCGCCCCCCGTACCGTCAATCACCATGCCTGCCGTCGCTGCACCACGCCTTCCCGCAGTGAAGACGCTGCACGCCGCAGCGCCAGCGCTTGCGAGTGATGAGGCGCCTAAGCCCATGGCGAAGCGTGCATCGCTGCAAGATTGTGGTGTGGGCCAGCATGACGGCGCGCGCTTTGTTCGGGTACGAGCTGCGATCTTGCAAGGGAAGATCAAGCCGACGCAGCGCGACATCTGGAAAGCTGTGCAGGCCTCGCAACGGGTAGCGGCCCGGTATCTCGCAGAAATGGAAGCTGCAGGCGAATTGAAGCGTGAGGGTAAGCGGTATGCCGTGGTCGGCGCGCTGTAAAGCGAGCACAAGCACGCCAACCAGTCGCGCAGTTTGAACGACGCATTCGACTGACGCTTTTCCAGGCAATTGCTGCTTGCGGATACGCACATGTGCGTATAAAATGAAGCCTTCGAATCGACAAAGCCCGGTCGCACGGGCACCAAAAGATGGCACAACTGCAGGTCCGCCGCACCACCACGCAACGCGTCACCTACCTCAATCGCCCCGCCACTTGCTGCGAGTACCTGCTGCAATCGAGCGCCACCGGCCTGCGCGTCGTAACGCGTCAGTTCGATGGCGACACCGATGTTGAGGTTCGATTGATTTACGGTGATGGGCGTACGCCGCAGTTTCGCGAGTACCTGACGGCAAAGGTTGCCTCCGGCTTGGGGGATGCGACCGTGGCCGACTTCGTCGCCCAAGCAGCCGAGCAGCACGCCCGCAAGAAGCCCGGTGTCCACTGAACCACACAGACCCAAAGGGGGAAAAGAAGATGGCACGCACCCATGCATTCGTCGGCGGTGAAATCGGGATCAACGGTCACCACTACAAAGGCGGTCAATTCCTGCCGTCGACACTGGCCGAACCCGGCCGCTGGAGAGTCGGCGGCAAGTGGGTAGCGATCGGTCGCAAACTGATTGCGCCCGGCGAGTTTGCGGTGCAGCCGACCCCGTTCTCGGTGGCGCTGTTCCAACTGGCTGGCGTTGGCTACGCAACCATCTTGGATGATCACGGCAGGTTGATCCTCAACCCGGGCGCTAACGGTGACGGCGTGCGTGATTACGACGGCAATCTGATCACCCGAGACACCGAGCTGCGGCCGGGCATCAAAGGGATTCGCGGCAAGGAGGTAACCACCATCGGCGCAGTCATGGATGCATGGAATGAAGGCCTGCGCTGGTTCAATGTGGTGCCTGACGCGGAAGCGAAAACCGCCTAGCCACTGACAAGGGGATGACGATGAAAAACGCATACGAACTTCTGCTGGATGCGCCGGATGCTCAAGTGAAGCGCTGCCAGCTCGCATTCAAGGCAATCGCCGCTGGCGAATGGCAAGACGCCGCAGGCTTCCTGCGCAATGCTGCGAAGGAAGAGGGGAGCACGCTGTGGGCGAATGAGGCAATTGCTCTTGCTGACGCATGCCAAAAGCGAGTTAATCCCCATCGTCTTGTTGCGCCGAACTAGAAAGCTGCCTGCTACGGGGGCGCGAACCTCGCCTAACCGACCCACTGACAAAGCAGAGAGATGGAAGGGACCAAGCAGATCGCACAACGGTTGGTGAACGCGGAAGAAGTCTTCGCGGACACCGTGCAGGAAATCACTGGCTGCACTCGTGACGAGGCTTTCAAGGCCTTGGCCACCATGCGCAAGTTGAAGGTGGTCAAGCTCGACGCCGGCATCGGTCGCTACACCGCGAAGCACGGCGGCTTCATGGAAGCCGGCGCGTTGCGCAACGCGATCGCCTACTAATCACAGTCGACCCACCCCACTACAGGATGGCGAATGAATGCAATTCCGGGTCAATTGTCGCTTGCAAATACGCACATGTGCGTATACGATTGAGCTATCGAATCAACACAGCCTGATCGCACAGGCACCGAATGGAGAAGACGATGGACAACGAAGCAGCAACCAACGACCTGATCGACTTGGCTATCGAAGTCGCGCAAAAGGGCGCCGGTGGCATTACTCGCCTGATCACCTCCACCTACTTCACGTTCCAGGTCGAAGGCGAAGAGCTGGTGTTCACCGAAGAGCTGCGCGCTCAAGTCGAGGCCAAGCTTGGTGAGCCGTTGGTCGAGAGGGTGTTTGCAGGTCTCGAAGGTGAGGTGGCACTGGTGCCGGCAACCCAGGTCGCAGCCGCAACCCTGTCCGATCTGCGCGCGCAAGCTGCCAGCGGTCGATTCAAGCAGAACGACGATATTGCATTCTTCGCGTCTCCCCTCGTCACGGAAGACTCGGGCATCAACGTCCGCAAACTCATCGAGCGCACCATCATTCGCCGCGCCGTGACTGACGTTCTCGCCATCCAGGCCGAGGATGGCCCCGCCTACGCCATCAGCGTTTTCGACGGAGAGCAAACGACCTTGATTGGCTCACGCGATGTGGGGCAGATCATGGGCGCGGTCATGACCACCAACGAGGACATGCTCATCGTGCGTCGCCTGCACCAGGATCGCGGATCGAGCTACTTCGGCAGCATTGCGCTGGCCTATGGCAATGATGGCTGGGATGTCATTCGCAACCATCACAGGCCCCTTGACGAGATCCTCGCCGGTACCAAGGCCATGGCCGACGCCATTGGCCGCGTGATTTGAACGGAAGCGGAAACCAAATCTACCTGACAGGAGTTGAGTATGCTTATCGAAGTCAAAGTCGAAAACCTCAAAGGCCAGATCCGATTTCTCCCGGCCGGCGACGTGGCCCAGCGACTGGCAGAGGCGAACCAAACGCAAGATCTCGCCCCCCGATTGCTGAACTACGCTGCAGACCGCCTTCAGGCAGAAGTGGTGGTGGTGGAGGGCAATTGTCCTGAGGCAGGACGCATGCTCGCCGAGTTCATGACGCCGGTTACCATCCACTGACCGGGGCTCTGACGCCTCAAAAAACTCTAGACTGAAAAACGCATAGAAAAATGAAAATTACTGAGCACATCAACAAGTATCGTGCGGCCGTCCTGGCAGCAATCCTTGGCGTTACTGCAACTGCCTCGCACGCGCTTGATTTGCAACCTGCCTCCACCGTCCATCCGGTCACAGTGGTGACCTTGTACAGCGAAGTGCGCACGGGACCTGGACAGCAGGGAGCCGAGGCAAAGCCGGCGAACCCCCCGATCCAAATTGTGGATGGCGGAGTCAAGAGCGCCGGCTCGTCGTGTTGGGATTTGGATGCGTCGGGGCAAATCGTTCCGGTGGCTGGTGAGTGCTTCATTCTCCGGTCCGCTGGGCCAGGCGAAAAGCCTCCGGTTCAGTAGCAGCGCCAGGCAATGCAGGCCTTCTTCGCAATGAAGAGGGCGCTTAGGCGGGTCTACCGGGCCGTCGGCGCGGCGACGGAAAAAATAGCCCGTAAAAGAGAAGCGCTCCCCCGCAACACCTTGGTAGACCCACCTAAGCAGTGTCCATAGTCAACTGGAGAACATCCATGCCAATTTCCAGCCGACGCGAGCCGACCGGCCGCATCAACGAACTCAAGCATCAGGTCAAGATGGCTGTCAGCCACCTCGGCGACCGCATTGAACCCCAGGTCGTGTCTTGGAATGGCGAGGCGCTCATCCTATGCCGTAGCGGCGGCAAACGAGGTGACGCGGCATTGCGCCGTCCTGGTTGCCTTGGTGTGTATTCCGACGGAGCAACGTTTGATCAGTTGCTCGCGGATCTTCTCTACGTGGTCGAAAACGAAGGCTGATTCTACGAACGTCACGCGACGCTCAATCAAGCGCCGTCAATGGACGGCATGCAGCCGATTCACAACCGAAGGATTAACCATGCCCGATGAGATTGATGTAGCGAACGACTACGCGCAGCGCACCCTGGAGCAGGCGATTGCTGCCGCACGTTTGGCTCCCAAAACGCATGTACGCGTCACGGAATGCCTCAATGAGTGCGGTGATCCGCCAGCCGAAGGCTCGTCATTTTGCTGCCACGAGTGCATGGTCGATGCGCAACGGCGCGAAGCCACACGGCGCAGACAGGGCACCGTTTGAGCCGTACTGAACAAAACGAACTGCTTACTCGCATCTCATGGCCAGTACGACGAAAGCCCATCAATTCGATCTGTTCGAGCACGTAGCGGGCGCCTACGCTCAACCAGAATCCGGGCGCCTGACGAACGCTGAGCTGTACCGGATGGCGGCGGGAAGGGCCGGAATTGATGCCTGTGAACTCGACCAAGCGACTCCGGTCGGCCGCGCTGGCGCGAAACGGAGCCTCATGAAACGGGCAATTCGGTGGCACCAACAGACACTTCGGAAGCTTGGTCTGATCGAGCGTGTGGACGGCGAACGAGCCGTTTGGGAACTGACCGAGGCCGGGAAACAAAAGCTACGCAAGGTCCGGGACGAAGTCGCCGTTCTGGCGTTCAGCACTGATCTCGGCATTGCGATTTGGGGGAACGCGACGAACGTGTTTTCGCGCTGGGACGAACCCATCTTCCTGGCCTTGACCTCGCCGCCCTATCCATTGCGCGCGCCCCGCGCGTATGGCAACCCCCCGATCAGCGAGTACATCGATTTCATTTGCCGACTCGTCGAGCCGATTGTGAACAGCCTTGTGCCTGGCGGAAATGTTGTGCTCTCGGTCTCGAATGACATTTTCGAGTCGAACTCTCCCGCTCGCTCCATCTATCTCGAAGAACTCACTATCGCGCTTTGCAAGAGGCTCGGTCTGCATCTGATGGACCGCCTAATCTGGGCATCCAACAAGCCTCCGGGTCCCGTGCAGTGGGCAAGCAAGCAGCGGATGCAATTGAACGCGGGTTATGAGCCGATTCTTTGGTTCTGCAACGAACCGCGCAAATGCCTTGCCGACAACCGGCGTGTCTTGGAGCCGCACACCGAGGCGCACAAGAAGCTCATTGCGCGCGGCGGCGTACAGGACGCACGTGTTAATGGTGACGGCGCCTATCGGCTCCGACCTGGCGCGTACGGCAACCAGACCGCTGGCCGGATCCCCCGCAACGTGCTCCAGGTCTCAAATCATTGCACAGACCAACGCGCGTACAAGTTGAAGGCGCGAGCGCTCGGTCTTCAGCCGCACGGCGCGCCGATGCCGCTGGAACTCGCAAGAAAACTGGTGCGCTTCATGACTGACGTTGACCAGCTCGTGGTCGATCCTTGCGGTGGTTCGATGACTACCGCTTTGGCGTGTGAGCTTGAGGGCCGTCGCTGGGCTGCTACCGACGTGGTGTTGGACTACGTGCGCGGGGCGGCTGAGCGCTTTCGGGAACATGCTGGCTTCGAGCTGGCTTTGGACGTCACCTAATGTAGAGGTCTGCGTGGAACAACTAGAGAGCTTCGGCCTACCGGATACGTTTCCGGAATCCATGATGCCGGCTCCAGGCGCCCAACTTGTCCGTGATTGCCTGAAGGTGAAGGGGATGCGCAAGCAAGACCTGATGAAGATGGCGCGAAGCCGTGGCTTCAGGCCGACATGGAAGCGCCTCGAACACCTGGGCCCAGGCGTCTACGGCTTCGGTTTGACTATCGGCCGGTGCGTGGTGCCGTTGATGGTCCGCATGGTAGTGGTCAGCAGCACTGTGGTGCCATCGCCGGCATCGAGCGAACAGCAGCCTCTTTTCTGAGGCGGGAAATCAGGATAACCAACGAACTCGATCCGTTGGGCACCAAGGCCTTGCGGACGAATGATCTTGAACTTTCTGCCACGCCTCACCCTGCCAAACGTCTTTTGCCGCAAAAGATCTTCGGGCGGAAAGAAGCGCAACGACGTTTGCCCTCTCTCTGAGCCGGGCCTGGTCACTCAGCGAGCCCGCGTAAAGATGTGAGTGCAAGTGCCGATAGCGCTACGGCAGACCAAAAAAGTGCATGAAATTAGTTGTCACCATGCGCACATGTGCATATCATGGCTGAACACAAGGCGGCTCGGAACAACATAGGGCGCGGGACGTGGGGATGTTCTGCCTTAGAGCGCCGACGTAGCCGCTGGGCCGGGGCAGTGCCGGATTGGAAAATAACCGAAGCTAGAACCATGAGCGAGCTGATCGCAATTACCACTTACTTCAACCCGTGCCGATACAGCACGAGGCGAAAGAATTACGATCTTTTCATGGCGGGTATGCGCCAGGCAAAGGTGCCGTGCATAACGGTCGAATGCGCTTTCGGGACGGAGTCCTTTGAACTGCCTCAATCGGTCGACGTCATCCAGATTAAGGCTGACGCGCTGCTGTGGCAGAAGGAACGGCTACTCAACCTCGCAGCTTCCTGGCTACCGCGTACCTGCAAGTACGTCGCCTGGCTCGACTGTGACATCCTGTTCGACAATCCCCAGTGGGCACGCGAAGTGGTCCAGGTGCTCAGGCGCCACAAGGTCGCACAGATGTTCGAGACGTGCCTACGCCTCGATCCTTTCGGAAAGATCGGCGAGGTTCCCGACGTCTCGGAGTCGTTTGCTTCCGTGATGAACCGCAACGCCGCACTGCTCAACGCTGGGCGGTACGACGCACACGGCCATACCGGTTATGGGTGGGCGATGCGCCGGGAGATTTTCGATGCTGTCGGTTTGTACGAGAGTGCTGTCTCAGGCAGTGCCGACCATTTCATGGCGCACGCGATCTACGGCGACTACAACTTCTGCATCACCAACGCGCTCAAGCACGATCGCCGTCAAATCGATCACCTGAAGGCTTGGGGCGCGCGCTTCCACCAGCTCGTGCAGGGCAGTCTCGGCGTCGTTCCGGGGCAAATTCGACATCTATGGCACGGCGATGCCGTCAATCGTCGGTACTTCCTCCGCATGCACGAAATTACCGACTTGGGATTTGATCCATGGACGGATCTACAGGCTTCACCAGGGGCCCCGTTGCAGTGGGCACTAGGAATGAATAAGCCTGGACTCAAAGAGTATTTCGCCAACTATTTCGCCAGCCGCCAAGAAGACGGCGCGGTGCTTGTCTAAGGGCTCCCATCATGACTGACGCTCATCAAACGGATCTTGAGCTTGTGCTGTCCGCGATCACTGCATCGACTCGCGCAGCAGAGAGGAAGGGCGAGCGCATTGAAAGCCAGATTCGAAATCTCAGGCTCACGCGCAGCACATATCTCGTGGGTACCGCTGCCATGTTGCTGCCGGCCATCAATACGAAGACCTTGCAAGCGCTGCGGGAAGAAGTGCCGGGCTTCGTCTCCCGGACCGTGGTGGACAGTTTCAACGACAATCACAAGTTCCTTGGCATCTTCAAGGGCGGGGAATATCGAGCGACCCTTGCCATGCTGCGGACGCGGCTTGCTAACCATCTCGACCGGATCAAATATGGTGATCTGGTCCGCTTTGATGCCGAAATCGATCGGATGGTCCTTGATCTCGACGTACACAATTTGCAGTCCAAGGCTTCCGCAGAGCAGAGTGCGGACCTGCTCGCCTTGCTCGGACAGGTGAAGGCCAGGAAGGTACCGTTGCCCGTTCAGGCGGAGGTACAGATCAGGAAGATTGCCGATGTGGCTCGCGAGCGAGCTGCATCGAATGCGCGTCGTCAACAGGCCAACTCGATGTCTTCCAGGCAGCAGTTCGCTGGGGGCAACAACACCTCCAGCGGCAGCGATGATTTTGATCTCTGGCTTTACATGGCGACGGATATTCCGACCAGCCTGAGAACGTTGTTACTCAGTGCGATCAATACGCATCACCATGGCATACCGAATGACTCACAGGGGCAGTTCTCCGGCGCTGGAGCGTCCGGGAACTGGAGCGATGACGGTCCGGCCCAGTCAGATTTGACAGCCCCGGATTCTGCGGCAGCGGTCACGGCCGCCACGGCGCTCGAAGGGCTGGCTATCTCGACAGATGACAGCCTCGGGCGCTTCTCGTGAAACTGGCTTGAGACGGAGGAGTTATGAATTTCATTCTTGTGAGGCTTGGCCTGAGCACCGAAATCATGGGGGACATAGGGGCCGTTGTAGTGTTGCTGGTGGTGCTTGGGCTGATGTGACCTGCTACCTCGCATTCTTTGCTCCATTGGCTCGTGAGCACGCTGAATCAGAAAAGGTGCGATTGGTCAAGAAAGAAGGCGTGGTGGCCGATAGAACTATGTTGAGCACCCTGAACACGTTGCAGGAAATTTTCGCTGAGTAGGTGAAGAGGAAAAACGCCGGCCGCGCCGGCAGAGGAAAAAGTGCGATCGTGACAACTGACACGCTACTAGGTATCACTGGCTGTGTTCTCGGAGCATTTGGCATCGCAGCGACATTCTGGGCTGCATACGATGCGCGAAAGCAGCGGTCAGCCCGCGAAAAGGCGGTTATCGCTGCTACTAGTGTGATCGAGCGTACTTACGGATTGTTGATTGGAATCAAGCCGTCAGTGGTGCCCTTAGGTCAGCCGGCAGTCAAGGCCATCGACGACGGCCTCGATGCAATCAACGCTCAGCGTAGGTCGTTCAATGATTTGTAGGAAAGGGAAGAAGTCGCTAGCACCGACCGAAACTAGGAGAAAAGCATGATTGATATTCCATTTGATGTTGCTGTACTGAGCGCTTGTTGTCTCGCGTTGGCGACCGGTGTTGGCATGAGTCTGCTCAAGCTCAATGCTTCGGCCATGTGGCTTAGAAAGTGGCGAGTCGCGTTGGCGATCGGCTTGGCGGTGTCGTTGGTTGGGGTCTCGTTGGGGATCATCCGCATGACGGCACCTTGGCATCCGTATTCGGGCACCTTGTGTGCCGCGCTTATGGCGGGCGGCACATTGGTGGCAATGATCGCAGGCCTCGTTTGCCTCGGTGTTTTTGGTCCATCCGGCGGTAGCAAAACCTGTCGCTGACATCAGGAAAAAACATGCCGAGTCGCCGGCCGCTGCACTGGGACGAACCACTCTCGCCGCTTTGTCAACACGGCAACGGCTATAGCTGCACGCATTGCCAGGGAGTGTTTCCTTTCCCGACCGAGCCGTTGCCTCACCAGACCGGGCATCGTCCCCGTGGAAAGGAACACCCGGCTGAAGAGGGTGGCCGACAGGACCAGAGATAAAAGCAAAGAAAAATGCGCGTGTGGCAAAACCCGATCCTCAAGCCAACCAACGCGGTTGAAGAGCGCAAATCGCGGATGTGGAACTGCTGGGCGCGCACTTCGCGCCTGCCAGGCGGGGACGGGGTAATCACCCATGTATTCGAAGAAGACACGCAACGCGCAAGAGAGGGGCATGCGATTTGTGGGGCTCCCGTCTATGACGCAGGCGGGCTAAACATGCTCCACGACGACTATCGTCCGGGCTGCTTTCGCTGCCAGAAGCTTTTGAAGGGATGGGGCCTCCTGCCTCATGACGAATAGAACGGAAAATGATGAACCTGCACGAAGATATGACAGCGTTGCTCAGAGCCGTGAATCGCGACGTGCGCCGGGGCGCGTGGGAGTTGCTGGCTGGCGCGCTCGCGCTGCTGTTGTTCGCTGGATATGAACACAGTCACATCATTCCGCGACTCGAATCACTCACGAGCGCAAACCTGTCCTTGTTGCGTCACGGCTCCGTGTTGGCGTTCGGCCTCGGGATTGCATTGGCCGTCTGGTGTGGCCTGGTCTTGACGAGTCGCCATTTCGCGAGCGAGCAAAACAGTCGCGATTCGACTGGCAACTGATACCAAGGAAAAACTCAGAGCAACCATGACCAATACCCAGCAAGAATACACATTGCATGTCCCGGTCGATCTCGTTCGCCAGTTGCACGCGATCGGAACGGGCTCGCTTCAACATCTTCGCCAGGGCTCTTGCCCGGACTTTGTGGAGGGGCCGGATGTTCGCGACGATGAGTGTCCAGCATGCCAAGTTCTCAAGGCTGCTGATGCTTTGCTGCCGCCGATGAGCGCCCACGAGATGTTCTACGACAGCCTTCAAGCCGACATGCGCCTCCAGTCCCAAAAACCGAAGTGGTTGAAGTAGCGGCCCAAGGCAAAGGAAAATGATCATGGCTATGACGCTTGAGCAGCGACGCGCTGCGCGTGACTTCGCCAAGACCTTTGCTGCCGGCCTCGTAGAGAACGCCGAAATTGGCGCGCAAGCGGACGTACAGCTCAACGATGAGCAGTTTGTCGAGGCGAAGGCTGAGATGCTCCGTATCGCCGCGCGAATTGAAGCGACGCTGAGTCAAAACGTATAGCAAGGAAAATCACTGGCCCAGCGGCACAACTAAACCCGAGGGAAACGAAGTGAAGAAAACGATGCTTCTGCTCGCGCTGGCGAGCCTGACCGGCATGAGTCATGCCGAAGAGATCTGCGTAGTCAAAAACATCCGTCTGCCGGTTGTGGAGGTCAACGACCTGCATCAGGAAATGGACCTCCCGCAGACTGCTACAACGTGCACGGGCGGCAAGTGCGAGTCGCGCGTTGTTAAGAGCGATCACTTTGTGACTGAGCCGAGATTCGAAATTGTTCTCGCGTACAAGGGTGACACCGTCTCCTACGAAGCGAGCGAAGCACCCAAGGGCAAAACCGTTGCGGCGCAGGTCCGGGAGTGCGGCAAGAAGCATACGCCGCGTGCGGTGAAGCCGGCTGTCTGACGCCACGGGAAAACCACGCATGAAGGGCATCACTGGGTTCAGGCTAAGGCGAGCAACTACCACGAAGGCGGCGAAAGCCAAATCGGCTGGCGCGCTGTCGGTGGCGCTCTACGACCAGGGCGCACAGGATCGAGTCATGGCCAAGATCGATGCTATGGGCGAGGCGTTTTACGCCATGCCGGAGAGTGAATACGGCGATTGGCTCGATGCGCTGCCGCAGGATGAATTCTTCGAGTTCATGTCGGTGATGATCGAGCTGGATGACAGGAAGCAAACGGTGAGTGTTCGCGCACCACAACAAAGGAAGAACCATGCAAACAACAGAACTGCTGCAGGAGCTGATTGATGCCGTCGAAGCCGGTGGTGACGCCGCGACGTTCTTGGGCGAGGCATTCATCAGCTTCTATCGCGGTGGCAAGAACAAGGTCGATCTGCGCGACTCCTGCAAGCTGGACCAGCGAAACTTCCAGTTGTTCACGGAGATGCTGACGCTTCGCCGTCGTCCGGGCTGGTCAGACGACGAGCTGCATCGGGTCGAGCAACAGATCAAAAAGCTGCTGCAAATCACCGCGTGAACAACTCGGAAAACGGCCGTGAAGATCAAGGTTGAGGTGACCAGCGATGAGCTGGCAGAGATGTACTGTGACACGACGAAGGAGTTGGAAGAGCAGCTCCGCGATCAGATCGACAATGGTGTGGCCTCCAATGAAGGTGAGGCTGGCGTCGATTGGATGGTTGGGTACGACCTGGAAGTCGTGCTGGTCAACGGCTGAACTCCAGACGGAAAAGGAGCCGCAGTGGGCATGTTTGACGACCTCAAGTTCCGGCATGTGATGCCTGACGGCTACGCCGGGGAGAACTACCAAACCAAGGATCTCCGCTTCGGGATGGACATGGCGAACTACGAGATCGATTCGTTGGGCCGCCTAATCCGAACGGCTAGCGACTTCGGGCAACCGTTGGGCGACGTGCGCTTCAACTACACGTTGACCATCGACGCCACCGACGCACGACACACTTATGCGCTTGCCTTCACCGATGGGTTCCTTCGCACGATCCACTGCTTCCAGACGGGTCGGACTGTGCCGTTTCAGGCGGCTGCCTAGACCAAACGGAAAAAACTGGCGCGTGAGTGCTCCGCCGCCGGCCGGCAGCCGAGTGAAGGAAATGCGATGGACAAGTCAACATTGAAGGGTCTCCTGCTCATCACCGGCAAGAGGAAAACGGAGTGTGGCATGGGACGACTGTACGCAGACGGCAAATCAAAACCTCTGTTGACCGTAATCGCTGAATCGTGGGCCGAGGACGTGACAGTTCGGCACGGAATGGAAGTTGATTGGCTGGTCAACGAACACTGCGACACGCTGGTTATTGAAGGACATGTTGACCTTTCAGCGGCAGCGGAGGCGATGCGGCGCGAAAGCAGCGGCAATGAGTTTCCGACACCGCGCCACGCGTGGATGAGTTACATGAAAGCGCCGGAAGGTGAGCTTGACGAAGGCGAGGATCGTTCCGGTTGGCGCGGTGAGTGCCAACGTGCCGACCGAGGCGCTGAGCCGGTGACGATATCCGTTCGGAACACCTGACGGGACCACGAAAATATGGGGAACACTGTGAGCATCTTCGACTCGGCCGAATCGGCCTGGAATCATGTCGACGAGAGTTATGTCCAGGAGGAGCGACCGCTTCAGGCGATTCGCAAAATTGTCATTAAGGGTTCTGTCGATGTGGTGTTCCGTCGTTTCGATAAGCCCACGCTTGTCGTTGCCGGCGAGACGGCTGACGCTGTTGCGTCAGTCAAAACCAGCATCAGCGGCGGAAAGCTGGTGATTGAGCGGGAGGGTGTATCCATTAGCTTCGGACACCGCAGCGTACGAGTGATGGGCACGGTCGGTCAGATTGTTCATGGTGACCTGAATGTCCCCATCAACATCGATATGCGTGGGAAGGGGGTATCCGTCTCCGGAGTCACGAACGCAGCGATCAACCGAGGCAAGGTCGTGGTTGGGGTCGCTCTGCCAGAGGCCCCGGTAATCAAGATCAAAGGCAGTGGCGACATGACCCTGCTGGATCTGCAGCAATCTGACTTGGAACTCGAAATCGAAGGTTCTGGCGACATCGCCGCCCACGGGCATGTTACCAACCTGGACGTCTCGATTGCCGGGTCCGGTGACGTGGATGCAAGCAGCCTGATCGCTGAGCGGGCAAGCCTGTCGATTGCCGGTTCGGGCGACATCGAGGCGTTCGTCCGCTCCGACGTGCGCGCCCGTGTCGCCGGCTCTGGTGACATCGTTATCCGTGGAAACCCTCCGTTACGCAATCATCAGGTCGCGGGCTCAGGCAAGATCAAGTTCAGGTAACGGAAAAAAGGGGAGGCGCGATGAAATACGGAACGTTCGTCGATAGCAACGTCATCGCCGTGACCACAACGGAGGAGGGCCATCCCCTTTGGCTGGAAACGCGGCAGGGACGCGATACCGTGTTTCTGGATTGCGGGACTCGCCGGAATGGTGACCGGCATTACCTTGAACTGCCGCGCGGCTTCAAGACGGCAAGGGGAGCGCGCCAAGCTGCAGCATTGATGCTTGGTGAGCGCCTGACCTGGCGAGCACCAGATTGAACGAAAAAACGCCGGCCGCGCCGGCAGAGGAAAAAAATGACTTCACATATCGGACTGGCGCTCTTTGTCGTGCTGGTGGTTTCGGCTTTTAGCATGGGGGTGATTGCCCCTATCAATCGCTCGGTCGCGTTGGCCGTGGTCGGTCTCAGCATTGCAACGGCAGTAGCGTCGTTTGTTGTGCCCGCATAGGAAAATCAAGATTGAACGTTATATGACGAAACCGAGCATCCTTCACCAAATCATCGTCTACGGCGCCGGTCAATGCAGTGATGACGAATCTTTGCTGGATAGGGATGAGGAATCTTTGCTGGATAGGCTCACCCCAGATGAACTGCGAGCATTGAACGATTGGGCTTGTTCCCGACCTTGCGCCCATGATTCCGTGGATCTGATGCTCTGGCCAGGTTGGACCGATGTAGGCCTTCGGATGCAGGCCAACATGCAGCTCGCCTGGCAGCAGGCTCTGGATGTAGTCGATCGCATTCAAGAAAGCAGCAAGCACTGACGACTTTGCCGTCGGCCGCGCCGGCGGGACTCCGCAGGTTTTACGACAAAGGAACAGCAGCAATGGCCAATCGCATCCCACTCGATCCGAAGCTGCCGAAGGACTTCGACAGTACGCCCAACGAAGCCCGAAGCAAGGAGCAGCTCGACGCATGGTGGGACCATCCCTTTGGAGTCACCAGGCCGGATGGGCGTATCGAAGTGCGGTGCCTGAACGGTGGAGCATGGGATCGCTCAACGGGCTTTGGAGTGGCCGATGACTATGACGCGGCATGCTCCCTCGCAGAAGCGAAGCAAGCGGACTGGCTGAAGTTTCGAGAGCGGCCCACCGTGATGATCGACGACGGGCTGGTACTGGTGACGCGGATGCCTCAACGGCCAGACCAAGAGGTTGTTGTGTTGGCGACGTTAGGCGGCACAGAAGAGGCAAGTGCCTTCCTCCAAGCCAACTACCCCGACAACAAATGATCGCCGTACAAGCGACGCCTTTCTTTAGGCGACCCTACGGCGAATAGCCGTCGTCATCTCTTCTGCGGATCCGTGCCCGTTGCTCTTCGCCAAGAGCAATTCGAGTTCAAGCAGCCGGATCCGCTCTGCCAGAGCATCGTTGTCTCTCGCGAGTCGCCTTGCCTCGCGCTCAGTGTCCTGTAGCCGTTTCTCGTAGCGCTCGTCCGACCTGGTGAGCGACCGACGACGTGCAATGGAGTACAGAACGCCTCGCTCGGCACGCTCATCCGGCTGATGCTGGAAGTCGCCCCAGTCTCCAACAGATACGCCATAGGCGGGCCACAGATTGCCGGTGGGGCGGCGAACCTCCTTGATGCGCTGGCCGTCCGCGTAAAGCAGTCCCCAACCGTTGGGCAGATCCTCAAGCTCGATAACGCCTGGAGGGCAGAGGTAGAAGCGATATACGCCGAGGCCGCCGGCAGATCGATGCGGCTTTTTCCTGTCAGCAAGAAAATCAGCGCGGGAAGCTTTTGCCTCTATGACAGCAGCGCACGTCGACCGGAAACCGATGACGTCCGCCTGCTCGTTGGTTCCATTGGTCACCAGCTCGGCAGCGACCACGCCGAACCCTTGGCGCTTCATCCACCGTGCACCCAGCGTCACAAGCTGTTGGTGTAGTTCCCCAGGCATACCTATGTCCAGTGTGTAGGGCCTGACTGTTGCCGCCGCTTAGCAGCGGCAAGGATCAGGCTGCAGCTACGTGCTACTTGCGGGCACTTGCCTGCTGCTGGACCTGGATCTCGGTCAGCTTTTGCAGGATCTGCACGTTCGTGGCATTCAGTTGATCCAGGGGTCGTCTCAGAAAACGGAAAATAAAGCACGCTAAGCGTGCGTGGAGGCTGGCACCCAGCGGTACAGCGTCGG
>NZ_CABVQC010000089.1 GCF_902499175.1 Burkholderia aenigmatica
CGGTCGTGCCGGCCGGGCCCGGCGTGCCGGTTGTCCGTTCGGCCAGGCGCTGGCCCGCGCGTTGTCCCGAGCCTGCCGCGGCGTGACCGTTCGCCGCACTGCCGGCCCGCCCGTTGCCGCCCGCCGTGCGCGGCACGACGTCGGACAGTTCGATCTCGCCGCCGAGCCGCGCGGCTGCGCTGAACGCGAGATACAGGCCGACCCCGTGCCCGCCCTGCGTGCTGTCGACCGGCATCGCGCCGAGCGATTCGCGCAGCGCGGCCGGAATGCCGGGCCCGTCGTCGCATACCTCGAATTCGATCTCGTCGGCCGTGCCGGCGTGCGCGACCTTCGCGGCCAGCGTCACGCGCTGCGGGCTCGCGCGCGCGGCGTTGTCGAGCAGGATCGTCAGGATCTGGCCGGCCGCGACCGTGTCGTCGAGCGCGACGCCCGCCGGACGCGCGCCGAGCAGCTCGAACTGCACATGCGGATGCCGCAGGCGCCAGTGCTCGACGAACGTGTCGAGCCAGTCGTCCACCGGCTGGCGGCTCGCGGGCGCGCTCGCACGGCTGCGCAGGCGCGCGAGCGCCGACGTGCAGAGCGACATCTGCTCCTCGAGCACCTTCAGGTCGGCCTCGTAGCGGGCCAGCCCCGGATCGTCGCGCGCCGCGTCGCGCAGCTCTTCCGCGAGCATCGCGATCGTCGACAGCGGCGTGCCCATCTCGTGCGCGACGGTGGCGGCCTGCACGCCGAGCGCGACCGCCCGCTCGTCGCGCAGCAGGTGCTGCTGCGCTTCGCCGAGCGCCGCATCGCGCTGGCGCAGCGCATTCGACATGCGCGCGACGAACCAGGCGATCAGCCCGACGCTGACCATGAAGTTCGCCCACATCCCGGTACGGTAGTAGTCGAACAGGTTCGCGGGATTGTCCATGTTGAGCGGCACCGAGTCGAAACCGAGCGCCGCGTAGCACGCGACCGCGAACGCCGCGAGCCAGATCATCAGGTGCCACGGCAGCACGGCCGCCGCGATCGCGAGCGAAGGCAGGTACAGCGACACGAACGGATTGGTCGTGCCGCCCGACAGGAACAGCAGCGCGGACAGCGCACCGAGGTCGACCCACAGCTGGCCAAGCAGCTCGAAATTGGTCTCGGGCCGCGCGCGCAGCACGCGCACCCAGGTCAGCCCGTTGAAAACGATTTCGAGCGCGATGACCATCAGCATCGCCGGCAACGGCAGATGCACGCCGAAATAGGTCTGCACGACGCCGATCGTCACGAGCTGGCCGATGATCGCGAGATTGCGAAGCCAGAACAGGTGACTGAGGTTGACGCGCCCGGTGGTGGTGATTCGTTGCATCCGAGCAGTTTACCCGTTTAGCGGGCGACGCCTCTAGCGGGGCCGGATCGGAGCGCGGTGACCGGGACGCTCCGCGTGCGCGCCCGGCGCCGTCAGCCGGCCGCGCCGGCCATCCGCTGCGCGATCTCGTCGGCCAGGCACTCGGGGCATCGGCAGCGCGCGCCAGCCGCGGGCGGCGTGCCGCCGGGCAATACCGGCATCGACGCGCACCAGCATTCGAACGGCTGCGTGCGGGCGCCGCAGTCGAAGCTGCGCCCGCAGTGCGGGCAGCGCGCGCGGCGCGGGGCGGAACGGGCGTCGGCGACGGAATCGGTCATGGCTCAAGCGCGGAAGCGGGCGTGAAGCCGCCCTACGCGACAAGCATAGCGCGGCGAACGGATTTTGCACGCCGGCCACTCGGCCGATGGCCATCGCGAACGCTCGCGAACCACCCCGCCGCCGCCGCCCGCGCCCGCTGCCCATCCCGCTGCCCGCATCGCGCCGCGCCATAGCCGGCGGGCCGCCGCGCGCGGTGCGCGAGCCGCGCCGCCGGTGTTCCGGCCCGCCCAAAAACCCGATGCTGCGCTGCGCCACTCCTGTACAATTCGCCGTGTTTCAACCGTTCCCAGCCAGAGCCGCCGCCATGTCCGAGCCCATCGACCTCTCGCAGATCGCCCCCACGCTGAAAGCAGAAATCCTCGCCGAGGCGCTGCCGTACATCCGCCGTTACCACGGCAAGACCGTGGTCATCAAATACGGCGGCAACGCGATGACGGAAGAGCGGCTCAAACAAGGCTTCGCGCGCGACGTGATCCTGCTGAAACTGGTCGGCATCAATCCGGTGATCGTCCACGGCGGCGGTCCGCAGATCGATCACGCGCTGAAGAAGATCGGCAAGGCCGGCACCTTCATCCAGGGCATGCGCGTCACCGACGAAGAGACGATGGAAGTCGTCGAGTGGGTGCTGGGCGGCGAAGTGCAGCAGGACATCGTGATGCTGATCAACCACTTCGGCGGCCACGCGGTGGGCCTGACGGGCAAGGACGGCGGCCTGATCCACGCACGCAAGCTGCTGATGCCGGATCGCGACAACCCGGGCCAGTACATCGACATCGGCCAGGTCGGCGAAGTCGAGGCGATCAACCCGGCGGTCGTCAAGGCGCTGCAGGACGACGCATTCATCCCGGTGATCTCGCCGATCGGCTTCGGCGAAGACGGCCTCTCGTACAACATCAACGCGGATCTGGTCGCGGGCAAGCTCGCCACGGTGCTGAACGCCGAGAAGCTGCTGATGATGACCAACATCCCGGGCGTGATGGACAAGGACGGCAACCTGCTGACCGACCTGTCCGCGCGCGAGATCGACGCGCTGTTCGAGGACGGCACGATCTCCGGCGGCATGCTGCCGAAGATCTCGTCGGCGCTCGACGCCGCGAAGAGCGGCGTGAAGTCGGTGCACATCGTCGACGGCCGGATCGAGCACTCGGTGCTGCTGGAAATCCTGACCGAGCAGCCGTTCGGCACGATGATCCGCTCGCATTGAGCGCGCGCCGCCCGCCCTCCAGCCCCGACCTGCCGGCGTCGCTGCGACGCCGGCGCATCTCCCGCAGCCGGCCGCGCGCCGGCGCGCCCGTCTGGCTGTTCGATCTCGACAACACGCTGCACCACGCCTCGCACGCGATCTTTCCCGAGATCAACCGCGCGATGACGCAATACATCATCGACGCGCTGCAGGTCGAGCGCGCCGAAGCCGACCGCCTGCGCACCGGCTACACCGAGCGCTACGGCGCCGCGCTGCTCGGCCTCACGCGCCATCATCCGATCGACCCGCACGACTTCCTGCGCGTGGTCCACACGTTTTCCGACCTGCCCGCGATGCTGCGCACCGAGCGCGGCCTCGCGCACATCATCGCCGCGCTGCCGGGCCGCAAGTTCGTGCTGACCAACGCGCCGGAGAACTATGCGCGCGCGGTGCTGCGCGAGCTGCGCGTCGAGCGGTTGTTCGAGCGCGTGATCGCGATCGAGCACATGCGCGACCGGCGCACGTGGCGCGCGAAGCCAGACCACACGATGCTGCGCCGGACGCTGCGAGCCGCGCACGCACGGCTCGCCGACGCGATCCTCGTTGAAGATACCCGCAGCCACCTGAAGCGCTACAAGCGCCTCGGCATCGGCACGGTATGGATCACCGGGCACCTGCCGGGCCATCTGCCGAACATCGGTCGCCCGCACTATGTCGATCAGCGCATTCGTTCGTTAAAATCGCTCCGACTGGGCACACGATCGGGGCGACAGAAATGCAGCCGACTTACCCGCAGGACCAAGCCGTAACGGAAAACCAGGCCACACCGTCCCGCCCGCGCCCGAAGCCGGGCGAGCGGCGCGTGATGATCCTGCAGACGCTCGCCGCGATGCTCGAGGCGCCGAAGCCGGAAAAAATCACGACGGCCGCACTCGCGGCCCGGCTCGACGTGTCGGAAGCCGCGCTGTACCGGCACTTCGCCAGCAAGGCGAAGATGTACGAAGGCCTGATCGAGTTCATCGAGCAGGCGCTGTTCGGCCTCGTCAACCAAATCGTCGCGAAGGAACCGAACGGCGTGCAGCAGGCCCGCACGATCGCGCTCACCATGCTCAATTTCGCCGCGAAGAATCCCGGGATGACCCGCGTGCTGACCGGTGAGGCGCTGGTCGGCGAAGACGAGCGGCTCACCGAACGCGTGAACCAGTTGCTCGACCGGATCGAGGCGACCGTCAAGCAGTGCCTGCGGGTCGCGCGCACCGAGGCGCAAGCGCCCGACGGCGCGGCGCCGTTCGTGCTGCCGGCCGATTACGACCCCGCCGTGCGGGCAAGCCTGCTCGTGAGTTACGTGATCGGCAGGTGGCATCGCTTTGCGAAGGGTGGATTCCAGAAGCCGCCCGGCGAACAGGCCGATGCGCATCTTCGGCTGATCCTGCAGTGATGCGCGGCAAGCACGCACCGACCGACGTACGATCCGGCGCATCCGCGTAACGGCCGGCCAGCGCCGGATTGAGCGGCATTTCCGACTTGAGTGGCCCGATGCAGGCGACGCCAGCCCAAGCGCACGCTGTCTGGACGTCGCCCGCCTGTGTGACGATCGGCACCGCCGACGAACCAACCCGATGCAGCGAAGCAGTTGATCTGGCGCCCATAATAATCAGGATTCCTCTGTATTGATGCGTGTCGACGGCTCACAATCGAGGTCACATTCCTCCAGCATCATCCGCCACGCGTCCGGGCATTCGCAACGCCCGTCTCAACTTCCCTGCATGGCATCCCGTCCTACTCCGACCGTATCGGCGCCCGCCGCCGTGCGCCGAGCCTGCACGCCTGACTATTTTTAAAAGAATTTAGTACTTGAACGATCAGATCCCGGTGCAGATTAGGAATCGTCCAATTCTTTCGAAACCCTTAAAACTCAACAATATCACCTGTTTCCTGTCGCCGCATCCGTTCCGTTTCAACGACGTCGACAGACAGCGTTCAGGAAACGTCAGTGCGTCGTCTATCGACGCAGGACTCCTTACTAATAGGTACTTTCATGTCCAAAAAAGCACTTCCCATTCTGATGGCGACAGCGGGCCTCCTGGCCGTGGCGTCGTCGGCCCAGGCAGCCGACGGCACGATCACGATCAAAGGCGATATCACCGCCCAGACCTGCAACATCTCGGGCGACGGCGGCGGCAAGGACTTCACGGTCACGCTGCCCGACGTGTCGACTTCGGCACTGTCCACGGCGGGTTCGACGGCCGGCCGCAAGCCGTTCCGCATCAACCTGTCGAACTGCTCGCCGAACTCGGGCAACGCATCGGTGTACTTCGAGCCGGGCACGACGGTCAACGCGCAAACGGGCAAGCTGTTCAACGCAACGGGTGACGCGCCGAACGTCGAAGTCGGCCTGCTGAACAAGGACGGCTCGAACATCAATCTCGGCAAGGCGCAAGGGGGCCAGAACTCGCAGACCGTCGGGATCGCGGGCGGCTCGGCAGAGCTCAACTACTACGCGGAGTACGTCGCAACCGGTGGTGCGGCCGGCGCAGGCTCGGTCAACACGTCGGTCATGTACTCGGTCTCGTACGAGTAACGCGGCCGTCCGACCGGCGGCTCGGGCACGGCAAAGCAGCAGGGGTGCCCGGGCCGCGTCCGGCCAACAGTGAATCTGATCATCTACAAGGAGAACTCGGCGATGGGAATGCCAATGAACTGGCGTTTGAGCGTGGGCGCCGCAGCGCTGGTCGCGTCGCTGTCCGGCATGAGCACGGCGGATGCAAGCGTCGTGATCGGCGGAACGCGCGTGGTCTATCCGGAAAAGGAACGCGAAGTCACGGTCAAGCTGACCAACGAGGGCGACCGTCCGTCGCTGGTGCAGGCATGGATCGACGATGGCCACGCCAACGCGCTGCCAGACGACTCGAAGGTGCCGTTCACGCTGACGCCGCCGCTGTTCCGTCTCGATCCGAAGAAAGGCCAGAGCCTGCGCTTGATCTATACGCAAGAACCGCTCGCGCAAGACAAGGAAACGCTGTACTGGCTCAACGTACTCGACGTCCCGCCCCAGGCAACCGACGATCCCAATGCACCGAACCTGTTGCAGCTCGCATTCCGCTCGCGCATCAAACTGTTCTTCCGTCCGGCCGCACTGCAAGGCGTCGCCGACGAATCCGCGGAAAAGGTCTCCTGGAACTTTGCGCCGAAGGCCGGCGGCGGCTACGCGCTTCAAGCGAAGAACCCGACCCCCTACCACGTGACGTTCACCAAGCTGACCGTCAAGTCCGGCGGCGCCACCTGGACCAACGACAACGGCGGCATGGTCAAGCCGGGCGCAAGCGAAGAATTCGACGTCGGCAACGTGCAAGCGATGCCGGGCGCGCCGATCGAGGTCGACTACACGTTCCTCAATGACTACGGCGCGGGTGTCGAAGGCCGTTACGCGCCGAAGAAGACGCACTGACGCTACCCCGCTTTTCCTGACTCAACCGTCGCTGATCGCCGGTGCGGCCATCGCACCGGCGCAGGCAGACCGTCGCTCGCACTATGACGATGCGGCATCAACACATTGAATTCATGCGAGCGAATCATCAATTTCAACCTCTGGAGGCTCCGGCACGTTTCGCGCTCAAACCGGGCTATCTGCTCGTCATGGCGACGCTCGGCAGCTGGGCCGCTGGCGCGTGCGCCGTCGACGCGCCGGCCGCATCGGCGGACAGCTTCCAGGTCGCGCAGGTCCAGTTCAACGACACGTTGATGATGAAGCCGCACGGCCAGCAGCTCGACCTCGAGCGCTTCGCGAAAGGCAATCCGGTCCCGGCGGGCGAGTACCTGGTCGACCTCTACGTGAACCAGACATGGACCGGCCGCTCGATGGTGCGCTTCGACGCACCGG
This sequence comes from Burkholderia aenigmatica, assembly GCF_902499175.1. Taxonomy (GTDB): domain Bacteria; phylum Pseudomonadota; class Gammaproteobacteria; order Burkholderiales; family Burkholderiaceae; genus Burkholderia; species Burkholderia aenigmatica. The sequence goes on from NZ_CABVQC010000089.1 coordinate 6,718, forward strand.
CGGGCGCCGTCAGTGCGACGCCGTGCTTCGATCGCTCGCTCGTGAGCCGCCTCGGCCTCGACGACCAGACGCTGACCGACTCGGCGCGCGCCGAGCTGGTGCGGGTGCAGTCCGGCGAGTGCACGGACATCGACAAGCTGGTGGCCAGCGCAGCGGTCGAATTCGACATGTCGGAATTGCGCCTGAATGTCAGCATTCCGCAGGCGTCGCTACTGCGCAATCCGCGCGGCTATGTGAGCCCGGAACTGTGGGACGGCGGCGTGCCGAGCGCGACGCTCAAGTACGACGCGAACGTGTTCCGGAACATGTCGTCGGGCTATGACAGCACGCAGGCCTATGTCGGGTTGAACGCAGGCGCCAACGTCGGCAATTGGCATTTCCGGCACAACGGATCCTATAGCGCGCAATCCCGCGGGCCGAACCGCTACCGGAGCCTCAACACCTACGTGCAGCGCGACCTGCCGGCATGGCGCAGCCAGTTGAAGGTCGGCGAGACCTATACGGACGGTACGCTGTTCGACAGTGTCGGCATGCGCGGTGCGACGCTCGAAACGGACGACCGGATGCTCCCCGATTCGATGCGCGGCTATGCACCGATGATTCGCGGCGTCGCCACGAGCAACGCGCACGTCGAGGTGTCACAAAACGGCTCGCTGCTGTACGAAACCAACGTCGCGCCGGGTCCGTTCGAAATCAACGACCTGTACGCGACCGGTTACGGCGGCAACCTGCTCGTCACGGTCACCGAGGCAGACGGCCGGAAGCACAGCTTCACGGTGCCGTATGCGGCCGTCGTGCAGGCGCTGCGCCCCGGTATCTCGCGATTCGGGATCGCGGTCGGCCAGTTGCGCGAATCGCAGCTCGAGCGTCACCCGACTTTCGCGCAGGCTACGTATCAGCGCGGCATCAGCAACCTGCTGACCGGCTATGTCGGCGCAATTGTCGCGGAAAACTATCTCGCCGGGCTGGTCGGCGCCGCGTTCAATACGCCGGTCGGCGCACTCGCGGTCGATGTCACGCAGGCGAGCGCCCGCATCCCGGGCGTAACGGCCACGAGCGGCCAGAGCGTGCGCGTCAGCTACAGCAAGTCCGTCGAAGCGACCGGCACGAACATCGCGGTCGCTGCGTATCGCTACTCGTCGCGCGGGTACTGGGGCATGCGCGATGCGATGTCTGCCCGCGAGCAGGCGGCAGCGGGCCGCGATCCGAACGACCTCTATCGGCAACGCAACCAGGTGCAGCTGACGCTGAACCAGACGCTCGGCGAAGGGCGCGGCACGCTGTTCGCGATCGGCTCGTCGGCCAGCTACTGGAATCGTCAAGGCACGACCACGCAATTCCAGGTCGGTTACAACAACAGCCTGCGGATCGCCGGGCTCAACCTGAGCTACAACCTGTCGGTGTCGCGGCAGCGCGACGGCTATTCGGGCAACCTGAACAATCAGGTCTACGCGAACGTGACCATCCCGCTCGGCCGGCGCTCGCACGCGCCGACGCTGAGCGCGAGTATCGCGCGCGACAATCAGGGCGGCACCACCAGTCAGACGTCGCTGACCGGTTCGCTCGGCGAATCCAATGCATTCACCTACGGCCTGAACACCAACACCGGCGGCGGTTCGACATCGGGCGGCGGCAATGCGCAGTACCGCAGCCCGTTCGCGACCTTCTCGGGCAGCGCGACCGGCGGCAGCGGCTACTCGAGCGTATCGGTCGGCGTATCGGGCGGCATCGTCGGTCATGCGGGCGGCGTCACGCTGGCCAACGACCTCGGAGACACGGTCGCGATCATCGAGGCCAAGGATGCCATCGGCGCACGCGTCACCAACGGTACGGACGTCAGGATCGGCCGGCGCGGCTATGCGGTGCTGCCGTATCTGACGCCGTACAAGATGAATACCGTCGAACTCGATCCGAAGGGCATTCCGCTGGACGTGGAAATGTTGACGACGAGCCAGCAGGTCGCGCCGCGCGCGAATTCGGTCGTGAGGCTGAAGTTCGGCACCGTCAGCGGGCGGGCTGTACTGCTCGGGATCCATCAACCGGACGGCACGCCGGTGCCGTTCGGCAGCACCGTGGTGGACGAAGCAGGTAACTCGGTCGGCATGGCGGGCCAGGGCGGCACGGTATTCACGCGCAGCCTGAACGACTCGGGCGTGTTGACGGCGAAATGGGGCAGCCGCGCCAATCAATCCTGTTCGCTCTCCTACCGTTTGCCGACCGAGCGCAGCAAGCATGCCGCGTACGAACGGGTGGACGCGAAATGCGACTACTCGTTGATCAAGGCCCGGCCATAAGCCGCCTCCTTAGCACACTCAATTCAACGGTGAGATTTTCATGACGTTCACCCCACGCAGATTGGCCAAACATCTTCTCGGATTGCTCATCGTCTGGATGATGCCGATGGCATTCGGTTTCGGCGTTGCTCACGCACAGACCTGCCGGTTCAACAACAGCGGCATTTACATCGCCGACACGTACTATGGATTCAACTCGGGAGGGAAAATCGTCATCCCGCCCAATTTGCCGAACGGCGGCGTTATCGCCACCATCACACTGGAAATTCCGTACAACTGCGAGGCCAATTCCGGTCGGCCCGGCGGATGGGAGTTCAAGTTCAAACAGTGGTATCACGGGACCGACATCCCTGGCGTGTACTTCACCGGCGGGATGAGCGGCTCGCCAGCGATTCATCACTATTACTACATGGGCATTCGCACGACGAACCTGGATACGGGCGAAGTGATGATGGGGTGTTGCAGCACCGTTTATCAGTCGTGGGGGCCACCGATCGAACAGACCGGGCCGGCCCAGGGTGTGCTGAGAATCAAGAAGGAATTGGTCAAACTGGACGACCGGATCTACAACTACCCGAATGCCGCCATGGTCGCCATGTCTCAATTCGATACCGAGATATACGCATTCAACCGGAATACCAATCAATACGTGGCGTTGTGGAGATCTTACTGGCGCGACGGCGGAAATCTTGCGGTCAAGCCGGTCAGCTGTACCGTTTTGACGAAAAACCCCGACGTCCCGCTGCCGCCGGTCGCCGCCAGCAAGCTGAATGCAGTCAACATGACAGCTGGCGATCGCGACTTCGCCATCAGCCTGTCCTGCAAGGCCGGCACGAATCTCTACGTGACGCTGACGGACCTGACCAATCCGGGAAACATGAGCAATGAACTCACGCTCACGCCGGACGCCACGGCGAAGGGCGTCAAGCTACGGATCCTGAGGAATGGCCAACCCGTCAGCTACGGCCCCGATTCGCCCGCGGTCGGCAACCCGAACCAGTGGTACGTCGGCCCGTCGGGATCGACGACCAGCATCCCGCTGAGTGCGCAGTACATCGCGACCGGCGCCGTGTCCGCCGGGACGGTCAAGGGTGCCGCGACGTTCACGTTGAGCTATCAGTGAACGCAGCACGCTCGACAGCGCAGTGATTCGGCAGTGCGTCTGCCGCAACCACCCGATCTCAAGCGACAGGCGCACGCCATCGGTCATCATCCGATCGATGACCGGAACAAGCTTCTGATTAGCAGTCCGACAGGACTACATCGGAAGGTGATTGTCGGATGAATTCGAAGTATCGCCCTTACAGCCGGTCACGGCAGGTGGACGGTGTGACGACGGAGTCCGATTTTTCCAACTAGTACTCGAGGAAATTGATATGAAGTTCGCATTCTCCAGCATCGCCGCCCTGACCGTCGCTGCCGCAGCTACCCTGCCGGCCGTCTCGCACGCGGCCGACGGCACACTCTCCATCAAAGGCAAGATCGGCACGCAAACCTGCACGATCGACGGCAACGGCACGGGCGGCAAGAACTTCACCGTCGCACTGCCGAAGGTGTCGACGTCGGCGCTCAACACCGGCGGTGCAACGGCCGGCCGCACGCCGTTCAAGATCGGCCTGAAGAACTGCTCGCCGGCAGGCGGAAACGTCTATACATACTTCGAGGCAGGCTCGACGGTCAACTCGACGACCGGCAACCTGCTCAACTCGGGCGGTGCGACGAACGTCGAAGTCGGCCTGCTCAACGGCGATACGACCAACATCCGCGTCGGCAAGGCCGATCACAAATCGGCGGTGGTCGCGCTGTCAAACGGCGCCGCAGATCTGCCGTACTACGCCGAATATGTCGCAATCGGCGGCCAGGCGGGTCAGGGGACGGTGAACTCGTCCGTGATGTACTCGATCATGTATCAGTAACAGCCACGAACCGGCGCGCATGCTGCACGCGCCGCCGGGTCATTGCCGGGGTGCGCGGCAGCATGCGTGCCCCGGCGTTCCCGCTGGATACGGTACGCGCACCACCGCGCGCCGGCCATCTCCCCGTGCGCGGACACACTCGGCGCTCAAGCGGTCAGCGCAGCACGCCATCCGTTTTGCCCCCTCCGCCCATTGACTGAAAGCGAGCAAGCCCGATCGTGTGCACCGGTCCTGTACGCCCTGCGCTGGTGCCGAACCCGCCACGGGCAACCTCGACCGATCGAATAACGCGCGCCCAAATATCTCCGCGTTTCGCACCGGCTCCGTGCCGACCATCAAGCACCGCAAAAAATTCGAACTCGTCCAATTTCAAAATAGCCCACACAGGCTCATCTTCGTGCACTCGGAATAAATCAAGGTGATCAGGTGAACTACAGTCATTTTCCTTTTTCCCAGGCGCGTATCGGCCGGCGTGTCCTGCATTCCGCGTTGCTCGCCGGCGCGGCGATGCCGTGGCCTGCACCGGCGCAAGTCGTCGGCGGCGGCCCGCAACTCGCGGACGGCATCGCGCTCGAAGTCGCACCGGGCGAATATTCGACGACCGCATCCGGCAACGCCGTACTTTCCGCCCTCAACGGCGGCGTGCTGACGACCCTCGGCAAGACGCGCGTATTCTCGACCGGCAACGTCTCGGCAGGGGCGGCAGCATGGGGCGCAGGGTCGCGCGTCGCGCTGCGCGATACCGAAATCCGCACACGCGGCGACTCGAGCGCCGGCATCGACCTTCGTCAGGGCGGTAGCGCATCCGCGGAGGACATCTCCATCGATACCGACGGGGACTACGCGCACGGCGTATCCCTCGACGGCGCCAACGGCCGGTTGTCACTCACCGGCAGCGTGATCGTCACGCGCGGCAAGGAGGCGTCCGGCATCACGGCGATCCTCGTGCCGGGCGGCATCATCGACGTGACTGACACGCTGATCCGTACCAGCGGCCTGTTCGGGACCGGCCTGTCCCTCAGCTACGGCGGCGTCCGAGCCACGCTGAAGCGCACCGACATCCGCACCGATGGCGACTATGCATCGGTGCTGTACCTGCCGAGCGCATCCACCGTCGCCTTCAGCGACTCGTATCTCGAAACGAGCGGATACGCGGCGCTCGGCGTGGATACCCGCGAGGGCAACGTCACGCTCGAACGCACGCGCGTCGTCACGCACGGCACCAGCTCGCACGGGCTTTACGCGTCGAAGGAGTACACCGACACGCCCGTCGTCGACGCCACCGACACGCACGTGACGACCACCGGCAAGGGCGCGATCGGCGTGGTCGCCCGGCTCGGCGGCAAGGTCGCGATGACGCGCGGCGGCATCGTGACGAGCGGCGAACGCGCGCGCGGCGTGCTGTCGGCCGGCGCGAACTCCGTCGCCACGCTCACCGATACGAGCGTTGAAACGAATGGCACCGAAGCCACCGGGCTATACGCAAGCGCCGGCGGCACGATCGACCTGCTGCGCAGCGACGTGCGCACGACCGGCGCCGGCGCCTTTGCGGCGGCCGTCTATGGCGGCACGCTGACGATCGACGACGGCACGCTCGTCAGCGAACGCCACGGCGCGATCGACGCATCCGATGCGACGATCACACTGCACAACGGCACGCGCGCCATTGGCGGCAACGGCAAGCTGCTGTCCGTTCATGCCGAGTCGGGCGCGCCCGTGAGCCTGACGCTCGATGCGCAGTCGTATGCCGAAGGCGACATCGTCAACCACCCGACCGACGACGGCGATCCGACCCATGCGGTCACGGACGTCACGCTCGCGAACGCATCCGCCTGGACCGGCTCGACCGACGCGGTCCGCACGCTGTCGCTCGACACGAACAGTCTCTGGACCGTCACCGGCAATTCGACGGTCGGCTCGATCGTACTGACCGATTCGACGATCGGATTCGACACACCGGCGGCCGGCTCGCCGCCCACGCCGCGCTCGCTCGTCGTGACCGGCGACTATGCGGCCCGCAACGGCAAGCTCGTCCTCCATACGACGCTGCAGGACGACACGTCGCCCACCGACCGCCTCGTGATCGACGGCGGCCACGCATCCGGCGACACCGGCATCGTCGTCAAGCGTTCGGGCGGCGACGGCGCGGCCACGACCATCGGCATCCCGCTCGTCGAAACCCGCAACGGCGGCACGACCGACGCGTCGGCATTCACGCTCGACGCGGCCTCGGACGGCTACCGGAACGGCTTCGGCACGTTGTCCGCCGGTGGCTACGACTACATGCTCAAGCGCGGCGGCGACGGCGGGCAGGCGGAAGACTGGTATCTCGTCTCCGCGGCAAAGCCGCAGCCGCCGCTCCCGCCGGATCCCCCGATCGGACCGGAAATCGAACCGCCCCCGCCGCCGCGCGCCACCGCACCGGAACCCGACGCATATCTGGCAAACGCCGATGCGGCATCGATGATGGCGATCCATACGCTGCATCAGCGTGAAGACGCGGCGCTACGCACCGGGACTGCCGCAACCAGCCCGCTCGATGGCGCCGTGTGGCTGCGCGCCGAGGGCCAGATGACGTCGATGTCGGGCGGCAACCGCAGCGTGTCGGGCAACGGCCGCCTGATTCACGCGGGCGCCGACCTGTTCCGCTTCGACGACGGCCGCGGCGGCAGCGTGCGCGTCGGCGCGATGGGCATGTACGGCAGCCAGACGAACTGGTCGACGCGCCCGCTGTGGAACGCCGTCACGCAACGCATCGCGGAAGCCACCGCACGCGGCAGCGTCGCCGGCTACAACGTCGGCGTGTACAGCACCTGGTACGGCAACCGCGACATCCTGACCGGCCCCTACGTCGACGCTTGGTTCATGTACGGCGCCTATGCGAACACCGTCGGCGGCAGCCTCGCGGCCGATTCGTACCGATCGCGCACCGTAACCGGCTCGATCGAGACCGGCTATTCGTTCGGCTTCTACGAACGCGGCGACACGCGCTTCTTCGTCGAGCCCGAAGCGCAGCTCGTCGTGTCCGACTATCGCGCGGACGCGCACGGTACCGCCGGCGGCCGCCTCGACGGCCAGGGCTCGACCGACGTACTCACCCGCGTGGGCGTGCGCGTGCACGGAGTCACCGCGATGCCGGATGGACGCGAACTTCGACCGTTCATCGAGGCGAATTGGTGGCACGGCCCCGGTTCGCGCTCGCTGACGCTTGATCGCAATGCCTTCTCGTTCAGCGTGCCGCGCGATCGGGCTGCCGTCCGGATCGGTGCGACCGGGCAGGTCAGCCGGCGATTCTCGATCTCGGCGAGCCTCGGCGTCGAAGGGAATCTGTCCGACTACTCGGTGGTGAAGGGCCAGCTCTCGGCGAAATACCGCTGGTGATACCTGCGGCGGCCCGCAGCCGCAGGACGCGAAATCCGCCTCGGGTGGAATTCCGCTATACTTTGCCGACTGCCGCCCCTCGGGCGGTGTGTCGGAAGCGCGCCGATTTGCTGACTCGATTGCGGGCGCGCGAACCGGCCGGGGCCTTGATTCTTCTTCGTCCCGGCGGGTTCACTACAAATGCGGCTAAAGAGGTCGTCAGCCGCGCACCTTCGCCTCCGCGCATCGCCGACGCCGTTTAGCCGCCCAGTCATAAGGCGGAACGAATGGAATCGATCGGCATCGTCGCTCCACAGACCATGCACTTCGCCGAACCGCTGCGCTTGCAAAGCGGCAGCGTGATCGGCAACTATCAGCTCGTCGTCGAGACGTACGGCGAACTCAACGCCGCGCGCTCGAACGCGGTGCTCGTGTGCCACGCGCTCAACGCGTCGCACCACGTCGCCGGCGTTTACGCGGACGATCCGCGCAGCACGGGCTGGTGGGACAACATGGTCGGCCCGGGCAAGCCGCTCGACACCAACCGCTTCTTCGTGATCGGCGTGAACAACCTCGGCTCGTGCTTCGGCTCGACCGGCCCGATGAGCATCGACCCGTCCACCGGCAAGCCGTACGGCGCAAGCTTTCCGGTCGTCACCGTCGAGGACTGGGTGCACGCGCAGGCGCGTGTCGCCGACGCGTTCGGCATCGAGCGCTTCGCCGCGGTGATGGGCGGCAGCCTCGGCGGGATGCAGGCGCTCGCATGGAGCCTGATGTATCCGGAGCGCGTCGCGCACTGCATCGACATCGCGTCGACGCCGAAGCTTTCCGCGCAGAACATCGCGTTCAACGAGGTCGCGCGCTCGGCGATCCTGTCCGATCCCGACTTCCACGGCGGCGACTACTACGCGCACGGCGTGAAGCCGAAGCGCGGCCTGCGCGTCGCGCGGATGATCGGCCACATCACGTACCTGTCCGACGACGACATGGCGGAGAAATTCGGCCGCGCGCTGCGCCGTGCCGACGGTGCGCTCGACGCGTACAACTTCAGCTTCGACGTCGAGTTCGAGGTCGAGTCGTACCTGCGCTACCAGGGCGACAAGTTCGCCGACTACTTCGACGCGAACACGTACCTGCTGATCACGCGTGCGCTCGACTACTTCGACCCGGCCAAGGCGTTCGACGGCAACCTGACGGCCGCGCTCGCGCACACGCAGGCGAAATACCTGATCGCGAGCTTCTCGACCGACTGGCGTTTCGCGCCGGCACGTTCGCGCGAGATCGTGAAGGCGCTGCTCGACAACAAGCGGACGGTCAGCTACGCGGAAATCGACGCACCGCACGGTCACGACGCATTCCTGCTCGACGACGCGCGCTATCACAACCTGCTCCGCGCGTACTACGAACGAATCGCCATCGAGGTGGGTGTATGAACCAGCAAGCGCTGAATTCCCTGTCCGCACGCGCGGACTTCCGCACGATCGCGCGCTGGGTCGAACCGCGCTCGACGGTGCTCGACCTCGGCTGCGGCGACGGCTCGCTGCTCGCGCTGCTGATGGAAGAACTCGACGTGACCGGCTACGGGATCGAGCTGAACGACGCGGGCGTGCTCGCGAGCGCGAAGAACGGCATCAACGTGATCCAGCAGAACCTGGAAGACGGCCTGCGCCTGTTCGAGGACCACAGCTTCGACATCGCGATCCTGTCGCAGACTTTGCAGACGATTCACCAGACGGCCGCGATCCTGCGCGAAACCGCGCGGGTCGGACGCGAATGCATCGTGTCGTTCCCGAATTTCGGTTACTGGCCGCACCGGCTGTCGGTGCTGAACGGCCGGATGCCGGTGTCGAAATCGCTGCCTTATCAGTGGCACAACACGCCGAACGTCCGGGTGCTGACGATCGAGGATTTCGAGGCGCTCGCGCCCGAAGTCGGCGTGACGATCCTCGACCGCGTCGTGCTGCACGAAGGCCAGCCGATTCGATGGGGAGCGAACTGGCGTGGTAGTCTTGCTGTCTACCGCGTCAAGCGCAGCTGAGCCGGGGAGCCGTTGACGGACGCCGACGGCCCGCACGCACGTGCGGCCGCGCCGCTGCGCTACCCGCGCCGCCGCCTGCGCTGCCGCCGCAATCAGTCAACGCTACCCAGTTCCAGTCCATGTCGAAAACGCCACACGAGGCGCCCGCACTCACCGCTCACGAGGATCACCCCGGCTGGCGAGCCTATCTGAACACGCACATGCTGATCTGCGTGTTCCTCGGCTTCACGTCCGGTCTGCCCCTCTTCACGCTCGTCTACCTCGTGCAGGCATGGCTGCGCTCCGAGGGCGTGAACCTGAAGGAAATCGGCCTGTTCGCGCTGATCCAGTTCCCGTACACGTGGAAGTTCCTGTGGGCGCCGCTGATGGACCGTTACGTCCCGCGCCTGCCGGGCTGGCGGCCGGGGCGCCGGCGCGGCTGGCTGCTGCTCACGCAGGTGCTGGTCGCGGGCGCGATCGCCGCGCTCGGCTTCGTGTCGCCGCGCGACTCGATCTGGACGGTCGCCGCGCTCACCACGCTCGTCGCGTTCTTCGGCGCGAGCGCCGACATCGTGATCGATGCGTACCGTCGCGAGCTGCTGCGCGACACCGAGCAGGGCCTCGGCAACGCGATACACGTGAACGCGTACAAGCTCGCCGCGCTGATCCCCGGCTCGCTTGCGCTGATCCTGTCCGACCACCTGCCGTGGGACGTCGTGTTCGCGATGACCGGCGCGTTCATGCTGCCAGGCATCCTGATGACGCTCGTCGTGCGCGAGCCCGAAGTGATCGGCGCACCGCCGCGCAACCTGCGCGACGCGATCGTGCTGCCGTTCCGCGAATTCATCCAGCGCGACGGCTGGGCCGGCGCGCTGCTCGTCATCGCATTCATCTTCCTGTTCAAGATCGGCGACACGATGGCCACCACGCTGTCGACGTCGTTCTTCCTCGACATCGGCTTCTCGCGCACCGAGATCGGCATCGTCGCGAAAACCACCGCGCTCGTCGCAAGCGTCGCCGGCGGCATCATCGGCGGCGTCTGGCTCGTGAAGATCGGCATCGGCCGCGGGCTGTGGATCTTCGGCGCGCTGCAGATGGTGTCGACGCTCGGCTTCGCGTGGCTCGCGCAGCTCGGCCCCGGTTCGCCCGTACTCGCGATGCTCTACGACTTCACCGTGTCGACGAGCCATGCGATCGCGTCGGTACTGTCGGTGTTCGGCATTGCGGTCACGCCGCAATTCAGCCCGATGACCGTTGCGCTCGCGCTCGTCTACGGCGTCGAAACGTTCACCACCGGCCTGACGATGGCCGCGTTCGTCGCGTACATCGCGAGCACGACCGACCCGCGCTACACGGCCACGCAGTTCGCGCTGTTCACGAGCCTCGCGTCGGTGCCGCGCACGCTCGCGTCGGCCGCGAGCGGCTTCATCGTCGCGAAGATCGGCTGGTTCGACTACTTCATCGTGTGCACCGCGCTCGCGATTCCCGGCATGCTGCTGCTGTTCAAGATCGCGCCGTGGAACGGTGCCGCACGCAACGGCGAGGCCAGCCGTGCGGAGTAACGGCCTGCACCGCCTCGCGCGCGTTGCGGCTTCGTTGAGCGTCGGTGCCGCGGCGCTCGCCGCGGGGTTCGCCCATGCGGCCGACACCGGCGCGCCCGCCGCCACCGCCACGCCGGCCGTTGCGCCGGCTTCACCGCCGGCCACTTCGACTCCCGCCGCCCCCGCCCAGCCAGCCGCCGCCGAACCCGCTCAGCCGACCGGCGCCGCCGCATCGGCAAAGGCTTATGCGCAGACGCCGCAGCAGGTCCGCTACGGCAACGCCATTGCCTTCCGCACGCTGATCCCGTCGTCGCTGCTCGAGCAGCTCACCGCGAACGAATACGCGCAGATCGTGCAGGCGGCCGCCGACAGCAACCGCCTGCTGCCCGCGAACCAGCCGCGCGTGAAGCGCTTGCGCGCGATCGTCGCGAAGCTCGCGCCGTATTCGGTGAAGTGGAACGACCGCGTGAAAAACTGGGTGTGGGACGTCAACGCGATCCGCTCGCGCGACATCCGGCTGACCTGCCTGCCGGGCGGCAAGGTGCTGGTGTACGGCGGCATGCTCGACCGCGTCCGCCTGAACGACGACGAGCTCGGCGTGCTGCTCGCGCACGGCATCGCGCACGCGCTGCGCGAACACGCGCGCAGCAACTTCAGCGAGACCTCGCAGACGTCGCTGCGCGCGGCCGCGCTGCCGCCGCTGTTCGGCGTCGGCGATCCGCTGCCGCAGGCACTGAATATCGGCGAACGCCTGCAGACGCTCCACTACAACGCGACCGACGAGACCGAAGCCGACGTGATCGGCGGCGACATCGCCGCACGCGCGGGCTTCGATCCGCGCGCGGCGATCACGCTGTGGGACAAGCTCGCGGTCGCGACCCGCGGGAACAAAGCGACGGGCTTCATCTACACGCATCCGTACAGCACCGCCCGCCGCCAGGATCTGCTGAACCGCCTGCCGGATCTCATGCCGCTGTACGCGAAGGCGGTGGGCAAGCGCGTCGACACGCTGCCCGACTACGCGGGCATCAGCGCGCAGCGCCGCAAGGTCGTGCGGCGCTGAGCGTCACGCGCAGCCGATTGCTACGCCACCCTACGCATCCACGTCCGCCGCGACCGGCCGGGCGCCGCTTTCGCGCATCCAGCGCACCTCGTCACCCGGGCTGCGGCCGAACAGCCGCTTGAACTCGCGGCTGAACTGCGACGCGCTCGCATAGCCGACGCGCGCGGCCGCCGCGCCGGCGCCGACCCCGTCCTGCACCATCATCAGCCGCGCCTGGTGCAGCCGCGCGGCCTTCACGTACTGCATCGGCGACGTCGCCGTCACGTGCTTGAACTGCGCATGGAACACCGCGAGGCTCATCCCCGCCTCGCGCGCGAGCGTCTCGACATCGAGGTCGGCCTTCAGGTCCGCATGGATGCGCCGCAGCGCCTTCGCGATACGGCCGAAGTGATGCTGCTGGACGAGCGCCGCGCGGATCGCGTCGCCCTGCGCGCCGGTCAGCACCCGATATGCGATCTCGCGCATGATCGCGGGGCCCAGCACGCGCGTGTCGTGCGGCGACGCGAGCGCTTCGAGCAGCCGCAGCACGGCATCCGCCAGCGGCGCATCGAGCGGCGTCGAATAGACGCCGAGCGGCTCGCTGGCGGCCGCGCCGAGCGTCTCGTCGAGCAGGATCGCGAGCTCGGCGATCACCGCGAGATCGACCCGGATCGAGATCGCGAGAAACGGCTCGTCCATGCTTGCGAAGGTCTCGCATTCGAACGGCAGCGGCACCGACAGCACCAAGTACTGCTGCGCGTCGTACACGAATGAGCGGTCGCCGAGATAGCCGAGCTTGCGCCCCTGGCAGACGACGATGATGCTCGGTTCGTACAGCACGGGCATGCGCGGCGCGGGACGGGTCACGCGGATGAGGCGCACGCCGTCGAGCGCCGCCAGCGTATCGCCCGCGTTCGGCGCGAGGCGCGTGTGCAGCTCGATCATGCGGCGCTGCACGCGGTCGCCCGCGTCGGCCAAAAGGGGCTGGAAGCTCATGGGCGTGGTCCTGTCCGGCAAGAGAATCTGGCTCGCAATGTAGCACCTTGAATGCGTTCTAACGGCTGTTCGCGTGCAGTTCAAGAGGAATAGGCAAATCTTCCAGACCTTCGTGTATTTCGCCGCGGCGCCGTGCTCCTTACGATGACGTCCTGCCTCGCCGCATCGCCACATGGTGCGACGGCAGCCTGTTTTGCCGGTTATCCATCCCGGACAAGGAGCCCATTGCATGAGCACTACCTATGCCTACGCGGCGACCGATTCGCAGTCGCCGCTCGCCCCGTTCGAATTCCAGCGTCGCGCGCTGCGCGACCTCGACGTCCAGATCGACGTCCTCTACTGCGGCGTCTGCCACTCGGATCTGCACCAGGCCCGCAACGAATGGCGCAACACGATGTACCCGGTCGTGCCGGGCCATGAAATCGTCGGCCGCGTGACCGCGACCGGCCCGCAGGTGTCGCGCTTCAAGGTCGGCCAGCTGGTCGGCGTCGGCTGCCTCGTCGATTCGTGCCGCACCTGCCCGAGCTGCGCCGACGGCCTCGAGCAGTATTGCGAGAACGGCTTCGTCGGCACCTACAACGGCCAGGATCGCGTGACGGGCGACATCACGTTCGGCGGCTATTCGACGCAACTCGTCGTCGACGAGGCGTTCGTACTGCGCGTGCCCGAGACGCTCGACCCGGCCGGCGCCGCGCCGCTCCTGTGTGCAGGGATCACGACCTACTCGCCGCTGCGGCAGTGGAACGTCGGCCCCGGCAAGAAGGTCGGCATCGTCGGGCTCGGCGGCCTCGGCCACATGGGTGTGAAGCTGGCGCGCGCGATGGGGGCGCACGTCGTGCTGTTCACCACGTCGCCGTCGAAGATCGAGGACGGCAAGCGCGTCGGCGCGCACGAAGTCGTGATCTCGAAGGACGAAGCGCAGATGAACGCGCACCTGAACAGCTTCGACTTCATCCTGAACACGGTCGCCGCGCAACACGACCTGAATCCGTTCCTGCACCTGCTCAAGCGCGACGGCACGATGACGCTGGTCGGCGCGCCGGAGCACGACCATCCGTCGCCGCAGGTGTTCAACCTGATCTTCAAGCGCCGCCGCCTCGCGGGCTCGCTGATCGGCGGGATCGCGGAAACGCAGGAAATGCTCGACTTCTGCGCGGAGCACGGGATCACGTCGGATATCGAAACGATTCCGATGCAGCAGATCAACGCGGCCTACGAGCGGATGCTGAAGAGCGACGTGAAGTACCGCTTCGTGATCGACATGGCGTCGATCAAGCAGTAAGCGCCGCCGGGCGGCACGCACGATCGCCACCCAAACAAAACGGGCCGCATGTTCGACATGCGGCCCGTTTTTGCATCCGACTGCTACGCACACGGCGTAGCGCAGGACGTCACTTCTTGTAGTCGTAGTCAATCGTCAACGGCGCATGGTCGCTGAACTTGATGTCCTTGAAGATCGACGTGCTTTTCGCGGTGCCGGCCACACCCGGCGTCGCAATCTGGTAATCGATCCGCCACCCGACGTTCTTCGCATACGCCTGGCCGCGGTTGCTCCACCACGTGTACTGCTCGGCGCGCGGGTCGAGCGTGCGGAACACGTCGACATAACCGACATCGTCGAACAGCTTCGTGAGCCACTCGCGCTCTTCCGGCAGGCAGCCCGAGTTCTTCTGGTTGCTCTTCCAGTTCTTGATGTCGATTTCCTTGTGGACGATGTTCACGTCGCCGCACAGGATCACCTCGCGCTTCTTCTTCAGCGCGGCGAGGTGCGGCATGAACTCGTCCATGAAGCGGTACTTCGCCTGCTGGCGCTCTTCGCCGCTCGAGCCGGACGGTACGTACACCGACACGACCGACAGCTTGCCGTAGCGCGCCTCGACGTAGCGCCCTTCCGTATCGAATTCGCTGCTGCCGAAGCCGATGATCACGTCATCGGGCTCGCGGCGGCTGTACACGCCGGCACCGCTGTAGCCCTTCTTCTCGGCATGGTGGAAATAGCTCTTGAAGCCGTGCGGCTCGACGAATTCGGCCGGCAGGTCGTCGGCCGAGACCTTGATTTCCTGCACGCACACGCAATCGGCGTTCTGTTCGCCGAGCCACTCGAAGAAGCCCTTCTTCGCGGCGGAGCGGATGCCGTTCAGGTTGGCGGTAATCACTCGCATCATGTCGGATTCCGTTCAGTTCGATGTTTTACAGGGTGGCAGCTTAACGGATCTTCACGCCTTCGAGCTCGGGCTTCGGCGGCGGGAATTCCAGCTTCATGTCGGTCATCGTGCGCAGCAGCAGCTCGGCGATCATCACGTTGCGGTGCGTCTTCGAGTTCGCCGGGATCACGTACCACGGCGCATGCTCGGCCGACGTCGCCGCGAGCGCGTCGCGGTAGGCGGACTGGTATGCATCCCAGTGCTTGCGCGCGTCGAGATCGGAGATGTCGAACTTCCAGTGCTTGGTCGGATCGTCGATGCGCGCCTGCAGGCGCTCGCGCTGCTCGTCCTTCGAGATGTGCAGGAAGCACTTGATGATCGTCGTGCCGTTCTCGACCAGCATCGTCTCGAAATCGCGGATCTGCCGGTAGCGGCGCTCGCATTCCTTCGCGTCGATCAGGTCGAGCACGCGCGGCACGAGCACGTCTTCATAGTGGCTGCGGTTGAAGATCGCGAGCTCGCCCGCAGCCGGCACCTGCGCATGCACGCGCCACAGGAAGTCGTGCGCGGCCTCGATCGGCGTGGGCGCCTTGAACGGCACGACGCGCAGGCCGAGCGGATCGACCTCGCGGAACACCGCACGCACAGTGCCGTCCTTGCCGCTGGTATCCATCCCCTGCAGCACGAGCAGCACGCGCTTCTTCTGCTGCGTGTGCAGGCGCTCCTGCTGCACGTCGAGTTCGGTCGACACGGCCGACAGCCGGGCGCGGTCGTCGTCCTTCGAACCGGACGAGAACGGCTTCGCGGCCGGGTCGAACGCATCGAGCTTGAATGCTGCGGCTTCCTTCTCGTGCGTGCAGTACGGCACGCGGAAATCGTCGAGCGACGGTTGTTTCGCCATTCGTTCCTCCGTTGGACGCTGTGGTGCATACGATAACGCATCCACCAAACGCAACGGGCCGCCCCGAACTGGTTCGGAGCGGCCCGTCGTCAAGCGCGGTTCAGACGCGCGTGCATGCTCAGCCGAGCTTCTTCTTCAGCAGTTCGTTGACCTGCTGCGGATTGGCCTTGCCCTTCGTCGCCTTCATCGCCTGGCCGATCAGCGCGTTGAACGCCTTTTCCTTGCCCGCGCGGAATTCCTCGACCGACTTCGCGTTCGCCGCGAGCACCTCGTCGATGATCGCTTCCAGCGCGCCGGTGTCGGAGATCTGCTTCAGCCCCTTCGCGTCGATGATGCGGTCCGCCGCACCTTCGTCGTCGGCCTTCTCGTCCCAGATCGTCGCGAAGATTTCCTTCGCGATCTTGTTCGAGATCGTACCGTCGGCGATGCGCTGCAGCACGAGCGCGAGCTGCGCGGCCGAGACCGGAATCGCGTCGATCTCGATGCCATCGCGGTTCAGCTGCGACGATACGTCGCCCATCAGCCAGTTCGCGACGATCTTCGCGTTCGCGGTGCCGGCCTTCGCGACCACGGCCTCGAAGTACGCGGCCATCGCCTTGCTCGACGTCAGCACGCCCGCGTCGTACGCGGACACGCCGTATTCGTCGGCGAAGCGCTGCTGCATCGCGACCGGCAGCTCGGGCATCCCGGACTGCACGCGCTCGATCCAGTCCTGGCCGATCACGAGCGGCATCAGGTCGGGGTCGGGGAAGTAGCGGTAATCGTGCGCGTCTTCCTTGCTGCGCATCGAACGCGTCTCGCGCTTGTCCGGATCGTAGAGGCGCGTTTCCTGCACGACTTCGCCGCCGTCCTCGATCAGCTCGATCTGGCGACGCACTTCGTAGTTGATCGCTTCTTCGAGGAACCGGAACGAGTTCAGGTTCTTGATTTCCGCACGCGTGCCGAACTTCTCCTGGCCGACCGGGCGCACCGACACGTTCGCGTCGCAGCGGAACGAGCCTTCCTGCATGTTGCCGTCGCAGATGCCGAGCCACACGACGAGCCCGTGCAGCGCCTTCGCGTAGGCCACGGCCTCGGCCGCGCTGCGCATTTCCGGCTCGGTGACGATCTCGAGCAGCGGCGTGCCCGCACGGTTCAGGTCGATCCCCGTCATCCCGGCGAAGTCTTCATGCAGCGACTTGCCCGCATCTTCCTCGAGGTGCGCGCGGGTCAGGTTGACGGTCTTCTCGTACGCTTCCTTGCCGGCCTTTTCGTTGGCGGGCACCTGGATCGTGATCTGGCCGCCCTGCACGACCGGAATCTCGTACTGGCTGATCTGATAGCCCTTCGGCAGATCGGGGTAGAAATAATTCTTGCGCGCGAAGATGCTGCGCGGCGCGATGGTCGAGCCGATCGCGAGGCCGAAGCGGATCGCGCGTTCGACCGCGCCGCGGTTCAGCACCGGCAGCACGCCCGGCAGCGCCAGGTCGACCGGGCAGGCCTGCGTGTTCGGCTCGGCGCCGAACTGCGTCGACGCGCCGGAGAAAATCTTCGAGACGGTCGACAGTTGCGCGTGCGTCTCGAGACCGATGACGACTTCCCATTGAGTAGCCATATTCATGCCTCCCGCCGAGCCGCCTCAAGGGAGGCATGCGCCCCCTCGGGGGGCAGCGAACAAAGTGAGCGTGGGGGCTCATTCCCCACCCCTGCCGGAACTTGCTTGTGCCAGTCGGTCGCGCGCTGGAACGCATCCGCGACCTGCAGCATCCGGGCTTCGTTGAAATAGTTGCCGATGATCTGCAGGCCGACCGGGCGCTTCGCGTTCGCGCCCGCGCCGAAACCGCACGGCACGCTCATGCCGGGCAGGCCGGCGAGGCTCACCGACAGCGTGTAGATGTCGGCCAGATACATCTGGACCGGATCGTCGCCCTTCGCGCCGAGATCCCATGCGACCGTCGGCGAGGCCGGGCCCATGATCACGTCGCAGGACTTGAACGCTTCCTGGAAATCGTTCGCGATGATGCGGCGGATCTTCTGCGCCTGCAGGTAGTACGCGTCGTAATAGCCGTGCGACAGCACGTAGGCGCCGACCAGAATCCGGCGCTTCACCTCGGGGCCGAAGCCTTCCGCGCGCGACTTCTTGTACATGTCGAGCAGGTCGCCGTACTGCGCGGCGCGGTGGCCGAAGCGCACGCCGTCGAAACGCGACAGGTTCGACGAGGCTTCCGCCGGCGCGATCACGTAATACACGGGGATCGACAGTTCCGTCTTCGGCAGCGACACCGGCACGAGCGTCGCGCCGAGCGCTTCATACTGCTTGAGGGCCGCGTCGATCGCCGCGCGCACGTCGTCGGCGAGGCCATCGCCGAAATATTCCTTCGGCAAGCCGATGCGCAGGCCCGCGAGCGGCTTGCCCGCGTCGTTGCCGGCCGCCCACGGCTGGCCGAGGTGGCGCGTGAAGTCTTCGTCGTCGTGTTCGAGGCTCGTCGAGTCGCGCTCGTCGAAACCGGCCATCCCGTTCAGCAGCAGCGCGCAGTCGGACGCGCTCTGCGCCATCGGGCCGCCCTGGTCGAGCGACGACGCGAACGCGATCATCCCGTAGCGCGACACGCGGCCGTAGGTCGGCTTGATGCCCGTCACGCCCGCGAACGACGCGGGCTGGCGGATCGAGCCGCCGGTATCGGTGCCGGTCGCGGCCGGCGCGAGGCGCGCGGCAACGGCGGCCGAGCTGCCGCCCGAGCTGCCGCCCGGCACCGCGTTCGTGTCCCACGGGTTCTTCACCGCGCCGAACGCCGAATTCTCGTTCGACGAGCCCATCGCGAACTCGTCCATGTTGGTCTTGCCGAGCGTGACCATGCCGGCCGCCTGCAGGCGGGCGACGACGGTCGCGTCGAACGGGCTCTCGTAGTTCGCGAGCATCTTCGAGCCGGCGGTCGAGCGCCAGCCGCGCGTGACGAACACGTCCTTGTGCGCGATCGGCAGGCCGGTGAGCGCGCCGCCCGCGCCGCGCGCGAGCTCCGCGTCGGCAGCTTTCGCCTGCGCGAGGGTCAGGTCGGCGTCGACGTGGACGAACGCGTTCAGGTCGCGCGCGGCGTCGATCCGTTTCAGGTAGAGCTGCGCGAGCTCGACGGCCGAGCATTCCTTGGCGGCGAGCGCGGCGCGCAGTTCGGTCAGGCTTTTTGCGTGCATTGAGTGGTTTTCCTGGGAATTCTGGGTGGCGCGCGGCGCGAAGACGGCGGCGCGCTTGTCATCGAATGCTTACTCGATCACCTTCGGCACAAGATAGAGGCCGTCCTGGACGGCCGGCGCCGGACGCTGGTTGTCGTCGCGATTGACGACTTCCGTCACGGCGTCGTCGCGCAGGCGCTGCGCGACGGCCTGGATCTGTTCGATCGGGTGGGCGAGCGGCGCGATGCCGGCGGTGTCGACCGCCTGCATCTGTTCGACGAGGCCGAAGAATTCATTGAGCTGGCCGAGCATGTGCTCGGCGTCGGCGTCGGCCATTTCGAGTCGCGCCAGGTGCGCGATGCGTTTCACATCGGTCAGGGTCAGGGCCATGCGATCACCGGAAAAACAAGGCTGCGCAGCGCATCAAAAGCAGCACTGCGGCGGGGGGTTGGAGGGTGCGATCCCACCCTCAAAAATCGGGGCCGAAGCGGCAAAAATACCGCCCGTTTCGATTCAAATACCGTGAAATTATAAGGTATCATTACGCGTTCGACCCAAACCCGGCAGCCTTTTCCCGCACCGTTTCGCCCCGCTTCGGCAAGCCGTGCGTGCTTCGTGCGATCCCCGGTAGACATCACTCGCAGCTTCGTGCGCCGCGGCGGCCGCTTCCGCCACGCTTCCCGAGGCTGTTATTTTTTCCGCTGCCGCCCTCAGCGCTCGCTATGCAGGGCCGGCCCAGAGCGAAACAGGATTCTGAATGTTCGGTTTTTTGCGCAGCTACTTCTCCAACGATCTGGCGATCGACCTCGGCACCGCAAACACCCTGATCTACATGCGCGGCAAGGGCATCGTGCTCGATGAGCCGTCCGTCGTGTCGATCCGCCAGGAAGGCGGCCCCAACGGCAAGAAGACGATCCAGGCAGTCGGCAAGGAAGCCAAGCAGATGCTCGGCAAGGTGCCGGGCAACATCGAGGCGATCCGCCCGATGAAGGACGGCGTGATCGCCGACTTCACCGTCACCGAGCAGATGATCAAGCAGTTCATCAAGACGGCCCACGAGTCGCGCATGTTCTCGCCGTCGCCGCGCATCATCATCTGCGTGCCGTGCGGTTCGACCCAGGTCGAGCGCCGCGCGATCAAGGAAGCCGCGCACGGCGCCGGCGCATCGCAGGTCTATCTGATCGAAGAGCCGATGGCGGCCGCGATCGGCGCGGGCCTGCCCGTGTCGGAAGCGACCGGCTCGATGGTCGTCGACATCGGCGGCGGCACGACGGAAGTCGGCGTGATCTCGCTCGGCGGCATCGTGTACAAGGGTTCGGTGCGCGTCGGCGGCGACAAGTTCGACGAGGCGATCGTCAACTACATCCGCCGCAACTACGGGATGCTGATCGGCGAGCAGACCGCCGAGGCGATCAAGAAGGAAATCGGCTCCGCGTTCCCGGGCTCCGAAGTCAAGGAAATGGAAGTGAAGGGCCGCAACCTGTCGGAAGGCATTCCGCGCAGCTTCACGATCTCCAGCAACGAAATCCTCGAAGCGCTGACCGATCCGCTGAACCAGATCGTGTCGTCGGTGAAGATCGCGCTCGAACAGACCCCGCCGGAACTCGGTGCCGACATCGCCGAACGCGGGATGATGCTGACGGGCGGCGGCGCGCTGCTGCGCGACCTCGACCGCCTGCTCGCGGAAGAAACCGGCCTGCCGGTGCTCGTCGCGGAAGATCCGCTCACCTGCGTCGTACGCGGTTCGGGCATGGCGCTCGAACGCATGGACAAGCTGGGCAGCATCTTCTCGTACGAGTGATCGTCTAGGCAGTTCGTTGATATGACGCACCCGCGGCGCGGCCGGATCGATCGTTCAGAACGAACCGCCGCGCCGTTTGCGCGTCTGAGCATCATTTAACCGATCACACGCGCCCGGCGCCGACCATGGAATACAGTCCGCCGCCCCTCTTCAAGCAAGGTCCGCCCGCGCTCGCGCGGCTCATCTTCTTCGTTGCCCTCGCCATCGCGCTCCTCGTCTCGGACGCGCGCTTCAGCACGCTCGAAATCGTCCGCGGCGTGCTCGGCACCGTGCTCTATCCGCTGCAGCGCGCCGCGCTCGTGCCGCGCGACCTGTTCATGGGCGCGGCCGACATCGCCGTCACCGGTGCGTCGCTGCGCCACGAGAACGACGATCTCCGCAAACGCAACCTGCAGCTGTCCACGCAAGCCAACCAGGCCGCCGTGCTCGCGCAGGAGAACGCGCACCTGCGCGCGGTGCTCGAGCTGCGCCAGCATATCGCGACGCAGTCGACACCGGCCGAGATCCAGTACGACACGAGCGATCCGTTCACGCAGAAGATCGTGATCGGCCAGGGTTCGCAGCAGGGCATCCAGAACGGCGCGCCCGTCGTCAGCGAGAACGGCGTGGTCGGCCAGGTCACGCGCGTGTTCCCGCTGCAGTCCGAAGTCACGCTGGTCACCGACCGCGATCTCGCGATTCCCGTGCAGGTGCTGCGCACCGGCCTGCGCAGCGTGATCTACGGCACGCCGAAGGGCGATTCGCTCGACCTGCGCTTCGTGCCGACCAGCGCGGACCTCGTCGTCGGCGACGAGCTCGTCACGAGCGGCCTCGACGGCGTCTATCCGCCCGGCCTGCCGGTCGCGAAGGTCGCGCGCGTCGACAAGCTCGCCGATACCGCGTTCGCACGCGTCACCTGCGCGCCGCTCGCCGCCGTGCGCGGCGCGCGCCAGATGCTCGTGCTGCATTACCAGAACGACATCCCGCCGCGTCCGGCCGAGCCCGATCCGGCCGCCGACAAGAACGCGAAGGGCAAAAAGGGCGCGAAAGCCGCTGCGAAGGGCGAGAAGGCCGACGCGAATGCGAAGCCGGCCGCTGCGGCCCAGCCCGGCGCGAAGCCGGCAGCGCCGGCCAAGCCCGCCGCCGCGCCCGCGAAGCCCGCAGCCGGGCAATCAGGAGCCCAGCGATGAATCGCCCGCAATACATCCTGCAGCCGGTCAATCCGTACTTCATCGTCTTCAGCCTCGCCGCCGCGTTCCTGCTGAACCTGATGCCGTGGGGCCGCCTGCCCGGCGTGCCCGACTTCGTCGCGCTCGTGCTGCTGTTCTGGAACATCCACCAGCCGCGCAAGGTCGGGATGGGCGTCGCGTTCGCGCTCGGCATCCTGATGGACGTGCATGACGCCGGGCTGCTCGGCGAGCATGCGCTTGCCTATACGCTGCTGTCGTACGGCGCGATCACGATCCACCGCCGCGTGCTGTGGATGCCGATCGGCGTGCAGGTGCTGTACGTCACGCCGCTGCTGGTCGTCGCGCAGCTCGTACCGTTCGTGATCCGCCTCGTGATGGGCGCCGCGTTCCCGGGCTGGCGCTACCTGGTCGACGGCTTCGTCGAAGCCGCGCTGTGGCCGATCGCGAGCCACCTGCTGCTGATGCCGCAACGCCGCCCGGTCGATCCGGACGATACGCGCCCCATCTGAGCCAGGGGCCTGCCTTGAATACCCGCCGCCCCCACGCCCGCCGCGCGCCGCGCTCCGGGGCGGCACCTCGCCCGCACCGGCATGCCGTGCGCGGGCCACGTCGCACCTAATCGCATGACCGAATTCAACGACACCCAACAGCAGCTCTCGAAGTTCCGCCTGCGCGTCGCGGCGGCGGGCGTGTTCGTATTCGTCTGCTTCGGGCTGCTCGCGAGCCGCTTCTTCTACCTGCAGCTGATGCAGCACGGCAAATACGCGCTGCAGGCCGAGGAAAACCGCATCTCGGTTGCGCCGATCGTGCCGAACCGCGGGATCATCACCGACCGCAACGGCGTGATCCTCGCGAAGAACTATTCGGCGTACACGCTCGAGATCACGCCGTCGAAGCTCGACGACACGCTCGAGAACACGATCGACAAGCTGTCCGAGATCATCCCGATCGACGCACGCGACCGCCGCCGCTTCAAGAAGCTACAGGAAGACTCGAAGAACTTCGAGAGCCTGCCGATCCGCACGCGGCTCACCGACGAGGAAGTCGCACGCTTCACCGCGCAGCGCTTCCGCTTCCCCGGCGTGGATGTGCGCGCACGGCTGTTCCGCCAATATCCGCTCGGCACGACGGCGGCGCACGTGATCGGCTACATCGGCCGGATCTCGAAGCGCGACCAGGATCGCATCGACGCGATGAGCGACGACAACGACAGCGACCAGGAAAACTACGATCCGCGCCGCGACGCGAACAACTACAAGGGCACCGACTACATCGGCAAGATCGGCGTCGAGCAGAGCTACGAGACCGAGCTGCACGGGCTGACGGGCTTCGAGGAAGTCGAGGTGACGGCCGGCGGCCGGCCCGTGCGCACGCTGTCGCGCACGCAGGCGACGCCCGGCAACAACCTCGTGCTGTCGCTCGACATCGGGCTGCAGCAGGTCGCCGAGCAGGCGTTCGCCGGCAAGCGCGGCGCGCTGGTCGCGATCGAGCCGAAAACGGGTGACGTGCTCGCGTTCGTATCGTCGCCGAGCTTCGACCCGAACTCGTTCGTCGACGGCATCGACCAGCAGACCTGGGACGAACTGAACAACTCGACCGACAAGCCGCTCTTGAACCGCCCGCTGCACGGCACCTACCCGCCCGGCTCGACGTACAAGCCGTTCATGGCGCTCGCGGGCCTGACGCTCGGGAAGCGCACGCCGGGCTGGGGCTTCCAGGATCCCGGCTACTTCACGTTCGGCGGCCACACGTTCCGCAACGACGTGCGCTCGGGCCAGGGCTGGGTCGACATGAACAAGGCGATCATGGTGTCGAACGACACCTACTTCTACATGCTCGCGCGCGACCTCGGCGTGAACTCGATCGCGAACTTCATGAAGCCGTTCGGCTTCGGCCAGATCACCGGGATCGACATCCAGGGCGAGGCGCGCGGGATCCTGCCGTCGACCGACTGGAAGAAAAAGGCGTTCAAGAAGGCCGCACAACAGAAGTGGTTCGACGGCGAGACGATCAGCCTCGGGATCGGCCAGGGCTACAACTCGTTCACGATCCTGCAGCTCGCGCACGCGACCGCGACGCTCGCGAACAACGGTGTCGTGATGAAACCCCACCTCGTGAAGGAAGTCGAGGATCCGATCACGCGCGGGCGCCACCTGACCGTGCCGAAGGAAAGCGAAGTGATCCCGCTCAAGCAGGCCGACATCGACGTCGTGAAGCGCGGGATGGAGAACGTGATCGAGAACCCGTCCGGCACCGCGTACAAGGTGTTCCGCGGCGCGCCGTACCTCGCTGCCGGCAAGACCGGTACCGCGCAGGTGTTCTCGCTGCAAGGCTCCAACTACAAGGGCCACCTGCTCGCCGAGCACCTGCGGGACCACGCGCTGTTCATCGCCTACGCGCCGGTCGACCATCCGCAGATCGCCGTCGCGCTGGTCGTCGAGAACGGCGGCTGGGGCGCGCAGGCTGCCGGCCCGATCGCGCGCCGCGTGCTCGACTTCTACCTCATCGACCGCCAGAACCCGCAGAACGAGGCGGCGGCCGTGGCTGCCGCGGCGTCGGCGACCGAACCCGTCAACGCACCGGTGATCGGCGACGCGAACAAGCCTGCTGCCGTCGCGGCCGGCTTCACCGCGCTGCCGCAGCCGGTCGTACCGACCGCGGCCAGCGCGGCGGAAGCGGCATCGGCCGCGGCGGCCTCCGAAGCGTCGGCTGCCGCCGCCGCGAGC
>NZ_CABVQC010000090.1 GCF_902499175.1 Burkholderia aenigmatica
GCCGTGCTGCGCCTGCCGGTCGTGCGCGTCGCGGTGCCGGCCGCCTCAACCAACACGTAGACGGAGAAACCACATGAGCGAGAACAATTTCCTGGTGATCGACGACAACGAGGTGTTCGCGGGCACGCTCGCGCGCGGCCTCGAGCGTCGCGGGTACGCGGTCCAGCAGGCGCACGACAAGGAGGCGGCGCTCCGGCTCGCCGCGGGCAGCAAGTTCCAGTTCATTACCGTCGACCTGCATCTCGGCGAGGATTCGGGCCTGAGCCTGATCGCGCCGCTGTGCGACCTGCAGCCCGATGCGCGGATCCTGGTGCTGACCGGCTACGCGAGCATCGCGACTGCCGTGCAGGCGGTGAAGGAAGGCGCCGACAACTATCTCGCGAAGCCCGCGAACGTCGAGTCGATCCTGGCCGCGCTGCAGACCAACGCGACCGAAGTGCAGGCCGACGAAGCGCTCGAGAATCCGGTCGTGCTGTCGGTCGACCGGCTCGAATGGGAGCACATCCAGCGCGTGCTGGCCGAGAACAACAACAATATTTCGGCGACGGCACGCGCGCTGAACATGCACCGCCGCACGCTGCAGCGCAAGCTCGCGAAGAAGCCGGTACGGCAGTAAGCGTGGGGCGCGTCAGCCGGGCGAGCTTGACGCTCGCGACAGGCAGGCGACGAGCTCGCGTTTCAGCAGCAGCGTGATGAGCGCCGAGTAGACGACGTTCGCGAGAAATGGTGCGGACCCGCCGATCAGGATGGCGCTGGTCATCGGCCATGCCTTTGCCGATACGCAATTCGCGATGAACTGGAGGCCGATGCTGAACGCCACGCTGGCGAGTGCGATACCCGCCAGCGTGCCCAGCCACGCGAGCGCAAACGCGACGTTGTAGCGCCGCAGCGACTCCCGCCTGATCCGGCGCAAGAGCGACAGGATGTCGGCGCGCGTGAGCGCGAGCAGTGCCGGCACGAATCGGCCGGCGATGGACGGGTAGATGGTCATTTAAATGCGGTGACGAATGCGTCTGCTTGTGGTCTGAGGAATCCAGATTATAGGGACGCACCAGCGCGCCTGCCATCAGCCGCGTTCCAGGAGCACGCACGTGCGCCGCGTCGCATCGCCATGAAAAAACGGGCGACCCCGTCAGGGGCCGCCCGTTTTTCGTCCGGCGCCGTGCGCGTTACAGCACGTAGCGCGACAGGTCTTCGTCCTGCGACACTTCGCCGAGCGCGCGATCGACATACTTCGCGTCGATCGTCACGCGTTCGCCCGCATGGTTGCCGGCAGAGAACGACACTTCCTCGAGCAGTTTCTCGATCACCGTGTACAGCCGGCGCGCACCGATGTTCTCGGTCTTTTCGTTGACCGCATAGGCAATTTCCGCGAGACGCCGGATGCCGTCCTCGGCGAATTCGAGCTGCACGTCTTCGGTCGCGAGCAGCGCCTGGTACTGCTTGACGAGGCTCGCGTCGGTCGCAACAAGGATCGCTTCGAAATCGTTCACCGACAGCGAGTCGAGCTCGACGCGGATCGGGAAGCGGCCCTGCAGTTCGGGAATCAGGTCGCTCGGCTTCGCGAGATGGAACGCGCCGCTTGCGATGAACAGGATGTGATCGGTCTTCACCATCCCGTACTTCGTGTTGACCGTCGTGCCTTCGACGAGCGGCAGCAGGTCGCGCTGCACGCCCTGGCGCGACACTTCGCCGCCGCTGCCTTCGTTGTTGCGCGACGTGATCTTGTCGATCTCGTCGAGGAACACGATGCCGTTCTGCTCGACGTTCTGCACGGCCTTCGTCTTCACTTCCTCTTCGTTGAGCATCTTCGCCGCTTCCTCGTCGGTCAGCAGCTTCAGCGCTTCCTTGATCTTCACCTTGCGGCGCTGCTTCTTGCCGCTGCCGAGGTTCGAGAACATCGAGCGGATCTGCTCGGTCATCTCTTCCATCCCCGGCGGCGCCATGATGTCCATGCCGGCCGACGGCTGCTCGAGGTCGAGCTCGACTTCCTTGTCGTCGAGCTGGCCTTCGCGCAGGCGCTTGCGGAAGGTCTGGCGCGTCGCGTTGTTGTCGTCGTTCGCGTGCTCGGCGTTGCCGCCGAAGCCCACCGCGCGCGGTTGCGGCAGCAGGATGTCGAGGATGCGGTCTTCCGCCTGGTCGGTCGCCTTGCTGCGCACCTTGCGCATTTCGGTTTCGCGCGTCTGCTTGACCGAGATCTCGATCAGGTCGCGCACGATGCTGTCGACGTCGCGGCCGACGTAGCCGACTTCGGTGAACTTGGTCGCTTCGATCTTGATGAACGGCGCGTCGGCGAGCTTCGCGAGGCGGCGCGCGATTTCGGTCTTGCCGACACCCGTCGGCCCGATCATCAGGATGTTCTTCGGCGTGATTTCCTGGCGCAGCGGGTCGGCGACCTGCTGGCGGCGCCAGCGATTGCGCAGCGCGACCGCGACGGCCTTCTTGGCCTTCGCCTGGCCGATGATGTGCTTGTCGAGTTCCGAGACGATCTCGGCAGGGGTCATGGTGCTCATGGTGCGGTCCTTACTCGATCGTTTCGATGATGCGGTTGTGGTTCGTGTAGATGCACATGTCGCCGGCGATCTCGAGCGACTTCTCGACGATCTCGCGCGGCGACAACTCGGTGTTCTCCGCGAGCGCGCGGGCCGCGGCCTGCGCATAGGCACCGCCCGAGCCGATCGCGCAGATGCCGCCTTCGGGGTCGAGCACGTCGCCGTTGCCGGTGATCACCAGCGTGGTGGTGGCGTCGGCCGTGATCAGCATCGCCTCGAGGCGGCGCAGCATCCGGTCGGTGCGCCAGTCCTTCGCGAGCTCGACGGCCGCGCGGGTCAGGTTGCCCTGATGCTTCTCGAGCTTCGCCTCGAAGCGGTCGAGCAGCGAGAACGCATCGGCGGTGCCGCCCGCGAATCCGACCAGCACCTGGTTGTTGTAGATCCGCCGCACTTTCCGCGCGCCACCCTTCATGACGATGTTGCCGAGGGTTACCTGGCCGTCGCCGCCGAGCGCGACCTTGTCGCCGCGCCGGACCGAAACGATGGTCGTGCCGTGAAATTGCTCCATCTGCGTTCCTTGAGAAAAACGGGGAAGAGTCGGGGGCGCGAGGCGCCGCCGCGTAACTCGCAGTGCGCCGGGAAGCGGCCCGGCGCGCGTCCGTTTCATTTTAGGGCGGGCGCCGGGATATCAAGAGGCGGGAGGCAAATCGGCGGCCGGTGGGGAACCGTGCCGGAAAAACAAAAAGCGCGCGGCAGGCCGCGCGCTTTCGGGAAGCAGCGTGTCTGAGCGGAACGCCGCTCGATCAGTCGCCGAACAGCTTCTGGCGCAACTCGCGGCGCTCCTGCGCCTCGAGCGACAGCGTGGCGGTCGGACGTGCGAGCAGGCGCGGAATGCCGATCGGCTCGCCGGTTTCCTCGCACCAGCCGTAATCGCCGGAATCGATGCGGGCGAGCGACTGCTGAACCTTCTTGAGGAGCTTGCGTTCGCGATCGCGCGTACGCAGCTCGAGCGCGTGCTCTTCCTCGATCGTCGCGCGATCGGCGGGATCGGGCACGATCACCGTCTCGCGCAGGTTCTCGGTCGTCTGGCCTGCATTCTTGAGGATGTCCGCCTGCAACTGTTCGAGCCGATTTTTGAAGAAGGCGAGCTGATCCTCATTCATGTAATCCTTGTCGCTCATCTTCAGGATTTCGGCTTCGGTCAAGAGTTTCTTCGTCATCTGCTTGCTTCTTCAATGTGCGGCAAATCGATAGATATTGCCTGCACTTTGGGATTACCCGCAACCGCGCTTGCAATCATTTGCGATTTGCCGCCGCGGGGCCGAAAGCCTCTGGAAAACCGGTTCTCAAATACCAGGATAGGCCTGGCGCGGAGTTGCGCGCGCTGCGAACCGGTGTGCTGCGCGGCACATCGCATCGGCCGCGGCCGGGAGGCGGATGGGCGATCCGGCGCGGTTGCGATGCCCGGAAAACTGGTTCAGCAAGAACCGGGCCTATTTGTTGCCGTACTCCAGCGGGCACGTATTGTAACTGAATCGCAAGCGGGCGCCGTATCGGGTCGATCCCCGTCGGCTGCGCCAATATCTAGAAAATATAACGCGCAAATCGCGAAAAAGCGATGACGGCGAAACCCTGCCTGGAAAGGGCGCCTCGCGGCCGCCGCAGCCGCCCGCGAGGCGGCCGTGCGGGCGGGGGTGCGACGGTTGCCCGTACGCGTCAGGCGAGGCAGGCGTCGAGGCCGTCGGTGATCAGGTCCTGCGGCAGATCGACGCCGATGAACACCATCTTGTTGGTCTTCTTCTCGACCGGCAGCCACTTCGAGGCGAGGTCGCTGCCCATCATCTGGTGCACGCCCTGGAACACGACCTTGCGGTCGACGCCCTTCATGTACAGCACGCCCTTGTAGCGCAGCATCCGCTCGCCGTAGATCTGCAGGATGCCGCCGAGGAAGTCTTCCAGCTTGTTCGGGTCGAACGGGCGGTCGTTGCGGTACACGAACGACTTGATCTTGTCGTCGTGGTGCGCGTGGTGATGGTGGTGGCCATGGTCGTGATCGTGCGCGCATTGACCGTGATCGTGGTCGCAATGGGCGTGATCGTGATCATGGTCGTGATCGTGGTGATGGTGCGCGTGATCGTCTTCGGCCAAGAAGTCGGGGTCGATCTCGAGCTTCGCGTTCAGGTTGAAGCCGCGCAGGTCGAAGATTTCCTTGATGTCGGCTTCGCCGAAGTTCACGACCTTGATCGTGGCCTTCGGGTTCATGTGCATCAGGCGATGCTTGAGGCCGGCTACCGTTTGATCGTCGACCAGATCCGACTTCGTGATGAACAGGCGATCGGCGAAGCCGACCTGGCGCTGCACGACTTCGTGCTCGTCGAGCTGCGCGTTCGCGTGCTTCGCGTCGACCAGCGTGATGACCGCGTCGAGCAGGAAATCGTCGGCGATTTCGCTGTCGATGAAGAAGGTTTGCGCGACCGGGCCCGGGTTCGCGAGGCCGGTGGTTTCGATCACGATGCGGTCGAAGTCGAGCTTGCCTTCGCGCTTCTTCGCGGCGAGATCGCCGAGCGTGCGCGCGAGGTCGCCGCGGATCGTGCAGCAGATGCAGCCGTTGCTCATCTGGATGATCTGCTCGTTCGAATCCTGGATGAGGATTTCGTTGTCGATGTTCTCTTCGCCGAACTCGTTCTCGATCACGGCGATTTTCATGCCGTGCTGTTCGTTCAGGATGCGCTTGAGCAGCGTCGTCTTGCCGCTGCCGAGGAAGCCGGTAAGGATGGTGACGGGAGTGGCCATGTCAATCGCCTGTGGTTCGTGAATCGGGGTCAAAACCGGGATGTGCGTCGCGCCCGCAGCTTTGCCGGCCGGGGCGCACAATCATCCATTGAAACATACCTGTCAAGCCCTCGCCCGTCGTCCGAGCGACAGGCGGGAGCGCGGATCCGCCGGGCGCAACGCGCGGCCGGCGGACGGTTACGCGCGTAGATCGGGGCGATCAGACGATTTGCAACAGCAGGCCCTTCAGATATTCACCTTCCGGGAAGGCCGCGAGCAGCGGGTGATCGACGCCCGCGCCGAGGCGCTTCAGGATGCGGGCGTCGACCTTCGCGTCGGCGGCCGCGCCCGCGACGATCTTCTGGAACAGGTCCATGTCGATCGCGCCCGAGCACGAGTACGTGAACAGCAGGCCGCCCGGACGCAGCAGCTTGAAGCCGCTCAGGTTGATGTCCTTGTATGCGCGGGCCGCGCGATCGACGCTGTCGCGGGTCGGTGCGAACTTCGGCGGATCGAGCACGATCAGGTCGAAACGCTCGCCTTCGTCGACGAGGCGGCGCAGCGTCTTGAATGCGTCGGCGTCGAGCCAGGTCGCGCGTTCGGCGTCGAAACCGTTGGCGACGACGTTCTGCTGCGCGAGCGCGAGCGCATCGCCCGACGAGTCGATCGACACGACGCGCTTCGCCCCGCCCTTGAGCGCCGCGAGCGAGAAGCCGCCCGTGTAGCAGAAGCAGTTCAGCACGTCGCGATCGGCCGCGTACTGCGCGACCAGCGCGCGGTTGTCGCGCTGGTCGACGTAGAAGCCCGTCTTGTGGCCGTTCGGCACGTCGACGTGATAGCGCACGCCGTTTTCGTTCGAGATCAGCGTCGCGGGCGGCGCATCGCCGGCCAGCACGCCGGTGGTTTGTTCGAGCCCTTCCTTGTCGCGGATCGACACGTCCGAGCGCTCGTAGACGTTCGGGCAGTCCGTGGCGCCGACCAGCGCCTTGACGATCGCGTCCTTCCACGCTTCGACGCCGGCCGCCATGAACTGGCAGACGAGCTGTCCGCGCGGGGCGGCGCCGGCTTCGGCGGTGTCCGCGACGTAATAGTCGACGATCAGGCCGGGCAGGCCGTCGGCTTCGCCGAACACGAGGCGCACCGCGCCCGTGTTCGACACCATCGTGTTGCGGTGCGCGACCGCGCGCTGCACGCGGCGCTTGAAGAACGCATGGTCGATCGGCTCGTTCTCGTCGAAGCTCCACACGCGCACGCGGATCTGCGACTGCGGGCTGTACGCGCCGCGCGCGAGGAAGCGGCCGTCGTGCGCGCGCACGATCACGGTCGCGCCGGGCGCGGGCTTGCCGTCGACGCGGTCGATCGCATTGGCGTAGATCCACGGATGGCGGCGCAGCAGCGATTTTTCCTTGGACGGCTTGAGGGTGACGGTTTGCATGATGAGATCGAAAGGGGCCGTGCGCGAAGCCGACCGTGGCCGGTCGCCGCGCGCGGCGGGTAACACGGGACGCGCGTTAGTCGCGCTTCTTCGCGCGCGGATGCGCGCTGTCGTAAATCTTCGCGAGATGCTGGAAGTCGAGCGACGTATAGACCTGCGTCGCGGAGACGCTCGCGTGGCCGAGCAGTTCCTGCACCGCGCGCAGGTCGCCGCTCGACTGCAGCACGTGCGTCGCGAACGAGTGGCGCAGCACGTGCGGATGGACGTTGGCGGGAATGCCCGCGGTGAGCGCCGCGCGCTTCACGCGCTCGCGCACGACACCCGGCGACATCCGGTTGCCGCGCACGGACACGAACAGCGGATGCGGATCGTGCTTCACGAATTCGCCGCGCACCGCGAGCCATGCGTTCAGCGCGTCGATCGCCTTGCGGCCGACCGGCACCTTGCGCTCCTTGTTGCCCTTGCCGCGCACGGTGACTTCGGCTTCGGCGAGGTCGAGCCAGCCGGTCGAGCGGTAGCCGTCGGCCTGCGTGTACATGACGTCGAGCCCGATCAGCTCGGCGAGGCGCAGCCCGGACGAATAGAACAGCTCGAGGATCGCGTGATCGCGGATGCCTTCGGTCGTGCCGGCGAGCGGCGCGTCCATCAACGCCGATGCGTCGTCGACCGACAGCGCCTTCGGCAAGGTCTTCGCGCGTTTCGGCGCGCGCACCGCGGCGACCGGGTTCGCGGGCATCTCGATGCGCTGCGCGAGCCAGCGGTAGAACGCGCGCCACGCGGACAGCCGGTGCGAGATCGACCGTGCCGACAGCCCGCCCGAATGTGCGCGGGCGACCGCGCCGCGCATGTCGGCGGCCGTCAGCGCTTCGAGCGGCCGGCCGTTCGCGAGCTTCTTCAGCTCGTCGAGTTCGTGCGTGTATCCGCGCAGCGTGTGTTCCGACAGCTGCCTGACGTGCTTCAGGTTCGACAGGTAGGCGGCAATCGGATCGTCGGTCATCGCAGGATCAGTGCGGCAGCAGGCGCGTGAGCGCGGCGCTCGCGAGCGTCGCGATCTGCGCGAGGAAATCGGTGGCCATCCCGTCGTGGAAGCGGCGCGGGTCGGGCGAACCCAGCACGAGCAGGCCGAACGCGGGGGCGTCGGTGCCGGCGAGCGGCGCACGCAGCGCGAGCAGCGCGACCGATGCGGCCGAGCCGTCGCCGGCCGGCGATGCGGCTTCCGCGCCATCCGCCGCATTCGCGGCCGACGCGGCGACTGCGGGTGCGAGCCACTGCGCGGCTTCGAAGCCGGTGTTCGCGCCGCAGTACGGCGTCGACAGGCCGTTCGTGAACAGGCGCACTTCCTCGCCGACCTGGCGCGCGAACTCGGCCTGCGCGTAGGTGTCGGCGACGTCCCACACGCGCAGCGCGGTTTGCGGCACGTCGAACACGTCGGCGATGCCGTCGGCGATCGTGCGCGGCAGCGCGTACGGATCGCGTTCCGCAATCACGCGCGCGGTCCAGCGGCTGAACTTCGCGGACAGGCTGTCGTTCTCGTGGCCATAACGCACGAGTTCGGCGAGGCGGCGCTCGAGATGCTTGTTCTTGTCGCGCAGCATCTCCATCTGCCGCTCCTGCAGCGAGATCGCGGCCTTGCCGTGCGGGTTCGCGAGGCGGATCGTCGCGAGCAGTTCGGCGTGCTGCGCGAAGAATTCGGGATTGGCGAGCAGGTAGTCGGCGACTTCGCGATCGTTCATGTGGCTGGAGCGTTCAGTTATCAAGGACGTTGCAGGGTCAGGCGTGCAGGTCGATCTCGCCTTCGAACACGGTGGCGGCGGGCCCGGCCATCATCAGCGCGGCGGCTTCGTCGCGCGCGCCGTCCCAGCGGATCGTCAGCGTGCCGCCGTGCGTGTGCACGGTCACCGGCGAATCGAGCAGGCCGCGCCGGATGCCGGCCGCGACCGCCGCGCACGCGCCGGTGCCGCACGCGAGCGTCTCGCCCGCCGCGCGTTCGTACACGCGCAGCTTCACTTCGTCGCGCGACACGATCTGCATGAAGCCGACGTTCACGCGCTCCGGGAAACGCGCGTGGTGCTCGATCAGCGGGCCTTCGTCGAGCACCGGATACGCTTCGGCATCGTCGACGACCTGCACCGCGTGCGGGTTGCCCATCGACACCGTCGAGATCCAGCGCGTCTGGCCGCCGACGTCGAGCGGCCACAGCGTGTCGCGGCCTTCGGTGCGGCCGTCGAGGCCCGCTGCGTCGAACGGCACCTGCGCGGGCGCGAACACGGGCGCACCCATGTCGACGACGACTTCGCCGTTGTCCTGCATCGTCAGCGTGATCAGGCCCTTCATCACCTGCACGCGCACGCTGCGCTTGTCGGTCAGGCCGCGGTCGCTGACGAACTTCACGAAGCAGCGTGCGCCGTTGCCGCAGTGTTCGACCTCGCCGCCGTCGCAATTGAAGATCCGGTACTTGAAATCCGCGCCGTCTACGGTCGGTTTTTCGACGAGCAGCAGCTGGTCGGCGCCGATGCCGAAGTGGCGGTTGGCGAGCGCACGCACCTGCGCTTCGGTGAGCGGCGGCAATGCGCGCGAATAGCCGTCGAGCACGACGAAGTCGTTGCCCGCGCCGTGCATCTTGGTGAACGAGAGTTTCACTGGGTCCGGATTTCCATGGCGAACAAGGCGGTCAGCGCCGCGCGCGATGCCGCGCCATGCGGGGCGGCGTCGTTCGTCGTGCTGATCTCAACCGCAAATGATACATGCAGCCGACAGGGGCGTCCCGCGCGGGCGGGCGTTTCGCGTGGTCCGCTCGGGCGGCACCGGTCGAGCGGTCGACTGGTCGGGGACGCGAAGAGCGGACAAATTGGCGCGGTGTAGCGGGCACGGTCGCGGCGGAGGCGATGCCGGCGCGCAGTTCGGTGTGACGCGCGCCGCGCTGTCGCGGATCCTGCACGGCCATGCAGGCATCTCGCCGGAAATGGCGCTCCGGCTCGAAGCGTGGCTGGGGGAGGAAAACGGCGGGAGGGCGGATCTTTGGCTCGCGCAGCAGTCGGCCTACGATCTCTGGCAGGTGCGCACGCGCGGCGTGCCGAATGTGGCGAGGGTGCGGGCGCGCCTTTGACGGCGTGCCCGCGGGTTCGAACTCAGTACAGGCTCGGCTCGCCGGGCGGGCGCGTCTTGAAGCGCTTGTGGACCCAGTAGTACTGCTCGGGCATCAGCGGGATCTGTTCCTCGAGGAATTCGTTCATCCGCCGCGCGTCGAGATCGTCGTCGCCGGTCGGGTAGTGATCCCACGGCTTGAATACCTTCAGACGATAGCCCTTGTAGTTCGGCAGCACCTCGCCGATGAACGGCACGACCTGCGCGTGGCCCGTCTTTGCGAACCGGCCGACGGCCGTCAGCGTGCAGGCCGGTACGCCGAAGAAGGGCACGAACGTCGAGTTGCGCAGCCCGTAGTCCATGTCGGCGCCGAGCATGACCGGCTTGCGGTCGCGCAGCCAGCGCAGCACGGTACGCGCGCTGTCGGCCCGGCTCGCGAGTTCCGCGCCGAAGCGGCTGCGGCCGGCTTTGGCCGCGGCTTCGAGTTCCGGGCTCTTCATCGGCGTGTAGAGTGAGCCGCACACCCGGTCGAGTGCGAGATTGATCGCCATCGAACCGGCCTCGATGCCGACGAAATGGAAACCGAGCAGCAGCGTCGGCGGCATGTCCGGATCGGTGAGGTCGATCTCGCTCTCGACCGTAAACAGCTTGCGATAGGTGGCTTCCGACGCGAACCACTGGTAGCTGCGCTCGACGTAGCTGCGGATCGCATGGCGGAAATGCTGCCCGGCCACTTCCTCGCGGCGCTCTTCGCTCCAGTCCGGGAAGCAGAGTTTCAGATTGGTGTGTACGATGCGCTTTCGCCGGCTGGGGATCTTGTAGAGCAGCCAGCCGAGACCATCGCCGAACCGTGCGGTCAGGCCGTACGGCAACAGGGCGAGCAGTTTCAGCAAGCCAATGGCGAGGTGCGTGGCTAGACGACCTAGCATGCGAAACCTCCGTGGAACCGGCTGGCCGGCGCGTTGCGAACAGGTGGGTAAGACAGCGGAAGATGCAGCACGGGCGGCGCTCTGTGACAATTCAGGAAAGCCGCTATAATACGGGCTTCGCCGAGTTAACTGACAACTTGCGGGGCGAAGCCGGCTAGCGTTACACGCGCTGCCCGGTCCTGGTAATCCGCTAAAGCGTCGCCGCTTCAGGCCCAACGAAGCTGGCTACGTGAAACCGACCGTAACCACACAGGAGCCTGAAAAAGTGGCAAACGATTATCTCTTCACGTCCGAATCCGTCTCCGAAGGCCATCCGGACAAGGTCGCGGACCAAATCTCGGACGCGATTCTCGACGCCATCCTCGAGCAAGACAAGTATTCCCGCGTTGCGGCGGAAACGCTGTGCAACACGGGTCTCGTCGTGCTGGCCGGTGAAATCACCACGACGGCCAACATCGACTACATCCAGATCGCGCGCGACACGATCAAGCGCATCGGCTACGACAACACCGACTACGGCATCGACTACAAGGGTTGCGCGGTGCTCGTCGCCTACGACAAGCAGTCGCCGGACATCGCCCAGGGCGTCGATCGTGCACACGACGACAACCTCGACCAGGGCGCGGGCGACCAGGGTCTGATGTTCGGTTACGCGTGCGACGAAACGCCGGAACTGATGCCGCTGCCGATCCACCTGTCGCACCGTCTCGTCGAGCGCCAGGCCAGCCTGCGCCGCGATGGCCGCCTGCAATGGCTGCGCCCGGACGCGAAGTCGCAGGTAACGATCCGCTACGTCGACGGCAAGCCCGATTCGATCGACACCGTCGTGCTGTCGACGCAGCACGCACCGGACATCGAGCTGCCGGCGCTGCGCGAAGCCGTGATCGAGGAAATCATCAAGCCGACGCTGCCGGCCGACCTGATCAAGGGCGACATCAAGTTCCTGGTGAACCCGACCGGCCGGTTCGTGATCGGCGGCCCGCAGGGCGATTGCGGCCTGACCGGCCGCAAGATCATCGTCGACACGTACGGCGGTGCCGCACCGCACGGCGGCGGCGCATTCTCGGGCAAGGATCCGTCGAAGGTCGACCGTTCGGCTGCGTACGCAGGCCGCTACGTCGCGAAGAACATCGTCGCCGCGGGCCTCGCATCGCGCGCGCTGATCCAGGTGTCGTACGCGATCGGCGTGGCCGAGCCGACCTCGGTGATGGTCAACACGTTCGGCACGGGCCGCGTGTCGGATGCGGTGATCACGAAGCTCGTGCGCGAGCATTTCGACCTGCGTCCGAAGGGCATCATCAAGATGCTCGACCTGCTGCGTCCGATCTACGAGAAGACCGCTGCTTACGGCCACTTCGGCCGCGAAGAGCCGGAATTCTCGTGGGAAGCGACCGACAAGGCGCTCGCCCTGGCCGAAG
Source organism: Burkholderia aenigmatica (assembly GCF_902499175.1). GTDB lineage: Bacteria > Pseudomonadota > Gammaproteobacteria > Burkholderiales > Burkholderiaceae > Burkholderia > Burkholderia aenigmatica. The sequence goes on from NZ_CABVQC010000090.1 coordinate 12,131, forward strand.
CGGCCGGCGTCGAGCCGACGGCACGCGTCGCGTAAGCGTCGTTCGCCTGAAATGAAAAACCCCGGCCAAGCCGGGGTTTTTTTATGGGTTCCGATCGCCGTGGCAATCGGACAAGCGGGCCGTAGCGCGACGGCGATCGTCGCGCGCGGTGCCCGCCGGCGTGCTCAGCGCGCGCCGAACCCGAACCAGCCGTTGCTGGCCGCGAGGCGGCGCGGGCGGTTGACGCGGCGCTGCGGGCCGAGCGTGCGTCGCAGCGCGAGCGCGCGCAGCGACGACGGCTTCTGCAGCAGCGAGCGCAGGCCGGCACGGCGCGAGAACGCCTGCGCGCTCATCATCGAGAAAAATGCGTGGAACCACGCACGGATACCGTCCAGCCGGCTGTGTGCGGGCGTACGCTCGGCCAGCGCCTGCGTGCGTGCGCGGTGATGGCGCAGCGAGCGGGCAGGAGCGGGCGGCACAACGCGCTTCGCAGCGCGGCTGAGACGGGAAGTCAGACGGAATGGCATGTGAACGATGCTTCGCTTGTATGGATGGCGCCCTTGAGAGCGCACTGGTATGAACGGCCTCGGATGGCGCAACGGATCTTACCGAAACTCGCTGCGCGCCGCGCCCGCCAGAATTGACAGGCCGCGACAGGCTACAGGGGATTCATGACGGGCAAAAGTCGCGATAAACCCTTGTGCCACAAGGCGTGTGCCGCATACCGCCTGTCGGTGAGGCCAGCGCCGCGCCGCACAGTTCCCTTGAGCCGGATCAAATCATCGATTGGCATGCCCCTGCGCACGATAATGGTGCTGTTCGCGGCATCCGGCGCCGATTTACAATCGTCACATTCACACAATAAACGTCTGGCATCCCATGTCGTCTCCATTGCAGTCGGAATCGATCCGCGCGCAAGTCGCGGAATTGCGCGAGCGCGGCTTCGTCGTCGCGCGTGGCCTCGTCGGCGAGGCACAGTGCGCGGCGCTCAGGCAGGTTGCGGAGCGCCAGTTGCGGGAGGCTGCCGAGCCGATCGAGTTCGAGGCGGACCTGCGCTATCCGGGCGCGCCCGAATCCAAGCATGCACCGGGCGGGCATACGGTGCGTCGGCTGCTCGATGCGTACTCGCGCGATCCGGCTTTCGCCGAGCGGGCGATCGCCCCCGAAATCGGTGCGTGGATGCGCGAGTATTTCGGTGAAGAACCGGTGCTGTCGCGCGCGCATCACAACTGCATGATGACGAAGCACCCCGCGTACGGCAGCCTGACCGGCTGGCATCGCGATTTCCGCTACTGGTCGTTCGAGCGTCCGGACATGGTGTCGGTGTGGCTCGCGCTCGGGCCGGAAACGAACGAGAACGGCGCGCTGTGGCTCGTACCGGGGTCGCATACGGCTGAATTCGGGCCTGAAGCGTTCGACGATGCGAAGTTCTTCCGCAGCGACCTGCCGGCGAACAAGACAATGATCGATGCGGCCACGTGCCCGTCGCTGCGGACGGGCGACGTCGTGTTCTTCCACAGCAACACGCTGCATTCGGCCGGGCAGAACCGTTCCGACCAGGTGAAGTTCTCGCTCGTGTACACCTATCACGGCGCGAGCAACCGGCCGCTGCCCGGCACGCGCTCGGCGGCGAAGCAGGAAGTGCCGTTCTAGGTTCGGAGCGGACGGGCGGCGACACCGCCGCGGTTACGCGATGCGGCGCATCGCGGGCGAATGGAACAACGGGCGGCCTGGCCGCCCGTTTCGTTTGGCGCGGCCCGATCGTGCGACGCGGGCCGTTCGCGGGTCGCGCGGCTGTGCGCTCAGCGCTTGCCGCCCGGCATCGCGAGGCCGATCAGGCCGATGAACGATGCGACGGCGCCGCCTGCGATCAGCAGGATCGTTTTCGTCGCGGGCGAACCGGTGAAGAAGCGCGACACGTTGTCGTTGATCGAATGGAACGACTGGCCGCCGAAATACAGCAGCACGACGCCACCGACGAGCAGCGCAACCGAGATGACCCGGGACATACCAACCTCGCTGAAACGATGATTCGAGACGCCGCAGTGTAGGCGACGACCGCGGCTGCGTCCATCGCCGTGCCGCCGTGCGTGTTTCGGCCGCTTTCGCTACCATAGTCGTCGTATGACTCTTTCGCCGCCGCCGCGCCGTGTGCGCGGCCGGCGCACGTCCCTTTCCCCGATGTCCTGACGGAACCGACTCATGGCCTACGAAGCAGCTTCCGAACGTTATGCCGACATGCAATACCGCACCTGTGGCAAATCCGGGCTCAAACTGCCCGCGCTGTCGCTCGGCCTGTGGCACAACTTCGGCGACTCGACGCCGATCTCGACGCAGCGCGAGATCCTGCGCACCGCGTTCGACCTCGGCATCAACCACTTCGATCTCGCGAACAACTACGGGCCGCCGTACGGCAGCGCCGAAACCAACTTCGGCCGGCTGCTGAAAGAGGATTTCCGGCCGTATCGAGACGAGCTGCTGATCTCGACCAAGGCCGGCTGGGACATGTGGCCGGGGCCGTACGGCAGCGGCGGCGGGTCGCGCAAGTACGTGCTCGCGAGCCTCGACCAGAGCCTGCAGCGGATGGGGCTCGACTACGTCGACATCTTCTATTCGCACCGCTTCGACGCGCACACGCCGCTCGAGGAAACGGCGGGCGCGCTCGCGTCGGCCGTGCAGCAGGGCAAGGCGCTCTACATCGGCATTTCGTCGTATTCGGCGGCGAAGACGCGCGAGATGGCCGAGTTGCTCGCGCAGTACAAGGTGCCGCTGCTGATCCACCAGCCGTCGTACAACCTGCTGAACCGCTGGGTCGAAACCGAACTGCTCGGTACGCTCGACGAGATCGGCACGGGCAGCATCGCGTTCACGCCGCTCGCGCAGGGGCTGCTCACGTCGAAGTACCTGAACGGCGTGCCGGCCGACGCGCGCGTGAACAAGCCGGGCGGCGGCTCGCTGAAGCAGGATCACCTGAGCGCGGACAATCTCGACCATGTGCGCAAGCTCAACGCGATCGCCGAACGGCGCGGGCAGAGCCTCGCGCAGATGGCGCTCGCATGGGTGCTGCGCAACGGCCGCGTGACGTCCGCGCTGATCGGCGCGAGCCGCGCGGAGCAGGTGCGTGAAAACGTCGGCGCGCTGAAGAACCTCGAGTTCTCGGCGGACGAACTCGCGGAGATCGATCGTTACGCGACGGAAGGCGGCATCAATCTGTGGGAAAAGCCGTCCACCGATCAGGCGATCTGACCGGCAGACGCTACGGCATGCGAAACATCGCGTGCCGTATCGATGGCTTGCGCGCAGCACATCGCATCGCTGCAATGCAGCGATGCGCGCCACGCACGGATTGCGCCGCTAGATCAGCGCAGGCAGGCCTTCGACGAGCAATACCGCGACGCCGACGCCGAGGATGACGCCCAGCACGCGCAGCAGGTTGTGGCGGAATTCGGTTGCGCACGGCACCGCGCCGAGAAATAGCGCTCCGGCCAGCGCCATCGGAATCAACAGGATGAAGTCGCCGATCGTGAAGTAGGTCGTCATGCGTGTCTCCAAGGTCGACCGGAGTGGGCGCTGGCGCGCTTGCTCCGGCCCCATGCCGGGTGTTTCTAGTATTGGTCCGACCCGATTGCGAGCGGGGCGGTCAGTTCGAGTATAGGCAACCCGCAGTGCTTTTCGCTATCCGAACCATTAAAAAATCAGCGGAAAGCCCCGCGAATCACGCATTTTTCCCGCAAGTTGGACGAATGCCTTGCACGTATCTTTCCCGTCCCTTTCGATTGTTGCGGAATCGTCGTATGTGCCCGATGCGTGCCGCCGCACCCGCGGGCGCGGCGGCACGCCCGCTCATGCGCGGTCGGGTTGCACGCGTGCGGCCGGCGCGCGGAACACGAGCGCGAGCCCCGCGACGATCGCGCCCATGCCGGCAAGTGCGAGCGGCTCGGGCCGGTTGCCGAGCCACGCGGCATCCATCAGCGTGGTGACGACGGGCACGAGATAGAACAGGCTCGTCACGTTGACGAGATCACCGCGCTGCATCAACCGGTAGAACAACAGTTGCGCGATCACCGAAATCACGATGCCGAGCCATAGCAGCGGGATCACGAACGACCAGCTCATGTCGAACGACACCGGCCGGAACGGCACGATTGCCACACACAGTACGAGGCCGATCGCATTCTGCAGCGGCAGCACGTCGGCGGGCGCCGCCCGCACGCGCTTTTGCAGCAGCGAGCCGGCGGTCAGCGCGACGAGCGCGGTGAGCGCGCACGCGATGCCCGCGAGCGACAGGCCGCCGTCCCCGGTGCCGCGGAACACGACGAGCGCGAGGCCGGCCAGCGACAGCGCGAGCCCCGCGATGCGCACGGGCTGCCAGCGCCGCTCGACGATCGCGAGCGTGAGGATCGGCTGCACACCGAGGATCGTCGCGAGCACGCCCGGCGCGATCCCGCGTTCGAGCGCGAGCAGGTAGAAGATCGAATAGCCGCCCATCATCAGCAAGCCGGTCAGTGCGGCCATGCGCCGCTCGCCGCGCGGCGGCAGCCAGCGTTTTCGCATGAAGGCCAGCCCGAGCAGCACGAGCGATGCCAGTGCGAAGCGTGCGGTGAGAAAGACGAACGCGGATGCGTGACGCAGACCGAGTTCAGCGAAGATCGCGCCGCTGCTCCACAGCAGCACGAAGAGCGACGTCGCGCCATGCGAGGCGAGCGCGCGTTTGAACGAAACCATGTGAATCCACCTGTCGAACGGATCGGAACGTTCCATCCGCGCGCGCAGCAATACGCCGTGCGTCACGACGCACGAAGGCAGGCCCGCGGGCGAATGGAAGACGAAACGGAAGCCGGCTGGTCAGCCGGCGCGTGCCGCCGGAGGGGGCGGCGCGGCGCCGACGAGCGGCGGTGCGACAGGAGGAGGAAGAACCGACGGATGCGCGCACGCCTGCGGCCGCGAGTCGAACTGCGGCCGGGATTTTGCAAGGGCGGACGTGAGCGGATGCATCGTGTCGGAATGCGCTTGAACGCGAATGAGTATCAAAGGTAACGCAAGGCCGGCATCGGACGCAACACCTGTCGCGTGGCATCGCATGATGAAGGGCGATGCGTGCGCAACGGTCGCTGCGGTGGCCGCGCTCGAGGCAGGGGGCAAGGCGATGACGGCGCAGTGCAGTTCGGCAACCGCCGCCGCCAGTCGCGCGAAATTGCCTGGCGAACCGGCACCGGGCCCACGATGCGCGCGGGACGTCCGTCACGTGCGCGCCGCGGTGATGCCGGGGATTCGGCGGGCAGTCACATTCGACAGGGTATGATGGGGGTAACCGGGCAGGCAAGCGCCTGCCTGGCGCAGTGGTTGATTGGAGACATTCGACGAATTCGCGGCACTTCGCCTGCTTCTTCTTCTTTTCGTGCTTCGATAAACCGTGAACAATGGGATTACGCGCAACGCTCCGTCGAGAGCGCGCGGATCGTGCATTTGCCGGCCCCCAGCGGGCCGGGTTTCAAGATTCAAGAGTGGGGAACCATCATGCATGTCGGGTCGATTGTCTGCACTACCCATATCGCGGTGCCGAAGGGCGCGCGCGGCATCGTCCAGCGCGTCCTGGGCGACATGGCCATGGTGACCTGGTACGCGGGCGTACCGGGCGAGTCGAAGGAACTCAACACCGAGCCGTTCTTTCTCGAGGACCTGATCGACACCGGCGAATCCGTGCTGCCGGCCGGCGCGGCGCTCCACTAAGCGCAACCACCGCACCGGGCGCTCGTCTTTCGGCCCGGCTGGCGGCACAATGCGGGGCATGAAAGACGTCACTTCTGCTCCCGCTTCTCCCGCCGGCCCGCCGTTCGCCGGACTCACGCCCGAGTGCGTGCTCGACGCGCTCGACAGCGTGCTGATGCCGGCCGGCCTGCGCACCGACGGGCGCCTGCTCGCGCTCAACAGCTACGAAAATCGCGTGTATCAGGTCGGCATCGAAGACGGCCCGCCGGTCGTCGCGAAGTTCTACCGTCCGGCACGCTGGTCGGACGAAGCGATCCTCGAAGAGCACGCGTTCGTCACCGAACTCGCCGCGCGCGAGATTCCGGCGGTGCCCGCGCGCGCATTCGAAGGCCGGACGCTGCACGCGTTCGACGGTTTCCGCTTCTCGATCTTCGAGCGGCGCGGCGGCCGCGCGCCCGATCTCGATCGCAGCGACACGCTCGAATGGCTGGGCCGCTTCATCGGCCGGATCCATGCGGTCGGCGCGACGCAGCCGTATGTCGCGCGCCCCGTGCTCGACATCAAGACGTTCGGCTACGAGCCGCGCGACTACCTGCTCGCGCACGATTTCATTCCGGACGATGTGCGGCCCGCATACGAGACGGCCGTGACGCTCGCGCTCGAAGGCGTCGAGGCCGCGTTCGAGCGGGCGGGCGAGATCCGCCTGTTGCGCACGCACGGCGACTGTCATCCGAGCAACGTGCTGTGGACCGATGCCGGCCCGCACTTCGTCGACTTCGACGACAGCCGAATGGCGCCCGCGATCCAGGACCTGTGGCTGCTGCTGCCGGGCGATCGCGAAGGCGCGTCGCGTGCGCTGGCGGACCTGCTGGCCGGCTACGAGGATTTCTGCGAATTCGAGCCGCGCGAGCTGCATCTCGTCGAAGCGCTGCGCACGCTGCGGCTGATCCATTACGCGGCATGGCTCGCGCGACGCTGGGACGATCCCGCATTTCCGGCCGCGTTCCCGTGGTTCAACACGCATCGTTACTGGGAAGCGCGCGTGCTCGAGTTGCGCGAGCAGATCGGCGCGATGCAGGAAGGGCCGCTCTGGCCCGTGTGACGGCGCGCGCGGCACCCTCGCCGCGCGGCGTGCTGGTGCGGGCCGCCGCGCGATGCGCGCGGCCCGTTCCACTCAGAACTTCAGCATCAGCTTGATCAGCGCGGCGAAGCGCTTGCCGTACGGCGGCGCGAGCAGGTTGCGCGCGTTCAGGCGCGCCTGCGTGAGCACCGGTTTCATCTTCGAGAACGTCACGAAGCCGTCGTAGCCGTGATACGCGCCCATGCCGCTCGCCCCGACACCACCGAACGGCAAACTGCCGCACGCGATGTGCATCAGCGTTTCGTTGATCGACACGCCGCCCGAGATCGTTTCGCGCATCACGCGGTCGATCGTGCCGCCGTCCTCGTCGAACAGGTAGAGCGCGAGCGGACGCGGGCGTGCATTCACGTACGCGATCGCTTCGTCGAGCCGTTCGTACGGCACGAGCGGCAGCAGCGGTCCGAAGATTTCCTCCTGCATCAGCTGCGACGCGGCCGGCACGTGCGTGACCGCGCACGGCACGAAGCGGCGCGACGTGGGATCGGATTGCGCGTCGGACAGCGGATGCAGTTGCGCGCCGGCTGCCTGCGCGTCGCTCGCGAGTTGCTGCAGCCGGGCGTAGTGGCGCGGCGACACGATCGTCGTGTAGTCGCCGTTGGCCGACAGGTCGGGATACATCTTCGCGAATCGAGCGCGCGCGCGTTCGATGAAGGCGGCTTCCATCCCGCGCGGCAGCAGCACGTAGTCGGGCGCGATGCAGGTCTGGCCCGCGTTCAGCGTCTTGCCCGCGACGATCGCGTCGACGGCCGCATCGAAGCGCGCGTTCGGGCCGACGATCGCCGGCGACTTGCCGCCGAGTTCGAGCGTGACGGGCGTGAGGTTGTCGGCGGCCGCGCGCATCACGTGGCGGCCGACGTGCGTCGAGCCAGTGAACAGCAGATGATCGAACGGCAGCCCGCTGAACGCGGCGCCCACTTCCGCATCGCCGTTCACGACCGCGACGTGGTCGCGCGTGAAGGTCTTGGCAATGAGCTGCTCGAACAGCGCCGACGTGCGCGGCGTCAGTTCGGACATCTTGATGATCGCGCGGTTGCCGGCCGCGAGCGCGCAGATCAGCGGGCCGGCCGCGAGCAGTACCGGATAGTTCCACGGCACGACGATGCCGACCACGCCGAGCGGTTGCGGAATCACCTTCGCGCGCGCCGGGCGTAGCCACTTGTTCATCGGCTTGCGCATCGGCTTCATCCAGCGCTTGCCGTGCTTGAGCGCGTCGTCGATCTCTTCCTTCGCCATCCAGATTTCAGACAGCAGCACTTCCTGCTTCGCGCGATGACCGAAATCGGCACTGATCGCTTCGGCGAGCGCATCCGCATGGTCGATCAGCATCGTGCGCAGCGCGCGCAGGTGCTGCACGCGCGTTTCCCATGCCGGGTACGGTGCGCGCAGGTAGGCCGCGCGCTGGTCGCGCAGCAGCGCCGTCAGTGCATCGACCGACGGCAGCGCTTGCGGGGCCAGTTCGGGCAGGTCGTTCTTCATGTCGTCTCCTCCAGTTGGGCCTGGCTGGTCGGCCGGCCGTCACGCCGCGCGCGCACGCTCGGCGACGCGGATCGGGGTGGTGCGTGTCGCGCGGCGCGGGGCCGGATGCGACGTGTGCTCGAAAACCGGTTGCCGCGTGCCGCGGGCGTCGCATCCACGCGACGGTGTGTGCATCCGGAAACCGTGTCGCGGCGCATCTGCATGCAGCGCGATGCGACTGTTACCGGGCGCGCGACGCTGCGGTGCGACTGCCTGACGGTGCACCGAAGCGGGGCAGCGCGACAGGTCCTTCAAACCATGCCGCAGCGCGTCGTGCCGCCGCAGCGACAAACCATCCAAACGGTCGGCAACGACACGCGCCGTTCGATTTCGATCGACTGCGCGCATGACGCCGCGCACCCCGTGCGGGCAGCCGTTTGAAATGAAATGCGGGCTGCGCGCATCGCATCCGGACAACCCGGTCGGCACGCAGCCTGCAGAACCTGGCGCTGCATCGTCGTCACACCTGTTTCGCGGCGGATCGGCTTCTCGAGGCCGGCGCGTCGCGCAAAGCGAATCGGTACATCTTAAATTTAGTTCACGCGGGCGTTTAGAGGAATCGCTCTTGAATCCGCACGCCGCGCGCGCGACGGCCATTCCTACAATGCGCCGAGGGTCTGTTTGCAGATGGCAACGCCAAATTAAAAAATCATGTCACGGGAATGCCCGAAATCGCCCGTATGGCGGCGTCGCTCGTCGCTTGTCCCCCAAGGGGACTTCCTTCGGGGCGTTTGGCAAGGCGCAAACGGCGCTCCTCGCTCCTTGCCCTCCGAGCGATTTCGGGCATTCGCATGCGTGTTCCATCTGCAAACAGACCCCCCAAAGAGGGGACGCGGTCGCGCGGCGGTGCCGGGCGCCTTCCATGACACGACGGAGACGTGACATGCAATACGACTACATCATCGTCGGCGGCGGTTCGGGCGGGTCGAGCCTGGCAGGCCGTCTCGCCGATGCCTGCCCCGATGCGACGATCGCACTGATCGAGGCCGGCTCGCATACGGAGCGCAATCTGCTCGTCAACATGCCGGTCGGCATCGCGGCGCTGGTGCCGTTCAAGCTCGGCACGAACTACGGCTACGAAACAGTGCCGCAGCCGGGCCTCGGCGGGCGGCGCGGCTACCAGCCGCGCGGGCGCGGGATGGGCGGCTCGAGCGCGATCAACGCGATGATCTACACGCGCGGCCACCCGGGTGACTACGACGAGTGGGCGCAGCTCGGCGCGACGGGCTGGGGCTGGCAGGACGTGCTGCCGTATTTCCGTCGCGCGGAAGGCAACGCGCGCGGCGCCGATGCGTGGCACGGTGCGGACGGCCCGCTGTCGGTGTCGGATCTGCGCTTTCGCAATCCGTTCTCCGAACGATTCATCCAGGCCGCGCACGCGGCCGGCTATCCGCTGAACGACGACTTCAACGGCGCGACGCAGGAAGGCGTCGGCTTCTATCAGGTCACGCACCGCGACGGTTCGCGCTGCAGCGTCGCCCGCGCGTACATATACGGCCGCAACCGGCCGAACCTGCACGTGATCACCGATGCGACGGTGCTGCGCGTCGTGTTCGACGGCAAGCGTGCGGCCGGCGTCGCGGTTGCGCGCAACGGGCGCGTCGAGACGCTCGACGCGCGCGCGGAAGTGATCCTGTCGGCCGGCGCGTTCAATTCGCCGCAACTGCTGATGTGTTCGGGGATCGGCCCGGCGGAGCAGCTGCGCCGGCACGGGATCGCGGTCGTGCAGGATGCGCCGGACGTCGGCACGAACCTGATCGACCATATCGACTTCATCATCAATACGCGCGTGAATTCGTCGGAGCTGGTCGGCGTGTGCCTGCGCGGGATCGCGAAGATGACGCCCGCGCTCGCGCGCTATTTCTCGAGCCGCACCGGGATGATGACGAGCAACGTCGCGGAGGCCGGCGGCTTCATCAAGAGCGATCCGTCGCTCGAACGTCCCGACCTGCAGCTGCATTTCTGCACGGCGCTCGTGGACGACCACAACCGCAAGATGCACTGGGGCTTCGGCTATTCGCTGCACGTGTGCGCGCTGCGGCCGTTCAGCCGCGGCACGGTGGCGCTTGCGAGCGGCGATGCGCGCGACGCCCCGCTGATCGATCCGCGCTTCTTCAGCGATGCGCGCGATCTCGACCTGCTCGTGCGCGGCACGCAGGCGATGCGCAGGATCCTGTCGCAGGCGCCGCTCGCGTCGCAGGGCGGGCGCGAGCTGTACACGCGGGCCGACCAGAGCGAAGCGGAACTGCGCAAGACGATCGTTGAGCATGCCGACACGATCTATCACCCGGTCGGCACCTGCCGGATGGGTTCGGACGCGCGCGCGGTCGTCGATCCGCAACTGTGCGTGCGCGGCGTCGAAGGGTTGCGCGTGGTGGATGCGTCGGTGATGCCGACGCTGGTCGGCGGGAACACGAATGCGCCGTCGGTGATGATCGGCGAACGTGCGGCGGACTTCATCGTCGCGACGCGCAAGGGCGCGGCGACGCGCGGCGAGGCCGCCGCGGCCGTGCACGGCCGCTGAGCGGCGCGCACACGGCGGCAGCCATGCTCAGGCAAACGTATCGACGAGGCGGGCGCGGCTCACGCTCGCGGCGGCCGGTGCGGATTGCGCAGCGTCGACCGGTGCATCGACGGCTGACGATCCGCCGCTCCCGCGCCGCGACGACTGGCCGCCGGCGAAGGTCTGTTGCGGGTTCTGCTGCTGCGCGAAGCCGCCGTCGCTGACGGTCGCGCTGCCGAGCCCGAGCCCGCCCGCTTCCATGGCCTCGCGCAGCTTCGGCAGCGCGGCTTCGACCGCGTCGCGCACCTGCGCGTGCTGCGACACGAACAGCGCGTGCGCGTGGTTGTCCGCGACGCGCAGCACGACCTGCAGCGGCCCGAGATCGGCCGGGTTGAGCGTCAGCTCGGCGCTCTGCTGGTGCGCATTCGACAGGAACACGACCTTCTGGCTCAGCGCGTCCGTCCAGTCCGGGGTGCCGATGTGCGGCGCGAGCGCGTGCGCGTTCGCGGCGGCGATCGCCCCCGCGGCCGGCGACAGCTGCAGGTTCGCCTGTGCCGCGGCCGCAGCCGTGGCGCCGGCCGCGAGCGTCGCGCTGGCGGCCGGATCGGTCGCGTCGCTGGCTGCCGCGAGCGCGTGCTGCTCGCCCGACTGCGCGTTCGCGTTGGCCTGCAGCGCCTGCGCGGTGGCTTGCGCCGGTGTTTGCTGGGTGGCGAGCGCACCCTTCGCGTCGGCGAGCGTGTGCTCGAAGGTCGGCACCTTCGGCGCCAGCGGGGCGGTGGTGCCGGTCGATGCGGTTGATGCGGTTGATGCGGCGGCCGATGCCGTCGCGCCGGTCGCGGGCATCGCGATCGCGCCCGAGCCGCCCGTGAGCCTGTCGAGCGCGGTTTGCAACGCATCGCGGCCCGACGCCGGCGTGGCCGGCTGGGCGGTCGCGTCCCTGGCCGCGTGATCCGTCAGCGTGGCCGTGGCATCGGGCTGGCCGGACACGACGGTCTTTTGCGCCGTGGTAGCGGCGGCGGCATCGGCCGGCGTCGCGTAGTCCGTGCGCGCCTGCAGTTGCGCCTGCACGGCCGCAGCGGCCGCGAGCGCGGCGGCATCGGGGTTGCTGGCGGCGTTCGTGGTCGTATCGTCGGTCGTGTCGTCGTCATCGGCTGCGGACGGCTTCGTGCCGGCGGCCGGCTTCGACGAAGCCTGTTTCGTCGACGCATCCGGCACGCTCGAATGCAACGCATCGCGACGCGTGATGACGCTTTGCTTCAGCGACTGCGCAAACGGCACGGCGGCCGTGGCGGTCGCGGCATCGTTGCCGGCGGCGCCGGACGAACCCGAGCTGCGGGCGGCCTTGAGGACGGTGCCGGCGGTGTCGAGCAGCGCGCCGAGCAGAGGCAGGGGAGGCATGACGGTTCTCTCGTTCGAATACGGGGGGCGGTTACGACGAACGGGCCGCGTCGGCCCGCATGCGCAGGATCTTCGCGGCGTGTTCGTCGGCGTCGCGCTGTTCGCGCCGGGCGTCGCGCTTCGCTTCCTGCGCCACGCCGCGCGCCTGCAGGATTTCGAACGAGCCGACCGTGCGCTTCTTCTGTTGCCAGTTCGGGCGTGCTTCGTCGATGCGGACTTCGGCCGCGGCCAGCACGTTGCGCTGCTGTGCGATCGCGGTGTCGAGCGTGTCGATGAACGCCTGGAAATTGCGCCAGTTGCCGGCCGGCATCCCGTGCTGCGCGGATTGCGAGAAGCGCGCGTGGTATTCGTCACGGTAGCGCAGCAGCGCGTCGAGCTGCTCGGCGGCGGCGGTGCGGTCGCGCTGCGCGGTGCCGAGCTGCTTCGTGGCCGAGTCGAGATCGTCCTGTGCGCGGTCGAGCAGCAACTGAAGGGGAAAGCCGTGAGCCATCGGGATCAGCCTCCGTAAGCGTCGAACAGTGCATCGAGCCCGGCGAGACTCGACGCGAACGGCGCGCATTCGCGAAAGCCCTGCTGCAGGAACGCCTCGATGCGCGGGTAGAGTGCGATCGCGCGATCGAGCTGCGCGTCGCGGCCGGGCGCGTACGCGCCGACCGCGATCAGGTCGCGATTGCGCTGGTAGCGCGACAGCATCTGCTTGAACTGCCGGACATGGTCGAGATGCGTTTCGTCGATCAGCGCGGTCATCGCGCGGCTGATCGACGCCTCGATGTCGATCGCCGGATAGTGGCCGGCCTCGGCGAGCGCGCGCGACAGCACGACGTGGCCGTCGAGGATCGCGCGTGCCGAATCGGCGATCGGGTCCTGCTGGTCGTCGCCTTCGGTCAGCACCGTGTAGAACGCGGTGATCGAGCCGCCGCCTTCCGGCCCGTTGCCGGTGCGCTCGACGAGCGCGGGCAGCTTCGCGAACACCGACGGCGGGTAGCCCTTCGTCGCGGGCGGCTCGCCGATTGCGAGCGCGATCTCGCGCTGCGCCATCGCGTAGCGGGTCAGCGAATCCATCAGCAGCAGCACGTGCTTGCCCTGGTCGCGGAAATACTCGGCAAGCGACGTCGCGTAGGCCGCGCCCTGCATTCGCAGCAGCGGCGACACGTCGGCCGGCGCCGCGACGACGACCGAGCGCGCGAGCCCATCCTCGCCGAGGATCTGTTCGATGAATTCCTTCACTTCGCGGCCGCGTTCGCCGATCAGCCCGATCACGATCACTTCCGCGCTGGTGTAGCGAGCCATCGTGCCGAGCAGCACCGACTTGCCGACGCCGGAGCCCGCGAACAGGCCCATCCGTTGCCCGCGACCGACGGTGAGCAGCGCGTTGATCGCGCGCACGCCGACGTCGAGCACGTGGTGGATCGGTTCGCGCTCGAGCGGGTTGATCGACGGCGCCGACAGCGGCGCGTCGACCTTCGACGCGAGCGGGCCGAGGCCGTCGAGCGGGCGGCCCGACGCGTCGACGACGCGCCCGAGCATTTCCCAGCCGACCGGCAGGCGCTTGGCGCCCGCCAGCGGATCGGTGACGGGCGCGCTTTCGCGTGGCCACACGCGCGCGCCGGGCAGCACGCCCGCGACGTCGGTGGTCGGCATCAGGAACAGGCGATCGCCGGCGAAGCCTACGACTTCGGCTTCCGCGTGCGGCAGCGTGCTGCCGGGCGGCAGTTCGATCGTGCACTCGGCGCCGACCGACAGGCGCAGCCCAATCGCCTCGAGCACGAGGCCGGCCGCGCGCGTGAGGCGCCCGCACGGCCGCAGCGGCAGCGCGCGGTGGCTGCGCGCGGCGAGCCCGTTCAGGTGGGTGCGCCAGTGCGCGAGATGCGGGTTGTGTGGCGCGCGCGGCGTGGCGCCGGAGGCGTCGGCCGCCGTAGCCGCGCGGTGCGGGGTGGTGTCATGTGCGGTGTCGTGCGCGGCGTCGGGGCCGAACGACGCGAGCGCGAGTTCGCGCTCCAGCGGCGTCAGGCCGTCGTGCGCGAGCGCCTCGGGCGGCCGCGTCACCACGTGCTCACCTTGCCGATCGCGGCGGCGACGCGCTGCCAGCGCGTGGGCAGCGTCGCGTCGACCTCACCGGTCGCGGCGTGCGCGCGGCAGCCGCCGCGCTCGATCGACGCGTCGGTGCGCACGTTCCAGCCGAGCGCATCGAGATCGTCCTGCAGATAGGCTTCGACGACGGGTAGGTCGGCCGGATTCACCGCGAGATGCGGTGCGCCGGACAGCGCGGGTTCGGCCGCGAGCACGTCACGCACGGCCGCGACGAGCGCGGCCGGGTCGTGCTTCACGTGCTGACGCACGACCTGCTGCGCGATGTCGAGCGCGAGCTGCGCGAGGTCGGCGGCCAGATCGTGCTCGACCGTCGACACGGCCTCGCGGAACGATGCGGCCAGCGCCGCGAGCTGCGCGGCCTGTTCGCGCGCGTCGGCCTGGCCGGTCTCGAAGCCGCGTTCGCGGCCCTGCTCGAAACCGGCCTGGTAGCCGAGTGCCTGGCCTTCGACGTGGCCGGCCGCATGGCCTTCGGCGTGCGCGGCGTCGCGCACGCGCTGCAGTTCCTCGGCGAGCGCGGCGGCCGCCGCGGCCGCGTCGTCGGGCGGCGGCGGGGGCGGCGGCGGGTCGAACGACGCCATCTCCCACCGCTGGTACGCGGTGAGGGTGCCCGCGCGATCGCTCGCCGAATCAGACATACGCGTCTTCCGCCTTGCCGCCGATCGCGATCGCGCCGCTCTCGGCCAGGTTGCGCACGATCTGCAGGATGCGGCGCTGCTGCGTCTCGACTTCGGACACGCGCACCGGGCCGCGCGCGTCGAGATCCTCGGCGAGCAGTTCGGCCGCGCGCTGCGACATGTTCGCGAGGAACTTCTGGCGCAGCGCCGGCGGCGCGCCCTTCAACGCGATGATCAGCGTTTCCGACTCGACTTCCTTGAGCACCATCTGGATCGCGCGATCCTCGAGGTCGAGCAGGTTCTCGAACACGAACATCTGGTCGACGATCTTCTGCGCGAGATCGGCGTCGTACTGGCGCACGCTCTCGAGCACGCCTTCCTCATGCACGCTCGTCATGAAGTTCAGGATCTCGGCCGCGGTGCGGATGCCGCCCATCGGGCTGCGCTTCAGGTTGTCGCTGCCGGACAGCAGGCCGGTGAGCACGTCGTCGAGCTCGCGCAGCGCGGCCGGCTGGATGCCGTCGAGGGTCGCGATCCGCAGCATCACGTCGTTGCGCAGCCGTTCGGCGAAGCACGACGCGATCTCGGACGCCTGGTCGCGGTCGAGGTGCACGAGGATCGTCGCGATGATCTGCGGATGCTCGTTCTTGATCAGTTCGGCCACCGCGCCCGAGTCCATCCATTTCAGGCCCTCGATGCCGCTCGTGTCGCTGCCCTGCAGGATGCGGTCGATCAGCACGCCGGCCTTGTCCTCGCCGAGCGCCTTGGTCAGCACCGAGCGGATGTACTCGCTCGAGTCGAGCGACAGCGCGGTGTGCTGCTCGGCTTCCTTCGCGAATTCCTGCAGCACGTCCTCGACCTGCTCGCGCGTGACGTTCTTCAGCGCGGCCATCGCGGCGCCGATCTTCTGCACCTCGCGCGGCGCGAGGAACTTGAATACCTGCGCGGCCTCTTCCTCGCCGATCGACATCAGCAGCAGCGCGCTCTTGGTCAAGCCTTCAGCGTTCATCGGACACCCAGTTCTTCACGACGGTCGCGACGATCTTCGGATCCTGGCGGGCGATCGTGCGCGCGTAGTCGAGGTTGCGTTCGTAGCGGTTCTTCTCGTTTTCGAAGCCCAGCAGCATCGGATCGGGTTCCTCGTTCTTGACCGGTGCCGGCAGGCCGTCGAGCGCGACCGGATCGTCCGGCGCGGCGAGCGCCGGCGCGGCCGGTTCGGGCGGCGGGAACGCGCGGCGCATCGCCGGGCGCACGAACATGAAATACAGCGCCGCCGCGGCCGCCGCGATGCCGAGCCACTTCGCGGCTTCCTTCGCCATCTCGATCATGTCGGGCTGGCGCCACCACGGCAGGTCGGCGTACGGGTCGCTGACGGTCGAGAACGCGCTGTTCACGACGTTCACCGAGTCGCCGCGCTTCTCGTCGTAGCCCATCGCGTCCTTCACGAGCTGTTCGACCTGCGCGAGCTTCGCGGGCGGCAGCGGCTGCATCGTCACGTGGCCCTTCGCGTCGGCGACCGGCTGGTAGTTGACGACGACCGCGACCGACAGCCGCTTCACGCTGCCCATCGGCTGTTCGAGATGGCGGATCGTCTTGTCGACCTCGTAGTTGGTCGTCTGGTCCTTGCGGTCGCTCACGGGCGTCGTCTGCGGCGCGTTCGGGCCGTTGCCGGCGACGATCGGCGCGGATGCCGGCTGCGGCGGCGTGTTCGACAGCGCGCCCGGCACGCCCGACGCGCCGCCCTGCGCGAGTTCGGTCGAGCTGCTGGTCTGCTGGCTGCGGATCGCGGCCTGCTGCGGCACGCCGTTCGGGCCGTAGCTTTCCGACGTCTGCTCGATCTTCGAGAAGTCGAGGTCCGCGCTGACCTGCGAGCGCGCGTTGCCCGCGCCGAAGATCGGCGCGAGGATCGCGTCGATGCGCTTCTGCGTGTTGTGCTCGACCTGCTGCACGTACTTGAGCTGGCTTGCGTCGAGGCCGGATGCCGACGCGGTCTGGGTCAGCAGGTTGCCGTCCTGGTCGACGATCGTCACGTTCTTCGCGGGCATGTCGGGCACGCCGGACGACACCATCCGCGTGATCGCCTGCACCTGGCCCTCGTCGAGCACGCGACCCGGGTAGAGGTCGACGAACACCGACGCGCTCGGCGCTTCCTTGTCGCGCACGAATACCGACGGCTTCGGGATCGCGAGATGCACGCGCGCGCCGCGCACGGCGTTGATCGATTCGATGGTGCGCTGCAGCTCGCCTTCGAGCGCGCGCTGGTAGTTGATCTGTTCGGCGAACTGGCTGATGCCGAATTTCTGGTTGTCCATCAGCTCGAAGCCGACCGAGCCGCCCTTCGGCAGCCCCATCGCGGCGAGCTTCAGGCGTGTTTCATGCACCTGGTTCGACGGCACGAGGATCGCGCCGCCGGCATCGGCGAACTTGTAGGGAACGTTTGCCTGCTGGAGCGCGGCAATGATCGCGCCGCCGTCGCGATCCGACAGGTTGCTGTACAGCACGCGGTAGTCGGGCGCGCGGCTCCACAGCACCAGCGCGGTGATCACGGCGATCGCGAACGCGACGGCGATCAGGAACGGCAGCTTCGGGTTGCCCTTCATCCGCGAGATGCCGGGAATGCGTTCCGCGAAGCCGCCAAGCCCGAAGTCCGCGCCTGCGCCACCCGCGCCCGGCAACGCGGCGGCCGCGGCGGCGCCGGGCGCCGGGCTGGCGAGGCCCGCGCGGGCGTCTGGGTTGATCAGCGAGTTGGCCTGCGAATCCATGCGTCGAGTTTCTCCGGAGCGGGACGACTGAGCTCGCTCGGACGAGCGGGCGGACAATGACACGATGCGATTATCGTGACCCGGGCCGGACTCCGATCGACCGAAAAGAGCGGGGTTTCCCCCGTACTTTCTCGGCTTTGACGCGCGGCGCGCTGCTATCCTTTTTCGCGATCCGGCATGGTGCGCGTGGTGCGGCGCCAGCGGATCCCCCGGTGCGTCCGGGCCTCTTCTCTCAGTTTTGGGGACAGCATGACTGCGAACGTCAGCGGAATCGGTTCGGTGTTGCAACAGATGCAGTCGATGGCCGCGCAGGCGTCCGGCGGCGTCGCGAGCCCGACGGCGGCGCTGGCCGGCTCGGGCGCGGCGACGGCCGGCACGTTCGCGAGCGCGATGAAGGCGTCGCTCGACAAGATCAGCGGCGACCAGCAGCACGCGCTCGGCGAGGCGCAGGCGTTCGAGGTCGGCGCGCCGAACGTGTCGCTGAACGACGTGATGGTCGACATGCAGAAAGCCAACATCGGCTTCCAGTTCGGGCTCCAGGTCCGCAACAAGCTCGTGAGCGCTTACAACGACATCATGCAGATGTCGGTGTGACAGGACGGCTACCGGGGACGGCCATCCGGTGAGCCCCCCGGGTTGGCCCTGCCGCCGCAGGGCAGGCCCCGCTTGCCTAAAGCTTTCCCGATCCCTTCCGATAACTCCGGTGAAGGCCGCATCGTGCGATGCACGATGTCGGTTCCCGTATAGCCAAGGCATAACAAGGAGAAGCGCATGTTTTCCCCAGGACACGCTGGAGCCAGTGCATACGCGCGTGTCGGCGTCGAGACCGGGGTGATGGGCGCCTCCCCGCACCGGTTGATCGCGATGCTGTACCAGGGCGCGCGGCAGGCGGTAGCGCTCGCGCGCATGCATTTGCAGCAGGGCAATGTGCCCGCGCGAGGCGAAGCGATCGGCAAGGCGATCCGGATCGTCGAGAGCGGACTGAAGGCGTCGCTGAACCGCGACGCGGGCGGCGAGATCGCGGAGCGGCTGGACGCGCTGTATGCGTATATCAGCGGGCGCCTGCTGGAAGCGAACGCGCAGGCGAGCGACGCGATGCTGGTCGAGGTCGACGGGCTGCTCGCGACGCTCGAGGAAGCATGGACGGGGATTGCCCCGGAAGTCGCGCGGATGGCCGCGCAACAGGCAGTGGAAGCATCACGATGAATCGCAAGGCCGAATACTTCGCACGTTACGAGGCGCTCGCCGCCGTGTCGGGCCGGATGCTGGGCGCGGCCCGCAGCGCCGACTGGAGCGCGTTGCCGGAGTTGCAGGCCGAATTCATGCAACTGGTGGACGGGCTGAAGGAGGCCGATCCGGGCGTCGTGCTCGACGAATCGGATCTCGGCCGCAAGCTTGACCTGATCCGCCGCATCCTGGCCGACGACGCCGCGATCCGCGATCTCGCGAGCCCGGACGTCGCGCGGCTGTCCGCGCTGTTCGAGGCGCGGCGCTCGACCAAGGTATTGACCGATCTCTACCGCGCGCGCGGGTAGGGCCCGTTTCCGGGGAAACGGGCGCGGGGGCGCACGAGCCCGTTGCGGCAGGCGCGCAGTTCCCGCGGGCGGCGGCGTGCCGTTCCCGGATTCGCAACGAAGTGGCTGAGGTGAGCAGGCTCCGATCATGACCGGTATCGACTCCGTTGCGGCCGCGCTGCTGGCGAGCCGCCTCGACAGCCTGCTGACCGGCACCGTGTCGGCGCCCGCCGGCGGCGGCGCGACCTCGCAGGTCGGCACGCCGGGTGCCGGCGCGTCGTCCTCGCCAGCGGCCGGCAGCC
>NZ_CABVQC010000091.1 GCF_902499175.1 Burkholderia aenigmatica
CTGCAACCGTACTGCCGGGTTCAGGGTTTCATACGGTCGCCACAGACTTTGCCCAGCACGCAGCGGATGCCCGCAGCATTCCCAGATTTGGCGGAGATACCCCGCGTAGGTGCCGCACGTCGAAAGCGGGGTGTTCAGCTCATCGAGCAGCGTGCGTAGCAGCCTAAACCACAATCCGGCGTGGATGCGTCGGCGCGGCAACTCCACGTGGCCGGTCGTCAGTGCCTGCCAGGTACGCTGGTCCATCGCCGCAATCGCGTCGCTGGCAGTGCGCGGTTCGGCGTCGGCGTTCTCCCAGCCGAGAAACCGCCCTGGCACGCCCCAATAGGATTCCAGCCAGCAGCCATGCAGTGGGCAGCTCAGCATCAGGGGCAGCTTCCACGCGAGCAGTACGGCTTGGTTCTCCGGATCGTTCAGGCAGAGCGGACAGGCGCGGTGTATCGGTTGGGTGGGCAGCCAGGCACGCCAGCTCGTGATGGATCGCGTCTTACGGCGGAGTCTCGGCAGCAGTACCGAGAGCTGGAACGCATAGGTTTCCAATGCGGCTGGAATCTGATCATCAAGGCTGTCCAGTAGCCAAGGCACCCAGCCGGCGAAACTCATGCAGCGCAGCCGATCCAGCTCGATACCGCTCCGCTGGGAGAGCATCGCCAGCAGCGCCAGTGGTGGCGCGGTGTCCAGGTCATCAACCTGGCCGTGACCAAGATCGTGCTCCAGCAGCTCGGACACTTCCATGTGATAGCAAAGGGCCACGCGGTTGAGCCACGAAGACGGGATCTGACCAAGATCCGGTCAAATTGCTATCATAATCCTGAAGGTTATGAAACGACGGATTTCTATGCTCTGGCGGAATAAGGGAGCCGTGAATGCGTCCCTGAACTATCGCGTCCGCTTGCGTCGTCGGCATGCAGACAGGTCAACGCGGTCAGCCAGCGTGGGACGATCGCGTTCTTAGCCGACTGGTCTGAATGCGCGGGCTCTTAGGCGGACATCGTTCGCAGCAAACCGCGCATGACATCCTCTGGGGTATCGTGCCGGGGACCGTCGGACGCCGCCGCTACGACCCGAAGCACGTCACCTTCGAGTTTCGCCTCCCACGAGACGATACGGCGGCGGTCATGGGGAAAGCGGGCCAGTTTTTCGCCAATCAGGCGCTCGATGCCCTGTATGATTTCGCGCCGTATTTCGGGTGGAACACTTTTGTCGAATCCGATCTGATCACGTAGCGCTTCACCACGCTCACTCTCGGGCAGCAGGCTTGTATTCCACGCCGCAACAATCGCCGTCAGTGCGCTCTGATATTCCTCCAGTGTTGGATGATCGGATACCTCATTCTGAAGCATTTGCGCGAGGGGCCAGGAGATTTTCTGTTCCGGCGGCAGGTCATTACGATCGAGAACGATAGCGTCAGGGATCCCCGACTGAACCGCTCCCCGCCGCAATGCCTCCAGGTCGTGCACGCCCAGCTTGCGGGCACGCGACGATTTTTTCTTCTGACCGGCTTTGCCCATTTCTCTGCCCCCTTCGCTGCGTTCTGAATCCGCAAATTATAGCGGCCAGCGGGTTGCACAGATTGGCACGGGTGCGACGGCTTTGCCGGATTTTTCCGCTACACTGGCCAGCCCATTCGAGATCCGGAATCCGGCATGGCGACCATCGAACGTACAGCGTATCCGAGGTTTCCCAAGGGTTTTTCATCTGCGGAACTGCAGGCGTTCTATACGCCAGACGTTGAAGAGCTTGAATGGGTGCGCCGCAACGCGCGCGGCCAGTCTTCGAGACTGGGGCTGCTGGTTCTGCTGAAGGTCTTTCAGCAGATGCACCACTTTCCCTTCGTTGACGCCATTCCCGCCGTTGTCATCGAACACATCCGGGCGAGCGCAAGCCTCGGTGCCGAGGCCGCATTCGACTACAACAGGGCAAGGTCGCCCGCCTTGTTTCGTCACTACGCAGCAGTCCGGGAATTTCTCGGTATCCAGTCCTATTACGGCACCGATGCCAATGAAATTGCAGTGCGCGCGGCACACGAGGCCGCCGGGACAATGGATCAGCCGGTGGACATCATCAATGCAACCATCGACAGCCTGATCCAGCAGCAGGTCGAACTGCCCGCATTCTCGACGCTCGACGCCATTGTGGAGCAGGTCCACACCCGGGTTCAAACCGCGCTGTTCCGACGCGTCTCGCGTCGCCTTTCCGATGAGGACAAGGTCCAGCTGGACCGGCTGATCAAGCGCGAATTCAACCGGCGCCAGAGCGCGTACAACACCATCAAGCGATACGCCTTACGCCCGTCGCGAAAGCATATCTCCCTGCTCGTCGACCACCTTGCGTGGCTCGATGGTTTTGGCGACTTCAATCATGCACTGGACGGGGTTCCCGCGACAAAGCTGCGCTCGCTGTCGACACAGGCGATGAGTCTGGATGCGGCGAATCTGAAGGAAACCCTGCCGGAGCGGCGATATACGCTCATTGTCGCGTTGCTGCATCAAATGCGCGTGCGAGCCCGCGACGATCTGGCCGAGATGTTCATCCGTCGCATGGGCGCAATCCACAAGCGGGCCAGGGAAGAACTCGACCAGATTCAGGCACGGCAGCGCGAAAAGATGGAAAGCCTGGTCGATACGCTTGACGGCGTCGTCAATATTCTCGACGACTATCCCGATGACACCGAACTTGGCGCGCGCGTTCGCGAGTATCTGGCGCCGTCGGGCGACCTCGAGCCATTGCGCGAAAGCTGTGCTGAGGTCCGGGCCTACAGTGGCCGAAATTATTTGCCACTGCTGTGGCGGCATTTCAAGGCACATCGATCAGTACTGCTACGTCTGGCACACGCGCTGGCATGGAGCTCGACCACCCAGTCAGAGTCCTTGCTGCAGGCGATCGAAGCCGTTTTCAGGAACGAATCGCTTCATCGTGAATGGATCAACATCGAGGTCGACCTCAGCTTTGCTTCCGAGCGCTGGCGCAAGCTGGTTTTCCGTTCTCCCGGGAAGGGGGCGACGACAAACCGGCGTTATCTGGAACTGTGCGTCCTGTCCGCCATGACGAGGGAACTGCGCAGCGGAGACCTGTGCGTAGCCGGCTCGGATGCCTTTGCAGACTATCGAGATTTCTTGATGCCCTGGTCCGAATGCGCGAAGCGTCTGCCAGCATACAGCGAGAGGCTTGGCATCGCCGACAGCAGTGCCGGCTTTGTCACCCAGTTGCGCGAGTGGCTCTCCGATGCCGCATGCCAGCTGGATGAGCGCTTTCCCGAGAAGTCCGACCATGTGACGATCAACAAGGCTGGCGAGTTTGTTGTCCGTCGCACCACTGCGACCGTCATCCCGGAAAGCGCGGTGGCCCTGCAAAAGGCGATCGTCAAGCGCATGCCCGTGCGTAATCTGCTGGACGTACTTGCCAATATCGAGCACTGGACGCATTTCACGCGACACTTTGGTCCGTTAAGCGGCAACGATCCCAAAATCCGCGACGCCGAACAGCGGTACCTGCTTACCATCTTCGCAATGGGGTGCAATCTGGGCCCCACCCAGGCCGCACGTCACATGGGCGACAGGATCACGCCGCACATGATGTCGTTCGTCAACCGCCGGCACCTGAGTCTCGAACGCCTTGAGAGCGCACAACGCGAACTGATCGAACTTTATCTCCGGCTTGACCTGCCGAAGCACTGGGGCGACGGCAAGACGGTCGCAGCCGATGGCACCCAGTACGACTTCTACGACAACAACCTGCTGGCTGGCTATCACTTCCGCTACCGGAAAATGGGCGCGGTCGCCTACCGCCACGTCGCCGACAACTACATCGCGGTGTTCCGGCATTTCATCCCGCCGGGCATCTGGGAAGCCATCTATGTTATCGAAGGACTGCTCAAGGCTGGCTTGAGCGTTGAGGCCGATACGGTGCACGCCGACACTCAGGGGCAGTCGGCTGCCGTGTTCGCGTTCACCTACCTGCTGGGCATCAAGCTGATGCCGCGGATTCGCAACTGGCAGGACCTCAAGCTGTACCGGGTGGATGCAGCGACCCAGTACAAACATATCGACGGTCTTTTCACGGAAACGGTTGACTGGGATCTTATCGGGCGCCACTGGCAGGACCTGATGCAGCTCGCGCTGTCGATCCAGTCCGGTACGATTTCATCGCCCCTGCTGCTGCGCCGCTTCGGCGCGGCCAGTCCGAGGAATCGCCTGTCTCTGGCAGCCGAGGAGCTTGGCAAGGTGGTTCGCACGGTATTCCTGCTCGAGTGGCTCGGCAGCAACGAACTGCGGCAGGAGATCACCGCCACGACCAACAAGGTCGAGTCCTATAATGGCTTTGCCAAGTGGTTTTCGTTTGGCGGAGATGTGTTGCCAGTCAATGACCCGGACGAGCAGCAGAAACGCCTGCGTTACAACGACCTGATGGCTTCCGCGGCAATCCTGCAGAACACGGTGGACATGATGCAGGCGTTGCGGTCGATGGTGAATGAGGGCATCGAGGTCAACGCCGATGACATCGGATTCCTCAGTCCCTACCTCACCAGCAACCTGAAACGTTTTGGCAGATACGAACTGGATTTCGGGCATGTGGAGGGCTGGATACATGACCACCTGTTCGCCGGCCCGGTCCGTTCCCTGCGGAGACCCCGACCCCATGTCCGACCTTGAGACTCCCTACGGCATCGTCGATGCCGACGCGCTGGAATCATTGCAGCAGCGATACGATACGACCGTCATCCAGCAGGCCGTGGATCTTTTCGACACCATCCGCGCCCGCTGCGAGCCCGATGGTTTGCGTGACGACCTTCTGCGCCTGCACGCCATGGCGCATACCGTCATCAATGGCGCGAGCCTGTCGTGCGCGACGGATGACCTGACGCTGGTCGAACAGGCTGATTGCACCGTCGAGGAACTCGAGGACTGGATCATGGTGCTCGAAAAAATGATTCTCGCCTTGCGCCCCCTGCAGGATCTGCGATCTGAAACGGACGAATCCTTGTGAAGCCAGCCTCGTACAAATGGCAGTTCGCCCAGCGTTTCCGACGCAACGCTTTCGGCTGGCGCTCTGACGTACCGATCCAGCGCATCAAGGAAGCGCTCACGGAGATCCGGCAGGTAGCGCGCAGCGATGCCGTTCTCGGCGCAGAAGGCGCCGTGAAATTCCTCGAGAAGATTTCGCCCGCGCTGGAGCATGTCGACGGGTCGTCCGGTGCCATCGGCTCGGCTGTGAACCGGGCGATCGACGCACTGGTACCCATCATCGCTGGCGCACAGGTCGACACAGTCACGCGCCAGGGCTGGCTCGAGCGGCTATGGGAAGCCATTCAGGATCAGGGCGTCCCCTATATCGAGGGTCTGTCGGAGGAATGGGACACACTCTGCGTGACGACCGAAATCGCCAGCGAGTGGGCCGACAGGTTTGTTGATCTGGTCGGGCACGTCTGGTCCGAGGGGCCCGGGGGATATTTTGCGGGGACACCGATCTGTCTGGCCTCGCTCTATGCAGCCGGGCGACATGCGCAGCTGATCGCACTGGTGGAGCGCGCTCCGTTCAAGATGTGGCACTACCGACGCTGGGGCGTCAAGGCACTGCTTGCGATGGGCAGAAAGGCTGAAGCGCTGGCCTACGCGGAAGACACGCGCGGTCTCAACAGCCCGGACGGGCAGATTGCGAAAGCCTGCGAAGCGATCCTGCTGTCATCGGGTCTTGCTGATGAGGCATACCGGCGCTATGCACGCGAAGCGAACCAGGGCACCACCTACCTGGCAACTTTCCGTGCCATCGCGAAGAAGTACCCACACATCGCGCAAGAAACCATCCTGATCGATCTGGTTGCTGCGTCGCCGGGCGAGCCAGGGAAGTGGTTCGCGGCGGCCAAGGACGCAGGTCTGTTCAACCAAGCCATCAAGCTGGCCAATGCCAGCCCGACCGATCCCCGGACGTTGACGCGCGCGGCCAGGGACTTTGCGCAGAAGCAGCCGGAATTCGCCATGGCCGCCGGTCTCGCAGCGTTACGCTGGATTTCGCTGGGCTACGGCTACGAGATCACAGGTGTCGATGCGCTCGACGCAGGCCGCGCCACGCTTCAGGCGGCAACGCACGCGGGCGTCGATCCCGAGTCCATCAGGAAGCAGATTCGCTCCCTGGCTTCCAGAACCTCTGTGCACGCGGACTTTTTGAGTCGCGCCCTGCAGGCGATCTAAGCCGGAAAATCATCGTGAAAAATCTTGGGAGGTCGTCTTTCGTGATTGGTACAGAGATAAGCTTTATTATCTCTGTGGCATTGTTTCCATATTAGGGGTGCCTTTGATTTCTATGCGCTTTTCCGGTTAGACGCCTTTAAGCCTGGCAAGGCTTTGCCTTGTGTCCCCAAAAAATGATTCCAACAAAACAATGGGTTAGTGTCTACCCTTCGCTAACGAAGCAGAGGGCATCTCCAGACGTGACCGCGTTGAAGATGAGCGGTCCCTCGACCGGCGGCGCCAGTACACCCCGTCGTTAGGCGCTCCGACTGGTTGACGGAATGGGGTTGTCGGCCGCGATGCTCGGTAAGATCCGCTTTGCGTACAGTGACACGGGAAAATTGAAGGTACCGCGCAAGTTGATGCCCTCGATATGAGTGGGGGCGATTCGCCGGAGTTGCTCGGTCGCGATCGGTTGCCCTCGGCTAGCTTCGATGTTCTCCAGGGCTCGTTGCATGTGGGTGGTGTTCCAAGCCATCAAGATGTTCGAGAGCAGGGTCAACGCCGATGACACTGCCGCGAGAGATTCTTGGCGCCGAGCTAGCTCCACCGGAATGCGACCGATGTGAATTGCGCGTTGCACGGTATGCACCGCTTCTCCCCGATTCAGGGCATGTTGCAACTCCGACCGGAAAGAGGCATTGGTGAAGTAGTCGATCAAAAAGATACTTCTGAATAAGCGGCCGATCTGAACGCCGCCATCGTACACAGCCTGCCCTCGAGCAGCTGATCCGAATCTGGCAATCGCTTCGACAGCCGTGCATTGACCAGAGCGAATCGATGCGGCGATCCTCACGAAGTCGTCCCACACGTCAACGATGAGACCGAGTCGGACGTCCCGATCCGTGACCCCTGCGAGCCGCGCCGGTATCGCCTGACTGCGAGGCACGTGTAGACGTCTGTCACGAAGGTGTGACAGGCGAGGGCATAAATCAAAGCCAAGTGCCCGGGACACTCCCATCGCGAAATCGGTGTAGCCGTGGGTATCGACAGCGAGCTGAGCGATGTCCTTGGTAGCGTTTTGCCGGACGACGCCCTCGATTGCTGCACCTGCCTGCCGCTCATTCAGGACGATGGGTTGGTCGTAGAAAATGCCCCAACGATCCAGCACATGCGTGTACATCCCGATGGATGCAGTCCGGCGACGTGGATCCGCACGCGCTCGCCAAATCGTCCGGGTTGTCTCCAGCGACATCATGTCGGACGATGCTAGATCAGCTCGCCCCCAGTGGGCGGCGATCGGGTGTTCGTGCATGAATTCAAGGACGGCGTCGGCCGCTGTACGCAGCATTCGTTCGTCCGCGAGACGCTTCATCATTTGGCGAATCGCCTCAGTTGACACTTCCGGGACCATCCGAGAAATATCAGCAGCCGTCAGCGATGTGCCGTGAGCCAGGATCGCCGAATACACCATCAGTAACTCGGTGCGCGACCGCGGCTCGCGTCCAAGCAGGGTCCAACTGAAGCGTGTCGCACTATCGATCTCGAGGATGATCTCGGGAAATTGGCCTGGCGGATGAGCTTCGAAGATCTGACGGCGAAGTTGATCGGCTTGTGCGTCTGGATCCTGCGCAGCCATCGGGTCGAGGTGGACAGCAGTATCAACACGGATCGAACCATTGACCACGGCATCATCGAGTAGTGCGAGGCGCTGTTCGAGCTGTTCAAGGATTGGTCCGAGAAATTCGTTCGGGTCTTGGGGCAGGCCGAGGTGTCCGTAGTGATTGTTACGCTTTGCCTTCCACTGCTCGGCCGAGATCAGCATATGCAGCTGACTTCTGAACGAGAAGCTGTGGTCGATGAAAACTGAGCCGTTGCGGAGGGCGACACGGAGCGCAAAGAGGGTGGCCCACTCGAAGGCAACCATGGCCCGAAGCCGATCGTAGCCATCAATCGCCTCGCGCCACGCGCGCCCAAGCCTGATATTGACCCCGTCGGGTAGAAGAAAAGCGCGACGTCGATACAGCCCACGTAATAGTGAGAGTGCATCGACTACAGGATGAGCAGCCTCGGACTCGAACGGCAGCTGCACGATCCGATTCAAAAGGTTACGGGCGTAGTACCGCTTTCGGACCAGACACTGCCGGATCTGGCTCCGACGGCTGGTGGGATGCGGTCGCAAAACATCATCTGCAAGCAGACAAAGCTTCTCACCGAGCTGTTCGCGCGAGAGGGTTTCATCATTGGCGAGTGCTTTGACGGCAAGCGCGAACTCGCGGAGTTGATCCGCGGCCTTCATCCGCATCGCATCCACTTCGCGCGACGTGTCGTTGACAACCTTCAGTACCCATCTCCGGAGCATCTCGAGTACCTGATCAGTCGCGATACAGAGGGAATACCGCATGAAACAGGCGGCTTCGATTCGTCGGCTTTGGGGTTCGATTCGCTTGCTGATCGATGGTGGGCGACTTGCGCAACGGCGGGCGTAGTGGCGCACCATGGCATCGTTGCATTCAATCGGCCAACGCGTTGCCACCTCGTACATCGTGAGCAAATTGACTTTGTCGAGGATCTCGCTCATCTGATGGGTCGAGTTGCGCAGCGGAACGGCCCACAGCCATCGCTGGAGACTTGAATGTTCTCCATGGGGCTGAGCCAGAACTCGCGCCCAACTCTCGAGTTTTTCCATACCAACAGCCTGCTCGAGCGCGCCGTGCAGTTGCCCCTCAATGTCGCGTACAGCCTGGACGACAAACTGCCTGAGCATGCGCTCCGGTGGTATAACGATGCGATGCTCGTAGAACCAACGTTTGAGATCGTTCGTCAACTGGCCGCGCTCTGGGCGGCCGGTGAGTTGCTCTTTGAGCCAACGGATCACATACCGACGTTGATGTTCCGCGATGGCGCGAAAATTGATGGCGTCCCGAGCAAAGCGCTGGTGGTCAGATAAGGTCTTGAGGTTGCCATCGTAAAGTGAACGTAGCGTGCCGAGGTCTGGCGGCTTCACGTTCAGCTGTCGGCCAAGATGTCGCCAAAGAACAGTGGGGATCTGCTTGTACGAGCCAAGCGGCCGGCCGGTCATACGCAGAAAGCCGATGTGCAATGCGACCGCGAGCCGAAAAAGGTCCGTGCGTCGTGAATCAATGGCGACGCGCTCCCGCTTGGAGAACGTGAAGAATGTGGCGAGCTCGAATTCGCTCAGTTCGCGCGGCACCTGCCGGATTCCGAGATAAGCCAATCGCCAGTGATCCATCAGCGGCTCCGCATCGATGATGAGAGCGGCCCAGCGTAGCGAGGTAAAAATTGAAGTGCTACAGGGAAAGTCGGGATGGCAGTTGTAGCCGTCGATCGCCTAAGGATGGTGTCAGAACGACAACGAGTCGGGGCAACAAAACGGGCGCGACGCGGTCATTCGGGGCACGCCCGTGCGGCAGCCGCATCTGGCCCGAAAGACGTATTTTTCTTGCGACCCTAAAAAATTGCTAGTTTAGCTTATGTCAAATTTATGCCTTCGAAAATGGCGCATATGACGGCCCTGGTTTTCCGATTTCTCCGCCACACTAAGGTTCCCCTAAGTCTGCTCAGCTAGACTGCGTGGCACTCAACTCCTGAGGAATCGCCACCATGTCGCCCGCTACCGACAAGCCTATCTCCCGCTGGCTCAACAAGGTTCCTGAGATCACGCTTGCGTTCTGGATTATCAAAATCATGTCCACCACCGTCGGTGAAACTGCCTCCGACTACCTGGCCGTCAACGCGGGCTGGGGCCAAGGTTTTACGCGCGGCTTGATGATGTCCTTGCTTGCAATAGCGCTTGTCCTGCAGATGCGCACGCGACGCTGCACTCCGTGGATCTACTGGCTCACGGTCGTCCTGGTAAGCATCGTCGGAACCCAGATCACCGATCTGCTCACTGACGGCCTCGGCGTCAGTCTGTATGTCAGCACGAGCGTGTTCGCCGTCGCTCTCGCCGCGATCTTCACGATTTGGTATCGGATCGAAGGGACGCTGTCGATCGATGCAATCGACACGCCGCAGCGTGAGTTGTTCTATTGGTCCGCGATCCTGTGCACATTCGCACTGGGTACCGCTGCGGGCGATCTCGCGACCGAAGCCTTGGGGCTCGGTTTCTCGCTGGGTACTGTTGTATTCGGCGTGCTGCTCGCACTGGTGTATGTCGCATGGAGCAGCGGCGTCAACGCGGTGCTCACCTTCTGGATTGCGTACATCCTTACGCGACCGTTCGGTGCATCGCTCGGCGATCTGCTCACCCAATCGCGCAATTACGGCGGGTTCGGTCTGGGTGCTGCATCGACGAGCCTACTGTTCCTGTCCGTGATCATCGTGCTCGTCGCTTTCGCGCAGTTCGGCGCCAGCAGTCGCGCGCGTGCAGAAGCGGTCGAGTGACTTCCTCAACAAACCTCGAGGCGAGGCTTCTTCATGAATGGTCGAATCGCATCTTCACGTCTGCTCGTCGCGCTTTCCGCGTGCACGATGCTTGCTCTCGCCACCGGCTGCTCAAAGCAAACCGATAGTCCTGCTGTGGCGGCACCGGCGTCCAGCGCGACCGATGCGCAGCACGGCGCATCGTCGAACGTATCGAGACTCGGCGACCTCTCCCAATTCCGTACAATCGCAACCGACGTATCCACTCTCGTGGCGAAAGGTGATCTCGCGGGCGGCAGGACACGCATCAAGGATCTGGAGGTTGCGTGGGACAGCGCGGAAGCCGGTTTGAAACCGCGCGCGGCTGCGGATTGGCATGAACTCGACACGGCAATCGACCGTGCCCTCGAAGCGCTGCGGGCTGATCGCCCGATTCAAGGCAATTGCACGGCAGCGTTGAGCGACCTGCTGAAAACGTTCGACAAGCTTGAGGGCAGGAATTCCTGAGTTGTATTGACGCACATCAATGGCCGCGGGATCGACGCTGGATAATCTCCAAGCGTCCACTCGCACAAGCCGACTATTCAGTGCTTCGGTAGTGCGGAAGGCGGTTTCCGCCGTTGTCCGCGTATCGAACCGTTCGATTACAGCGACATGCCATTGTCCGCAAGCACGTCATCCTCGGTCGCGGGTACTTCGGACGCGGAAACCGCAGCCGAATCCACGACGACCGCCATCCCGACGGGCCTATCGACCGCCGAAGCGCAGCAGCGTAGGGGCAGATTCGGACCCAACGTGGTTGGCGAAACGCTGCCCTCCTTCAGACGACTCCTGCTGACCAAGTTGTGGGCGCCAGTGCCATGGCTGCTGGAAGGCGCAATTGCCCTGCAAATCTTGCTCGGTGCTTATATCGAGGCAGCAATCATCAGCTTGCTCCTAGCGTTCAATATCGCGTTGTCTCTTGCGCAAGAGCAACGCGCCTCCGCCGCACTATCGATTCTGCGGAAGCGGCTCGAACCGACGGCCCGAGTGTGCCGCGACGGGAAATGGCACCGGATTCCGGCCGCCGAACTCGTGCCCGACGATGCGATCGAACTCCCGATCGGTTCGGTCTCCCCTGCGGACGTGCGCGTGACGAGCGGATCCGTCGCCGCCGATCAGTCGATGCTGACAGGAGAATCCGCGCTTGTGGACATTTCGGTTGGCGCAACGATTTATGCCGGTGCAATCGTGAAGCGCGGTCACGCATTCGGCGTTGTCGCGGCCACCGGCACACGCACATATTTCGGCAGGACCGTCGAACTGGTGCGCATCGCGCGTGCACCGAGCGCCGAACAGCACACAGTGCTGGCAACAGTCCGTAACCTGGGCGCAATTAACGGAGTCGTCGCACTGGCTGCGCTAGGCTACGCCCTCCACCTCGGCTTCGCCACAGCGGAATTGCTTCGTCTCGCGCTGACGATGCTGCTCGCATCGGTGCCCGTGGCACTACCGGCGACGTTCACTCTTTCCGCCGCGCTCAGTGCGCTTACGCTAAGTCGCAGGGGCGCGCTGCTGACCAGCCTGTCAGCTGTCCACGAAGCAGCAGCCATGGACGTACTTTGCTCCGACAAGACCGGTACGCTGACGCAAAACACGGCGGAAATCGCCGAGATCGTGCCGATGCCCGGCTTCACGACTGAGCAGATCCTGCACCTCGCGGCGCTGACCTGCGAGCCGACAGGCGACGAGCCGCTCGATGCTGCGATCCTTCGAGCGGCAGCTTTGAGAGACAACATCGGCGTCGAGGATCACATGACTCGTCGCGAGCCATTCGATCCGGACACGAAGATGTCGCAGGCCTGCTTCCAAGCTTCCGACGGTGGACAGATGCGTGTCGCGAAGGGAGCATTGCAGGCCATCGAGAGAATCGCGAATGTCGAGCCGGACGTGCGCCGGAAAGCGGATGACCTGGCGAGCCGGGGGAACCGAATCATCGCAGTTGCGGTGGAAGCCGCTGCCACGCAAGCCGTCCTGGCCGGTCTGATCGCCCTCAGCGATCCACCTCGCGAGGATGCAGCAAGCCTGATCGCGTCGCTTCGCGATCTGGGGGTACGAACGGTCATGGTAACGGGCGACTCGGCCGCGACGGCGACCGCTATTGCGCGAGACGTCGGACTGCGCCCGGAGCCCGGTCCGCACGGTGATGGATTCAACCGGGCCGCGCTATCGGGTTTCGATGTGTTTGCGCGTGTGATGCCTGAAGACAAATATCACCTCGTACAGGCATTTCAGGCGAGCGGTCACGTCGTCGGCATGTGCGGCGACGGCGTCAACGATGCGCCTGCCCTGCGTCAGGCACAAGTCGGCATTGCTGTGGCGAGCGCCAGTGATGCAGCAAAGGCAGCCGCTGCGATCGTGCTTACCGAGCCCGGACTATCCGGAGTCGTTGCAGCCATCATTGAGGGCCGAATGGCATTCCGCCGGTTGCTCACCTACACCTTGAACATGCTCGTGAAGAAAATCGAGGTCGTGCTGCTGATGGCATATGGACTCATCGCGCTACACCAACCGGTGATCACACCGATGATCATGATCATCCTGCTCGTCACCAACGATTTCTTGACGATGTCGCTGACCACCGACCACGTCGAGCCGCGACGCGAGCCTCAGAACTGGAACATGAAGCAGATCGTCTTTACGGCGGCGTTCTTCGGCGGATGCAAGCTTGTGTTTTCGGCAGGGATCGTCGCAGTCGGTGCATTCGGTGGCCAATTGTCGCCGCACGCTGTACAGACATTGGCCTTTCTTGCCATCGCGTTCGGCAATCAATCAATGATCTATGTACTCCGGGCGCAGAACCATCTATGGGATTCGAAACCGAGTCGCTGGCTGGTCTTCTCCTCGGTTGTCGATACCGCGATTGTCTGCGGTCTCGTGCTTTCAGGCGTGCTCGTGACCGCGCTTCCCCTTCCGTGGGTGCTCGGCGTCGGCATCGCTGCCGCGGGCTTCGCGCTTGTCCTCGATCAAGTCAGGGGTCTCGTCAGGCGAGTGCCTGGACTCGGGCACCGTATCGCTCGCTGAGTCTCATATCAAGAGTTCAGTTTACGCGTTACCCATTTCCGTTAAGCTTAAGGATAACTTAAGTATGGCATGGCAACGTGCATATGCCGCGCCCGTTCGATACCGTGCGGCTCTTGTTTCGTTCGTCCACGCAGAGTGACGGTAAACGCAGCAAGCAACAATCGACGCTTGAAATTCGTTGCTTGTCGTTCGCCGCGCTCGTTTGACCCGGTGCGAGTCCGGGTCTTTTTTTGTTCCGACACCTTTCCCGCTGCGATAGGCCGGCGCGAAACGCCCACCTGGGCCCGCGCACCGCACATTCGCATTGCACTTTCGAACCGCCTCATCAACGTCATCGTTAACATTATCTTCAGTTCGGAAGGCGCATGCTGTTTCTACGGCATCGCACATCGTGTGACTGCCCTTCCCAACTCACTGGAGATCACGGCCATGAAACTCGCCATTCGAACCGTCATGCTGGCACTTGCGGTGGTTCCTGCACTTGCGTTCGCGGGACAAGGTCTTACGCGAGCGGAAGTTCGTGCACAACTCGTTCAGATCGAGCACGCCGGATACAACCCGGCCCGCAAAGACATTCACTATCCGCAATCCATCCAGCAGGCAGAAGCGCGGCTGAACTCGTCCCAGTCGACTGCCCAGGCCGACACAACAGGTTACGGCTCCGCACAATCCGCAGGTAGCAACTCGGGGCATGCCCTCACGACTCACGCTGCGTCGCGCTCGATCTATCTTCATCACTGACGGGCTGTCCACGGCGTTGTTTGTCGTCCGGCCGGCGATCCATCGCCGGCCGGACGATACCGTTCGACACCGTCCGCATGCGTGGCGAATCTTCATCGCCGCCTGCTCGTCAGCGTCAACGAAACAACGGCAAAGTATGAATATACGCGTGTAATCCGCACAAACGCGTTGCTCGACGAAAGGAAGCTTCACTTGGTGTTCGACGCGAGCCTTTGGTTCGAGGCAGCTTTCGCGCTTTCCGAAGTGCTGGCGGGACCTTCCTGGTGTCTTCGTTCGATTTACTTCCGTACCAGTAATCTCGCCCTGCCTTCGGGTCACCGGGACGGTGCTTTAGGATCCACCATCTTCCGATAATGTGCGGGGTTGAGCTGATCGACGCGCTTGCTGACCGGAATGCGCCCCTGCACGGCAAGGTCGGCACATGCATCCGAAGCACGCAGAAACTTACCGTTGCCCATTCGCTCATGAAAGTGCTCATCATCGAAGACGACGCAGCGATCGCCGCGAACGTCTATGACTATCTGGAAGGCCGCGGCTTTCATGTCGACGTCGCGTCAAGTGGCCCTGCAGGGCTGCACCTCGCCCTTTCTGACGCTTGGGATGCGATCTTGCTGGATATCTCGCTGCCCGGGATGGACGGCCTGATGTTGTGCCGCAAGCTGCGCGACGAAGCGCATCGCGACACGCCGGTCCTGATGTTGACCGCCAGAGATGCGCTCGACGACAAGCTGAGCGGCTTCGAGTATGGCGCGGACGACTATCTGGTCAAGCCGTTCTCGCTCAAGGAGGTCGGTGCGCGTCTGGACGCGCTGACCAAACGCTATCGCGGCCTGGTTGCCGTACCGGAACTTCGCTTCGTGGACGTGCGGCTCGATTTGGGCACGCTCGCCGTCGAGCGCGCCGGCCGTCCGATCAAGCTTCAGCCCAAATGCCTGCATCTGTTGCGCATCCTGATGCAGTCCCCGACCCGCGTATTCACGCGCGCAGAACTCGAAAGCGAGGTCTGGGGCGACGAGCTGCCGGGCAGCGACACGCTGCGCGCGCACGTCTATACGTTGCGCAAGGCATTGAACCAACCCGGCGAGACGGAATTGGTCGAGACGATCCACGGGATCGGCTACCGCCTCGACGCGGACGACTCCCATGCGTCGTAGCCTGCGCGTCAAGGTCGCGCTCGTTTTCTCGGCGCTCGCGATTGTCCTGCTCCTCGCCCAGGCGCTCGGCGTCAGGGTGCTCGCGGAAGCTCAGGAAGAAAAGCTGATCGCCGCGCTGATCCAGGACGATATGGCCAGCGTGCTGCGCGGCTACAACGCGGATCCGTCCGAGTTGCCGCCGTTCGACCAGCGCCTGCGGGGGTACGTCTCGACGACGGACAGGCCGCCGATCGCGCTGCCCGCAACGGTCGGCGCGCTGCCTGACGGAATCCACGAGATTATCGTCGGCGGGCGAGAGATCCACGTTGCGATCGCCCCGTTCGGCACGACGCGGTTCTACCGCGTCTACAACTTCAGTCGTTACGAAGAGCATTTCAAGAAGGTGATCAACGCGCTGATGGCCGGCACGGGGGTGTTCGCGCTGCTGACAGTCTGGCTCTCGTTCGGAGTGTCGGGCCTGCTGGTGCGTCAGGTGGCCAGCCTTGCGAAGCAGGTCAAGGCGCTCAAACATGAACGGACAGCATCGATCGATCCTGGCAGGTATGACGAAGCCGAGCTCGTCGGGCTGGTTGACGCGTTCAATGACTACCATCGAGGCATGGCGGACATGATCGAGCGGGAGAAGGAATTCACCGGCAACGTCAGCCATGAACTGCGCACGCCGCTTACCGCGATCAAGACTAGCTGCGAGTTGCTCGAGCAAGATCCCGCCATCAGTGGCAAGTCGCGCGCGCGGCTTGCGCAGATTGACCGGGCGGCAGACAGCATGCGCGAGCGGGTCAATGTGCTCCTGATGCTGGCACGTGAAGATTCGGTGCGGGACGTCGAACCTGTCGGACTCGTGGGCTTGATCTGGACGGCACTGACGCCGCTCGCGGATCGCCTGGCCGACAGGGGCATCGAACCGGTAGTCGATGTGGCCCCCAGTACGCAAATAGAAGCGAACCGGTCCGCACTCGCCATCGTGCTCTCGAACCTGATCGACAATGCGGTCCGACATACCGACCACGGGCACGTGCATGTCTCCTACGCCGATGGCTGGCTGCATATCGAGGATACCGGCCCAGGTATCCCGGAACACGCGCTGCCGCATGTGTTCGACCGTTTCTATCAGGCGGACCGGACGCACGCGGCGGAACGCGGCTTCGGCATCGGCCTCGCGATCGTGAAAAAGATCTGCGGCCGTTACGGCTGGCAGATCAAACTCGAAAGCGAACCGGGGCGCGGCACGCGCGTGTCGCTGCGTCTGCCTGTCGGCAGCCCTGCCGGGACGGGGGATGGTGCCTATCCGGCCCCCTCTTGACGAAAATTTCACAACTGGTTGCGTAGCATCCGGGTCTGGGGCCGCCTGAACGGGCAGCGAGACTCGTGGATGCCGGAATGCACCGAGCGATATTGATTGCATTTACCCTGCTGTCTGGCTGTGCGACCTACCACGCGCAGCCGATCGCGTCGGCCCAGATGGCTCGACAGTTCGAGGAGCGCTCGCTCGCGAGCGACGGGCTGCGTACGTACCTCGCGCACGAACTCGGGCACGACGTTCAATCATGGCCGCCGGCGCGCTGGAACCGCGAGATGCTGACCCTGGCGGCCTGGTATTACAGCCCGGCGCTGGATATCGCGCGAGCGCAGTGGGGCACCGCCAAGGCCGGTATCCGGGTTGCTGACGCGATTCCGAACCCGGTCCTGCAACTGCCATTCCAGTACGCGACGCCCAACCCCGGACCGGGCGCTCCGTTCACGTGGGGGCCGGCCCTCGACATCCCGATCGAGACCGCGGGCAAGCGCGGCTATCGCGTCGATCAGGCGACCCACCTGTCGGAAGCCGCCCGGCTGAACATCCTCAACGCGGCTTGGACGGTCCGTGCCCAGGTGCGCGCTGCCATGCTCGCTGTCTATGCCGCTCGTGAACGCATGGCCTTCGTGTCTGCCAGGGCTGAAGCCCAGCGGCAGATCGCCGTGATGAGCCGCCACCGACTCGCCGTCGGCCAGTATTCCCAGCCCGACGTCGAGGCGGCCGTCCTTTCTGACACCCAGGCCCAGGGTGATCTGGCCGCCGCGCGCAGCGCCGAACAGGACGCCCGCGCCCAACTGGCTGCCGCGATCGGCGTGCCGGTCGCCGCGCTCGACAGCGTGGCGCTCGACCTCAGCGCGTTCGGCACGGTTCCTCCTGCGCCGCCCGCTGCCGATGCGCAGCGTACAGCCATCTTCCATCGCGCCGATCTGCTCGCTTCGCTCGCCGGTTACGCTGCGGCCGAATCGGCGCTTCAGCTCGAGGTCGCGAAACAGTATCCGGACATTCACCTCGGCTCCGGCTACACCTACGACACGGGCACCAACAAGATCGGTTTCGGACTCGCCGGTATCACGATGCCGATCTTTGACCGGAACCAGGGCGGCATCAAGGAAGCCGAGGCGAAGCGCAGGGAGGCGGCAGTGCGTACCGCTGCGCTGCAGGACAGGATTCTCGGCGATCTTGAGCACGCGTTGACGCGCTACCAGGCGAGCCTCGAAGCGCTGCAGCTGTCCGATGCCCATCTGGCGAGTGCCCGCCGGCAGCTCGACAGCCAGGCGGCCGCTTTCTCCAGCGGCAGTACGGACCGACTGACCTTCACGCAGGCGAAAGCCGACTATCAGACCAGCGAGACCGCGCGGCTGGACGCCGAGGTCGCCGTCCAGCAGGCCGCCGGCGCGCTCGAAGATGCAATGCAGAGCCCGCTTGCTCCCGTCGGCCATGAGGCAGTGAGCCACACCCTCGGTGAGGAGACAACACGATGAAACTCCGACTGATTCTTCTCTCCGTCATTTCGCTGGCCTTCGCCTCGGGCGCGGGCTGGTACATCTATCAGGCAGTTCACGATCCGGGAGCCTCGACAACCGCCGATGCGCCGTCGTCCCCACCGTCTGCGGTGCAAACGGTCAACGGCGAAACGGTCGTGGTCGTAAGCCCCGAAGCGCAGCGCGCCAGCCACATCGAGGTTGCGCCGCTCGCAACTGTCACGAGCCAGTCCGGCATCAGCGCCGACGCCACGGTGATCGACCTGCAGCCGCTCTTCGATCTGCGCAACCGGCTCGCCAGCGCGCGCGCGAACGTCGACACGCTCACCGCGCAGGCGGTCAGTTCGCGTACGCAGTACCAGGGCAGCCGCACGCTATACGCCGACGACCGTAATGTTTCGCTGAAGAGTCTGCAGGCTGCACAGTCAGCGATGCAGGGTGACGACGCAAAGCTGCAGTCCGCCCGGGTCACGCTGGCCGGCCTTGAGGGCACAGTGCGGCAGCAGTTCGGCGACGCGCTCGCGAATGCCACAGCGGCACCCGCCTCGAAGCTGTTCCAGCGCCTCCAGTCGGGCCAGGCGGTCGTGCTGCGTGTCACGTTGCCCGCAAGCTTTGGCATGGCGCCGCCCGAGCGCATCGTCGTCGGTACGACCGACGGCCGCTGGGTGCCGGCCCAACGACTTTCCGCCTCGCCGCTTGCCGATCCTGCTGTGCAGGGCAACCCATGGCTTTACATCGCCGATGCCGCGCTGCCAGCCAATCTGCGCACGAGCGCGCGCGTGCCGACATCGAGCCAGGCCGTGTCCGGCCTGATGATCCCGCAGCGGGCGGTGGTGTGGTACGGAGGCCAGACGTGGGCCTATGTGCGCACGGCACCCGGGCGCTTTACGCGGCGCTACGTGCCGGCCGGCACCGAGGGCGACCACGGCTTCATGGTGACGTCTGGCTTTCACGCCGGCGACCAGATCGTGACGCAGGGGGCGCAGCTGCTGCTTTCTGAAGAGCTCAAGCCTCAGGGCATCGCCACCGCCTGCAAGGATCCGCCTGAGTGTGATGACTGATCCTGCGATCGACCTGTACATGCGTCGGCCAGAACAACGCGACTCCACGTCCCATGCTTAACGCGATCATCCGCTTTTCGCTGCGCTTTCGCGGCGTCATCTTCTCGCTGGCCGTCGTGGCCGCCGGCTACGGGCTCTTTACACTGACGCGCGCCAGGCTCGACGTCTTTCCTGAATTCGCGCCGCCGATGAGCATCGTGCAGACGGCCGCGCCAGGCACGACCAGCGAGCAGGTGGAAATGCTCGTTACCCAGCCGGTAGAAAATGCCCTGGGCGGCATGACCGGCCTGCAGTCGATTCGCTCGCGGTCCATGCAGGGCCTCTCCTCGGTCACGCTTGTGTTCGATGACCACGCCAATGTGATGCAGGTCCGGCAGCTCGTCACCGAGCGCATTGGCGGGCTCGCGGGCGCGCTTCCAGTGGGTGTCACAGCCCCCCAGCTCCTGCCGCTCACCACGACAACGAGCGTTGTGCGCACCATCGGCCTCACGTCGAAAACACGCTCGCTCGCGGACCTCTACGACATCGCCCAGTGGACCGTCAAACCGCAGTTGCTCGGCACCTCCGGCGTGGCCGACGTGATCGTATTCGGCGGCGAGACGCGCCAGATGCAGATCCAGGTCGACCCTGCGAAACTGATCGGCCATGGGCTGTCGATTCAGGAGGTGATTGCCGCGGCGCGCCAGGCCACCGGCGTGCACGGCGCCGGGTTCATCGAGAACAGCAACCAGCGCATCGCCATCAACGCCGATGGCCAGATCGCAACTCCGCAAAAGCTCGCCAGCGTCGTACTGCGCTCCAGCAACGGCGGGGCGGTTCGCCTGGGCGATATCGCCAACGTGACATGGGGCGATGCACCCGCGGTAGGCGCCGCATCGATCATGGGCAAGCCCGGCGTGATGGTCGTGATGGAAGCCCAGTATGGGACCAACACGATGGCCGTGACGCGCGCCATCGAAAGGACACTCGCCGGACTTGAGCCCGCGCTCGCCCGGCAAGGCGTGGACGTGAACACCAACGTCTTCCGGCCTGCCAACTTCATCGAGGCCGCCGTCGCTCACCTGCGCACGACACTCATCGTCGGCGCCGTGCTGGTCATCGCCGTGCTGTTCCTGTTCCTCCTGAACGTGCGCACTGCAGTGATCTCCGCGGTCGCGATACCGCTGTCGCTGCTGGTCGCGATCATCGTATTGACGTCGTTCGGCGTTAGCCTGAACACCATGACCCTGGGCGGGCTCGCCATCGCACTGGGCGAGGTGGTCGACGATGCCATCATCGACGTCGAGAACATCTACCGGCGCCTGCGCGAGAACTGCACCCTGGCCCAGCCGCTTCCAGCGTTTCGCATCGTGCTGCGCGCATCGCTCGAAGTGCGCAGCGCCGTGGTGTTCGCCACCTTCATCGTGATGCTGATCTTTCTGCCCGTGCTCACGCTCACGGGTATCGGCGGACGGCTCTTCGCACCGCTCGGCATCGCCTACATTCTCGCGGTGCTGGCGTCGCTGGGCGTCGCCCTGACGCTCACACCGGCGATGGCGCTCGCGCTGCTGGCGAAGGGACCCTTGCCCGAGCGGGAGCCGCGCCTGATCGGGCGCCTGAAGACACGCTACATCGCCATGCTGACGAAAGTCGAGCAGCATGTGAAGGTAATCATGGTGATCGTCGCGGTCTTGTGCGCCGCCGCGCTCGCGTCGCTGCCTTTCATGAGCGGGAGTTTTATTCCGCAACTGCGCGAAGGCCATTACACCGTTCACATGGGGCTCGCGCCGGGCACGTCGCTTGCCGAATCCATACGCATCGGCACGCAGGTCTCGAACGCGCTGATGCAGGTGCCGGGCGTGCGTCTCGTGGCGCAACGTGCCGGCCGCGCCAACGGTGTGGTCGATCCGACCGGCGTGCAGCTCTCCGAGTTCGAGGTTGACCTCAAGCCGATGGGCGCATCGGGCCAGAGCTGGGCGCTCTACCGGATCCGCCAGGCGCTGTCACGCTTTCCGGGCCTATCCACCTCGGTCAACACCTTTCTCGAGGAGCGCATCGACGAAACCATTTCGGGCGCCACAGCCCCGGTGGTCGTGAAGGTGTTCGGCAACAATCTGGACGTCATCGATCGCACAGCGCAGCAGATCGCCCAGTTGATCGGCACGATCCACGGCGTTGCCAGCGTGAAGGTGGATTCGCCACCAGGCATTCCGGAACTGGACGTGACGCTGAATCCCGACGCACTGAGCCGCTGGGGCTTCCGGCCCGTCGAGGTGCTCGATGCGATCCAGGCCGCCTACGCCGGCGTCACCGTAGCGCAAATCTACGAGGGCAGCCGTACTTATGACGTCGCGGTCGTGCTTGACCCGGCCCAGCGTCAGACCGTCGGCAACATCGGCAAGCTTGCGGTGCGCAATGCCGACGGTTTTGCCGTGCCGCTTTCCACGCTCGCGACGATTCGTCAGGTCGCTGGCCGCTATCAGATCACCCATGACGGTGGCCAGCGCGTGCAGACAGTATCGGTCAATCTCGGCAATCGGCCAGTCAGCGACTTCGTGAATGAAGCCCAGGGGCGTGTGAATCGTGAGATCAAAATGCCGCCGGGCACGTATGCCGTCTTCAGCGGTGAGAGCGAAGCGCGCGCGCAGTCGCAACGCGACCTGATCGCGTACGGCGGGATTGCGCTGGTCGGTATCGCGCTGTTGCTGTTCCTTGCAATGAAGAGCCGTCGCGGCGTGCTGCTGGTCATGATCAATCTGCCCTTCGCACTCGTGGGCGGGGTATTGAGCGTGGTGCTAACCGGTGCGAACCTGTCGCTCGGCAGCATGGTGGGCTTCGTCACACTGCTCGGCATATCGCTGCGCAATTCGATCATGCTGATCAGCCACTACGAGCGCCTCGTGCACATCGACCGCCTCGCGTGGGACATGAACACGGCGGTGCGCGGTGCGTCGGAACGGCTGGTGCCGATCCTAATGACCGCGCTCGTCACCGCGCTCGCCTTGCTGCCGCTCGCCGTGACAAGCGGTGCATCGGGCAACGAAATCGAGGGGCCAATGGCGATCGTCATTCTCGGCGGCCTGCTCACCTCGACCGCCCTGAACCTGATCGTGCTGCCAACCCTGGCACTGCGTTACGGGCGTTTCGGGCGTGACGAACGGGCTGGACCCGGGCCATCGTCGGCACAGGGGGAAGCGGGAGGCAGCCAGTGACGGGCAGCCAGCGATACCGGAATTTCCCGACCGGGGCACAGCTTTGGTGACCGCAAGCGTGCAACAAGGCGAGGCAAACCGGGGCCGGGCGCAGACCACCCGCAACCCACATGGCATGCGCCGGTAAGGAGGGACGTTTCGTGCAGACCTGGCTCATGGCGATCAAGCACCACCCCTATGCCGTTCTCACTGTGTTGCTTGCCGTCGCGTGCGCCGAGGCAATTGCCTCCGTCGGCGCGATCGCGACGAGGCTGGCGCGTGTTCTCGTGTTTTTTGCGGGTGCTCTCGTCGGTGCCGGCGTGCTCAATGGCTGGCTGACGCTGGCATCCGTGGTACTGGGAGCCATCCTGGGCGTTGGGCTGGCCTACGAACTGGGCCGGCGCTATCACGCCGACATCAGGCCGTGGATCGAGGCGAGCGGTCATCACGACAGTTGAGTCCGCCGCGAGCAGTTCGTCGAGCGACATGGCGTCGGGAGTCTGGTGCGCGCCCGTCTTTGCGCACCGGTACGCCCGCTCGTGCCACTGCTATACGGTAGCACGCGCATGGGGCGGCTGAAATTCTATGCAGTTAACCTTGCATCCGCACTGGCGTGGGCTCCCGCGTCGCCAGCCTCGGAAACCGGCTCAATGGTCCGACAGTCCTGCCGACCCGGATCCCGCAACCAGCACACGCAACAGAACCGGCAGCACCAGCAAAACCAACGGAAGCTGTACGATCAGCCCCGATATGATCGCCACCGCCAGCGGTTGCTGCATCGCCGAACCCTGACCGAGCGCGAACGCAAGCGGCAGCAATGCCAGGATCGCGGCGATCGTCGTCATCGCGATCGGCCGCAACCGGTTGCGGCCGGCGGCGAGCAGCGCGACATCGGGCGCCATTCCTTCATCGCGCACGAGCGCCTGGAACTCGGAAACATAGAAGATCGCGACTTCGGTCACGATACCGACGATCATCGTCATCCCCATCATCGCCGAGATGTTCAGTTCGATACCCGTTACCCACAGACCGATGAAAACCGCGCCGGTCGCGCACAGCGGCATCGCCATCACGGCGAGCGCGACGCGGAACCGTTCGTAGAGGAACAGCAGCAGGCCGAAAACTAGCGCCACGGCGGCGCCAAACACGGCAAGCAGTCCGCGGAATGCGATCTGTTGTTGCTGATACAGCCCGCCGAGCTCGTAATACACGCCGGGCGGCAACAGATCCGCCTCGCCGAGCGCATGTTGCACGTCCGCGATCGTCGAGCCCAGGTCGCGTCCGTCGATTCGTGCGGTGACGGCTACCATTCGCTTCAGGTTGTCTCGGCTGATCTCCGGCTGACCGCTAACCGTGACGAGATCGGTCACTCGGTCGAGCGGGAACAGGTGCCCATCCGGCGCGCGGATCTGCAGTTCTCCGAGCCCCGTGCCATTCGTGCGCATCGCATTCGCGACCCACACGCGCACCCCGACCGTCTTGGGTCCCTGCTGGAATTGCGTGGCGACGTTACCCTCGAGCAGATCCGACACTTGCTGCGCGATCGCCTGCGGATCCATGCCTTCCGCCGCTGCCGCATCGGGCCGGATGTGAAGGTCGAGTGCATCGCCCGCCGGATTGATGCCGTCGTCGACGTCGACGATGCCTTGAATTTTTCCGATCCGCGCCGCGACCCGCCTTGCTGTCGAATCCAGCACGTGAGGATCATCCGAATAGATCTTGATCTGCACCGGTTGCGGCACCGCAGTCAGGTCACCTATCAGGTCCTCCATCAGTTGGGCGAGTTCGATACTCACGCCCGGAACGTTCGTTTCGATTTTCGACCGGATCTCCTCCATCACCGTGTCGATCGGCTCGCGGGACCCCGAT
Source organism: Burkholderia aenigmatica (assembly GCF_902499175.1). Lineage (GTDB taxonomy): Bacteria > Pseudomonadota > Gammaproteobacteria > Burkholderiales > Burkholderiaceae > Burkholderia > Burkholderia aenigmatica. The sequence continues at coordinate 24,390 of NZ_CABVQC010000091.1, forward strand.
TTCAGGCGCACGAAGAAGTCGCCCCTGTTGGGTTCGTTGAGGTCGCCGCCAAGGCCCGCGCCGGTGCGCCGGGAATACGTCGCGACGTTCGGGTTCTCACGAATGATCGTCTCGATTTCACGCATCAGACGATCCGTTTCGGTGATGGATGTCCCGGGCGCCGTGTGATAGTCGAGCACGAACCCGCCCTCGTCCATCGACGGCATGAACCCGCTGCCGACACGCGTAAACGCCAGCGCGGCCACGATCAGAAGCGGCACCACACCTGCCAGGGCAAGCAACGGCCTGCCGCTCACTCGTTCGATCAGGGCCGCATAGCGGGTGTTCATCCAGTGCGACAGACGCGACTCGCGATGCTCCTCCGCATCGGCGGGCGTCAGCCAGTGATCGCACAGGATCGGGATGGCAAGCCAGCTCACGACGAACGAAATGAACAGCGCGCTCGCCATGGTGATCGACAGCGCCTTGAAAAATGCGCCCGTCACGCCAGACAGGAACGCGAGAGGCACAAAGATGATCAGCGTCGCGGCCGACGATCCCGCAAGCGGACGCGTGAATTCGAGGGCCGCGCTCATCACGCGGCCGTGGAATGCATGGGCGCCAGCCTCGCGCATGCGCCTCGCGATGTGCTCGATCATCACGATCGCATCATCGATCACGAGTCCGACCGCCGCGGCCATCCCGCCGAGCGTCATGATGTTGAAACCCATTCCGAACACATCGAGCAGCAGGATCGTCGCGCTCATCACGACCGGCACCAGCGCAACGGCAATCGCGGTGATTTTCCAGTTGCGCAGGAACACGAAAAGCGTGAATGCAGCCAAGACCACGCCGATCAGAATCGCGTCGCGCACGCTCGATGCTGACGCGATCACGAGCTGACTCTGGTCATACCAGTACGCCAGGTGCACGCCCGGTGGCATTTGTTTCTCGAAAGCGGCCAACTTCGCGCGGATCGCCTTGGCCATCGCGACGCTATTCGCCCCCGGCTGCTGGAATACATTGACCAGGACTGCGTCCTGCCCGTCCGCCGTGACGCGTATCCATTGCGGAGCCGTGCCGCGCGACACGGTCGCGATGTCGCCGACGCGTACCTGATTGCCGCCCGCAGACGACACGACTGCGTTGCGAAGCGTATCGAGCGACGTAATCGTGGTATCTGCGACGACCAGGTACAGCTTGTAGTGGTCCTCGATCCGTCCGGTCGCTATCAGCACGTTGCCCGCACCGATCGCCTTTGATACGTCCTCGACCGACAGCTTGTACGCCGCGAGCCGGGCGGGATCGATGGCGACTTGCAACTCGTCCTGCGCCCCCCCGGTCACTTCGACGCGCGCGACGCCGTCGACCGACGACAGCAGCGGGCGCAACTGGAACTGCGCGAGATCGCGAAGTTGCGCAAGCGATTGCTGCGACGACGTGAGGCTATAGGCAAGCACCGGAAACACGGTGGGATCCATCCGCCTCACCTGCATCTTCGTGCCGGGCGGTAACGACGGCAGGATTTCGGAAATTGCGGACTGCGCCTGCAGCGTCGCCTGCGCCATGTCTGTGCCCCAGTCGAAGTTAAGCGAGATCTCGGCCGATCCCCGGCTGGTCTTCGACTCGACGTCGCGCACGCTGGGCACGCGCCGCAGCGCTTCTTCGACCGGCATCGTGACAAGCGTCGCCATCTGTTCGGCCGGCCGGTCACCCGCATCGAGCGAAACGACCGCGCGCGGGAACGACACGTTCGGAAACAACGAGATCGGTAACCGAAAGGCCGTCAGCGCGCCCGCGACTGCAAGCAGCGCCACGACAAACAGCAGCGATCGTCGATGCATCTGCATCCATTGCCCGAAATTCATTGGCGCGCGCCTCCGGCCATTCGCACTGCCATCCCGTTCCGCAACTCGTAGTTGCCGGTGACAACCAGCGGTTCCGCGGCGTCAAGCGGTCCGTCAACGCCATAGCGATTGCCGCTTTCCACGCGCACCACGACGTCGACGCGCTGCGCAGTGTGCTTCGGCGTCACCTGGAACACATAGGTCCCCTTCCTGTCGCTCAGCACTGCGGCGCGCGGCACCACCCACCAGGTTCCGGTCTGCGTCGCAATATCGGCGCTCACACGTGTACCCAGGATAAACGCGGTACCGCCAAGCGGTATGTTGGCACCGACGTTCACGAGCTGGCTTTGCGGATCGATTGCCGCGCCCGCCACGACGACTCGCCCCGCAGGATGAGCGTGCTCAAGCGCGGTCGACAGCCCATTCAGCACGACGGAATCTCCCACGTGAATCGACGCCGCGGCCGACGGGTCGACACCGAGCGTCACGTTCGCTTGCCAACTCGACGCATTCGCGACCGCCGCGATCTGCGCGATCGTTGCGCCGGCCTGGATCTGATCGCCCGGGAGTGCGGTCAACTGCGACACGACGCCTGCAAACGGCGCGGCGATCGTCACGTTTCCGGCATGCACCCCCATTTGATGCTGGGCTGCCAGTCGCTGCTGTGCGTCATTCAGCGCCTTCCGCGCCGCGGCAAGCTGCGATTGCGTTGCAAGACCGGCGTCGAACAGCGAGCGCGTACGCTCGAGTTCGCCCTGCGCAAGGGTCAGCGCGCTGGTGGCCTGCGATGCTGCCAGTACCGCAGCGGGGTCGGCTTCTACCACGACGAGCGCCGCGCTGCGGGCTACCGTCTGGCCGGGCAGCACAAGCACCTTTCGAATGCGCGCGGCATAAGGCAGGTTGATCGAAGTGACGCTCGACGACGATGCCGCGACGATGCCGTATGCCCGAACCTGCTGAGAAATCGGTTCTCGGTGTACTGCTACGGTATCGACCGATGCGGTCACAGGTTCGTCGGCCCGCACGGGCCCCGCACACGGCGCCAGCACGGCAAGCGCGACGGACACGGTGGCTATACGGCGGGATAAGGGAAAGTCGGGAGCGGGTGACATGAGATCAACGCTGAGTGGAGTCGGTGGAGAATGCGTCCGGGATCGCACTGCCGAGTAGCGCTTGCAGCCCGATACGCTGTTCGGCAAGCGCATCGCGTTGGGTTTCCGCATCAATCTGCCTCGTCAGCGCGGCGAGCTGCGCATCGACGTACTGCCCCATCGCGATATCGTGTGCCGCGAACGCGTTCCGTGCGCGCCCGGCTGCTTGCATGAGCGCCGGCAGTGCTGCCTCGTCCTGCGCGAGTTGCGCGCTCGCGAGGCGCGAATCGTTGCGCAGGTGCGCAATGTCCGCGTACGCAGCATTCAGCCGGACCCGATATTCGTCGCCGAGACGCTGACGAGTCGCCTGTTCGATCGCGATATTGCCGCGGTTGCGGTTGAAGATCGGCAGGCTCAATGCGATCTGGAAACCGGTCGTATAGATGCCGGACGTGTCACGTGCACGATCGAATCCGACCGTCAGGCTCGGAAACTGGTTGAGGATCGCGGCACGGTATTTCTGCTCCTGCGCTTCGTAGCCTGCCTGCAGCGCAATCAAGTCAGGGCGTCGCTTAGGCAACGCTGCCAATTCGGCTTCGAGCGACGCGTTCGCCAGCGGTTTCGTCCTGCTCGAACCGACGAGCTTCAGCTCGACGTCGGGTGCAATCCCCAGCAACAGGTTGAAGTCATGATGCGTCTGCGCGCGGGCACGGACCATGTCGTCATATTGCCGGCGCGCGTCGCTGTATGCCGTCAATGCGACACTCACGACGTCATCGGTCGTGTTCCCGGCCTGCCGGGCATGCTCGAGCCGGGTGTAGCGCGTCTGGTCGAGATCGAGCGCCTGCTTCAGCAGCGGCAGTACGGCGTCTTCATAACGCGTCTTTGTATAAAGCTGCTTGGCTTGAGCGACGATTTGCCATTCCTGCCACAGCAGTCCAAGGTCCGTCTTTCGCACAGTCGCGTCGGCGGACCTCTGGTTGGCACTTCGCGAGATGATCGCCATCACGTCCATGCTCAGTCCGTAGTTGAACGCGCGCTCAAGGCCCGCGGCACCCGGAAAGTCGCTCGAAACCGATACCTGTGGATCTGGTAGGAGACCTGCAGAAAATGCCTGTGCCTGCGCAATGCCGAGATCATCGCGCGCAAGCTTCAGATCCGGGTTGTTTGCGACGGCCAGCATCGCAACGTCCTCGATGTCGAAGCCTGCGGACGGATCGAAACGATGTGCCACTAGTTCGGGTAACGGCATCTTCCGGGGATCGATCTCGAAGCGATCGAGGTCGTGCTGAGACAGCGCGGTCGATGCTCGAAAAAGCGGCTTTGCGTGATAGGTCGTGCAACCGGTGATGAAGCCGCACAACGCAACGCATAACGATGCCGACTTCCAACGGCTAGACAGAGTGTAATCAACCATTGTTGACGCCAAGGTAGTAAGACTAGAAAGCGAAATGCAATCGATAGTGTCGCGTCGCGCTGTACATGAAAATTTTCTCGTTTCCCACCTTAAGTGCGCGTTAACGATGCTCCGGCCGAGCAACGAATCCAGTGCATCGCATCAATGCTTTGACGATGCACGGCGCCGTCTCAGTCGAGCGTGTCGTGGTCGTCACGATCGGCACTGTCGACGGCGGATGCGAGGACGGTTCCCTTGTTCGCGTCGACGCGAACGTCGTATGCCTTGCCGTCACCGGCCACCTCGACGTCGTACACCCAGCCTTGCCTTGAATTTTCATACTCCGCCCGCGCAGCCTTGCCGTGTACGTGCAGTTCGGCGGCTGTCGCTGCATGTGCGAGCGTCACGGGTGCGTGCACGATCGACATTGCGGCGATTTCCCCGTCGCCGTTCTCGGCATAAGCTGCGGCGACACCCGCTGCGACCAGAACGGTAAGAACAGAAGTCGGGTATAGCGATACATGATTCGTCTTGGGCGAAGCGCAGGAACTTGCGCAAGCCGAACGGTACGTCGAGAGACTTAGCCTTACCTTAGCTATGCCGGATTCCTACGTGAAATTCGGCCCGCCTGGCGAGCACTCGCAAGGGACACGGAATTCAGGCGATCCGGTCAGCAATACTTTTCATGAACACAATCTCAATCGAGTATATCGATCATGTCGTTTTTCTATACATCAAGTTAACCGCATCTTAAGTTTGGAATGCGAATCTTACGTTACCGGATGCAAGTCATCTTCCTTCGCACCGGAAATACGCAACTTTATAGAGAGACTGATCATGAACGTGAAACTCAAACTGCTCGCTGTGTCGCTGGCCGCGCTGCCCCCAATGATGTCGTTTGCCCAATCCGGCAATGTTCCGCTTACCCGCGCTCAGGTGCGTGCGCAATTGATTCAGATCGAAAAAGCCGGGTATTTTCCGTCACGCAAGGATCCCAGCTACCCCGACTTGCTTCAGGCCTCCGAGCGGCGCATTTCGCCTGAACAAACTGGTAGCGGTGTCGGAAGCGAGCCTGCTAACCAGGCCGCGTCGGGACGGCATGTGTGGAAGAACGACCAGAGCCAGTTGTACCGGCATCACTGATTCCTGGCAGCTCGATCGCACCGCTTCAGGAACTTCGGATCAAATGTGCACGGTGCCGGAATGACTCGGCCAGTCATTCCGGAAATCCTGTTGTCCGGTTTGCCCTGCAGCGTGGGAGGCGGGGAATTTGGACCGTTCACGGTATGCGCATCCACCCGAAGAGCGAAATGCCGTCCCCATCGATCAACCGGGCAAACCTCAGCCGATGCACTAGCGCTGCATCGCCTTCGCGGCGTCAAGGCTAGGCGCACCCTTCCCGTAGGGCGATGTCGTCGACATCCGTCGCTCCGCCGCGCGTCGAGCGTCATCAATCGCATGATCTTCACGTTCGACCCTTACACGCTCGAGCGTCACATCCGCGATCGCGATACCGGTACCCTGAACTTTTGCGGAAGCAAACGCGGGAACCACGGCAAGTGCTAAAGCCAGCAAGGCATTGATAGGCGGTTTCATAGATTTGTTCCGCGGTCGCGGCTCCTGTCCTTCACATCGTGACGAAATTCAAGTTGTTCGCTGTCGGTTCGACGGCACGGCGTTGCTTGGTTCGACGCCGGGCATGCGGGCATCGCATCAATTCCCCTCGCGCTCCCGCTCGCTGCCCGGGATCGAGCCGTATCGGCTCCGTCGCAAATGGATCCGAACGACAGATGCGACCAGCGTAGCTCGACAACCTTATGGAAAGCTTAGGGCATCCCCCCGGCGCTTTAATTGGCAAAGTGGCCAAGCTTGCATGTCAGCCCCACCATCTCGCTCGCAATGCGCACGCGTGGCGGCAAGCCGCCAAGATTGACGTTCGTCGTGTGCTGTCACGGGGCGGCGCTATGGAGCCAATGCGGGGTCGGCATAAGGGCGCCACTTGAGGGGCGGCACATAGGCGCCAG
>NZ_CABVQC010000092.1 GCF_902499175.1 Burkholderia aenigmatica
GGCCGGGGCCGGCCGCCGGTGCGGGCCCGGAAAACCGATGTTGCGCTAGCGCTGCATCGACTCCCAGACCTTGTGCAGACGCTTGACAGAGACAGGCATCGGCGTGCGCAGTTCCTGCGCGAACAGCGAAATCCGCAGTTCCTCGAGCAGCCAGCGGAATTCCGCGAGCCGCGCATCGGTGACGCCGCCGCGCTGCGACACCGCGCGCTGGTATTGCTGGGCCAGCGGCAGCAGGTCGGCCGACTGCTTCGCGTCGCGTGCCGGATCGGCCTTCAGCTTGTCGATCCGCAGCGCGATGCCCTTCAGGTAGCGCGGGAAGTGCGCCAGTTGCGCGTAGGGCGTATCGATCACGAAGCGCTTGCCGACCAGCGCGGCGAGCTGCTGCTGCAGGTCCGCGTGGGCCTGCGCGAACGGCTTCGCCTGCGCGAGCTTCTTCACGAGCCCAGCGTATTCGGCCAGGATCTGCCCGACCAGCCGCGCGATTTCCTGCGCGAGCAGGTTCAGGCGGCTCCGGCCCTCGTCGCGGCGCGCGTGGAAGCTCGCGTCGTCGTCGGGCAGCGGGTCCTGCAGGCACGCGCGGTCGAGCGCCGTGTCGATCAGCTGATCGCGCAGCTCGTCCTGCGTGCCGAGCGACATGTACTGCATCGCCATCTCGCGCAGGCCCGGCAGGTTCTTCTCGAGGAACTTGATCGGCTCCTTCAGCTGCAGCGCGAACAGCCGCCGCAGGCCGGCCCGGTGGATGCGCGCGGCCTCCTCCGGCGAATCGAACACCTCGACGTCGCAATGCGTGCCGCGATCGACGAGCGCCGGGTAGCCGTACAGCGTCTGGCCGCGCCGGCGGATTTCCAGCAGCTCGGGCAGCTTGCCGAAATTCCACGTCGTCAGGTTTTCGTACAGCGCGGTCGCGCCGGCTTCCGCCGGAGCGGCCGTCTGCGGCGCCGCGCCCTTGCCGGCCTTCGCGTTGCGGCCGGCGGCGCCGGTCGTGACGGCCGTAGCCGACGCCTGGCCAATGGCCTGGCCGTCATCGGCATCGCCGCCGGCCGCGATCGTCGACGCCGCCGCGATCTTCTGGAACTGCTGCTGCGCCTGCGCGCCCAGCTCCTGGCGAAGCTGCGCGAGATTGCGCCCCATCGCGAGCTGGCGACCGTGCTCGTCGATCACCTTGAAGTTCATGAACAGGTGCGCGGGCAGCGTCTCGAGCTTGAAGTCGGCCGTTTTCATTGCGATTTGCGTTTCGCCGCGCACGTCGGCGATCAGCGCCTCGACCAACCCGCCCGCGCCGAAGCGCTCGCGGCCCATCCGCTCGACGAAGCCGGCCGCGTACTCGGGCAGCGGCACGCAGTGCCGGCGCAGCTTCTGCGGCAGCGACTTCAGCAGCAACTGCACCTTTTCCTTCAGCATCCCCGGCACGAGCCACTCGCAGCGGCGCGCGTCGACCTGGTTCAGCGCGTACAGCGGCACCGCGAGCGTCACGCCGTCGCGCGGCGTGCCGGGCTCGAAGTGATACGTGAGCGCCATCTCGACGCCGGCCATCGTCGCGCGCTTCGGGAACAGCTCGGTCGTCACGCCGGCTGCCTCGTGGCGCATCAGGTCGTCGCGCGACAGGTACAGCAGCCGCAGCTTGTCCTCGGACTGGCCGCCCTTCTTCACCTCGTCGCGATACCAGCGCTCGAATGCGGCGCCCGTGTGAATCCCTTCCGGAATCGCCTGGTCGTAGTACGCGTAGATCAGCTCGTCGTCGACCAGCACGTCCTGCCGGCGCGACTTGTGCTCGAGCTGCTCGATGTCGGCGAGCAGCTTGCGGTTGTGCGCGAAGAACGCGAGCTTCGTGTCGAACTCTCCCTCAACCAGCGCGCCGCGGATGAACAGCTCGCGCGCCCGCGACGGATCCTGCTTGCCGAACGCGACGCGCCGGCGGTGGTAGATCGGCAGCCCGTACAGCGTCGCGCGCTCGTACGCGCTGACCTGCGCCGGGCGCTTTTCCCAGTGCGGCTCGGACAGCGATTTCTTCAGCAGGTGCGCGCCGATCTTCTCGACCCATTCGGGCTCGATCTTCGCGAGGCAACGCGCGTACAGCCGGCTCGTCTCGACGAGTTCGGCCGCCATCACCCAGCGGCCGGCCTTCTTCGCGAGCACGGAGCCCGGCCACAGATAGAACTTGATCCCGCGCGCGCCGAGATAGTGCGGATCGTCGTCGGCCTTCAGGCCGAGGTTGCCGAGCAGGCCCGTCAACAGGGCCAGATGGACCTGTTCGTAGGTCGCCTCGACTTCGTTCAGCCGCCAGCCGTGCTCGCGCACGACGGTCAGCAGCTGCGAATGGACGTCGCGCCACTCGCGCAGCCGCAGGTGCGACAGGAAGTTCTGCCGGCACGCATCGACGAGCTGGCGGTTCGACTTCTTGTGCGCGACGGCCTCCTCGAACCATGCCCAGATCTTCAGCCACTGCAGGAATTCGGAACGCTCGTCGGCAAACCGGCGATGCGCCTGGTCGGCCTGCTCCTGCGCCTCGATCGGGCGGTCGCGCGGATCCTGCACGGACAGCGCGCTCGCGATGATCAGCACCTCGCGCAGCGACTGCTGGTCGCGCGCGGCGAGAATCATCCGGCCGACGCGCGGGTCGAGCGGCAGCCGCGCGAGTTCGCGGCCAAGCGGCGTCAGCGCGTTGTCGTCGTCGACCGCGCCGAGCTCGTTGAGCAACTGGTAGCCGTCCGCGATCGCGCGGCCGGGCGGCGGCTCGAGGAACGGGAACGATTCGATCGCCGTCAGATGCAGCGATTTCATCCGCAGAATCACCGACGCGAGCGACGAGCGCAGGATTTCCGGATCGGTGAAGCGCGCGCGCGCCTGGTAGTCGCTTTCCTCGTACAAGCGGATGCAGACGCCGTCGGCCACGCGGCCGCAGCGGCCCGCGCGCTGGTTCGCGGCGGCCTGCGAGATCGACTCGACCTGCAGCTGCTCGACCTTGTTCCGGTACGAATAGCGCTTCACGCGCGCGAGGCCCGTATCGACGACGTAGCGGATACCCGGCACCGTCAGCGAGGTTTCGGCCACGTTGGTCGCGAGCACGATCCGGCGCGCGTTCGACGCCTTGAACACCTTGTCCTGATCGGCCGCCGAGAGCCGCGCGAACAGCGGCAGGATCTCGGTGTGCGGCGGATGGTGCTTGCGCAGCGCCTCGGCCGCTTCGCGGATCTCGCGCTCGCCGGGCAGGAACACCAGCACGTCGCCGGGGCCTTCGCGGCACAGCTCGTCGACCGCGTCGACGATCGCGTCCATCAGGTCGCGCTCGGCTTCGCGCGCGGTCTTCACGCGATCGCGGCCACCCGTGCCTTCCGCATTCTTCACGGCCGGGCGATCCTCGGCCACGGGCCGATAGCGCATCTCGACCGGATACAGCCGCCCGCTCACCTCGATCACGGGCGCCGGGCGCTCGTCGGTGCCGAAATGGCGCGCGAAGCGATCGGCGTCGATCGTCGCGGACGTGACGATCAGCTTCAGGTCCGGCCGCCTCGGCAGGATTTCCTTCAGGTAGCCGAGCAGGAAGTCGATGTTCAGGCTGCGCTCGTGCGCCTCGTCGATGATCAGCGTGTCGTACGCCTTCAGCAACGGATCGGTCTGCGTCTCGGCGAGCAGGATCCCGTCCGTCATCAGCTTCACGGACGCGCCCGGCGCGAGATTGTCGGTAAAGCGCACCTTGTAGCCGACCACTTCGCCGAACGGCGTGCCGAGTTCCTCGGCGATCCGGCGGCCGGTGGACGACGCCGCGAGGCGGCGCGGCTGCGTATGGCCGATCAGGCCCGTGCCGCCGGCGCCGAGGCCGCGGCCGAGATCGAGACAGATCTTCGGCAGCTGCGTGGTCTTGCCCGAGCCGGTTTCGCCGCAGACGATGACAACCTGATGACCGGCAATCGCGCGCGCGATTTCGTCGCGCTTGCCCGACACGGGCAGGCTTTCGGGGTACGTGATCGGCGGGACGGGATTCGGTGCGACGACGGCGCGCGGCGGACGCTCGCGGCGCGGCGCGCGCTCGCCCGTTGCAGCGGGTGCGCCCTTCGCGTCCGGCTGGCGCGCCTCGCCGCGCCGTTCGTCGCCGCGCGGCCCGCGCGGCGCGTGTGCGGGCTTGCCCGCCGGCTTTTCCTGCTGCTGGCGAGGCGGCTGGCCCTGCTGCTCGCGTGCATCGGCCGCACCATCCGGGTGCCGGGCCGACGGCGCTTTGGCCCGCGTCGGCGCGGGACTTTTAGGTACATTCGACATGGGGGCGCATTATAATCCCGCCCATGAATTCCCAAACCGACCTCCCCTCCGCCCAGACCGGCGCCACGACGCCGCCGCCCGCCGACGACTCGGCCGCCAGTCACGCGCAGTTCGTCGACTGGATGCGCTCCGTCGCGCCCTATATCCACAAGTTCCGCAACAGCACGTTCGTCGTGGGGTTTGGCGGCGAGGTGGTGCAGCAGGGGCTGCTGAATGCGCTCGTGTCCGACATCGCGCTGCTGCAGGCGATGGGTATCCAGATCGTGCTGGTGCACGGCTCGCGCCCGCAGGTCGAGGAGCAGCTGAGCCTGCATGGTGTCGAATCCGAGTTTTCGCACGGCCTGCGCATCACCGATGCGCGCGCGCTCGAATCCGCGAAGGAAGCGGCCGGTGAAGTGCGTCTCGACATCGAGGCCGCGATCAGCCAGGGTCTGCCGAACTCGCCGATGGCGCACGCGCACATCAGCGTCGTGTCGGGCAACTTCGTGACCGCACGGCCGGTGGGGATTCTCGACGGGGTCGATTTCGCGCACACGGGCATCGTGCGCAAGATCGACGCCGAATCGATCCGTCATTCGCTCGCGAGCCGCAAGCTCGTGCTGCTGTCGCCGCTGGGCTTCTCGCCGACCGGCGAAGCGTTCAACCTGTCGATGGAAGACGTGGCGTCGGCAGCCGCGATCGCGCTGCGCGCCGACAAGATCGTGTTCCTGACCGAAGGCCCCGGCATCGTCGACGACGAAGGCGAGCTGATCCGCGAAATGTCGCTCGACGCGGCGGCCGAACTGCTCGATTCCGGCAACGTCCAGGGCGACGACGCGTTCTTCCTGAAGCATTCGATCCGCGCGTGCCGCGGCGGCGTGACCCGGGCGCACCTGATTCCGCAATCGCTCGACGGCAGCATGCTGCTCGAACTGTTCCTGCACGACGGCGTCGGCACGATGATCTCGTACGAGAACCTCGAAAGCCTGCGCGAAGCGACGCCGGACGACGTCGGCGGTATCCTGTCGCTGATCGAGCCGCTCGAGTCGGACGGCACGCTGGTACGACGCGGCCGCCACCAGATCGAACGCGACATCGACCACTTCTCGGTGATCGAGCACGATGGCGTGCTGTTCGGCTGTGCGGCGCTGTATCCATACCAGCAAGAGAAGATCGGCGAGATGGCGTGCCTGACGGTCGCGCCGGAAGCGCAGGGCTCGGGCGACGGCGAACGCCTGCTCAAGCGCATCGAGCAGCGTGCCCGCGCGCGCGGCCTTACGCATATCTTCGTTCTCACGACGCGCACCGAGCACTGGTTCCTCAAGCGCGGCTTCGTCAAGGTCAGCGTCGACGACCTGCCGGAAGACCGCCGCAAACTCTATAACTGGCAGCGCAAGTCGCTCGTGCTGATGAAGCAGCTCTGAGCGCAGGCACGACTGCCCTCCCCCAGACCGATTACAGGAGAAGTACACGATGGCTCGAATGATTCAATGCGCGAAGCTCGGCAAGGAAGCCGAAGGCCTCGATTTCCCGCCGCTGCCGGGCGAACTTGGCAAGCGCATTTACGAGAGCGTCTCGAAGGAAGCGTGGCAAGGCTGGCTGAAGCAGCAAACGATGCTGATCAACGAAAACCGCCTGAACATGGCCGACCCGCGCGCGCGCCAGTACCTGATGAAGCAGACCGAGAAGTACTTCTTCGGCGACGGCGCGGACCAGGCGTCCGGCTACGTGCCGCCGACGGAAGGCTGATGACGCGATGCGCGCGGCGGGCTACCTGCCGGCCGTGCGCTCCGGGAAAGACGGCACCGTGTTTCGCACGGTGCCGTTTTCTTTTGGGGCGCGTGTTCGGTACGTTCCGGCCTCACGCGTGCCGCTCAGCCGGCCGGTTTCAGCGCGCCGCCCTCGCCCGGCTGTGCACTCCCGCCGGCCGCGGGTTCCGCGCTGCCGCCTTCGGTGCCCCATTCGGCCGCGTCGCTGCGCTCCGCCGTCGACAGTTCATCCGCGCGATACCCGGTGCGATTCAGCAACACCAGCATGCAGACAAGCGACACGAACGCGTAGAGCCCCGATGCAACCGCGACGCCAACGATGCTGCCGGTCGCGTTGAGGATCGCCTGCGCGAGCACGGGCGTGCCGCCGCCGACGACGAGCGCGCTCAACTGATACGCGAGCGACAGGCCGGTGTAGCGGATGTTCGCCGGGAACACGCGCGCGAGCACGCCGCCGACCGCGCCATAGAACATCGCCGACGGAATCGTCGAGATGCACATGCCCGCGACGGCCACCCAGTACGAACGCGTCGCGAGCGCATGGAACATCACGGGCATCAGCACGATTTCCGGAATCAGGATCCAGCACATCGCGCGGCGCATGTCGACCTTCGACACGAACCACGCGCCGACCGGCTGCATCAGGAACTGCACGACGAGCGAGATCGACAGGATGCCGAGGAACGTGCCCTGCGCGTAGCCGAGCGTCTTGGTCGCCCACGACAACGCGAACGTGCTGCGGAAGTACGTGACGTTGATCACCGGCAGCGTGCCCGCCGCGAGCAGCACGACCACCCAGTGATCGCGCACGACGTCGCGCAACGGCAGCTTCACGGTGCGCTTGCGCGCGAGCACGCGCTGCATGTCGGCCGACTCCTCGAGCCTCAGCCGGATCACCATGCCGATGATCACGAGCACCGCCGACAGCAGGAACGGAATGCGCCAGCCCCACATCAGGAACGATGGGGTCGGCAGCGCGCTCAGCGCGAAGAACGCGGCAGTGGCCAGCAGGTTGCCGGTCGGCGAGCCCTGCTGCGCGAACGCCGCATACAGGATGCTGCGATGCTTCGGCGCGTTCTCGCTCGCGATCAGCACCGCGCCGCCCCACTCGCCGCCGACCGCGATGCCCTGCAGCACGCGCAGCACGACGAGGCCGGCCGGCGCCCAGACACCGATCTGCGCATAGCCGGGCAACAGGCCGATGCCGGTCGTGGCCAGCCCCATCATCACCAGCGTGATCACGAGCGCCGTCTTGCGGCCGACCCGATCGCCGAGATGCCCGAACACGATGCCGCCGAGCGGCCGCGCGGCGAAGCCGGCCCAGAACGTGACGAATGCCAGCAGCGTCGCGACGCCGGGATCCATCGTGCTTGAAAAAAACACCTTGCCGAACACGAGCGCTGCGGCCGTGCCGTAGATGTAGAAGTCGTACCACTCGATCGTGGTGCCGACGAACGCCGCGAGGGCGGCACGGCCGGGCCGCGGCTGCGGCGCGGCGGTCGGGGATGGCTGGCGGTTCATCGATGTCTCCATGTTTGTGATCGGCGGCGCGACTGGCGCGCGCCTTGCCGGATGGCCGGCCCTGCGCCGCCGGCTGGCGGTGTTGCTTGACGTTCCGCTTCGTCGGGCAGCCAGGCTCACCGGCGCGCGCGTCGGTCAGTCACGTCTGGTCGGGTGCGATCTTCAGCACGCCGGCGTCGAGCAGTTGCTGCTGGAGCGCGGGATCGACGCCGAGGCGATCGAGCACCGCGCGCGTGTCGCCGCCCAGCGCGGGCGGCGGCGAACGATAGGTGGCCGGCGTGCGCGACAGCTTCACCGGCGACGCCGTGCCGCGATACGCGCCGATCTCGACGAACAGGTTCCGGTGCAGCGCATGCGGGTCGCGCGCGACGTCGGCCACCGTGCGCACCGGCCCGCACGGCACGCCGGCGGCCATCAGGTCGCGCGCGAGCGGCTCGCATGCGTGCGCGGCGAGCCGTGCTTCCAGTTCGGCCTTCAGCTCGGGCCGGTGCGCGCAACGGCTGCGGTTGTCGACGAAGCGCGGATCGCCCGCGAGCGCCGGCACGCCGAGATGCGCGACGAGCCGCGCGAACTGCCGGTCGTTGCCGATCGCGAGAAAAATCGGCACGGTCGCCGTGCGATAGCTGTCGTACGGCGCGATGTTCGGATGCGCGTTGCCGCTGCGCTCCGGCACGCGCCCGGAGCCGAAGAAGTTCGGCAGGTGCGGATGCAGCAGCGACACGCCGCAGTCGTACAGCGCGATGTCGATCGACTGCCCGCGCCCGCTCTTCTCGCGCTCCGCGAGTGCCAGCAGGATGCCGGCCAGCGCGTTGAGGCCCGTGACCATGTCGACGATCGGCAGACCGATGCGTGTCGCGTCGCCGTCGCGCTCGCCGTTGACGCTCATCAGCCCCGCCATCGCCTGGATCACCGCGTCGTAGCCGGGCAGCCCGCCGAGCGGCCCGCCTTCGCCGAAGCCCGTCACCGCGCAGTGGATCAGGCGCGGGAAGCTCGGCTGCAGGTCGCGCGCGTAGTCCATCCCCCAGCGCGCAAGCGTGCCGGGCTTGAAGTTCTCGACGAGCACGTCGGCCTCTTCGAGCAGGCGCCACAGGATCGCGCGCCCCTCGTCGCGCGACAGGTCGAGCGCGAGCCCTTCCTTGTTGCGGTTGACGCCCATGAAATACCACGCGGTATCGCCGAGGAACGGCGGCCCCCAGCTGCGCGTCTCGTCGCCGTCCGGCGGCTCGATCTTGACCACCGTCGCCCCGTGGTCGGCGAGCGCCTGCGTGCAGTACGGGCCGCCGAGCACACGGCTCAGGTCGACGACCTTCAGGCCGTCCAGTGCGCCACGCGTCGGGCTCATCGTTCGACCTCCGGCAGCAAGTCGAGCGCGGTATCGAGCGCGATCGGCGTGCCGCGCAGCAATGCGCTGCATGCGGCCGATTCGTCGTCGCGCGATGCTGGTGCGAGCGGATCGACCGGCAGCAGCTTGTGGCGCACGATCAGGTGCGCGAGCGCGAGCCGCCGGAAATCCGGCGCGAGCCGCACGCCCTCGCACGCCATCAGCACGGCCGCGCTCGCGTAGTACAGCGCGGAAGCGGCCTGCCGCACGCGTGCGTCGTCGCCTTCGGCCGCGACCCGCGCGAGCGCGTCGCAGGCGCGCGCGAAAATGCGCCGCAGCGCTGCGCGGCTCGCATCGGGCAGCGGCGCCGCGCCGAGGCGATCGCCGAGAAACGCGCGCAGCGCATCGAGCGCCTGCTCGCGCTGCGCGGCCCGCGCGACGTCGAGCGCGACGATGTTGCTCGTGCCCTCCCAGATCGAGCCCAGATGCGCATCGCGCACGACGCGCGCATCGCTCCATTCCTCGATGTAGCCGGTGCCACCGCGCACTTCCATCGCATCTCCGGTCACGCGCCGCGCATCGCGGCACGCGCGGAACTTGATCAGCGGCGTCAGGATCCGCACGCAGCGCGCGGCCTGCTCGTCGCCCGCATCGGCCTGCGGCAGCAGCAACGCGATCTGCATGAACATCGCGCGGGCCGCCTCGGCCGGCAGCAACATCTTCAGCAACTGCCGCTGCATCAGCGGCATGTCGATCAGCTTGCGGCCGAACGCCTCGCGATGCGTGGCGACGTGCAGCGCCTCGTTCAGCGCACGCCGCATCAGCCCCGCCGCGCGCACGCCGTTCGACAGCCGCGACAGATTGATCATGTCGGCCATCTGGTGGAAGCCGCGGCCGATCTCGCCGATCAGGAACGCCTGCGCGCCTTCAAGCGTGATCTCGCCGCTCGCCATCGAGCGGCTGCCGAGCTTGTCCTTCAGCCGCACGATCCGGTAGCGGTTGCGCGTGCCGTCCGGCAGCGTCTTCGGCAACAGGAACAGGCCCAGCCCCTTGATGCCGTCCGGCGCGCCGTCGGGACGCGCGAGCACCATCGCGAGATCGGCGTCCGCGTTCGAGCAGAACCACTTGTCGCCATGCAGGCGCCACACGGTCTCGCCGTGCGCGTCCGTCTCACGCGATGCGCGCGTCGCGATGCGGCCGACGTCGGACCCGGCCGCCTGTTCAGTCATGAACATCGCGCCCTGGTACAGCGAGTCGAAATCGCGCGACGCAAGCATCGGCAGGTAGCGCGCGACCAGCGCCGGATCGCCGTGACGGCGCAGCGTGTGCGTCAGCGAATCGGTCATGCTGACCGGGCAGCACAGCCCGAATTCGGCCTGCACGAACAGGAACGTCAGCGCGTACTTGACGAGCGGCGGGACGGATTCGGACCCGTGGCTCAGCGACGCGAGCCCGAGTTCGGCATACGCGACGCGTTCGAGCGCGACATACGCGGGATCCTTGTCGATCCGCTGTACGGCCTCGCCGCGCCGGTTGCGGTGCTCGAGCACGGGCGGGTGCTTGTCCGCGCGCGACGCCCATTCGTCGAGCTCGCCCGACACGCGCGCGCCGAGCGCGTGCAGCCGCGGCGCCAGCTCGGCATAGTGCGCATCGCCGAGATGCAGCTTCAGCAACGCGCCGAGATCGGGATCGACCGTGAAGAAATTGATGCCCCGGCTGTCGGGGATATTGGATGCGCCGGCGTCCGGCGTGCGAGCGGTGTCATTCATGCGTGCGTCTCCAGGGTTGCCTGCACGTCGGCCGGCGGCGCCGCCGCGGCGCCTCGCCAGTCCCGTGCAGAGCCTTCCGCAGAGCGTAGGCGCGCGATCGATAAGCGTCCAATACAGGATTTATCCGGTACGATAGATATCGCTTATCGACGCCGATGCCGCGAGGAGACATCATGGAACTGAGGCAGTTGCGCTACTTCGTTGCGGTCGCCGAGGAGCTGCATTTCGGGCGCGCGGCAAAGCGCCTGTTCATCTCGCAGCCTGCGCTGAGTTTCGACATCCGCAAGTTCGAGGACGCGCTCGGCGTGCAGCTGTTCTCGCGCACCAACAAGACGGTCGCGCTCACCAACGCGGGCGAGGTGCTGCTCGGCGAAGCGCGCCGGCTGCTGCTGCAGGCGGCCGAGGCCGAACGCCTGACGGTGCGCTCCGCGTCCGGCCTTGCGGGCCGGCTGCGGATCGGCTTCGTTCATTCGATGCTGTATCGCGGGCTGCCCGACGCCGTGCGGCGCTTCGAGGCCGACTATCCCGGTGTCGAGGTCGTGCTGAGCGAAATGAACACGCAGGCGCAGGTGCAGGCGATCCAGCGCGGCCAGATCGATCTCGGCTACGCACACTGGGGCCACTTCCCGCCCGAGGTCGAATCAACGCCCGTCTATGCGGAACCGTTCGTGTGCTGCCTGCCGGCCGCGCATCCGCTCGCGAAGCGCAAGCAGGTCGCGCTCGCCGCGCTGGCCGCCGAACCGTTCATCCTGTTTCCGCGCGAAGCGGCGCCGCACTATCACGACCTGATCATCGCGCAATGCGTGAACGCCGGCTTCAGCCCGCTGATCCGCCACGAGGCACGGCTGTGGCAGACAATCCTGTCGATGATCGAGTTCGGAATGGGGATCGCGCTCGTACCGCGCGTGCTGCAGCAGGTGAAGAGCGACCGGCTCGCGTTCCGGCCGCTGAAGGATGCGTCGCTCGAATCGCGCACGCTCGCGCTGAAGCGCAGCGGCACGGCCGAACCGGTTGCGCTGCGCTTCGCCGACTATGTGCGTGCATCGATCGACGCACTGCCCGCGCTCGCGGGCTGAGTGCACGGCCCGACCGCTACCTCACGACTTCGCGTCGGGCTGGAGTACCGGCTGCGCGCGCCGATACCACACCGCGTACACGACCGACAACGCAATCAGGAACGGAATGCCGAAGATCAGCGTCATGTGGAATTCGGCCGTGAAGTAGGTCGTCACCATCACCGCGAGCATCAGACCCGCGCCAAGCAGTGTCAGCAGCGGAAAGCCGCGCATCCGGAACGCGGGCGCCGGCAGGCCGAGCGCCGCCCGGCGACGCCGGAAACAGTAGTGCGTGACGAAGATCATCATCCACGTGAACAGCGCGCCGAACATCGACACCGCCATCATGATCGTGAACGACGCGTCCGGATACAGCACGCTCAGCACGGTCGCCAGCGCGATGCCGAGCGTCGACAGCATCAGCGCGCCGAACGGCACGCCGCGCGCGTTCACTTCCCCGAGCGCCTTCGGTGCATGACCCGCGCGCGACAGGCTGAACATCATCCGCGTCGTGATGTAGAGCTGGCTGTTCATCGCGGACAGCGCGGCGATCAGCACGACGAAGTTGATCAGCCCGGCCGCGCCCGGCAGGTGGATCGCCTCCATCACTTTCACGAACGGGCTTTCGTCGCGCCCCGCCGCCGTCCACGGCACGATCGCAAGCATCAGCGCGAGCGTGACGAGGTAGAACAGCACGAGCCGCACGATCGTCGAGCGGAACGCACGCGTGACCGCGCGCTCGGGATCCTCGGCTTCACCGGCCGCGACCGCGATCATCTCGATGCTCAGGTAGCTGAAGATCGACACGATCACCGCGACCCACGTGCCCCACGCCCCCTTCGGAAAGAAGCCGCCGTGAGCCGTGTAATGGTGGAATCCCGCGCGTGCGGCGCCGTCGCCGACCAGCCCCGGATTGCCGAACACGACATAGGCGCCGAGCACGATGAAGCCGACGATCGCCGCGATCTTCACGACCGAGAAGCCGTACTCGACCGCGCCGAACACGTCGACGCTGCGCGCGTTGACGAACACCAGCAGCGCGGAGAACCCGACGATCCACAGCCAGCCCGGCACGCCCGGGAACCAGTACTTCATGTACAGCGCGATCGCAGTGACCTCGGTGCCGACCGCGAGCACGATGCACGCCCAGTATGCGTAGCGCACGAGGAATCCGGCCCACGGGCTCACGTAATGTTCGGCATACGCGCCGAACGACCCGGAGGTCGGGTGCGCGACCGTCATCTCCGCGAGACAGCCCATCAGCAGCAGCGAGATGAACGCGCCGATCGCGTAGCTGACGAGCACGCTCGGGCCCGCGAAGCCGATCGCGAAGCCGCTGCCGAGAAAGAGACCGGTGCCGATGGCGCCGCCGATCGCGATCATCGCCATCTGCCGTGCGGAAAGCGTGCGGCGCAGCCCTTGCTCGCGCGCCGCGATATGCTGGAATTGCCCTTCTGGTTGCATCGAGTGACCTCGTTCGAAAGCGATTGTCCGGTCGGAACGTAGACGGTGCGCGGGCCGGCGCCGGACCGGCCGGCCGCCGCGCGCCGCGTGCTCAGAACAGGTGGCGCAGGCCGGCCGCGACGCCCGTCTGGTTGCCGCGTCCGGGCATTTCCGTGAACGCGCCGCCCGTCACGCGGTTGTAGTCGACCGTCGCGTAGACCTGCGTGGCCTTCGACAAAGCGTACTCGGCCTCGAGCACGCCCGTATAGCGCTTGCCGCCGTTGCCGGCGACGCCGTTGGCGTTGCGGATGTCGTCGTAATACGCGACGCCCGTCACCGACACGGCCGGCGTGACCTTGACGCTCGCACCCGTATAGAAGATCGCGTCGCGGCGCGGGTTGTCCGCGAACGCACCGTAGGTCACGTCGCGGCCCGGCGCGTTCAGCAACTGCTGGTCGAGCATGCCCGTGCGGTCGATGCCACCGAGATAGCCCGCGTACAGCGTTGCCGCGCCGAACGCGTAGCGTGCGCCCGCGCCCCACGCCTGCTGCGCGCGGCTGTTCAGGTCGCGCACCTGCTGGTACGTCGCGCCGACCATCAGCCCGCCCTGCGTGTACGACGCGTGCGTGCCCCAGTACGCATTCGCGCCGAGGCTGCCCGCGACGCCGCCGAAGCCGTAGCTCGCGCCGACGTTCAGCCCGCCGAACGTGCCGTCGTAGCTGACGACGTTGCTCGCACGCCCTTGCGTGAGGAAATACGGCCACATGTTGGCCGTGTAGTTGCCGACCGTCAGCGGATCGAGATCGCCGAACAGGTTGAACGCCTCGGTCGCCTGGCGGCCGAGCTTCACGGTACCCCAGTCGCTCGCGAGGCCGACATACGCGTAGCGGCCGAACAGTGCGCCGTCGAGCTGCCCGTTCTGCGGCTCGAAGCCGCTCTCCAACTGGAAGATCGCTTTCAGCCCGCCGCCGAGCGCCTCACTGCCCTTCAGCCCCCAGCGGCTGTTCGTGATCGCGCCGTTGGTCATCTGCACGCTCGCATCGTTCGACGCGTCAGCATGCGTCGTATAGCGAATGCTCTGGTCGACGATCCCGTACAGCGTCACGCTGCTCTGCGCCATCGCGCCGCTCGCGGCAAGCGCACCGGCCATCATTGGCAGTGCGAATCGATGGATTGTCCTCATGTTCTCCTCCAGTCCTGTTCTCGTTTGTCGATGATTGTGTGACTGCACACCGCGCAATGCGGTGTTCCTGCTAGATGCCTGCCGCGGGCAGCGCGACGTACGCGACGAGTTCGACGCGCATCGCCGGATGCGCGAAACCCTGCACGCCGACGCACGTCCGGTTCGGATACGGCTCGCGGAAGTGGCGCCGGTATTCGGCATCGAATTCGGGCATCGCCTTCACGTCGGACAGGTAGACGAGCACCTGTGCGACGTCGTCCATCGTCGCGCCGGCCGCCGCGACAGCCTTCGCGAGATTCGCGAGCGTGATGCGCGCCTGTTCGGCCATCGTGTCGCCGGCAATCGCACCGGACGCGTCGACCGGCCCGTGCCCCGTGAACATCAACCCGCCCGCGCGGGTCGCCCACGAGAATGGTTGTGCGAGCTGCGGCAGGTCGACCGGGATCGTTTCAGCCATCGTGTCCTCCTTCGGATCGGGGTCGGGAAATTCAGGCGGCCCGCCGCGACGCGCCGCCGAGCACCTCGGCGATCGCGTTTGCGACGTGGTCGACGTTCGCATCGTTCAGGCCCGCGATGCACATGCGCCCCGAGCGCAGCAGATAGACGCCGTGCGATGCACGCAACCGGTCGACGTCGGTCGCAGCCATGCCCGTGTAGCTGAACATCCCGCGCTGCGTGACGAGTGCGTCGAACGCGCCGTCCGGCAGCCGCGCATCGAGCCGGGCCTTCAGTTCGCCGCGCATCCGTTTGATGCGCGTGCGCACCTGCGCGACCTCGCCCTCCCAGCGCACGCGCAGCGCGTCGTCGTTCAGCACGGTCGACACGAGTTGCGCGCCGAACAGCGGCGGGCTCGAATAGGTGCGGCGCACGCCGGCCTGCAACTGGCTCAGCACCGTCGCGGCCTCGCCCGCGTTCGCGCAGACGACCGACAGCCCGCCGACGCGCTCGCCGTACAGCGAGAAGTTCTTCGAGAACGAATTGCCGACGATCGCGGGCAGCCCGGCGTCGACGATCGCGCGCACGGCCCACGCGTCGTCGGCGAGACCGTCGCCGAACCCCTGGTACGCCATGTCGAGGAACGGAATCAGTCCGCGCCGCACGAGCACGTCGATCACCGCGCGCCATGCGTCGCGGCCGAGGTCGAGCCCCGTCGGGTTGTGGCAGCACGGCTGCAGCAGCACGACGCTGCGCGCCGGCAACGCATCGAGCGTGGCAAGCATCGCGTCGACGCGGATGTCGTTGCGCAATGCGTCGTAGTACGGATACGTGTGCACGTCGAGGCCGGCGGCCGAGAAGATCACGCGGTGGTTGTCCCACGTCGGGTCGCTGATCCAGATCGCGCTGTCGGGGAAATAACGCTTCACGAATTCCGCACCGAGCCGGATCGCGCCCGATCCGCCGAGTGTCTGCAGCGTCGCGATGCGCCCTTCCGCGAGCGCCGCGCAGTCGTCGCCGAATACGAGGCGCTGCACGCCCTGCCGGTACGCGGCGAGCCCTTCCATCGGCAGATACGTGTGCGGCGCACCGGCATCGCGTAGCTGCGCGGCCGCGATGCGCGTGCTGTCGAGAACCGGAATCCGGCCCGCGTCATCGTAGTAGAGGCCGATGCTCAGGTTGACCTTGTGCGGATGCGCATCCTGCTGGAATGCCTGGAACAGCGACAGGATCGGATCGCCCGGGTAGGCGGGAACGTGTTGGTACATGGCGGAATGACGGTAAAGGTTGAAGGCGGCGGACCAACCGGCGGCACCACATTGCGTCGGGATGAGCAGCCGGGACATGGGGCGCATGTTATCGAGGACGAAATAGAATGAGCTTCATTTTTCGATGACGAACCGATCCGATTGCAGTAGAGTCTGCGGATCTCATCTCACAATTCACCGGATTCTGCGAATTGACTCTGGATCGAACCGACATGCGGATCCTCCGGCACCTCGAACGGGACGGACGCATCAGCAATCAGGACCTCGCGAACGCGGTCGCGCTGTCGCCGTCGGCATGCCTGCGGCGCGTGAAGCTGCTGGAGGAACGCGGCGCCATTGCCGGGTATCGCTGCACGATCGAGCCGAAGAAGGTCGGTGTCGCGTTCGAGGCGCTCGTGCATGTGTCGATGCGGCCCGACGTACCCGAGTGGCACGACCGGTTCGTGGAGGCGATCCAGCAGTGGCCGGAGGTCATCGCGGCGCAAATCGTCACGGGCGGGTCGAACTATGTGCTGACGGTTCGCGCGCGCGATCTCGATCACTATTCGGATTTCGTGATCAACCGGCTGCACCGCGCCGCGGGCGTGATGTCGATCAACTCGAGCATCGTGCTCGCGACGCTCAAGCGCGACGGGTCGATCCTCGATCTCGTCGAGCCGTCGACGGCCGGCTGACCCGTCGTTGCGCGGGTCTGAAAAATATTTGCAGAAAGTGCTTTACAGACCCCAAAACTCCTGACATAATCTTTTCTTCTTTGGGCGGTTAGCTCAGCGGTAGAGCACTGCCTTCACACGGCAGGGGTCACTGGTTCGATCCCAGTACCGCCCACCAAAGAATTCAAGGCCCTGCGTCTCACGACGCAGGGCCTTTTCGTTTTGGCGTCGCGCTACCGGCTCAGCACGCAATGCCGCGCCGGCTTACTGCGCGCACCCCACCCTTGCCGCCGTCGCATCGAACGCACGCTTCGCCTTGTCGACGATCTCGTCAACCTCCGCTTCGCGAATCACGAGCGGCGGCGACAGCAGCATCCGGTCGCCAGTCGCGCGCATGATCAGGTTGCCGTTGAAGCAGAAGTCGCGGCAGATCGTGCCGATATCGACATTCGCGCCAAACCGCTCGCGCCGGTCCCGTTCACGCGCAAGTTGAACGCCCGCGACCAGCCCCGCTCCCGCAATTTCCCCGACGATCGGATGATCGCCCAGCGCATCGCGCAACCGGCGCTGGAAGTACGGCCCGATGTCGTTCTTCACGCGCTCGACGATCCCTTCGTCGCGCAGCAGCTTCAGGTTCGCGACCGCGACGGCCGCCGCGACCGGGTGGCCGGAGTACGTGAGGCCGTGGTTGAATTCGCCGTTGTCGATGATCGGCCGCGCGACGCGCTCGTGAATGCCGACGGCACCCATCGGCACGTAGCCCGACGTGAGGCCCTTCGCCATCGTGATCAGGTCGGGTTCGAAGCCGAAGTGCTGGTGCGCGAACCATTCGCCGGTGCGGCCGAAGCCGCCGATCACTTCGTCGGCAACCAGCAGGATGTCGTACTTGCGGCAGATCCGCTGGATTTCCGGCCAGTACGTCGACGGCGGGAAGATCACGCCGCCCGCGCCCTGGAACGGCTCGCCGATGAATGCGGCGACGTTCTCCGCGCCGAGTTCGAGAATCTTCGCTTCGAGTTGCTGCGCGCGGGCGAGGCCGAACGCTTCCGGCGTTTCACCGGCCGCCGCTTCGCCGAAGAAATACGGCTGGTCGATGTGCACGATGTTCTCGACCTTCGACGGCATCTGCTCGTGCATGTAGCCCATCCCGCCGAGCGTGCCGCCCGCGATCGTCGAGCCGTGATAGCCGTTCTTGCGCGAGATCACGTACTTCTTCTGCGGCTGGCCCTGCACGCGCCAGTACTGGTGCACGAGGCGCAGCACCGTGTCGTTGCCTTCCGAGCCGCTGTTGCAATAGAAGAAGTGGTTGAAGCCCTTCGGCGTGACTTCCGCGAGCATCGCGGAGAGTTCGATCACCGGCGGGTGCGTGGTCTTGAAGAACGTGTTGTAGAACGGCAGTTCCTGGAGCTGGCGATACGCGGCGTCGGCAAGTGCCTTGCAGCCGTAGCCGACGTTCACGCACCAGAGGCCGGCCATCCCGTCGATCACCTTGTTACCGTCCGAGTCCCAAAGGTAGACGCCATCAGCCTTCACGATCACGCGGCTGCCCGCGCGGTTCAGCGCGCCCATGTCGGAGAACGGGTGGATGTGGTGCGCGGCGTCGAGCGCGCGGTAATCCGCGGTCGACTGCGGTGGGACGGCTTCGTTTCGATCGGTCATGTTTCCTCCGGATAACAGCGCCGCACGCTCACACGTGCAGCAGCAGATGCCTGCGTTCCCACGAGCTGATCACGCGGAAGAACGCTTCGTATTCGGTGTCCTTCAGCGCCAGGTAGGCCTTCACGAACTTGTCGCCGAGAATGCCGGCCAGCGGCGTGCAGGCCGCCATCAGCGAGATACCCTCCTCGAGATTGCGCGGCAGTTGATACGGCAGCTTGTAGCCGTCCGACGCGATCGGCTCGGTCGGTGCGAGCTGCTGGGTCAAGCCGAGATAGCCGGCCGCGAGCGTCGCGGCGAACGCAAGGTACGGATTGCAGTCGACGCCCGGGATCCGGTTCTCGATACGGCGCGCCGAAGCGCCTGACTGCGGAATGCGGAAACCGACCGTACGGTTGTCGTAGCCCCACTGCACGTTGATCGGCGCGGCCATGAAGCGCGACAGGCGACGATACGAGTTGATGTACGGCGCGAAGATCGGCATCAACGCGGGCGTGTACTTCTGCAGCCCCGCGAGATAGCTGTGGAACATCGGCGACACCGCACCGTCCTCGTTGGAGAACAGGTTACGCCCCGTGCGTGCGTCGGCCAGGCTCTGGTGGATATGCATCGCCGAGCCGGGCTCGTCCTGCATCGGCTTCGCCATGAAGGTCGCGTACATGTTGTGGCGCAGCGCCGCCTCGCGCACGGTGCGCTTGAACAGGAACACCTGGTCGGCGAGCGACAAAGCATCGCCGTGCACGAAGTTGATCTCCATCTGCGCGGCGCCGACCTCGTGGATCAGCGTCTCGATATCGAGCCCCTGCATCTCGCAGTATTCGTAGATGTCCTCGAACAGCGAATCGAACTCGTTCACGGCTTCGATCGAATACGACTGCCGGCCGGTCTCCGCGCGCCCGGTGCGGCCAACGGGGGGACGCAGCGGCAGGTCGGGATCGGCGTTCATGTCGACGAGATAGAACTCGAGCTCGGGCGCGACGACCGGTTGCCAGCCTTTCGCCTTGTACAGATCGAGCACGCGTCGCAGCACGTAGCGCGGCGAGATCTCGACCGGCGAGCCGTCGAAGTGCACGCAGTCGTGGATCACCTGCGCGGTCGGATCGACGGCCCACGGAATCAGGCAGATCGTCGACGGATCGGGCACGCACACCATGTCGGGATCGGTCACGCCGGTCAGCGTGCCGTCCTCCGGATAGTCGCCGGTGACGGTCTGCACCATCACGGCCTGCGGCAAGCGCATCGATTCGCCGGATTCGAACTTGTTGCGCGGAATGATCTTGCCGCGCGCGATGCCGGCCATGTCGGGAATGATCGCCTCGACCTCGGTGATGCGGTGCTGTCGCAGGAATTCGCTCAGTTCGGGTTCCATGATCGGCCTCTATCAGTCGACGTCGGATGCGGCCGGCGACGGCATCGCGCCACCGGCTGCATGAATGCGATGTGTCATGCGCGCGCGGCACGCCGCGCCGAATGCCGCGAAGATGTCGCGCGACAGCGGCTGTTCCGCGTAGCGCCATTCGGGGTGCCACTGCACGCCGAGCGCGAACGCGCGTGCGCCGCGCACGCTGACGGCCTCGACCAGTCCGTCTGGCGCACTGGCTTCGACGACGAGCCCTGCGCCGAGTTGCGCGATGCCCTGGTCGTGCAGCGAATTGACCGTCGCCTGCTGCGCACCGCGCGCGACCCGCTGCAGCAGGCCGCCGGGCGCGAACTGCACGACGTGCGCCGGGCCGTACTGCCGTTCAAGCGGATCGGCCGGCCGCTCGCGATGATCGTCGAAGCCGGTCGTCGCGTGCAGCCGCTGGTGCAGCGTGCCGCCGTAGGCGACGTTCAACTCCTGCATGCCGCGACAGATCGCGAGCACGGGCACGCCCGCTTCGATCGCCGCGCGGATCAGCGGCAGCGCGGTCGCGTCGCGCGCGGGATCGTGCAGCGTGTCGGGCGCGCTCGCGGCGCCGCCGTAGTGATGCGGCTCGACGTTCGAATAACTGCCGGTCAGCAGCAACCCGTCGACCGCCGCGACGATCGCGTCGGCCGGCTGGCGCGCGCCGAGCGCGGGCAGCACGAATGCAAGCGCGCCGGCGCCATCGACGAGCGCGGCCAGGTACTTCTCCCCCGCCGTGTGGTTCGGATGCGCGCCGCGCAGGATGCGGTCGGCGGTAACGGCTACGATCGGGCGCAGGCGCATGGACATCTCTCCGGTAATCGCGCGCGACTCGTTCGCACGCGGGACGATGAGGGTTCGTGCCGGCGCCGCGCGCGCGCACCGCGACGCGGCGCATGCTCACACACGATCCTGCCGCGCGGACGATGCGGCAACAGGCGGTGCGACCCGGAACGGAAACGGAAAAGGACGCTAGGGCAACAACGACGCGCTGCCGTCGCACTGCACCGCGCTGAACACGTGCGCGGCCACGAGATTGAAGCGGCGCAGGCCGCGATGGGAAAGAGCGAAGAAACGAGGCTCGCGGAAAGGGGCGGCACGCGTGCCGCGATCAGCATGCCGGATCGGCCCGGCCTGAGGCGGCGCGCCCGCCGACGGACTTCGCGTCCGGCGTATCGAAGGGCTGGCGGCTTTCACGATCGTACTCGACTGACTGATGAATGCAGGACACGTGTCGCAATGAAGCGCATGCGGCAATGCCGCGCGGCGACACGTCGGCAAGGTGTCTCGCAGCGCATGCCGGCGCGGTGCGGCCTCGATCGATGGCCCTGCCGCCGGTGCGCGCGTGACGACTTCCTGACATTCAGCTTATATCACCTAAAAATTGCGTCAAATTTTCAGGTGCCGATGAAGGCATCGATCAGACGAAAAAAAACGGCATCGATCTCGTGGATCGATGCCGTGTTGTGCATTGCATCGGTGTGGCGCGCTACGTGCCGGCGGGGTGCGACCCACCTGCTCCGCCGCGCTGCCGCATCCGTGCGGCCCCGGCTCAACGATGCGCGAGCGCGGTTTCGACGAGCGTCTGCAATAGCGGCACAATCCGCGCCGCGCGCGTTTCGTCATACGCGTAAGGACGCGTCTCTTCCATGTAGGTGATCTGCGACAGCTCGAGCTGCACAGCCTCGACGCCGGTATCGGGCACGCCATAGTGACGCGTGATGTAGCCGCCCTTGAAGCGCCCGTTCGCGACCGCCGTATAGCCGCCGTGTTCGAGCACGCGCGCGGCCAGCGCCTCTGCGAGACCCGGTGCGGCACTCGCGCCGCTCGACGTCCCGAAGTTGAAGTCCGGCAGGCGGCCGTCGAAGAAGCGCGGCACGTGCGAACGGATCGAATGCGCTTCCCACACGAGCACGCGGCCGTGCTCGTGCTTCAGGCGCGCGACTTCGCTTTGCAGCGCGTCGTGATACGGCAGCCAGTAGCGATCGCGGCGACGCATGATCTCGTCGTTGCCGGGCAGTGCGTTCGCCGGATACAACAGTGCCTTGTCGAATGTATCGACCGGCACGAGCCCCGTCGTGTCCTGCCCCGGGTACAGGTTCTCGTTGTCGGGCGGACGGTTCAGGTCGACGACGTAACGCGCGTGCGACGGCACGAGGACCGATGCGCCGAGATCGGCCGCGAATCCGTACAGCCGTTCGAGATGCCAGTCGCAATCGTCGACGAAACGCGCATCGTCCGTCATCGTCGCGGCGATGTCGTCGGGGATGTGCGTGCCTGCGTGCGGAATCGAGATCAGCAGCGGCAGCGTGCCCTGCTTCAGCGTGAATACAGCCGGTTGTTCAGTCATGTCGCATCACCGTTGGAGGTCTGCCGGCGCACGCATGCGGCGTGCGCCGGTTGCGCGCGTCAGCGCAGCAGTTGCGCCAGCGCGGCGCGGTAGTCGGCATACGCGACGGCTTCGTCGCGATGGCGGCGGCCGCTCACGACGCGCTCGCCGCTCGTGTAGACGTCGAGCACCGGCGTCTCGCCATGCTCCGCGAACACGATACCCGACATCCACGACGTGCTGTCGTGTTCGGCGATCGCCGGATGATCGGGATCGAGCACGAGCCAGTCGGCGCGGCAGCCTTCGCGCAGCGCACCGACACGCCGCCCGCTCGCCTGCGCGCCGCCTGCGAGCGACGCATCGAACAGGCGATCGGCGACATGTGCCTGCGTGTCGCTCGCCAGCACGTTGCGCGCGCGGTGCACGAGCCGTTGCCCGTATTCCAGCAAGCGCAACTCCGAGCGCCAGTCGACCGACGCGTGGCTGTCCGAGCCGACGCCGATCACACCGCCCTGCGCAAGATAGTCAACGGCCGGGAACACGCCGTCGCCGAGGTTCGCTTCGGTCGTCAGGCACAGGCCGGCAACGGCACGACGCTTCGCGAGCACGGCCGTTTCGGCTGCGTCGACGTGCGTCGCGTGCACCAGACACCAGCGCGCATCGACGTCGAAGCGATCGAGCAGCCATTGCACCGGGCGCGCGCCGTAGGCACGCACGCAGTCGTCGACTTCGGCCGTTTGTTCGGCGATATGGATATGCACGGGCGCATCGTCGGGCAGCCCGTCAAGCAGCGCGCGCAACCCGTTCTCGGATACCGCCCGCAGCGAGTGCGGTGCAACGCCGTAGCGCAGCCCGCCGTGCTCCGGTGCCGTGCGACGCATCGCGTCGAGCAGTTCGAGCAGACCGTCGGGCGTGTTGATGAAACGGCGCTGGTCGTCGCGCGGCGGCTTGTTACCAAAGCCGGCGAACTGGTACGACACGGGCAGCATCGTGATGCCGATGCCGGCCGCGCGCGCGGCGTCGATCACACGCGTGCCGAGTTCCGCGATCTGCGGATAACGCGAGCCGTCCTGCGTGTGGTGCACGTAGTGGAATTCACACACTGACGTGTAGCCGCACTTGAGCATCTCGACATACAGCCAGCGTGCGATCGCCGCGAGCGCGTCGGGCGTGATCTTCAGCGCGAAGCGGTACATCAGGTCGCGCCAGCTCCAGAAGCTGTCGGACGGATTCGCGCGGTATTCGGTGAGCCCCGCCATCGCGCGCTGGAATGCGTGCGAATGCAGGTTCGGCATGCCGGGCAGCACCGGCCCTGCCGCACGCGCGACGCCTGCGGGTGCGTCGGTGTCGGGCGTCACGCCGGTCAGCGTGCCGGCCGCGTCCCAGCGCAGCAGCACGTTACGGCGCCAGCCATCGGGCAGGTACGCATGGTCTGCAAACAACGTGGTGTCGGTCATGAGGCTATCCATTCATCCGGCGAAACACGGTCGTGCCGCCGCGTACGACCTGCTCGCACAGCGGCCGGCCGATCCAGTAGGCGAGCTCCGCCAGCGAGCCGACCGACCAGGCGGCGAAGTCGGCCTGGCGGCCGACCTCGAGCGCGCCGTGGCGATCCGCGCGGCCGAGCGCCGCGGCCGCATGGCGCGTGACGCCCTGCAGCACTTCGGGCACCGTCATGCGGAACAGCGTGCAGCCCATGTTCAACGTCAGCAGCAGCGATTCGAGCGGCGACGTGCCGGGGTTGTGATCGGTCGCGAGCGCGATCGGCACGCCGTGCTTGCGCAGCAGCTCGATCGGCGGCAGTTGCGTCTCGCGGATGAAGTAGTACGCGCCGGGCAGCAGCACAGCAACCGTACCGGCCGCCTTCATCGCCTCGATGCCGGCTTCGTCGAGAAATTCGAGGTGATCGGCGGACAGTGCGCGGTAGCGCGCGGCGAGCGCCGTGCCGCCCGCGTTCGACAGTTGCTCCGCGTGCAGCTTCACGGGCAGCCCGCGCCGCGTCGCGGCTTCGAACACGCGCTCGGTCTGCGCGAGCGAAAAGCCGATGCGTTCGCAGAACACGTCGACCGCGTCGACGAGCCCTTCGTCGGCCAGCGCCGGCAGCATCCGGTCGCACACTTCGTCGATATACGCATCCGCGCGGCCCGCGTATTCGGGCGGCAGCGCATGCGCGCCGAGGAAGGTCGTGTAGACGCTGACCGGGAAGCGTTCGCCGAGCTGGCGCGCGACGCGCAACATCTTGCGTTCGCTCGCGAGGTCGAGCCCGTAGCCCGACTTGATCTCGATCGCGGTCACGCCTTCGGCGAGCAGCGGCTGCAGGCGTGCGGCGGCCTGCACGAACAGCGTCGTCTCGTCGGCCGCGCGCGTCGCGCGCACCGTCGATACGATCCCGCCGCCCTGCCGCGCGATTTCCTCGTAGCTGACGCCCGCGAGACGCTGCGCGAATTCGTCGGCACGCGTGCCGCCGTACACGAGGTGCGTATGGCAATCGACGAGACCCGGCGTCACCCACGCGCCGTGCAGATCCTCGCGTTGCCAGTGGGCATAACCGTCCGGCAGCGCGGACATCGCGCCGAGCCAGACGATCGTGCCGGTTTCGTCGACGGCGATCGCCGCGTCGTCGATCGTCTCGTCGGGATGGCCGTGCGGACACAGCCTCAGGTGATGCCAGACAGTCGATTTCATGCGTTCAGTCTCGTTCGCCGATGGCGAGCGACACGGCGAGCAACGCGCCGCTACCGCTCACGACGACGTCAAACGCACGCCGCGGCCCGTCGAGCCGCAGCGTGTCCATTTCTTCCAGTGTGTAGCGTGCGCCGTCGATTTCAACGGCAGCCTCGCCGGCCGCGCAATACAGCAGCACGGTATCGGCATGCTCGATGCGGTGCGCGCCTGCGCGCCATACGTCGAGCACGCCGCGCGCGGCCGAACGGCGCGTCATCAAGTTGAAGTCGCGCGTCGCGCCGTCGTGCAGCGTCGCGTCGATCGCCGCCTCGCCCGCGAAATCCGCGCGGGCCAGCGGTGCATCGAGCACGTGGCGTGCGCCACCTTCCTCGGCGAGCGTCATGCCCGCGCCGGACAGCAGCACGAGCGTGCGGTCGATTCCGTCGAAACGCGAGAACGGCCCGGCCGTGCCGACGTCCGCGACGCTCACGCGCCACGCGAACGCGTCGAGCGCAGCGCCCGGCGGGAACGCGCCGATTTCGCGCGTCACGCCACCGCCGTTCTTCCATGGCGACGCGACGAGATCCGCTGCGCGGATCATCGTCGCGTTCACCGGCGCCTGGTGGAGCGCCGTCATGCTCAGCGGCCGAGCATCGGCAGCTTCAGGCCGGCTTCGCGGGCCGTCTGCTGCGCGAGTTCGTAGCCGGCATCCGCATGGCGCATCACGCCCGTCGCCGGGTCGTTCAGCAGCACGCGGCCGAGACGCTCATGCGCTTCGGCGGTACCGTCGGCGACGATCACGACGCCCGAGTGCTGCGAGAAGCCCATGCCGACGCCGCCGCCATGGTGCAGCGACACCCACGATGCGCCGCCTGCGGTGTTCAGCAGTGCGTTCAGGAGCGGCCAGTCGCTGACTGCGTCCGAACCGTCCTTCATCGATTCCGTCTCGCGGTTCGGGCTGGCGACCGAACCGGTGTCGAGGTGGTCGCGGCCGATCACGATCGGCGCCTTCAGTTCGCCGTTCTTGACCATCTCGTTGAACGCCTGGCCGAGGCGATAGCGATCCTTCACGCCGACCCAGCAAATACGCGCCGGCAGGCCCTGGAACGCGATGCGCTCACGTGCCATGTCGAGCCAGTTGTGCAGGTGCGGATCGTCGGGGATCAGCTCCTTCACCTTCTGGTCGGTCTTGTAGATGTCTTCCGGATCGCCCGACAGCGCGACCCAGCGGAACGGGCCCTTGCCCTCGCAGAACAGCGGGCGGATGTAGGCCGGCACGAAGCCCGGGAAGTCGAATGCGTTCTCGACGCCCATTTCCAGCGCCATCTGGCGGATGTTGTTGCCGTAGTCGAGCGTCGCCGCACCGCGTTCCTGCAGATCCAGCATCGCCTGCACCTGGACGGCCATCGACTGCTTCGCGACCTTCACGATGCTCTGCGGATCGACCTTCTGCGCTTCGCGCCATTGCGCGACGGTCCAGCCTTGCGGCAGGTAGCCGTTGATCGGGTCGTGCGCGCTCGTCTGGTCGGTCACGCAATCCGGCGTGATGCCGCGCTTGACGAGTTCCGGGAACACGTCGGCCGCGTTGCCGAGCAGGCCGATCGACACCGGCTTGCCGGCGCGCTTCGCTTCCTCGATCATGCCGAGCGCCTCGTCGAGCGTCGTCGCCTTCTTGTCGACGTAGCGCGTCTTCAGGCGGAAGTCGATACGGGTCTCGTCGCATTCGACCGCGATCATCGAGAAACCGGCCATCGTCGCGGCCAGCGGCTGCGCGCCACCCATGCCGCCCAGGCCGCCCGTCAGGATCCAGCGGCCCGACGGATCGCCGTTGAAGTGCTGGTTCGCGACCGAGAAGAACGTTTCGTAGGTACCCTGAACGATGCCCTGGCTACCGATGTAGATCCAGCTGCCGGCCGTCATCTGGCCGTACATCATCAGGCCCTTGCGGTCGAGCTCGTGGAAGTGATCCCAGTTTGCCCAGTGCGGCACGAGGTTCGAGTTCGCGAGCAGCACGCGCGGCGCATCCTTGTGCGTGCGGAACACACCGACCGGCTTGCCCGACTGGATCAGCAGCGTCTCGTTCTCTTCCAGATCCTTCAGCGATGCGAGGATCTGGTCGTAGCATTCCCAGTTGCGCGCCGCGCGGCCGATGCCGCCGTACACGACGAGCGCATGCGGATGCTCCGCGACTTCCGGGTCGAGGTTGTTCTGGATCATCCGGTAGGCCGCTTCGGCCAGCCAGGTCTTGCAGACTTTCTCGCTGCCGCGCGGCGCGCGGATCGTGCGCGTCGGATCGAGACGGGGATCGATGTGTTTCGGATGGTTCATGACGACTGCTCCCGAAGGAAAATGACTATCAAATAGGAATCAGAAATGCCCGGTGAAGCGGTATCGGCTGCCGGGATGCCACAGATTCGCCACCGAGGCGACGACGCCCTGCGACCAGGTGCGTCGATGTAAAACCAGACACGGCTCGACGTCGTCCATCCGCAGCTGCTCGCGCCGCTCCGGCGCCGGGGCCGCCGCTTCGATCCGGTACTCGACGCGCTGCAGCGGAGCCGCGCGCATCAGGTACAGGTTCGGCGTCGTGTTCGTGAAATCCTGCTCGGCGTAATCCGGCGCGACCGCCGGATTCACCCATCGTTCTTCGAGCTGCACGGGCTCGTCATTCTCGAAGTGCAGCACCTGCGAATGAAACAGCTTCGTGCGCACGGCCACCTGCATCTCGTCGGCGATCGCCTCGTCGGCGCGGATCGTGTCGAGGCCGAGCACGCTGGCGTGATACGCATGCCCGCGTGCGCCGACTTCTTCCGAGATGCTGCGAATCGCCACCAGCGTCGATTCGTACTTCGGCCGCGCGACGTAGGTGCCCGCGCCCTTCATGCGCGTGAGCACCTGCTCGGCCGTCAACTCGCGCAACGCGCGGTTGACGGTCATGCGCGCCACCTTGAATTCGCGCGCCAGCTCGTTCTCGGACGGCACCTGGTCGCCCTCCTCCCACTCGCCTGCGTGGATGCGGGCCAGGATGAAGTCCTTGATCTCCTGGTAGACCGGCGCGCTCATGGGCTTACTGTTCCGATGCGAACGAGAACGGCGCAACCTTCGCGAACGCACGCTCGCCGACCAGCTTCGCGATCACGGCGATGTCCGGTGCGAAGTAGTGGTCGAGTTCGTAGTGCGCGACCTTGCCGCGGATCGTTTCCATCACGGGCGCCAGCTTCGGGCTCGTGTGGTACGGCGCGCGCAGGTCGACGCCTTGCGCGGCAGCCAGCAGTTCGATGGCGAGGATGTGCTTCGTGTTGTCCGCGATGTCGGCGAGCTTGCGCGCGGCGAACGTCGCCATCGACACGTGGTCTTCCTGGTTCGCCGAGGTCGGCAGCGAGTCGACCGATGCCGGGTGCGCGAGCGTCTTGTTTTCCGATGCGAGCGCGGCAGCCGTCACGTGCGCGATCATGAAGCCCGAGTTCACGCCGCCGTCCCTCACGAGGAACGGGGGCAGGCCCGACAGCGTCGCGTCGATCAGCAGTGCGATGCGGCGTTCGGCCAGTGCGCCGATTTCCGATGCGGCCAGCGCGAGGTTGTCGGCAGCGAACGCGACGGGCTCGGCGTGGAAGTTGCCGCCCGACAGCACTTCGCCCGTATCCGGGAAAATCAGCGGGTTGTCCGACACGGCGTTCGCTTCCACCAGCAGCACGTCGGCTGCATGGCGCATCTGGTCCAGACACGCGCCCATCACCTGCGGCTGGCAGCGCAGGCTGTACGGATCCTGCACCTTGTCGCAATCGCGGTGCGACTGGTTGATCGGCGAGCCTTCGAGCAGGTCGCGATACGACGCCGCTGCGTCGATCTGGCCTTGATGGCCGCGCAGTTCATGAATGCGTGCGTCGAACGGCTTCACCGAACCGGCAGCCGCGTCGACCGACAGCGCGCCCGCGACGAGCGCGGTGCGGTACAGGTCTTCGATCGCGAACATGTTGTCGAGCGCCAGCGCGGTCGATGCCTGCGTGCCGTTCAGCAGCGCGAGGCCTTCCTTCGCCTGCAGCGTCAGCGGCGCGAGGCCCGCGACGCGCAGACCGTCGATCGCGCTTGCACGCTCGCCGCGGATGAACACTTCGCCGACGCCGAGCAGCACGGCCGACATGTGCGCGAGCGGTGCGAGGTCGCCCGATGCGCCGACCGAGCCCTTCACCGGGATCAGCGGCAGCACGTCCGCGTTGTACAGCTTGATCAGCGCGTCCATCACTTCGCGACGGATGCCCGAGTGGCCGCGGCCGAGGCTCGACAGCTTCAGCGCCATCAGCAGGCGCACCGACGAGCGCGCCATCGGCTCGCCCACGCCGACCGCGTGCGACAGCACGAGGTTCTTCTGCAGCAGTTCGAGCTGGTCGCGCGGGATGTGCGTGCTGGCCAGACGGCCGAAGCCCGTGTTGATGCCGTAGGCCGGCTCGCCCTTCGCGGCGATGTCGGCGACGGCCTTCGCGCCTGCGTCGATCTTCGCGAAGCTCGCCGGGTCGAGCGTGAGCTGCACCGATTCGCGTGCGATCTGGCGCAGTTGCGGGAGGGTCAGGTGGCCGGGGGTCAACGTAATCATGTGAGCAATCCTGTCTAGACAAGTTCGGAATGGATTGAAGTGTAGCCACGCCAACTTGTCTAGACAACCCGTATTTCACCGATTTCGACTTGGGAGTTTCCCTGATGCCCGGTACGGCCCGCCGGATCGGCCCGTGGGATCGGGCGCTTAACAGTTGTTGCAGTTATTTTGTTTTTGGCAACATACGGATCACCATTCGCCACGGAGACCGCCATGTCCTTCCCGTCACGATTCACCGCCCGGTTCGGCCGCCCCCTGCTGTTCGCCGCGTGCGCACTCGCATGCGGCGCGTCGCTCGCCGCGGAGCCGCTCTCGGGCACGCTCGATAAGATCAGCCGGAGCAACCTGATCTCGATCGGCCATCGCGAAACGTCAGTGCCG
The DNA here is from genome assembly GCF_902499175.1 of Burkholderia aenigmatica. Lineage (GTDB taxonomy): Bacteria > Pseudomonadota > Gammaproteobacteria > Burkholderiales > Burkholderiaceae > Burkholderia > Burkholderia aenigmatica. The sequence continues at coordinate 29,656 of NZ_CABVQC010000092.1, forward strand.
TTCTCCTACGCCGACGCGAACGGCAAGGTCATCGGCTTCTCGCAGGACCTGTGCGATCGCGTGATCGCCGCCGTGAAGGCGCGCACCGGCAAGCCCGGCCTGCAGGTGCGCTTCATCCCCGTCACGTCGCAGAACCGCATCCCGCTCGTGCAGAACGGCACCGTCGATCTCGAATGCGGCGTCACCACGAACCTCGCCGCGCGTCACGCGCAGGTCGCGTTCTCGACCACCTTCTTCGTCGCGACGACGCGCCTGCTCACGCGCACGACGTCGGGCATTCGCGACTTCCCCGACCTCGCCGGCAAGACGGTCGTGACGAACCAGGGCACGACGTCCGAACGCCTGCTGCGCAAGATGAACGAGGAAAAGAAGATGAACATGCAGATCATCAGCGCGAAAGACTACGGCGAAGGACGCCTCACGCTCGAATCGGGCCGCGCGGCCGCGTACATGATGGACGACGTGCTGCTCGCGGGTGTGCGCCAGCTCGCCGCGAAGCCGGCCGACTGGCAGATCGTCGGCACGCCGCAATCGTCGGAAGCCTACGGGTTCATGCTGCGCAAGGACGATCCGCAGTTCAAGGCGCTCGTCGATGGCGTGCTCGTGCAGTTGATGAAGCGCGGCGAGATCGACGCGCTCTACGACAAGTGGTTCATGAAGCCGGTGCCGCCGAAGGGGCTGTCGTTCGACTTCGCGATGAGCGACGTGATCAAGGCGCGCTACGCGGCGCCAAACGACGCGCCGCTCGAATGAGCGCCGCGCGCGGATCCCGGCTCACGCGCGCGTCCACGCGACGCACGCCGCGTAGCCGGGCGCCGCGTCGAGCCACGCCGCGTCGAACGCCGCGACGCCGGC
>NZ_CABVQC010000093.1 GCF_902499175.1 Burkholderia aenigmatica
GCCATCGTCCGCGGCGCCCCTGGCACCCGGCGCGCCCGGCTCGGACGCAGCCGTCACCGGCGACGCGCCGTCCGCGGCGACGTGCTGCGCGGCGGCCTGGGCTGCCGGCGCATCGGGCGCTTTCGCCGGATCGGTACGGGGAGAATCGGAAGAAACGGAGGAGGTGCCGGGCAGACCGGCCGGGGAAGGCGTGTGTTCGTTCATGACGATGGTCTGGTACGTCGCTCACGCGTATGGATAAACGAGGATTCATTATGCTTCAGCGCACGATCGAGCGGCAAACCCGCAACATCCTGTCGATATTGTTGCAAGTTGGCGGCAAACCGCGCCGGGGCGCGTCCGCGTTCACGTGCGCGTGACGCCAATGCCGTGTGGTCGGTACTGGACACCAGTGATATATCACAATAATATCCAGACATCGCTCACGCTTCCCGGTCTCCCGCGCCATGATCGCGCCCCGCCCGGCCACCGCGCCGCCTCCCGCATGAATGCCCTGACCGACGTCACCCGCGACCGGCCCGCCGCACCGGCGGCCAGCCTCGCCGACCGCGCGTACGCGCTGATCCAGCGCGACATCATCACGATGCGTCTGAAGCCCGGCGCCGCCCTCAACGAAGCCGACCTCGTCGCGCGCACAGGGATCGGCCGCACGCCGGTGCATCAGGCCGTCCATCGGCTCGTGCTCGAAGGGCTGCTGTCCGTGATGCCGCGCAAGGGATTGATGGTGCAGCCGCTGTCGCTCGACGACATCGTCGCGGTGATCGACGTGCGGCACATCAATGAGGCGCACTGCGCGGAACTCGCCGCGCGCCATGCCACGCCCGACGATCTCGCCCGCCTGGCAGCGCTGCTCGACGACGGACAGGCCTGCGTCGACACACATGACGTCGAGGGCATGATGGAACTCGACCGCGCGTTCCACCAGGCGATCGCCGCGGCTGCGCGCAATGCGGTCCTCGCCGAGATCCTGCGCGCGCTGCACGAGCGCTCGCTGCGCTTCTGGTTCGTCACGCTGTCCGAACCTCACCATCTCGCCGACGTCCAGCACGAGCATCGCGAACTGTTCGATCGGCTGTCCGCGCGCGACGCCGCCGGCGCGCGTAAAGCCGTCGAAAGCCATATCGATTCGTTCCGCTCCACGCTTCTTCAACATCTCCGTCCCTGAGCCGCCATGACCACTTTCACGCCCTTCCCCCCGCTCGCCCAGCTCGCCGCCGACCTCGCCGCCGGCCGGACCACGAGCCGCGCGCTCGTCGACACCGCGCTCGACCGGATCACCGATCCGTCGGGCCAGGGTGCGGTCGTCTTCACCGAAGTCGATGCCGACAACGCGCGCGCGGCGGCCGACGCGCACGACCGGCTGCGCGCCGCGGGCACCGTGCTGTCGCCGCTCGCGGGCATTCCCGTGTCGGTCAAGGACCTGTTCGACGTTGCCGGCCAGGTGACGCGCGCCGGTTCGCGCGTGCTCGACGGTGCACCGGCCGCACAAACCGATGCGGTCGCCGTCGCGCGGCTCAAGCGGGCGGGCGCGGTGCTGGTCGGCCGCACCAACATGAGCGAGTTCGCGTTCTCGGGGCTCGGGCTGAATCCGCACTTCGGCCATCCGCGCTCGCCGTACCACCGCGACGTGCCGGGCGACGCGCGGATTTCCGGCGGCTCGTCGTCCGGCGCGGCCGCATCGGTCGCCGACGGGATGGCCGCGGTCGCGCTCGGCACCGATACGGGCGGCTCGATCCGCATTCCGGCCGCGCTGTGCGGGCTGACCGGCTTCAAGCCGACCGCGAGCCGGATCCCGACGCAAGGCGGCGTGCCGCTGTCGACGACGCTCGACTCGTTCGGCCCGATCGGCCTGACGGTCGCCTGCTGCGCGCTCGTCGACCGGATGCTCGCGGGCCTCGAACCGCACGTGCCGGCCGCCCGGCCGCTCGAAGGCGTGCGGCTCGGCGTGCTGACGAACTACGTGACCGATGGCGTCGATGCCGACGTCGCAGCCGCGCTCGACGCCGCGCTCAAGCATCTCGAAGCCGCCGGCGCGATCGTCACGGAAGTGCGCTTTCCGGCACTCGACCGGTTGCCGGACATCAACCGCTTCGGCTTCTCGCCGATCGAGGCCTATGCGTGGCATCGCCCGCTGCTCGACAAGCACCGCGACCAATACGACCCGCGCGTGCTCACGCGGATCCTGAAGGGCGAACCCGCGAGCGCGGCCGACTATCTCGACCTGCTCGCCGCGCGCACGGCGATGCTCGACGAAGCCGCGCACACGGTCTGGTCGCGCTTCGATGCGCTCGTCTCGCCGACGGTGCCGGTCGTGCCGCCGCGCATCGCCGAACTCGAAGCGGACGACGCCGCGTTCACGCGCACCAACGCGCTGATCCTGCGCAACCCGAGCGCGTTCAACTTCCTCGACGCGTGCGCGCTGTCGCTGCCCTGCCATCCGCGCGATGCCGCGCCGGTCGGGCTGATGCTCGCGGCCGCACCGCATCGCGACGACGCGCTGCTCGCGATCGGCCAGGCGGTCGAGGCCGTGCTGAACACGATCCGCTGACCGCAGCCAATCGACCGCCGGCGGACAGCGCGCGCGGTGCGGCAGGTTGCCGCACGCGCGCTGTCAGTTTCGTGCCAGACCGTTCGCGCTAAAATCGCGCGATTGTTTTCCGGACCGACCCACGAGGAACCCCGCCGACATGAACGACTACACGCTCGCCATCCGCCGCGAACGCCGCCTGCTGATGCTGCTCGGATGGGTGTGCATCGCCCTGCTGGCCGGTGCGCTTTACCTGCAGTACGTGAAGAACGAAGATCCGTGCCCGCTGTGCATCATCCAGCGCTACTTCTTCTGCGCGATCGGGATCTTCGCGTTCCTGGCCGCCGGGATCCGCAACTGGCGCGGCGTCTGGGTGCTCGAGCTGCTGATCGCGATCGCCGCGGCCGGCGGTGTCGGCACGGCCGCCCGGCATCTGTCGATCCAGATGAATCCGGGCTTCAGTTGCGGCTTCGACACGCTGCAGCCGATCGTCGACAGCCTGCCGCCCGCGCAGTGGTTCCCCGGCATGTTCAAGGTCGCCGGGCTGTGCGAGACCGTCTATCCGCCGATCTTCGGCATCCTGCTGCCCGGCTGGTCGCTGATCGGCTTCGCCGCGATCCTGATCGCCGTCGTCGCGAGCCTCTGGCGTCATCGCCGCAAGCTCGTGGCCTGACCGGCCGGTTTCGCACCGGCCTGCGCGCGGCCCGCTCGCCCGGGCCGCACACCGCCGACCGGTGACCGCCCGGCCCGGGAGCACCCGCCAGCCCAACCCGGCGGGCCGCACCCGAGCAGCCGCGCCCGGACGGCTCCACCCAGGTGGCCCTGCCTGGCCGGCCCCGCGTAAACACCTACTCCGCCGCCGCCCGGCGATCCGGGCGAACGCGCATCGCGCGACTTCCGCGCCCAGCCCCGCCACGCGTGCGTTTCGGCCCGGCGTGCATGCGTCGGCGCCCCGATCCCGCACGGCGGGCCTATGATCGACATGATCGCCTCCTGATAGCCCGGATCACCGCCCCGCGATGTTCCCGTCGCCTTGCGGTGCTATCTTCGGGACTGGATGGCGATCTACGTGCGCGAGGCCAGGCGGTCTCACCACCCCTGCGTAACGCGCGCCCGATCCGCAATGTCGACTGGATTCATCATGACAACGCACACCATCCGCATCCGTCACCCTCATGGCGTCCGCCCATCCGGCGGTGCCGTCCGCGCGCGCCGTCCGCGCGCTGCCGCCGCACCGCATCGGCCGTGCGGCCGGCCCGCCCCGCTCCCGTCCGTCATCGTTGCCGCCACGCCCGCCAGCCCGCGCCGCGTGTCGTGCCGCGTCGTCCCGAACGGAGCGTGCTGATGGAAGCCTGGCTCGGCGATCTGCAGCAACTGCTCGCGCATGGCGAAGCGGCCGTGCTCGTGACGGTCGCGCACACCGACGGCTCCGCGCCGCGCGAAGCCGGCACCAAGATGCTCGTCACGCGCGACACGGCTCGCCATACGATCGGCGGCGGTCATCTGGAATGGAAGGCGATCGAGATCGCACGGCACCTGCTGAAGGATGGCGCGCACGTGCCGCACGCGCGCCGGCTCGAGCGGCTCGCGCTCGGCCCGAGCCTCGGCCAGTGCTGCGGCGGCGCCGTGGTGCTCGCGTTCGAGCGGCTCGACGTCGGCGATCTCGGCTGGATCATGTCGCTCGCGAAGCGTGTCGCGGCCGGCGCCGCGACCGTCCGTAGCGTATCATTCGGCCCCTCGCCGGGCGCGCCGCTGTTGAGCGAGCCCGAATCGGAAGCCGCGCGTGCCGACTGCCTGCTGTGGGAAACCGGCGGCGTGTCGCTGATGACCGAAACGATCGCGCCGTATGCGTTCCCCGTCGTGCTGTTCGGCGCCGGGCACATCAGCACCGCGCTCGTGAAGATACTGGCGACGCTGCCGTGCCACGTGCGCTGGATCGACGGGCCCGATGCGGTGTTCCCGCCGGCCGACGTGCTCGCCGGCATCGGCAACCTCGCGATCGAAGCGGCCGCCGCCCCGGCCGACGCGGTCGACGCAGCGCCGCCGCAGTCCTACTTCGTCGTGATGACGCACGACCACGCACTCGATTTCGTGCTGGCCGAGCGCATCCTGCGGCGCGGCGACTATGCGTACTTCGGGATGACCGGTTCGCACGCAAAACGCGTGCAGTTCGATCATCGCCTCGCAGCCATCGGCATCGACCCGGCCCAGGTCGAGCGGATGCGCTGCCCGATCGGTGTCGAAGGCATCATCGACAAGGCGCCCGAAGTAATCGCGATCTCGGTGGCTGCGCAATTGCTGCAGGCCGTCGAGGCAAACGCGAACGCGTCCGCGCAGGCTTCCCCTACCTACTGACCGACCAAGAACGACGCCATGACCCCGACATTCAAGGACAAGATTGCCCGCGCGCCGAAAGCGGAGCTGCACATCCATATCGAAGGCTCGCTCGAGCCCGAACTGATTTTTGCGCTCGCGCAGCGCAACGGCGTGAAGCTCGCGTACGACTCGATCGACGCGCTGCGCGCCGCGTACGCGTTCACCGACCTGCAGTCGTTCCTCGACATCTATTACGCCGGCGCGAGCGTGCTGCTGACCGAGCAGGATTTCTACGACATGACGGCCGCGTACTGCGAACGCGCGCTCGCCGACAACGTCGTCCATACCGAACTGTTCTTCGATCCGCAGACGCACACCGAGCGTGGCGTGCCGGTCGAGACGGTGGTCGCGGGCATCGAACGCGCACTCGCCGATGCCGAACAACGCGGGCTGTCGAGCAAGCTGATTCTGTGCTTCCTGCGCCACCTGTCCGAAGAGGACGCGCTCGCGACGTTCGAATCCGCGCTGCCGCTGTTCGAGCGCTATCGCCATCGCCTGATCGGCGTGGGCCTCGACTCGTCCGAGCTCGGCCATCCGCCGACCAAGTTCGCGCGCGTGTTCGAGAAGGCGCGCGCGCTCGGGCTGAAGCTCGTCGCGCACGCAGGCGAGGAAGGCCCGCCCGCGTACATCTACGAAGCGCTCGACGTGCTGAAGGTCGACCGGATCGACCACGGCGTGCGCAGCATCGAGGACGCGGCACTCGTCGAGCGCCTCGCGAAAACGCGCACGGCGCTCACCGTCTGCCCGCTGTCGAATCTCAAGCTGTGCGTGTTCGACGACATGGCGAAGCACACGCTGAAGGCGCTGCTCGATCGCGGCGTCGCGGTGACGATCAACTCCGACGATCCGGCCTATTTCGGCGGCTACGTCAACGAAAACTACTTCGCGACGGCCGAAGGGCTGCAGCTCACGGATGCCGAAGTCCATGCGGTGATCCGCAACGGCTTCGAGGCGTCGTTCATCGAACCGGCGCAGCGCGACGCGCTGTTCGCGCGCCTCGACGCGTACTGGCACGCCGCGTGACGGCCGGCATCGAGGAACGCTAGACAGATGAAACACGGCAACGGCATCCGCTTCGCGACCACCGGTTCGGCCTCGTGCCGAAGCGGTCGCGCGCGTGCCTGCGCGGCGACGGCACCGTTCGTCGTCGCGCGCACATGCCGGCCGTCGCGGTTTGCCGTTTCGTTCGCCGCCGCGCCGGTCGCGAGCGCAATGGCTGCGAGGCCCGCCGGCAACCACTCGCTGGCGGCTTCGGCCGCCACGTTCGCCCGCGCCATCGCATCCGGTCGTGCGGCACGCAGCGTGCCGCACCCGCTCGCCAGGCGCCATCCCGCCCTCGTGCGGCGTCGCTCGTTTTCTTCTGTTCGCCTTACCTTGATGCAGGACCATTCGTCATGACGCAAACCGCTTTTCGTTCCCAACTGCTGACCTTCAACGGCGACCCGGCACAATCGAGCCAGGCCGCGAACTACGAGACCGACGGCCTCCTGATCGTCGACGACGGCAAGGTCGTCGCGGCCGGCCCGTACGCGCAGCTCGCCGCGACGCTCGCGCGCGACGCGATCGTCCATGACCTGCGCGACAAGCTGATCGTGCCCGGCTTCATCGACACGCACATCCACTATCCGCAGACGGACATGATCGCGTCGCCGGCACCGGGCCTGCTGCCGTGGCTGGACAAGTACACGTTCCCGACCGAGCGCCAGTTCGGCGATCCCGAGCATGCGCGCGAAGTCGCCGACTTCTTCGTCGACGAACTGCTCGCGTGCGGCACGACGAGCGCCCTCGTCTACTGCACGGTGCACAAGCAGTCGGCCGATGCGCTGTTCGCCGCGAGCGACGCGCGCGACCTGCGAATGATCGCGGGCAAGGTGCTGATGGATCGCAACTGCCCCGAATTCCTGCGCGATACCGCGCAATCGGGTTATGACGACAGCGCCGAGCTGATCGGCCGCTGGCATGGCAAGGGCCGCCAGATGTACGCGCTCACGCCGCGCTTCGCGCCGACGTCGACCGAGGCACAGCTCGAGGCGTGCAGCGAACTCGCGCGCCGTCATCCGGACGTGTTCGTGCAGAGCCACGTCGCGGAAAACGTCGACGAGGTGAAATGGGTGGCCGAGCTGTTCCCCGGCCATCGCAGCTATCTCGACATCTACGACCGCTACGGGCTGCTGCGTCCGCGCGCGGTGTACGGCCATTGCATCCACCTCGACGACGAGGACCGCCGCCGGATGGCCGAGACGCGCACCGTCGTCGCGCACTGCCCGACGTCGAACTTCTTCCTCGGCAGCGGGCTGTTCGATTTCGACAAGGCCGGCGAATACGACGTGCCCGTCACGCTCGCGACCGACGTCGGCGGTGGCACGTCGTTCTCGATGCTGCAGACGATGAACGAAGCGCACAAGGTCGCGCGGCTGTCGGGCCACCACCTGACCGCGACGCGGATGTTCTGGCTCGCGACGGCCGGCGCCGCGCAGGCACTCGACCTCGCCGATACGGTCGGCACGCTCGCGCCGCGTACCGAAGCCGACTTCGTCGTGCTCGATCCGCAGGCCACGCCGCTGCTCGCGCGCCGCACGAAACGCGCGGATTCGCTCGAGGAGCTGCTGTTCGCGTTCGCGCTGCTCGGTGACGACCGCGCGGTGTACCGCACCTATGCGGCCGGCAAACTCGTCCACGAGCGCGGCGCGGCGCGCCGCCCTGCCGCGTAACGACCTGCCCGGGGGCTCGTCCCGGCACGCGCGGGCATTCGCCGCCGCGCGTGCCGGGACGCCGAGGATTGCCGTATCCCAATCCCGCCCCGACTCCGGGTGCCGTGCCGCCCGCCCGCTTTCCCGCGCGCAACGCGCCGTGCTAGAATTCGCCGCTCATTGGGGAGTAGCCGCTCCGCTCGATGTCCCGCGCCCCCGGCGCACATCGTGACGGAGGCGTCCGTCAACAGACTTGGCCGTATGGCCATGGCGGGCGCAGCCACGTTGGCCTGGCGAGACCGATGGTTCACAGTGCGCCGCATCAGGGCCCGGCGCGCCGTGGATCGTCGCTCGCACGCACAACACCGGCCCGTGGAACCCCATCCGTGTCCCAAGCCTTCCTGATCTCCACCGGCGCCGTCGCCCTCGCTGAAATCGGCGACAAGACCCAACTGCTTTCCCTCGTACTGGCCGCGCGCTATCGCAAGCCGATGCCGATCATTCTTGGCGTGCTCGTCGCGACGCTCGTGAACCACGGTTTCGCCGGCGCGCTCGGCGAATGGCTCGGCGCGCTCGTCACGCCGTCGATCATGCGCTGGGCGCTCGCGTTCTCGTTCATCGCGATGGGGTTGTGGATCCTCGTGCCGGACAAGCTCGATGCCGACGAAGCCAATGCCAACCGCTCGCGGCTCGGCGTGTTCGGTGCGACCCTCGTCGCGTTCTTCCTCGCGGAAATGGGCGACAAGACGCAGATCGCGACCGTCGCACTGGCCGCGCGCTTCCAGGACTACATCGGTGTCGTGGCCGGCACGACGTTCGGGATGATGCTCGCGAACGTGCCGGCGATCCTGCTCGGCGACCGCTTCGCGCACCGTCTGCCGACGAAGCTCGTGCACGGGATTGCGGCCGTGCTGTTCGTCGTGCTCGGCGCGCTTGCGCTGCTGGGCATCGGGGTCTGACGGGAAGGAAGATGGCGGGCGCGGCCGGACGGCCGCGCCGGGACTGACGCCGCGTTACTTCGTGGCGGCTGCACCTGAAGCAGGCGCCGCCGGCACCGCTCGCTCGTTGGCGGCCGGCGCCGCCGGGCCGCCGCGCTTGTCGACCGGCAGCCGCACCGTGCGGACCGCGCCGTTCGCCAGCGGGAAATCGGCGAGCGCGCTGCGCGCGAGGAACGGCATGGCATACAGCAGCGCGCCGTTGTCGCCGGTCGTGCGCGCGGTCACGTTGTAGACCTCCTTGCCCGTTGCGCGCTCGGTGATACGGATGCCGAGCGTGTAGTCGAACACCTGATAGGTCTGCGCGACATAGCCGGCCGGCATCGGCCCCCAGGGGCCCCACGGTCCCCAGGGCCCCCACGGCCCGCCCCGCCAGTACGGCCCCGGGCCGGCGAACCACGGGTCGTAGTAGACCGGCTGCGGCACCGTCACGAGATCGCTGCCGACCCCGTACGTCAGTCCGACGAGATAGCGGGCCTGCGCGGTCGGCGCCTGCCGGAACGCATACGTGGACAGCTCGTTCGCCACGACCGGTTCGTAGGTCGACTGCTCGATGCTGTGCTTCTGCGCATCGGTGCGCGTGAACGCATAGGTGCGTGTCGCGTCGCTGCCGCTCCAGTCGGAGAAGGCCGTGACCTGGGTCGTCACGTAGCTGGTGCAGCCGGTCAGCAGCGCCACGCACAGCACCGCCGCCCAGCCCGCACCGCGTTGAATCCATTCGCGTTTCATGTTGATCCTCTTCGATCCGTCACCCGTTCGTCGCACCGTGCGAACCGCAACGGGATGCCGATAATACGCGGACTCGCGGAACCGGTAAAAAGTTCGCCCGGCACGCAGCCGCAAGCCTTTGTACAATGGCCCGGTTCGCCCGGCCCGTGCCACGGGCGCGTCCCCCATTCCACCGATCTCGACGACCATGTCCGACAACGCCTCCTCCACCGTGATCCGCCGCGCCGACTACACGCCGCCGGCCTTCCTCATCGATTCCGTCGCGCTCGAATTCGATCTCGCGCCGGCCCGTACGATCGTCAGGAATACGATGCGCGTGCGCCGCAATCCGGACGCCGCACCCGCGCCGCACCTGGAGCTGATGGGCGAAGCGCTCGAATTCGTCGGCGCACGGCTGGACGGTGCGCCGCATGACGCCGTGCGTGCGCACGAACACGGGCTGACCGTCGAGAACGTCCCTGATGCATTCGAGCTGACGCTCGAAAGCGCCTGCGCACCCGACCAGAATACGACGCTGTCGGGCCTCTATGTGTCGAGCGGCAACTTCTTCACGCAGTGCGAAGCCGAAGGTTTCCGCCGCATCACCTACTTCCTCGACCGCCCGGACGTGATGGCGTCGTACACGGTGACGCTGCGCGCCGACAAGGCCGCCTACCCGGTGCTGCTGTCGAACGGCAACCTCGTCGATTCCGGCGACCTGCCCGATGGCCGCCACTTCGCGAAGTGGGAAGACCCGTTCCGCAAGCCGAGCTACCTGTTCGCGCTGGTCGCGGGCACGCTCGTCGCGATCGAGGAAAAGATCACGACCGGCTCGGGCAAGGAAAAGCTGCTGCAGGTGTGGGTCGAGCCGGCCGATCTCGACAAGACGCGTCATGCGATGGATTCGCTGATCCACTCGATCCGCTGGGACGAGAAGCGCTTCGGCCTCGAGCTCGATCTCGACCGCTTCATGATCGTCGCGGTCGGCGACTTCAACATGGGGGCGATGGAAAACAAGGGGCTCAACATCTTCAATACGAAGTACGTGCTGGCGAACCCCGAGACCGCGACCGACACCGACTTCGCGAACATCGAATCGGTGGTGGGCCACGAGTACTTCCACAACTGGACCGGCAACCGCGTGACCTGCCGCGACTGGTTCCAGTTGAGCCTGAAGGAAGGCCTGACGGTGTTCCGCGACCAGGAATTCTCGGCCGACATGGCCGCGGGCGACGATATCGAATCGGCGGCCCGCGCGGTCAAGCGCATCGAGGACGTGCGCGTGCTGCGCCAGTTGCAGTTCGCCGAGGATGCGGGCCCGATGGCACACCCGGTGCGCCCGGAGAGCTACGTCGAGATCAACAACTTCTACACGATGACCGTCTACGAGAAAGGTTCGGAAGTCGTGCGGATGTACCAGACGCTGTTCGGCCGTGACGGCTTCCGCAAGGGGATGGACCTGTACTTCAAGCGCCACGACGGGCACGCCGTGACCTGCGACGACTTCCGTCACGCGATGGCCGACGCGAACGGACGCGACCTCGCGCAGTTCGAGCGCTGGTACAGCCAGGCCGGCACGCCGCGCGTGTCGGTGCGCACCGCGTACGACGCGGCCGCGCGCCGCTATACGGTCACGCTCGCGCAGGGTTACGGCGACGCATCGCCGGCCGCGCGCGAAACGCAGCAAGGGCCGCTGCTGATTCCGTTCGCGATCGGCCTGATCGGCCGCGACGGCCGCGACCTGCCGCTGCGTCTCGACGGCGAAGCCGCCGCCGCAGGCACGACACGCGTGCTCGACTTCACCGACACCGAGCAGACCTTCACGTTCGTCGACGTGCCGGAACAACCGCTGCCGTCGCTGCTGCGCAACTTCTCGTCGCCGGTGATCGTCGAGTACGACTACAGCGACGACGATCTCGCGTTCCTGCTTGCGCACGACAGCGATCCGTTCAACCGCTGGGAAGCCGGCCAGCGCCTCGCGACGCGCGCGCTGCTGACGCTCGCCGCGCGCGCCGCCGCGAACGAGCCGCTCACGCTCGGCGAGAACTTCGTCGCCGCATTCCGCCGCGTGCTGACCGACGCGACGCTGTCGCCGGCGTTCCGCGAACTCGCGCTGACGCTGCCGTCGGAAACCTACCTCGCCGACCAGATGGCGGAAGCCGATCCGGCCGCCGTGCATCGCGCGCGCCAGTTCGTGCGCCGTCAACTCGCCACCGCGCTGCGCGCCGACTGGCTCGCCGCCTACGAACAGCACCAGACGCCCGGCGCCTACGAGCCGACGCCGGAGGCATCCGGCCACCGCGCGCTGAAGAACCTCGCGCTCGCATATCTCGCCGAGCTCGAGAACCCGGCCGATGCCGTGCGCCTCGCAACCGCGCAATACGACGCGGCGAACAACATGACCGATCGCGCGGCTGCCCTCGGCGCGCTGCTATCCGCCGCGGCGGCCGGCGCGAACGAACCGGCCGAGCACGCGCTCGACGATTTCTACCGCCGCTTCGAGAAGGAAGCGCTCGTGATCGACAAGTGGTTCGCGATGCAGGCTGCGCAACGCGGCACGGCCGCGCAGCCGACGCTCGCGAAGGTTCGCAAGCTGTTCGCGCACCCCGCGTTCAACCTGAAGAACCCGAACCGCGCGCGTTCGCTGATCTTCAGCTTCTGCGCGGCCAACCCCGCGCAATTCCACGCGGCGGACGGCTCGGGTTATGCGTTCTGGGCCGAACAGGTGCTCGCGCTCGACGCGATCAACCCGCAGGTCGCAGCGCGCCTCGCCCGCTCGCTCGAACTGTGGCGCCGCTTCACGCCGGCGCTGCGCGACCGGATGCGCGAAGCCCTCGAGCAGGTCGCCGCCGGTGCGAAATCGCGCGACGTGCGCGAGATCGTCGAGAAGGCGCTCGCGTAACGCCATCGCCCGCATCGCGCCCGCGCGAGACAGCCGGTGCCGCCAATCGCGGCACCGGCTTTTTTATTGTGTGAGCACCGCGTGAACCGGGCGCAATCGCGGGGTCCGACCGCGCCGCCTGCCGCCGCTGCAAAGCGCATCTCGCCCGCCCCCGCCACCGGAAACCGGGCCTGTTCGGCCGCTCGGCCATGTAACCGGACGAAAAAAGCCGGCGGCACGAGAGGCGCGGCGGGTAAAATTGCGACCATTCAAGGATTCTTTGGCCTTTCGGAGTCTGTCATGTCCATTGCCCGCCGCACCACGCTGTCGAAGTTCCTGATCGAACAGCAACGTGAGACCAACAACCTCCCCGCCGACCTGCGCCTGCTGATCGAAGTCGTCGCCCGCGCGTGCAAGGCGATCAGCTACAACGTGTCGAAGGGCGCGCTCGGCGAGGCGCTCGGCACCGCCGGCAGCGAGAACGTCCAGGGCGAAGTGCAGAAGAAGCTCGACATCCTGTCGAACGAGATCCTGCTCGACGCGAACGAATGGGGCGGCAACCTCGCCGCGATGGCGTCGGAAGAAATGGAAACGTTCTTCCCGATCCCGGCGAACTACCCGCGCGGCGAATACCTGCTCGTGTTCGATCCGCTCGACGGCTCGTCGAACATCGACGTGAACGTGTCGATCGGCACGATCTTCTCGGTGCTGCGCTGCCCGGACGGCAAGCAGGCCACCGAGGAATCGTTCCTGCAGCCCGGCACGGAGCAGGTCGCCGCCGGCTACGCCGTGTACGGCCCGCAAACGGTGTTCGTGCTGACGACCGGCAACGGCGTGAACTGCTTCACGCTCGACCGCGAAGTCGGCTCGTGGGTGCTCACGCAGAGCAACATGCAGATCCCGGCCGACACGCGCGAATACGCGATCAACGCATCGAACGCACGCCACTGGTACGACCCGGTCAAGCGCTACGTCGACGAACTGAACGCCGGCAAGGACGGCCCGCGCGGCGACAACTTCAACATGCGCTGGATCGCATCGATGGTCGCCGACGTGCACCGGATCCTGAACCGCGGCGGCATCTTCATGTACCCGGCCGACAAGCGCACGCCCGATCGTGCGGGCAAGCTGCGCCTGATGTACGAAGCGAACCCGATGTCGTTCATCGTCGAACAGGCGGGCGGCGCCGCGACGAATGGCACGCAGCGCATCATGGAAGTGCAGCCGACGGGCCTGCATCAGCGCGTCGCGGTGTTCCTCGGTTCGAAGAACGAAGTCGAGCGCGTGACGGGCTACCATCAAGAAAAGCAATAAATTTGCACTGCAGCACTAGACAGTATCGCGTGACGTTAGTACAATCGCGCCTCTCGATGTGACCCCAACGGGTCGCATCGCAGTGAAACGAAGCGGGAAGTTTGCCGAGTCGATGAGTTTCGCGAAACAGCAGCAGCAAGCTGAAAAAAATTCGCAAAACCTATTGCCAAGGTTTCAGATTTCACCTTATAATTTCGTTTCTCTGATGCCGGTGTAGCTCAGTTGGTAGAGCAGCGCATTCGTAATGCGAAGGTCGTAGGTTCGACTCCTATCTCCGGCACCAAGTTATAAAGGGCTGACAAGCAATGCTTGTCAGCCCTTTTCTCATTCCGGGCGCCGAATCGTGCGCTGCCCTTCTGTCCGCACCCGCTCCGCTTGCGGGCATCACCCGACTCCCGCGCCGCATCCCGCCGATTACAATCTTCGGATCACCTCGCCCTTTCCGAGCATCATGCGCACCTGGCGTCTCGAGCGACCGAACCTTACCGGGCAACTGGATGTATCGCGTGCGACGCGCCTCGTCGCCGCAATCGGCGGCAGCGAGCCGAACGCATTCGCGGCCGAAGTGCTGAGGCTGTTCGACGATGCGCTGTCGGTCACGCAATGCACGATCTTCGCGTACGAGTTCGGCAACCGCCCGCGCACGCTATCCGTCGCCGACCATCGCGGCGGCCGTTACCTGCGCGACGTCGCCGACACCTACGCGAGACACTTCTACGCGCTCGACGGCAACCAGAAGATCGTATCGAGCGCGCATCGCGGCACGCGCCGCCACGACCTGCTGCTACACCAGCAGGCCGGCGACGAGATCGATCATGAAGCGTATCGCGCGGCTTGCTACCGCGGCCCCGACGTGTCCGACCGGCTGTCACTGCTGATGCAGCCCAACGATGCGAGTTGGCTGTCGATCAACCTGTACCGCGCGCATCGCAGCGGCGCGTTCCAGCCGCGTGAGATCGCGGCGATCGAAGCGCTCGCGCCGCTGATCGCGCAGGCCGCGAAGCATCACTACGCACTCGCCGGTGCGGCGCAGATCGGTATCCCGCAACTGATGCTCGCACGGCTGCGCAGCGCATGCCCGACGCTGTCCAAGCGCGAACTCGACGTGCTGCGCGGCGTACTCGAAGGCCAGACCGCTCACGAGATCGGCGAGACGATCGGCGTGAAGACGTCGAGCGTCGTCACGTACCAGAAACGCGCGTACCGGCGCCTGGGCATCTCGAGTCAACGCCAGCTGTTCGCGCTTTGCCTGCAGCCCTGAACCCAACCGGCCGGTGATGACCGAATCGGGGTAAATCCCGGTCGGCTTGCCGTACCCGGAATGGGGACAGCGGATTTCCGCCCGGCTTCCATACTGCTTCGACTGCCTGCACGCGTTGCCCCGGCCCGCGCGCACGTCGAACCGCCCTCCCCTTGGAAGCCAACGATGGATCTCGACTTCAAGCCCTACCCGTTCGTCGCCGCGCGCCATCCCGCGCATCTGCCGGCCTGCGACGACGGTATCGATACGCATCGGCATCGCGTGGCGATCGTCGGCGGCGGCCCTGTCGGCCTGGCCGTCGCGCTCGGCCTCGCGAACCACGGCATCCGCAGCGTGCTGATCGAGGCCGACGACGCGGTCTGCCACGGCAGCCGCGCCATCTGCATCTCGCGGCGCAGCCTCGAGATCATCGAGCGGCTCGGCGCGCTCGACGACTTCCTGCGCACCGGGTTGCCGTGGACCGGCGGACGCAGCTTCTACCGTCGCGACGAAGTGCTGCATTTCACGATGCCGCAGGACGACAACCAGAAGCTGCCGCCGATGATCAATCTCGCGCAGTATCACATCGAGCAATTCCTGCTCGACGCCGCGCTGCGCCGCGCCGAACTCATCGAGATTCGCTGGCAGGCGAAGGTCACCGGGGTGATCCGGCAGCCGGACGGCGTGCGCCTGCAGATCGACACGCCGCTCGGTGGCTATGCACTCGACGCCGACTGGGTCGTTGCGTGCGACGGCGGGCGCAGCACGATGCGCGACGCGCTCGGCCTGTCGCTCCAGGGCACGAGCTACGAGGGCCGCTACGTGATCGTCGACATCGCGCTCGACAGCGACCGGCCGACCGAACGGCTCGCATACTTCGATCCGTCGTCGAACCCGGGTTCGACGGTGCTCGTCCACAAGCAGCCTGATAACGTGTGGCGAATCGACTACCAGTTGCGCGACGATGAGGATCCCGAAGCGGCCGTGAAACCGGAGAACGTAATCCCGCGCGTGCAGAACCTGCTCGACATGATGGGTGAGCGCGGCGACTGGTCGCCGATCTGGATCACGATCTACAAGGCGAACGCGCTGACGCTCGAACGCTACCGGCACGGCCGCGTGCTGTTCTGCGGCGACGCCGCGCATCTCGTACCGATCTTCGGCGTGCGCGGCGCGAATTCGGGTATCGAAGACGCCGACAACCTTGCATGGAAACTCGCGTACGTGACTCGCGGGCTCGCGTCGGACACGTTGCTCGACAGCTATTCGGACGAACGCGTGTTCGCGACGCACGAGAACCTCCGCTACGGCACGAAGAGCACCGAGTTCATGGCGCCACCGTCGTTTGCGTTCGAACTGATGCGCAAGGCCGTGCTGTCGCTCGCGGTCGGACATCCGGGGCTGCGTTCGCTGATCAATCCGCGCCAGACGACGGCCATCGCCTATGCGACGTCGTCGCTCAACGCAGCCGAACGCGATACGTTTGCCGCCGGCCCCACGCCCGGCACGGTGCTCGCCGAATGCCCGCTGATGCTGTACTCGGCGCATGGCAGCGACATGCGCCGCGGCCACCTGACCGATCTCGTCGCGCCGCGCTTCACCGCATTCTGCTTCACGTCCGACGGCGTGCCCGATCCGGCACTCGCCGCTCTCGAACGGCGCCTGCACGCTGCGCGGATACCGTTCGCGCTCGTCACGCTCGCACGGCATGCGGCCCCGCGGCAACCAGCCTGCGGCGGCCATGACGACGACGGCCGGCTGTTCGACATGTATGGTGCGCGCGACGGCACCGTCTATCTCGTACGTCCGGACGGTCACGTCCTTGGCCGCTGGCACGACGCTTGCGCCGGCGACGTGGCCGCCGCGCTCGAACGCGCACTCCATCCGTGCGCGTCAACCGATCCTCAGGAAACCGCATGATGATGGATACCGAACGCGACACCCTCTACACCGACCTGTGCCGCACGATGACGCGAATCGGTGAAGCCGATGCGTCGCTCTTTCTCGCCCGATTCGCACTGCTGTCGATCGAGGCGATCGGCGATCCCTCGACCGTCGCCCGGCTGATCGCCGACGCAAGCGACGGATTGCCCGACGCGGGCATGCAGGCATCGACGCGCGAGCGATGACGCCCGTGGCCGACCGGCTTCACCGGCGGTCGTTTATTACATATTCATTTCATCACGCATCGTCCACGCACGAGCCTCCCCGTATGCAGACGAATTCCCTGGAAAATCCGGTTAAGGGTGCATAACATTACTTAACGATTCCGACCCGTCTATCGCGTTACATTGCGTGGGCGGCGCGGCAGGTCGCGTTGCCGCCTTCATTCAGCTTGCGGCAACGCTGCCGATGTCCGGTCATTCGACTCAACTCAAGGAGAGGACAACCATGGCTCATGGCTTGATTATGTGGCTCATCATCGGCGCGATCGCCGGCTGGCTTGCCGGCTTGCTCGTCAAGGGCGGCGGCTTCGGGCTGATCGTCGACATCATCGTCGGGATCGTCGGCGCAGTGATCGGCGGCTGGCTCGCCGGGCTGCTCGGCATCAGCGTCGGCAGTGGCTTCATCGGTTCGGTGATCGTCGCGGTCGTCGGCGCGGTGATCCTGCTGTTCGTGATCCGGCTATTCAAGCGAGCGGCCTGACGATTCTCTCCACGCGCCTTCGGGCGCGTTTTCGTATCAGGCCGGCGCGCGGCCCGCTCGCCGCGCGCCGCTGGCCGGTTCAGCGCCTGGCGCGCTGCAACCAGCCGTCGAGCACGTCGGCCGTCAGCAATCCGCTGCGCGCTTCGCGTGCGCCATCGCGCCCGATCCACACGGTGCGCGGCATCTCCCCTCTCCATCCCGCATCGAGCGCCGCCCGCAGACGCTCGGGCATCGGCTCCGCGTTCGCGTACTGCGCGACCTGCGGCGGCAAGTTCATCTGCGCGAGCGCCTGGGAGATCGCCGCACCGTTGTCGTCGTATGCATCCATCGCGACCATCGCGAGCTGCACGTCCGGATGGCGGCGCTGCCACGCGACCAGGTGCGCGGCGTTCTCGCGACAGTATCCGCAATCGAGCGACCAGATCTCGACCGCCAGCGGCCGCTCGTGCGCGGTCGCATACAGGCGCGCGACGTCGGCCGCGCGCAGCGGCTGCAGTTCGCCGCCGGCCCATGCCGGCACGCTCGCGAGCACGATGCCCAGCAACGCAATCAGCCGCTTCATTTCGCCCCCTCCACCGCGATCAGCCGATAACCGTCGTTACGCGTGCGCCACGACAGATAGAGGCGGCCCGCGTCGTCGAGCAATTGCGGGTTGTCGCTCGCGCCCGACGTCGACGCGATCACGCGCGGCGCCGACCAGTGCTCGCCGTGATCGTCCGACCGGCGCAGCTTGATCTGCATCGTGTCGCCGTCGAACGCCTTCCAGGCGAGCCAGACGACGTCGCCGCGCGCGACGAGCGCCGCATGCGACGCCTGCTCGCCGGGCACCGCGGGATTCGCGCCGAATGCCCACGGCGTGCCGCGCGGCTCGCCGTCGGCGCCGATGCGCGAATAGAACACGTCGGCCCGGCCGTCGACGACGCCGAACCAGGCGAGATGGCGCGTGCCGTCCGGCGTGATCGCCAGCGCCGGCCCGTGCTCGGGGCACGCCTCGACGTGCCAGTTCGAGAACGTCGCGCGCACCGGCACGACCGGCTCCGACGCCGCGACGGGCAATACGGCAAGCGCATGATCGCGGATCTGCCCCGGAAACACGTTGCGCCACGCGGCCTCGATCTGTCCGGCCGGATCGATCGCCATCGCGATGCGGCAGCATTCGCACGTGTGGTCGGTCACCTTGCGCTCGGCTTCGAACGATGCGCCGCCGTCGCGCGATACCGCGTAGTAGACAGCCGCGCCTTCGTACGCCTGCCCCGCCGCTTTCGCCGCCACGAGATCGCGCTTGTCGATCCATGCGATCGCGATATTGCCGGCCGGATCGACGGCCATCATGTCGAAGCGGTGCGTGATCGCCTGCCGGTCGCGATGCACGGTCACGGGCACGCTCCACGTCGCGCCGCCGTCGAGCGATCGCGCGAAGCGCACCATGCCGGTGTACGGCGCATCGAGCGGCATCGACCACGACACGTACACCGCGCGACCATCCGTACTCGTCGCGATCTTCGGGCGATTCTCGGCGCTCGTGTAGATCGGCTCCGGCATCGCGTTGACGGTCACGGGCGCGGACAGCGTGCTGCCCGCGTCGTCGGAATGCGCGACGACGACGTGCGCGCCCTCGACCCACGCGACCCACAGCCGGTGATGCGTGTCGAACGCGGCGCCGGTCGCGAGCGGCTGCTTCTGCTGCGCGGGCGCGGCCTGCATGCTCATGTG
This sequence comes from Burkholderia aenigmatica, assembly GCF_902499175.1. GTDB lineage: Bacteria > Pseudomonadota > Gammaproteobacteria > Burkholderiales > Burkholderiaceae > Burkholderia > Burkholderia aenigmatica. The sequence continues at coordinate 19,091 of NZ_CABVQC010000093.1, forward strand.
CGCGGCGTGCGGGTCAGCCGCCTTCGGCACGTCATGCGCATCGTGCGCACCGGCGGATGACAGCAACGCGAACCACAGCGCGCCGCCTGCCGCGAGCGATCTCACAGCGACCATTTCAGTTCTCCATAGAAAGTACGGCCCGGATACGGGTGGAACACGTAGTAACGGCGGTCCGTCAGGTTGTCGATGCCGACCGACGCGGTCCAGTGACGGTCGAAGCGGTAGCGCGCCTTCAGATCGACGATCGTGAACGAGCTCGTGCCGCCATAGACGTCCGGGTTTACGTCGCTGTTGTCGAGCGTGTTGAACTGGCGGCCCGAATAGCGCACACCGACGCTCGCAAGCCAGTGCTCGTCGAAGCGATACGACGCGAGCAGGTTCGCACGCATGCGCGGAATCCGCGGAAAGCGCGAACCGACATACGCGGGATTCGCGGCATCGGCGAGGATCTGCGCATTGCTCGCCGACACGTTCGCGTCGATCGCGAGTCCCTTCAAACCAACGTTCTCGCCGCTGAACGCGAGTTCGACGCCGCGCACGCGCACGCGATCGACGTTCGAGATGTTGGTCACCGTCGTCGCGCCCGACACCGTCGTCTGGCTGTAGATCGAATCGCGCAGATCGCTCTGGAACACGCTGGCACGCACGACGCCGACACCCACGTCGCGTTCGGCCGTGAAGTCCCAGTCGATCGCCTTTTCGGGCCGCAGGTTCGGGTTGTTGTTGACGATCGCGTTGTTCGAGATCGTGCCCTGGAACAGTTCGCCGACCGTCGGGAAACGCGTGCCGGTCGCGAACGACAGCCGGAAGCGCCATACGTCGGTCGCATCCCATTGCAGCGCGACTTTCGGCGACAGCGCATTCGCGCTGCGGTCCGCATAGCCGAGTGTGCCCGTTGCATTGCCGAGCGCGCCGCCGTACGCATCCCAGCGCTCGTAACGCAGCCCCAGCGTCGCGAGCCAGCCCGGCGCGAAGCGCCACGCGTCCTGGCCGAACAGCGCCTGCGTGCGCGTGTCGCCGCGATAGACGCTCGACAGCGACGTGGTCGGCCCGGCCAGCCAGTCGGCCGTGTTGTACGTGACGTTGCGCAGGAAGTAGTTGTCGTAGTGGTAACCGAACATGAACGTATGGCCCTTCACTTCCGGCGCCTCGGCCTTCAGGTCGAGCGTGCGCCAGCCGGTGCCGTCGCCCTGGAACTGCGTGCCTGCGCCACCCTGCACGGTCGACGCCGAGCGCTGCACGTCGCGCGACACGTCGTATGCGGACACGACGCCCGACAGGCGCCAGCCGGAATCGAGCCGGCCGTTCAGGCCGAGCGCGTACAGCCAGTTCTCCTGGTCGCCGCGCTGCGGCGCGAACGCGTTCGGCGCAACGGTCATGTTCCGGCCGCCGATCGACACGTTGCCGCCGTAGACCGGATTGCCGGCCGCATCGCGCAGGAAGGTTTCGCCGTGCTGCCGGTAATGGTTCTCCCAATGCCCGAGCGTGAGCGTCGCATCGACGTGGTCGGTGAACGCATAGCCCATCCGGACCGTTTCGTTGAGCTGCTCGGTCCGCTCGATCGACTGCGCACCGACAATCGTCCGCGGCTTTCCGTTGGGCCCGATGTCGGTCGCGGCGCCCGTCACGGGCACGGCGGCGCCGAGCTTCGGGTTGTACGCCGAATTGGGGCTCGCATACTGCATCGGCTGACCGTTGTTCTCGAGCCGGTCGAGCGACAGCGCGAACCAGAACCGGCCGACGCGGTTCGCGATCCGCGCGGTCTGGTGATTGCCGCCGAGGCTGTCTGCCACCCCGTAGCCGTCGTGATAGCGCTGCGTGAAGAACTGGGTCGACAGCGACGCCTCGAGTTTGTCCGGGCGACGCGTCGTCAGCAGCACGGTCGAGCCGATCGAGTTACCCGGATACAGCGCGGAAAAGGGGCCATAGAGCACGTCGACGCGCGCGATGTCGTCGGGCGGAATCAGCGACCAGCGCGGCGGGTACGCGTAGCTCGAGCCGAGCAGGTTCGACAGCAGCACGCCGTCCGCATACACGAGCCCGCGTGCGCTCTGCAGTTCGTTGAAGTCGCGGCCGGCGAATACGCTGTTGCGGTCGCCGATATAGCGCTTGCGGACCATCAGGTTCGGCGCGTATTTCAGCGCGTCTTCGGTCGTGACGTTGGTATGCGATTCGATCTGCTCGCGCGTGATCGATGTGACGACGGCCGGCGTATCCGGATCGACCGGTTGCCGCTGCGCGGTCACGCTGACGGCGCTCAGCGTGTCGCCGGCCAGCGCCGGCGGCACGGTTGCGACAGCCGAAGCAGGCGCGGCGGCATCAGCGGAACGCTCGACACCACCGTGCGCGGTCGCGCCGCGTGCATCGTCCGTTGACGCCGCATGGGCGGCTGGCCAGGCAAAAGCGGCCGCGCATGCGAGCGCGAGCCGGCCGCGCGACGGCCGCGCGGCGAAGAGGGAGGACATGTGCGAATTCCTGAAAACGCGATCGGACGCCGCCGGACGCGAGCGCGCGTACCGCGCACGGACGGCGCGGCACGCGGCCTCGCCGCGGGCGGCACGCGCGCCACCGGGGGGCGCGCGGACGACATCAATCAGATCGGAGCGTTTTCAGGCGGGGCGCGGGGCTGCGCGAGACGAATGCCCTTGCGGGGACAATCGGGAACGACGGGGGCGGCCGCGCGATAGGCGAACGTCCGCACGAAGCCCGGCAGCGCGGGCAGGCTCGACCCGAGCGCCACGTTCGCCGCGAAGCCGGGGCAGTACACGCAGTGCGCCATGCCGGCATGGTCGAACGACGACGTATCGTGATCGCCGCCCGCCTGCGCGAGCACGACCTGGCGGGTGCCCGCTGCACTGCACAATTCGAGCGTGAGCTCGCCGGAGCCACTCGATGCGAGACGCGCATAGCCGATGACGGGCGACAGTACGTTCAGTACCAGCGCCAGCCATACGAGGCCGATCCATCGCGTCGTTCGTTTCATCGCGGTCCAGGAAAAAGTGCGCGCAAGTATAACAAGCGGCCCGATTGTTGCCGATTCCGTACGATGCAATAGTCGGCATCGCAGCGCGCGTCAGAGCGCATGTGCCGTTAATACAACAGAGACAAAATCTAACGATTCGCCACTGGCATAAATCCAAGCGCGAGGTTGATAATCATCGAACCTGCTGGAGAAATGACCATGGACGAAAGACCAACTCGCATGCCACCGCCCGAGCAAGTGATGAGCCCGGATCCGGAACCCGTCGGCGTGGAATTCCTCGCCGAATTGCCTGACCACGTGCGGGCATTCTTCGACGAGCAGCACAAGCTGTACTCGCCGAAGTGAACGCCTGTCCGGTTCTGTAACCGCCACGTGTCGATCATCGCTATCGTGCGGTTCATCACTGCGCATCGCGCGCAATTCGCCTCGCACCCGGGCCGCAACAGCCTGACGGTGCCGGATCAGCTCGCCTGCTGATTCTCCGGTCGCTGCGCTACGCCGCGCGACTGTCTTCGTCTATTCTTCTGGTTTTCCACGTCCGGCCCGCCCGGCTCTCCCGATCGTTCCGATGAAGCAAGCCATTCGTGCCAGCCTCGCTGTCGCCGCGCTCGGCGTCGCCCTCTTTTCGTCCCCGCGTATCGCCAATGCAGATGGCGACGACACCGCCCTCACCAACCTCGTCGCGCTCGCGTCGCAGCGTCTCGCGCTCGCCGAACCGGTCGCTCGCTGGAAATGGGCCAATCACAAGGCAATCGAGGACCGGCCGCGCGAAGCGGCACTGCTCGCATCGGTCGAGAAGCGCGCGGCACAAGCCGGCGTCGATCCCGCGTTCGCGCGGACGTTCTTCGAGGATCAGATCACCGCGAGCAAGGATGTGCAGAACGCGCTGTTCGCGAACTGGCGTGCGACGCGGCCGCCGGAAGGCATGCCGCCCGATCTCGCGACCAGCACGCGCCCGGCGCTCGACCGGCTGACGCAGAAAATGCTCGCAGGGCTCGCGCTGGTTGGACCGCTGCGCGATGCGCCTGATTGCCAGGCGCGGCTCGCGCGCAGCATCGCGAACTGGAAGACGCTCACCCGCTACGACTCCACGCAAACGCAGGCACTCGACACCGCGCTGTCGCACGTCTGCTCGGCCGGCGGCGCAAGCGCGATCGGTTGACGCAGCAGGCGCGGATCGCGCGGCCGCGCTTGATTCAACCGGCTTGCCCCGCCGGCGTGAGCGCGGCGAGCGGAATCAGTTGCAGGCCGCGTGCGAGATGCGTCTGCAGCAGGCGGTGGGTGAAGGGTTCGAACGCACCGTCCGTCCCGTCGGCCGCGAGCCGCGCGGCCGCGTCGAGCGATTCCGCCACGCCGAGATAGCGCCAGCCATCGATCACATGAAACAGGCGGCGCTCGCCGCTCGCCTCGAATGCAACTGCGCCGTCAAACGGCCAGGGCGCACCGCCGGCACGGGCGTCGGCCGCGGGGCGACGGTTGTACGATGGACGCAACTGGGCGATCCATTGCGCTTCGGCAAGCATTGCCCCCAGCTCGTTGCCGGTCTCGCGCCATTCGACCCGGCGCACCTGCTGCGCAAGCCGCATTTCCTTCGACGAACGGCGTTCGCCGGTCAGCAGTGCACGTAGCCGCTGCCGCACGCGTACGCTGCGGCCGACATACAGCGGCGCGTCGCCCTCCGCGAACAGCGCGTACGCTCCGCACCCGGCCGGCGCGGTATCGAGCCAGGCTTCGGTCAGGTCGCCACCCAGACGGAAGTGGCGCGTCGTGCGCGCGATCTGGTCGCGCAACCGCTCGAGCGGCACGATCTCGTGCAACTGGCGCCAGAACTGCCACAGGAGGTCGGCATCCGCCAGCGCCCGGTGGCGTGCAGCCGGCACGAGGCCGTGGCGTTCGATCAACGCGTCGAGCCCGTGCCGCGCTTCGCGCGGGAACAGCGCACGCGACAGCCGCACCGTACACAGCACATCGGGATTGAATGCGAAGCCGGCGCGCTCGAATTCGGCCCGCAGGAAGCCGCGGTCGAAACTCGCGTTGTGCGCGACGAACAGCTTGCCGTCGAGCCGCTCGAACAACGCCGGCGCCAGCGACGCAAACGACGGCGCGTCGCACACCATGTCGTCCGAAATGCCCGTCAGCTGCTGGATGAACGGCGGAATCGACTGGCCCGGATTGACGAGCGTCGTCCACGTCGACACGCCGAGCGGGCCGATTTCGACCACACCGATTTCGGTGATGCGGTGTTCGGCGGGCGAGCCGCCCGTGGTTTCAAGGTCGACGAAAACGAGCGGCTGTTCGCTGGCGGGATCGGACGGACGGGGGGAATCAGACATGAAAAGACTGGGAAACGATGCTTCCGTGAGTATGCACCGGCATCCCCGTTCGCGGCCAGCCCGAACCGGAATGTTCCGCCCCCGAAAAGCAAAAAGCCCCCGCAATGCGGGGGCCGGACGTGATCGGCAATGCGTGGCGCGTCAGACCGCCTGGATATTCGCTGCCTGCTTGCCTTTCGGCCCGACTTTCACGTCGAACGAAACACGCTGGTTTTCCTTCAGCGTCTTGAAGCCGTCCATCTTGATTTCGGAAAAGTGCGCAAACAAATCTTCACCACCATTGTCCGACGTAATAAAGCCGAAACCTTTAGCATCGTTAAACCATTTCACGATACCGGTATCCATGTCTTCGTTCCCCACTCGATTAGATCAAAAAAGCTATTTTTATAGCCGTTTCCCGAAATCCCGAAACATTGCGCCAGCACCCGCACCAGCACGCCGCCCGAGGACGGAGTGCTGACTTTATAAATTGGACAATCCGGGTGCGTCAAGAAAATTTTTGACGAACGTTTTATCAAAAAAGCGCTAATACCATTGGAATCGGTACACCATCGCCTTTGATTAATTGATTCGCATCAAAAACCTGTCAACATTACCGGGACCGGAGCATCAATAATCTCGACCACGAAATTTCTACCGGGGACAAATCGGCTCGGTAAAATCCTCGGGTTTTTTCCGGGTTGCGGAAATGCGGGGACATTGCGATGCTCACTTAACGTTGGAAGGAAGGAGAAGGTCATGTGGCTGGACGGAATCAAGCGCTTCGCGAGCCGGCTTGGACGCGTACGTCGCAAGTCCCGCGCCCTGGCCGAGTCTGCGCGCGAAGCGCCATGTGACACCGAATTCGATACGACCTGGCACGGCGATCACTGGCAGAACCTGCTCGCATCGCCACTCGATGCCCGTCACTACGTGATGGAAGACTGGACCTACACACCGCCCCCCAACGAAGCCAAGGAAGCCGCACCTGCGGCCAAGCGCAAGCGGCACTCATACGCGCAATAGCACGCGGCGTGACGGGGCAAAAAAAAAGCGCGACTGGGAAGTCGCGCCGACAAAGGTTTGGAGATCTTTTCCGTCAACGAAAAAGTCTGCTTCGGAAAGCAGAGATCGCAGTATAGCGAGAGAACAACCTTTCATTATTCATGCTCCACACAAACCTCTATTGCCGATGTGTCAATAATCGCGCTATGACCGCCCTCGCCTGCTGCTGACTACCTGTCGCGATCGCGCAACGCCCGTTCCGTAGTCCTAATCGCTATTTTTCTTCGCTGCAGCGCCGCAAACCCTTGATGGTCAATCGTTTGCGCTACCTCGACAATCTTTGCGGATTCCAAAATATATTATTGCTTAAAGCGTGATCGTCCCCCGCTCCACGCACTCCGTACACTGCAGATGGCTTATTGATAAGCGCACCGCCGCTCTGCCGGACCGGCCGCAGCGTCAAGCAAAACATGCCAGTCCGCAGCAGGTTCGATCGACATCATCCTGTTTGGAGACAGATCCATGAAAAAAACCCTGATCGTCACCGCGTTGTCGGGTGTCTTCGTTACAGCAGCCCATGCTCAGAGCAGCGTGACGCTCTATGGCCTGATCGACGCAGGCATCACCTATACCAACAACCAGGGTGGCCACAGCTCATGGTCGGAACGCAGCGGCCAGATCAACGGCAGCCGCTGGGGCCTGCGCGGCACGGAAGATCTCGGCGGCGGCCTGAAAGCAATCTTCGTGTTGGAAAACGGCTTCAACATCGCCAACGGCACGCTCGGCCAGAATGGCCGTGAATTCGGCCGCCAGGCGTTCGTCGGCTTGTCTCATGACCAGTTTGGCGCCGTCACTCTCGGTCGCCAATACGACAGCGTCGTCGACTACATCGGGCCGCTGTCGCTGACCGGTACGCAATTCGGCGGCACCCAGTTTGCCCACCCGTTCGATAACGACAACCTGAACAATTCGTTCCGGATCAATAACGCCGTCAAGTATACGAGCATCAATTACGGCGGCCTGAAGTTCGGCGCGTTGTACGGCTTCTCGAACAGCAACCAGTTCTCGAACAATCGCGCGTACAGCGCGGGCGTGTCGTACACCTACGCCGGCTTCAATATCGGCGCTGGCTACCTGCAGTTGAACAATGACATCACGGGCCTCACGTCGGCCGCGGTCACCAACAGCGGCGGCGCGGTAGCAGGCGACAACACGTTCGTCGGCAAGCGTCAGCGCGTGTTCGGCGGCGGCCTGAACTACACATTCGGCCCGGCAACGGCCGGCTTCGTATTCACGCAATCGCGTGTGAACCGGGCGCTCGGCATCTCCGCGGGTGCCTCGGGCGTGTCGAACGGCCTGGGTCTCGACGGCACGTTTGCCCGCTTCAACAACTACGAAGTGAACGCGCGCTACGCGCTCACGCCGGCCTTGTCGCTGGCGGGGTCGTACACATACACCGCCGGCTTCCTGGACGGCCGTCATCCGGGCTGGAATCAGTTCAACCTGCAGACCGACTATGCACTGTCCAAGCGGACCGACGTGTACGTGCAAGGCGTGTATCAGCGCGTCAGCACGGACGGCCTGGGCATCGGCGCCTATGTCAACGGCCTCGGTGGTGCTTCGTCGAGCAACAAGCAGATCGCGGTCACGGCCGGCCTGCGCCATCGCTTCTGAGCGACCTGCACATCCGCCGCACGCCGGATGACGAAGCGCCCCATCGGGGCGCTTTTTCTTTTCCGGGCTGACCCCGAGCGTCGCTCAGGCGTTGCCCGGTGCCGGGTAACGGACGTCGAGCACGTCGATCGGCTGCGGGCCGGCCGGCGTCATCAGCGTGACGGTATCGCCGATTTTCGCCTTGATCAGCGCACGCGCGACCGGCGAGATCCAGCTGACGCAGCCGTGATCGAGATCGACCTCGTCGATCCCGACGATCGTGATCGTGTGATCCTCGCCGTCCGGCGTCTCGTAGTCGACCGTTGCGCCGAAAAACACTTGGTCGACGTTCTCCTGCCGGCTCGCATCGACGACTTCGGCAAGATCGAGCCGTTTCGTCAGGAAGCGAATGCGGCGATCGATCTCGCGGAGCCGCCGCTTGCCGTAGATGTAGTCGCCGTTCTCCGACCGGTCGCCGTTCGACGCGGCCCAGGACACGAGCCGCACGACCTCGGGACGCTCGACGTCGATCAGGTTCAGCAGTTCGTCCCTCAGCCGCTTGTGGCCGGCCGGCGTGATGTAGTTCTTCGCGCCTGCCGGAATCGCCGGCTGGGCCTGGTCGAGATCGTCGTCGTCACCGTCCGACTCTTTGACAAACGCCTTGTTCATGATGCGGGTTCAACTTGGATGACTGATGCTCCAAGGGTACACGAAGGGCGCCCCGGCAAGGTCTTGCAGAACAATTCGCGAATAAGGCTTCCCTTTTTATACAACCCTGCTATAATTTCGCTTCTGCGTGCGGCTGTAGCTCAGTTGGATAGAGTACTTGGCTACGAACCAAGGGGTCGTGGGTTCGAATCCTGCCAGCCG
>NZ_CABVQC010000094.1 GCF_902499175.1 Burkholderia aenigmatica
CACCACCATCTACGAAACTTGAATTCAGGAAAGATTCAAGTTTCTATCGGGGCGACAACTATTTTGCCGCGGGGGGGCTTCGTGACGGTCGCTTCGCCGGCATACCTGCAGTCGCGGGGTGTGCCCGATACGCCAGACGACCTGGTCGACCATACCTGTCTGCGTTATGTGATGGTCAACAGCGGACAATTCCGAGACTGGACGTTTGTTCGTGGCGGGGATCAGTACCGCCATTTCCCCGTGGGACCGTTGGCCAGCGACCATGCGTCAGCGCTCCTGGCGTTGTCAGAAGCCGGGGGCGGTATCTTGCAAGCTCCGTATTATGTCGTCGCGTCGTCGTTGGCCGCGGGGCGACTTGTTCCTGTCCTCGGCGACTTCAAGAGTGTCGGCGCCCCTTTGTCGGTGGTCTATGAGAAAGCGCGCCAAGCCTCCGCGCGCACCAGGCTTGCCGCCGACTTCTTGTTGGCGCTTGGCGAGCGGCTGTCAGGTTGATGCGGGATTCAAAGTCGTCGCGTCGCTTGTCGTGATGGCGCAGGGCGCATTGCTGCTCGCGCTCGAACCGTTCTCCGTCGTACTCCACCCGCATGTACTGCAGGATGTCGCGCATGGCGACGCGAGGCGATCGTCACGACGCCGGCGTCGAAGTCGGCTCCGCCCGCCGCAAATTACATGTTCGACGAGCGCAATATCGTCGATGCGATGACGCTCGCGTCGTCCATTTTCCCGCGCTACACGATCGCCATCGCATGATGACGACGCACATATGGGGCCGCTCGAGTCATCCATGATTGCGGTTGGAAAGTGAAGGATGCGGGCGCAGCGACCATTCGCTCGACCTGCATCGTGTAAGGCCAAATGAAATAAAATTGAAAGTATTGATGTAAGGATTCGGCGCCATATGCTCGCCGTCCTGCCGGGCATCAACAAGCGCATTCCGACCCTCCGAAATGGCTCGCCGACGTCAAAAATGCGGCGCTGCGTCGTTTTTCGCGATCGTCCTCGTCGGACAATACAAAAAATTACTCATAAAAATCAGTGGTATAGGCTGATGCCGAAAATCTGCGCATTGCTGCGATGCAGAAAATAATCAATCGCCTTATGCTGGTTAACCCGATCGCATTTGAGCGGCGTCAAGTTTTCCGATGATGTCGCTTTACATTTTGCCAACACTGGCGATTCACGAAATCTATCTGTCGATTTGATTTCGTTCCTTTCGTCTCGCCTGTCCCCGATGCAGTGCGCGACTTCATCAAGGCCTAGTTGACATGCATGATTTCCCCTTTCTGAGCCTGGCCATCTGGGCTCCGATCCTGTTCGGCGCGTGCCTGCTGCGCGCCGGTTCCGATCAACATCCGCGTCGAACGCGGCTGATCGCGCTCGTCGGCGCGCTGGTGGGGCTGGCGGCGGTCGTTCCGCTGGTCGCCGGTTTCGATGCACACTCGGCTGCGATGCAATTCGTCGAAAGCCGCAACTGGCTGGCGGCGTTCAATTCCGGATGGCGGGTCGGCATTGACGGCGCGTCGCTGTGGCTCGTCGTGCTGACTGCGTTCACGACGCTCGTGGTGGTGGTGGCGTCGTGGGAGTCGGTCACGGTGCGTGTCGCGCAGTACTACGCGTCGTTCCTGATCCTGTCGGGGCTGATGGTCGGTGTGTTCGTCGCACAGGACGGGCTGCTGTTCTTCATCTTCTTCGAGGCGACGCTGATCCCGCTTTACCTGCTGATCGGTACGTGGGGGCGGGAGCGTCGCGTGTACGCGGCCGTGAAGTTCTTCTTCATCTCGTTCGCCGGCTCGCTGATGCTGCTGATGGCGATGCTGTACCTGTACGCGCAGTCGCATACGTTCGACATGGCCGTGTGGCGCACGCTGCAGCTCGGCTTCGCACCGCAGTTGCTGGTGTTCCTCGGCTTCTTCGCCGCATTCGCGGTCAAGGTGCCGATGTGGCCGGTCCACACGTGGCTGAGCGACGTCTACACCGACGGCCCGACCGGCGCCGCGCTGATGCTCGCGATGCTCAAGCTCGGCGGCTACGGGTTCCTGCGCTTCGCGTTGCCGGTCACGCCCGATGCGAGCCACTTCTTCGCACCGGCCGTGATCGCGCTGTCGCTGTTCGCGATCGTCTATGCCAGCCTGATCGCGCTCGCGCAGACCGATCTCGGCAAGCTGCTCGCGTATTCGACGGTCGCGCACATGGGGATCGTGACGCTCGGGCTGTTTCTGTTCAACCGGATCGGCGTCGAAGGCGCGATCGTGCAGCTCGTGTCGTACGGCTTCGTCGCGGGCGCGATGCTGTTGTGCGTGAACGTGCTCGTCGATCGCACGAAGCAGCGCGAAATCGCCGCGTACGGCGGTGTGGCGGGCGTGATGCCGCGCTTCGCGACCTTCACGGTGCTGTTCGCGATGGCCAACGTCGGCCTGCCGGGTACGTCGGGGTTCGTCGGCGAATTCATGGTCATCATGGGCGCGATCCGCTTCAACTTCTGGATCGGCGCCATCGCGGCGCTGACGCTGATCCTCAGCGCGTCGTACACGCTGTGGATGCTCAAGCGCGTCGTGTTCGGCAAGGTCGCAAGCCAGCGGATCGCGAAGCTCGCCGACCTGAACCGGCGCGAGATCGTGATGTTCGCGTCGCTCGCACTGGTCGTGCTGGCGGTCGGCATCGATCCGAAGCCGTTCACCGATGCGATCGATCCGACCGTCGGCAGGCTGATCGAAGACGCGAGCCATTCGAAGCTGCCGACCGGGGATGGCCCTGCGCAGCCGCAGCCGTCATACATGGCATCGACGCGCAACTGAGCGCGGCACGTCGCGTGAGCGGGGCGCATCGCATGGCGGTGAGGTCGTTGCACGCGCATCGATCGCGGTCCGGCGCAGGCAGCGCCGGGCCTGCTTTCGGCTGCGTGAAATTGCCCCGCGACAATCTGTCTCACGGCAGATTCTGCAATGATGATTTTCCGCATTAGCTGGTTTTTCATCGCACTCGCGCGACGTATGATTCGGCCACTTTCGTGGATCGAATGCGCATCGGGCATACGCAAACGGATTCAATGACCCTCGGGCTGTGTGATGAAAAGAAAAGCTTCAAAAGGCGGAGTGGCGCTGATGTCGATCGGCGCGGCTTTGAGCCTGTCAGGCTGTAATTTAGATGTACTAAATCCGAAAGGAAGCGTGGGCGCTGCCGAAAAGGCGCTGATCGCAACGTCCACCTGGGCGATGCTGATCGTCGTCATTCCGGTGATCCTGCTCACGCTGTGGTTCGCGTGGCGTTACCGCGCGTCGAACCGCAGCGCCACCTACGCGCCGAACTGGTCGCACTCGACCGCGATCGAGGTCGTGATCTGGACGGTGCCGACGCTGATCATCCTGTTCCTCGCCGTGCTCACGTGGAAGACCACGCACGAGCTCGACCCGTACAAGCCGCTCGAGTCGTCGGTGAAGCCGATCGACGTCGAGGTCGTCGCGCTCGACTGGAAGTGGCTGTTCATCTATCCGGAACTCGGCATCGCGTCGGTGAACCAGCTCGCGATTCCGGTCGGCACGCCGGTGAACTTCCGCATCACGTCGGATTCGGTGATGAACTCGTTCTTCATTCCGCAGCTCGGCGGCCAGGTCTACGCGATGGCCGGCATGCAGACGCGCCTGCACCTGATCGCCGACGAGCCCGGCAACTACGCGGGCACGTCCGCCAACTTCAGCGGCCGCGGCTTCTCCGACATGAAGTTCCGCACGCTCGCCGAGCCGCGCGAACAGTTCGATGCATGGGTGCAGAAGGTGAAGGCGTCGCCGGACCGGCTCGACGCGACCGTGTACGGCACCGTCGCGCAACCGAGCGAGAAGGCGCCCGTGCGCTACTTCTCGTCGGTCGATCCGCGACTCTTCCACAACATCATCGCGAAATACAACGATGGCCACGTCCTCGACCTGAAGGACGCCGCCTGCGGCACGAAGGGGTAACGCATGTTCGGCAAACTCACACTCTCGGCGATCCCGTTCGATCAGCCCATCATCATGGGGGCCGGTGTCTTCATGGGGCTGGTCGTGCTGGGCATTCTCGCCGCGCTGACGATCACCGGCCGGTGGAAATGGCTGTGGACGGAATGGCTGACCACGGTCGACCACAAGAGACTCGGCGTGATGTACATCATCGTCGCGCTGATCATGCTGCTGCGCGGCTTCGCCGACGCGATCATGATGCGCATGCAGCTCGCGCTCGCGTACAACGGGCCCGGCTACCTGCCGCCGCACCACTATGACCAGGTCTTCACGGCTCACGGCGTGATCATGATCTTCTTCATGGCGATGGTGTTCATGGTCGGCCTGATGAACCTGATCGTGCCGCTGCAGATCGGCGCGCGCGACGTCGCATTCCCGTTCATCAACTCGCTCTCGTTCTGGATGACGGCCGTCAGCGCGATCCTGATCAACGTTTCGCTCGTGATCGGTGAATTCGCGCAGACCGGCTGGCTCGCCTATCCGCCGCTGTCGGAGCTGCAGTTCAGTCCGGGGGTAGGGGTCGACTACTACCTGTGGGCGCTGCAGATCTCGGGCGTCGGCACGCTGCTGACCGGCGTGAACTTCTTCGTGACGATCATCAAGATGCGCGCGCCGGGCATGACACTGATGAAGATGCCGGTGTTCACGTGGACCGCGCTCTGCACGAACGTGCTGATCATGGCGTCGTTCCCGATCCTGACCGCGACGCTCGCGCTGCTCGGCCTCGACCGTTACCTCGGCATGCACTTCTTCACGAACGAAGCCGGCGGCAACGCGATGCTGTATCTGAACCTGATCTGGGCATGGGGTCACCCTGAGGTGTACATCCTGATCCTGCCGGCGTTCGGGATCTTCTCGGAAGTCATCGCGACGTTCGCGAAGAAGCCGCTGTTCGGCTACAAGACGATGGTGTATGCGACCTGCGCGATCATGGTGCTGTCGTTCCTCGTGTGGCTGCACCACTTCTTCACGATGGGCTCGGGTGCGAACGTGAACGCGTTCTTCGGCATCATGACGATGATCATCGCGATCCCGACCGGCGTGAAGGTGTTCAACTGGCTGTTCACGATGTACCGCGGCCGGATCGAATTCACGACGCCCGTGCTGTGGACGATCGGCTTCATGGTCACGTTCACGCTCGGCGGCATGACCGGCGTGATGATGGCGATTCCCGGCGCGGACTTCGTGCTGCACAACAGCCTGTTCCTGATCGCGCACTTCCACAACGTGATCATCGGCGGCGTGCTGTTCGGCTATCTCGCGGGCTTCAACTACTGGTTCCCGAAGGCGTTCGGCTTCAAGCTGAACGAGAAGCTCGGCAAGGCCGCGTTCTGGTTCTGGCAGATCGGTTTCTACGTTGCATTCGTGCCGCTCTACGTGCTCGGCTTCATGGGCATGACGCGCCGGATCAACCACTACGACAACCCGGCCTGGCATCCGTGGCTGCTGGTCGCCGCATTCGGCGCCGTGCTGATCGCGATCGGCATCGCGTGCCAGCTGCTGCAACTGGTGGTCAGCATCCGCAACCGCAACCTGCCCGAGTACCGCGACACGACGGGCGATCCGTGGGGCGGCCGCACGCTGGAGTGGGCGACCTCGTCGCCGCCGGCCGACTACAACTTCGCGGTGATCCCGCAGGTGCGCACGCTCGACGCGTATGCGGACATGAAGGCACGCGGCGAAGGCCGGCCGAACCCGGCGTCGATCCGCGACATCCACATGCCGTCGAATACCTGCGCGGGCCTCGTGATCGCGATCTTCAGCCTGGTGCTCGGCTTCGCGCTGGTGTGGCACATCTGGTGGATGGCGATCGGCGGGCTCGTCGGGATCATCGCGACGCTCGTGATCTACAGCTCGCGCGATAACGACGGCTATTACATCCCCGCGTCGACGGTGCGGAAGATCGAAGACAAGCAGCCGACGAAGCGCGTGGCTGCGCGCGTCGACGACGTGGAACTGGAGGCCAACTGATGTTGCAGAAAACCTTGAGCGCAACCCTGCTCGAGCACGACGACCATCCGCCGTCGCACTCAGTGTTCGGGTTCTGGCTGTACCTGATGACCGACTGCGTGATCTTCGCGGCGCTGTTCGCGACGTTCGCGGTGCTCGGCCACCAGTATGCGGGCGGCCAGACCGCGAAAGACCTGTTCGACATTCCGGGCGTCGCGGTGGAAACCGCCGCGCTGCTGCTGTCGAGCATCACGTACGGTTTCGCGATGCTCGCGGCGTACAAGCAGCGGCGCGGCGCGCTGCTCGCGTGGCTCGCGGTGACGTTCGTGCTCGGCGCGGCGTTTCTCGCGATGGAACTGCGCGAGTTCTCGCACCTGATCGCGGAAGGCGCAGGCCCGCAGCGCAGCGCGTTCCTGTCGGCGTTCTTCACGCTGGTGGGCACGCACGGGCTGCACGTGACGGCCGGCCTGCTGTGGATGATCGTGCTCGCCGGGCAGATCGTGTTCCGCGGCGGCGACCTGACCGATCGCGACCTGCGACGCCTGACGTGCCTGAGCCTCTTCTGGCACTTCCTCGACATCGTGTGGATCTGCGTGTTTTCCTTTGTCTATCTCGCGAGCGTGATCTAAATGGCCCATTCGCATTCGTCTCAACTCGAAGAAGGGCACGGCAGCGTCGGCGGCTACTTCGCCGGTTTCATCCTGTCGGTGCTGCTCACGGCCGCGTCGTTCGGCCTCGTGATGGGCGGCGTGCTGTCGCCGCACGCGTCGCTGATCGCGCTTGCCGTGCTCGCGTTCGTGCAGATCGTCGTGCACCTCGTGTACTTCCTGCACATGAACGGCTCGTCGGGCCAGCGCTGGAACGTGATGGCGTTCAGCTACACGGTGCTGACCGCGGCGATCCTGATCATCGGCACGCTGTGGGTGATGCACAACGTCAGCATGAACATGATGTCGCGCTGAGCGGCATCGCGGCGCAGCGGTCGAACTCCATGCGCTTTCATGAACAAAAGGCGGCACGCGAGTGCCGCCTTTTTGTTTTTTCCGGCTGGGATGCGCCGGGCGGCGGGGTCAGTGCGGGGTGCCCGCATCGGCAGTCAGCGCATGCGTGCAGTCCGCACGGTACTCGGCGGCGAGCCGATGCTTCGCACCGTCGAGATCGTCGGGGTAGTAGGGGCTCGCGTGCGCGGGATCGTAGCCGACCTGTTCGAGTTCGGTCAGTTCGCGCACGAGGTCGGTACGCGTGACGTCGTGGCCGGTGTGGACGAACGGGTAAGCGTTGCATTCCTGCGGCGTCAGGTGAGGTGCCGCGAACGTGGCGGTGCTGGCGCATGCGAGCAGCATGCAGGCGACGGTAGTCGACAGTTTCATCCGGTAGCTCCTGGTTTCGCGGCCCGATGCCGCATGACGCCAGCGTAGGCGGCACGCACGACGGGGCGGGCGACGCCCGGATGAAACATCTTTTACCCGTGCGCCGAGGGGCTGGATGAAGCAATTTTCATGTAACGCCGGACGGCGACCGGGTCGTCTACGATAGTCGCGGGCGCATGGCGTGCGCCCGTCATGACGTTCATTGCGAGGGCAACCATGCGAGTACTGACGGTCGAGGATGATGCGGTGACCGCGAACGAAATCGTCGGCGAACTGACCGCGCGCGGGTTCGAGGTCGAGTGGATCGACAACGGCCGCGAAGGCATGTTGCGCGCGATGAGCGCATCGTACGACGCGATCACGCTCGACCGGATGCTACCGGGCGCGGACGGCCTCGCGATCCTGACCGCGATGCGCACGGTCGGCATCGATACGCCGGTGCTGATGCTGAGCGCGCTCGGCGATGTGGACGAGCGCATCCGCGGGTTGCGCGCGGGCGGCGACGATTACCTGACGAAGCCGTTCGATTCCGGCGAGCTGAGCGCCCGCATCGAGGTGCTGCTGCGTCGCCGGCAGGCGTCGGGCGTGCCGCAGCAGACGCTGTTGAAGGTCGGTGCGCTCGAGCTCGACCTCATTTCGCGCTGCGCGCGTCGCGGGGCCGACGAGATTCCGCTGTTGCCGACCGAATTCCGCGTGCTCGAATTCATGATGCGCAATGCGGGCCAGACGATCACGCGCACGATGCTGTTCGAAACCGTGTGGGGCTATCACTTCGATCCCGGCACCAACCTGATCGACGTCCACATGGGCCGGTTGCGCAAGAAGATCGATCCGCCCGGCGCGAATCCGATGATCCAGACGGTGCGCGGCTCGGGCTACATGCTCGCGTGACGGAGGCCAGGATGGATGCGGCTCGCGCGGCGAACTTCACGCGCCGCTGGCACACGACGACGTTTCGCTGGCTGTGCGCGTATGCGGCGATCTTCTCGGTTTCGCTGCTGCTGCTCGCGGGCGTGATCAGCGTGGCCGCGACGCACACGATGACGCGCGACACCGACGAAGTGCTCGCGTGGCAACTGATCTATTTCGATTCGATTCCCGATGCCGAGCTGCCGCTCGCGATCCATCGGCGGCTCGAGCACGAGCACATGCATACCAGCTTCTACGGGCTGTTCGACGCGAATGGGCGCCGCGTGGCCGGGGACATTGCAACACTGCCGGCGCTGCGCACGGATCGCGACGGGCGCACGCTGAACCGCACGCTTGCCCCGCTCGACGGCCAGCCCGCGCCGATTACGCGCGCGATGGCCGTACGCCGCGACAACGGGATGACGCTGGTGGTCGCGCGCGACCTGTCGCATTTCATCCAGATCCGCGATGTCGCGATCCGCGGGCTCGTGATCGGCGGCGTGATGATCCTGATCGCGGGCATCGCGGGCGGCAGCATGCTCGGCATGCGGCAGATGCGCCGCGTCGCCGCGATCCGGCGCGTCACGCGGCAGATCGCCGAGGGCGATCTCGGCAAGCGGCTGCCGGTCGGACGCCATGACGAACTCGACCTGCTCGCGCATCTCGTGAACCACATGCTCGACGAAGTCGAGCGGCTGATGGGCGAGGTACGTCATACCTGCGACGGTATCGCGCACGATCTGCGCACGCCGCTCGCCCGCGTGCACACGATGCTGGCCCGGCTCGCCGAGCAGCCGTTTTGCGCGGACGACCCTGCGTCGTCGGCACTGCTCGCGTCGGCGCGCGACGAGACCGATCGGTTGCTCGAGCGCTTTCGCGCGATGCTGCGCATCTCCGAGATCGGCACGCTGAGCCGGCGTGGCGGCTTCGCCGCGGTCGACGTCACGGTGTTGCTGCGCGACGTCTGCGAGCTCTACGAACCGCTGGCCGAAGCCGTCGACGTGTCGTTCGAACTCGACGCGACACCGGTCGACCGCATTCATGGCGATCGCGCATTGCTGTTCGAGGCGTTCAGCAATCTCGCGGACAACGCGATCAAGTTCACGCCGCCAGGCGGGCGCGTGCGCGTCGCGCTCCATGCGACACCGAGCGGGCCGCTCGTGCGATTCGAAGACACCGGGCCCGGCATCCCGCCCGCTGAACGAGACGCGGTGCTCGAGCGCTTCTATCGTGGCGAGCGCACGCGCCATGTGAGCGGCTCGGGACTGGGACTGAGCATCGTCTCGGCGGTGATGCGCGTACACGGCTTCGAGTTGCGAATCGGCGATGCGCCACTGGCTGGTGCGGCGATCACGGTCGAGTGCTGGCCGCGCTCGCTCGCATGAAGGCGTCAGGGAACCGTCGATGCGCATCCTGCTGATTTCCCCGCCGAACCCGGAAGCCACGCGGCTCGACAAGGCATTTCGCGAGAGCACGCATGGCGTCGAGCGCGTCGACGGATGGCGCGACGGCTGCTTCGTGGCGACGCAGGAGCGGTTCGATGCCATCGTGATCGTTGCGTCCGACACGGCTACCGGCCCGGCGATCCTCGATGCACTGCCGCGACTCGCCGCATCGGCCGAAGGCGCGACGATTGCGACGATCGTGGCCGGCGCGACAGCCGCGCAGCGCGCGCAGATGCTGCAGGCCGGCTGCGACGTGTGTCTTGCGCATCCGTGTTCGTTCGTGGAACTACATGAGCGATTGCGCGCGCTGTGGCGCCGCACGGGCGTCATCGCGATGCGCGAGTCGGTCCGACTTGACGCGGCCACGCGCGCACTCGAAGAGCATGGCCGGCGGCTGGCGCTCAGCACACGGGAATTCCGTCTGGTCGAATGCCTGCTGCGTGAAGCGGGGCGGCCGGTCGGGCGCGATGCCGTGCTGCGTTATGCGTGGGGCGATGCCGATGTCGAACCCGAGACGGTCAACGCGCTGGTCGTGCGGTTGAGGCGCAAGCTGGCCGCGCATGCCTTTTCCGCGCGGATCGAAACGGTCGCGCGATTCGGGTTCAGGTTCGATGCGGGTGGATGACGACGCTGTATCGCGTCGCGCTTGAGGATGGCACGCATGCCGCGCGTCGCGCGGCATGTTCGATTGCGTGCGGTCAGTGCGAATAGAGTTCGCGATTGAGCTGCGCGAGCTGGCCGTCGCGCTCGGCGCGGACGAGCTGGCGATAGACTTGCGCGCGTGTCAGCGGCGTTGCCGGCCGTGTGTTCCATGCCGGTTGTTGCGACGACAACGGTGCGGTTGCGGTCGCGGCGACCGTCTGCGGTGCAGCCGCGGTGTCGGGCTGCGTTGCGCTGGCCCGGCCGGGCAGCGCGATGCAGAGCGCGGAAAGGGCGGTGGCGAACATCAGTGTCTTCATGGCGTGATCCTTGTCGAAGGTCGAAGGTCGAAGGCCGGTGGCGCGGATGCGGTGCCGGCCTGAAACACGTTATCGGGTGCGCCCCTGCGGGCGCCCGGCGTGCCGATGAAGAAACGTTCATGAACGCGCGTCGTGCCAGCCGCCGCCGAGCGCGCGCACGAGCCCGACGGATGCCTGCAGGCGTCGGGCGTCGACGTCGAGCGACGCGATCTGCGTATCGAGTTCGGTCGTCTGCGCGGTGACCACGTCGAGATAGCTGACTGCGCCGTCGCGATAGCGCGACATCGCCAGCGCAAGCGAATGCCGTGCCGCGACGAGCGCCGCGTCGTCCTGGTCCGATTCGTCGCCGAGGCGGTGCAACTGCGCAAGATCGTCCTCGACCTGGCGGAACGCCTGCAGCACGACGGCGCGATAGCGTGCGCCCTGTTCGTCTAACTGCGCTCGCGCGTTGCGTACGCCGGCGGCACGCCGTCCGCCGTCGAACAGCGTCATGGCGAGACGCGGTCCGATCGACCAGATCTCGTTTGGCGCAGCGAGCCACGGCGAAAATGTATTGCTCTGGAAGCCGGCGTCGAGGCCGAGCGACAGGTCGGGAAAGTAGGCGGCGCGTGCGACGCCGATCCGCGCGTTCGCGGCTGCGACGCGGCGTTCGGCGGCGGCGACGTCCGGCCGGCGTTCGAGCAGCGTCGATGCGAGACCGGTCGGAATCGACGGCACGCCCGGCAGCGCCGCAGCGGGCGGCAGCGAGAACGTCGACGCGGATGCGCCGACGAGTGCCGCGATCGCATGCTCGTCGAGCGCGCGACGGGCCGCGATGTCGGACGCGCGCGCTTGCGCAAGTGCGAGTTGGGTTTGCGCACGCGACACGTCGAGCCCCGACGCGAGGCCGCCGCGATGGCG
Source organism: Burkholderia aenigmatica (assembly GCF_902499175.1). Taxonomy (GTDB): domain Bacteria; phylum Pseudomonadota; class Gammaproteobacteria; order Burkholderiales; family Burkholderiaceae; genus Burkholderia; species Burkholderia aenigmatica. Next base: position 11,526 of record NZ_CABVQC010000094.1, read on the forward strand.
ACTGACCGTCAGTTGCCATGCACGGCGGTACGTGTCGATCGTTTGCGCGAGCGTGTCCGCTTCACGGTCGAGTCCCGCGAGGTCGAAGTAGGTGCTGGCGACGCCGGCCTGCAGGCTGAGCCGGACCGACGCGAGGTCGTCGTCGGCCGCCTGCGCGTCGTCGCGGCCGGCCGCGACCGTGTTGCGGACCTTGCCCCACAGATCGACGTCGTAGCCGAATCCCGCTTCGACCGTGTTCGACTCATAAGTGTCGGGCTGGCCGCTGCCGCGCAGCGGGCGGCGCGCTGACTGACGGTCGCGGTCGGTCTCGGCATCGATACCCACGGTCGGCAGCAATGCCGCATGCGCCTCGTCGAACAGCGCGGCGGCTTCGTCGTGCCGCGCGACGGCGGCGGCCAGGTCGGGATTCGCGCGTGCCACGAGCGGTTCGAGCCGGTCGAGTGTCGCATCGCCGTACACGCGCCACCAGCCGTCACGTGGCAGGCGATCGGCCGGTGCGGCATCGACCCATGCACCCGTTTCGCGAAACGCGGTCGGCACGGGAACGGCCGGCGCGCGATAGGTCGGCGCCAGCGAGCAGCCGGCGAGCAGCGCGACACTGCCCAGGCACACAGCGAGCAGACGGTCAGCCATGCGCACGCTCCGTCGTCGCGGCGCTGGCGATACGCACGGGATCGCCGTCCGCGAGCGAATCGGGCGGATTGTCGATCACGCGGTCGCCAGCCGCGAGCCCCGACGCGATCTCGACGCGCGTGCCGAGATCGGTCGCGATCGATACGTTGCGCAGCCGCGCATGCCCGCTTGCATCGAGCACGGCAACTTGCAGTCCGTCGTGGCGGAAGATCAGCGTGCTGGCCGGAATCGTCAGCGCATGCGCGGCGCCGGGCATCGCGATCCGCACCTGCGCGTATTCGCCCGGGAACAGCGTGCCCGCCGGGTTGGCGATCGAGAATTGCGCGAGCAGCGTGCCGGAGGCCGGGTCGATCGATTGCGCGGAATCGGCGAGCGTGGCGTCGAACGTCATGCCGGGGCGCTCGGGGACCGTCAGCGCGACACGCATGCCTGCGCGGATCGCGGCCGCGTCGTCTTGCGGGACGTGGACGTACAGTCGCAGCTGCCGCGCATCCGAGACGGTGAAGAGCTCGGCGCCGTTGCCGCTGCCTGCATCGATCAGCGCGCCGACATCGGTCTTGCGGGCCGTCACGATGCCGTCGAACGGCGCGGTGAGCCGCTTGAACGACTCGAGCGCTTCGAGCCGTCGCACGTTGGCGGTGCTCGCCGCGACGGCCGCGCGTTTGGCGTCGAGGTCGCTGCGTTTCTCGTCGGCTTCCTGCTGCGAGACGGAATCCTGCGCGAGCATCTCGGCCCAGCGGGCGGCCGTGACGGCCGCAAGCCGTTCGTTCGCCGTGGCGCTTTGAAGGTCGGCGCGTGCCTGCTGCAACTGCTGGTCGAGATCGGGCGTGTCGATCGACGCAAGCAACTGGCCGGCCTTCACATGCGCGCCGATGTCGGCATACCACGCGTGCAGATAGCCAGGCACGCGCGCGTAGATCGGTGCGTCGACGTACGCGTCGAGCCGGCCGGGCAGCACCAGCGCGTCGGCCCCGGCCGGCTGCGGTGCCACCGTCGCGACGGTCGGGATCGCCTGTTGCACGGTCCAGGCGGCCACCGCGTGCGCATCGTGCATGCGTGCGACGAGCCCGGTCGCCGCGACGGCGAGCGCGGCGACGGCGCCCGCGATCGCGAGCGGTTTGAGATAGCGCGGCGTGCCAGGGGGGCGGACGTCGAATTCAGTGGACATGCTGTTCTCCCGGAGTGAGGGGCAGGGATTCGGAACGAGGCGCGCGATCGCGCCGGTGGACGAGGCTGAACACGACGGGCACGAACACCAGCGTCGCGACGGTCGCGCACAGCAGGCCGCCGATGACCGCGCGGCCGAGCGGCGCGTTCTGCTCCCCGCCGTCGCCGAGACCGAGCGCCATCGGCGCCATGCCGATGATCATCGCGAGCGCGGTCATCATCACGGGCCGAAAGCGCGTGAAACCAGCCTCGAGCGCGGCGACGGCCGCGTCTGCGGTATGCGCGAGCCGTTCGCGCGCGAAGGTCACGACGAGGATGCTGTTCGCGGTCGCGACCCCCATGCACAGGATCGCGCCCGTCAGTGCCGGCACCGACAGCGGCGTGCGCGTGACGAACAGCATCCAGACGATGCCGGCGAGCGCGGCGGGCAGGCCGCTCACGATCACGAATGCGTCGCGCCACGAATGGAAGTTGACGACGATCAGCAGGTAGATCAGCAGGATCGCGCCGGCGAGGCCCGCGAGCAGCCCGCCGAATGCGCTGTTCATCGTCTGTACCTGGCCGCGCACGGTGACGCGCGATCCCTTGGGCAAGCCGGCCGCGTTGTCGCGCAGCACGCGTTCGATGTCGGCGCTGACCGCACCGAGATCGCGATCCTGGGTCGTCGCGAAGATGTCGTACAGCGGTGCGATGTCATAGTGCGACACGACCGCGTCGGTCTGTCCACGCACGATCGTCGCGAGACCGCCGAGCAGTTGCGGCGCGCCCGTGCGGCCCGTGACGGGCAGCGCGCGCAGGTCCGATAGCGACGTCATCCGGTACTGAGGTGTCTGCGCGACGATCGGATACGACACGCCGTTGTGTGGGTCGAGCCAGTAGGTCGGCGACACCTGACTCGTGCCGGACAGGCTCGCCACCACGGCATTGGTGACATCCTGCTCGGTGATGCCGAGTTGCGCTGCACGCGTGCGGTCGACCGATACCGTGAACTGCGGATAGGTCGACGCCTGCTGGACGCGCGCGTCGGCAACCCCGGGCACGCGGCGGATGCGCCGCAACAGCTCGGTGGCATAGGCGCGGTTGGCGGCACGGTCGGGGCCCGTCACCTGCACGTCGATCGGGGCGGGCGCGCCGAAGTTGAGGATCTGGCTCACGATGTCGGCGGGCAGGAACGAGAACGTCGCGCCGGGAAACGTGCGCGGCAGCACCGTACGCAACTGCTTGACGTAGTCGGCCGTCGGCGCGTGGTCGCCCGTGAGCGACACGAGGATGTCGCCGTCCTGCGGGCCGATCGTGCCGCTGTTGCTGTACGTGAGGTTGATCCCGCTGTTCGGCAGCCCCATGTTGTCGACGATGCTCGCGACCGCGCGCGGCGGCACGACGCCGCGCACCGTCTGCTCGACGTGGTCGAACAAGGCGGCCGTTTCCTCGATGCGCGTGCCGATCGGTGCGCGCACGTGGATCGCGATTTCGCCCGCGTCGACCGACGGGAAGAAGTTGCGTCCGAGCCACGGCACCAGCACGAACGACACCGCGACCGCGGCCAGGAACAACGCGACGAAGCGTGCGCGATGGGCGAGTGCGAGGCCGAGCACCGTGCGGTAGCCGGCACGCAACGCGGCGAAGCGGCGTTCGAACCCCTGCTGGAACGCGACGAGCGGATTGCGCGAGTGCGGCGGCGGGAACGGCGCGCCGTGTGGCGCGAGCACGGCTTCCGGATGCGCGGCATGCGGCTTCAACAGGTAACGGGCCATCATCGGCACGAACGTGCGCGACAGCACGAACGACGCGATCATCGCGAAGATCACGGCTTCGGCCATCGGCACGAACAGGAAGCGGGCGACGCCGTCGAGCAGCAGCATCGGCACGAACACGATGCAGATGCACAGCAGCGACACGAAGGCCGGCGCGACGATCTGCGACGCGCCGTCGAGGATCGCATCGCGCACGTTCTTGCCCTGTTCGAGGTGCCAGTTGACGTTCTCGATCGTGACGGTGGCATCGTCGACGAGAATGCCGACCGCGAGCGCGAGTCCGCCGAGCGTCATCACGTTGAGCGTCTCGCCCGCGGCCGCGAGCGCCGCGATCGCGGCCAGCACCGCGAGCGGAATGGAGGCGGCGATGATCAGCGTCGAGCGCCAGCTGCCGAGGAACAGCAGGATCATCGCGGACGTGAGCGCGGCGGCGATCAGGCCTTCGCGCGCCACGCCGCTCACGGCGCCCTTGACGAACACGGACTGGTCGCCCATCACGACGAGCCTGAGCGACGGCGGCAGGGTCGCCTCGATGTGCGGCAACTGCGCCTTGACGCCCGAGATGATGTCGAGCGTCGACGCCGAGCCGCTTTTCAGCACGCTCATCAGCGCCGCGCGACGGCCGTCGACGCGGACGATGTTGCCCTGCGGCGGATAACCGTCGCGGACGTGTGCAACGTCGCGCATGAAGATCACCGCGCCGTTCACGGACCGGATCGGCAGCGCGTTGAGCTGGTCGATGGTCAGCGGGCTGTCGTTGAGCCGGATGTTGTATTCGAAGCCGCCGATTTTCTGCGTGCCGGCCGGGATGATCTGGTTCTGCTGCGCCAGCGCGGTCGCGACATCCTGCGCGGACAGCCCCTTGGCCTGCAGCGCCTGCGGGTCGAGATCGATCTGCACCTGGCGCACCTTGCCGCCGTACGGCGACGGAATCGCGACACCGGCGACGGACAGCAGCTGAGGCCGGATCACGTTGGTCGCGTAGTCGCCGAGCTGCTGTTCGTTCAGGGTGTCGCTCGTCAGCGCCAGCTGCAGCACGGGCACGGTCGATGCGTTGTAGTTGAGGATCTGCGGTGGCGTGGTGCCCGGCGGCATCTGCTTGAGCACGGTCTGCGAGATCGACGTGACCTGCGCGGTCGCGGTGCGGATGTCGACGGTCGGCTGGAAGAAGATCTTGACGATCCCGAAGCTGCGGAACGACTGCGACTCGATGTGCGCAACGTCGTTGACCGTCGTGCCGAGCGTGCGCTCGTAGTAGGTGACGATGCGCCCGGCCATGTCGGCCGGCTGCAGGCCCGAGTAATTCCACACGACGCTGATGACCGGAATCCGGATGTCGGGGAAGATGTCCGTCGGCGTGCGCAGCGCCGCGAGCGGCCCCGCGATCAGGATCAGCAGTGCGAGGACGATGAACGTGTAGGGGCGCGCGAGCGCCAGTCGGACGAGTTTCAGCATCGGCGAGTTCTCCGCCGGCGCGGGGCGCCGGCCTGTCAGCGAATTGCCGAAGCGCGGCGGGAGCCCGATTCGGCTCGCGCAGTGTGCGTGGCGCGGCTTAACGCAGAGCGCGGGCCAGGATGAAAGATGTTTTAGGAAACGGGCGCGAGGGGCAGGACGGGCGTCGATTGTTACAAGACGTTAGCGCGGGCTTCTCGTTGCGATGCGGCGCATCAGTTCTTACAAAGTGGAAATATGCGGAGACGGCGCTTGCCGTTATAGTCGAATCACACATGAAACAACCAGAAGAGGAATCCATGAAGACTTTGCGTGTTGCCTCGCTCTTGACCGGTATGACGGCCTTGCTCGTGTCGGGCGCAGCAATGGCAGGAGTCAATGTCGGGATCAATCTCGGCGTTCCGGCGCCGGTCTACGTCGCGCCCGCACCCGTGTATGCGCCGCCGCCTCCGCCGCCGGTCGTCTATCAGCCTGCGCCGGTCTACGCGCCGGCCCCTGTCTACGCGCCGGGGCCGACCATCGTGATCGGCTGGCATGGCGACCGCTACTGGGACGGCCGTCGCTACTGGGGCCGTGACGAGTGGTACCGCCATCACGGCCGCGGCTGGGGTGGTGATCGCGGCGATCGTGGCCACTGGGACAACGGCCGCCACAACGGCTGGCACTGATCGGCAGGGCGCGCCCGCCTGATGCGCGCGCCCGCGATCCGCTCGTGAAGAAACCGCCCGCGTGGCGGTTTTCTTTTGGCTCGCCGGCTTGAATGGGTAGAATCGTCCCTCGTTACTACCCTCATTCGACCGACAGGGCCTCTATGACGAAGGGTTCGCCCCGGGCCGCCGCCGCGCGTGTCCGCTCCGGTGCGATGCGTGCCGTACGGGCTGCCGGCCGCACGGCCGCGGTGTTCGCGCTGCAAGCGGTGCTGGCCGCGACCGCTGCGCACGCGGCCTACGCCATTGCACAGTACGGCGAGCCGAAATATCCGCCGGGCTTCAAGCATTTCGACTACGTCAACCCCGATGCGCCGAAGGGCGGCACGCTCGTGCTGGCGAACCCGAACCGGCTGACGTCGTTCGACAAGTTCAACCCGTACACGATGCGCGGCAATGCCGCGCCGGGCATCGACATGCTGTTCGAGAGCCTCGTGACCGGCAGCTCGGACGAGCCGGCGTCCGCGTACGGACTGCTCGCCGACGACATCGACATCGCGCCGGACCGTCGTTCGGTCACGTTCCACCTGAATCCGCGCGCGCGCTTCTCGAACGGAGATCGTGTCACCGCCGACGACGTCAAGTTCTCGTTCGATACGCTGAAGAGCAAGCTGGCCGCGCCGCAGTTCGGCGCGTATTTCGCGGAGATCACGAAGGCCGTGGTCGTCGATCCGGCCACCGTGCGCTTCGAGTTCCGCAGCGCGGACCGCGAACTGCCGCTGATCGCCGGCGGTGTACCGGTGTTCTCGCGCAAGTGGGGATTGCGCGCGGACGGCTCGCGCATCCCGTTCGACCAGCTCGCGTTCGAGCAGCCGATCGGCAGCGGCCCTTACCTGATCGAGCGTTACGACAACGGCCGGAACATCACCTATCGGCGCGACCCGGCATACTGGGGCGCCGACTTGCCGGTACGGGTGGGCACCAACAACTTCGAGCGGATCGCCTACAAGCTCTACGGCGAAGGTGTCGCGCGGCTCGAGGCGTTCAAGGCAGGTGAATACGATGTGCTTGTCGAGAACATTGCGCGCAATTGGGTGCGGCAGGATATCGGCAAGCGTTTCGACAGTGGCGAGTTGATCAAGCGCGAGTTTCGGCAGCACAACGGCGCGGGCATGCAGGGCTTCTTCATGAACCTGCGCCGGCCGCTGTTTCGCGATGTGCGTGTGCGCCAGGCGCTCGATCTCGCGCTCGACTTTGAATGGCTGAACCGTCAACTGTTCTATGGCGCTTATACGCGCCTCGACAGTTACTTTGCCGATACCGACTTGCAGGCAACCGGTTTGCCGGGGGCGGGTGAACTCAAGCTTCTTGAACCGTTGCGCGCGCAACTCGATCCGGCCGTGTTCGGTCCGATGGTCGTGCAGCCGACTACGAACCCGCCCAATTCGCTGCGCGCGAACTTGCTGAAGGCGCGTGCGTTGCTCGAGCAGGCGGGCTGGACCTATCGTGACGGCGCGTTGCGCAACGCGCAAGGAGAGCCGTTCACATTCGAGATCCTTGACGACGCGGGCTCCCCGTTCAAGGCGATCGTGGCGGCTTACCAGCGCAATCTTGCGAAGCTCGGCATCGACGTGCGCTTTCGCACGGCCGATTACGCGCTGCTGCAAAAGCGCCTGGACGCGTTTGACTACGACGTGACACCGATCCGTTACGTCGGGGTGCAGGTGCCGGGTGCCGAGCAGTTTGCGCGTTATGCCAGCAAGTTCGCGGATGAGCCTGGGTCGGACAATGTCATTGGCCTGAAGTCACCGGCCGTCGACGTACTGCTGCACGCGCTCGCCGTCGCGCAGACGCGCGACGAGCTGCTCGACGCGACCCACGCGCTCGACCGCGTGCTGATGCACGGCTACTACGCGGTTCCGCAGTGGTACAGCGCGACGCACCGGATCGCGTACAAGCGCACGCTCGCCTATCCGCAGACGCTGCCGCTGTACTATTCGGCCGAGGGCTGGGTCGTGTCGACCTGGTGGGCGAAGCCCGATCACTGAGCCACGCCGCCCCAACGTCCAACCCCGCCTACCGATCGCGAGTCGACGCCCTATGTGGAGCTACATCCTCAAACGCCTGCTGCTGATGATCCCGACGCTCATCGGCGTGCTGACCCTCACGTTCGCGGTGATCCAGTTCGTGCCGGGCGGCCCCGTCGAACAGGCCGTGCAGGAATTGCGCAAGGGCGCGACGGAGCAGGGTGCGGCGCCATTCGGGATGCGTGCGCATACCGGCGTCGACGCGCAGCAGCTCGCGCAGCTCAAGGCGCTGTACGGTTTCGACAAACCGCCGCTCGAACGCTACTGGCTGATGCTGAAGCGCTTCGCACGCTTCGATCTCGGCGACAGCTACTTCCGCCACCAGAGCGTGTGGTCGCTGATCGTGCAGAAGCTGCCCGTGTCGATCAGCATCGGTTTGTGGACGTTCTTCCTCACGTACCTCATATCGGTGCCGCTCGGCATCGCGAAGGCGGTGCGCAACGGTTCGCCGTTCGACGTCGCGACGAGCCTCGTCGTGCTTGTCGGCTATGCGATTCCGGGCTTCGTGCTCGGCGTGCTGCTGCTCGTGCTGTTCGGCGGCGGCTCGTTCTGGCAGCTGTTCCCGCTGCGCGGGCTCACGTCGGACAACTTCGCCCAGCTGTCGCTCGTCGGCAAGGTGCTCGATTACCTGTGGCACATCGCGCTGCCGATCACGGCCTCGGTCGTCGGCAGCTTCGCGGTCGTCACGATGCTCACGAAGAATGCGTTCCTCGACCAGATCCGCCGGCAATACGTGCTGACCGCGCGCGCGAAGGGGCTCTCCGAGCGCAGCGTGCTGTGGAAGCACGTGTTCCGCAACGCGATGCTGCCGCTGATCGTCGGCTTCCCGGCCGCGTTCATCGGCGCGTTCTTCACCGGCAGCCTGCTGATCGAGACGCTGTTCTCGCTCGATGGCCTCGGGCTGCTGTCGTACGAATCGGTCGTGCGGCGCGACTATCCGGTCGTGCTCGGCACGCTGTACCTGTTCACGCTGATCGGGCTCGCGACCAAGCTGATCTCCGATCTCTGCTATGTGTGGGTCGATCCGCGCATTCAATTCGACACCCTGGAGCGCTGACATGAAACCGTCCGTCTGCATGCCCGGCGTCACCGGGCGAGGTGCGCGATGAACCGGACCGTCGTGTCTTCCCGCATCGACGCGGCGCGCGCCCGCGTGTCGCCGTCGCCCGCGCGCCGCGTATGGCAACGCTTCCGGCAGCAGCGCCTCGGCTACTGGAGCTTCGTGATCTTTTTCGTGGCCTTCGCCGCGAGCGTGGCCGCGCCGCTGTGGTCGAACGACAAGCCGCTCGTCGTGCGTTACGACGGCCAGTACTATTTCCCGCTGTTCCATGCGTATCCGGAGACGACCTTCGGCGGCGATTTCCCGACACCGGCCGACTATCTCGATCCGTATGTGCGCAAGCGGCTCGAGGCTCCCGGCAATTTCGTCGTCTACCCGCCGAACCGTTACTACTACGACACGCTGAACTACTTCTCGAACGTGCCGAACCCTGCGCCGCCGTCGCGCGCGAACTGGCTCGGCACCGACGCGCAGGGGCGCGACCTGCTTGCGCGGCTCGTGTACGGGTTCCGCGTGTCGGTCGAGTTCGGGCTGATCCTGACCGTGATCGGCACGCTGCTCGGAATCGCCGCAGGCGCCGTGCAGGGCTTCTTCGGCGGACGCATCGACATCGTCGGGCAGCGGCTGATCGAGATCTGGAGCTCGCTGCCCGAGCTGTACCTGCTGATCATCTTCGCGTCGATCTTCGAGCCGAGCTTCCTGCTGCTGATCGTGCTGCTGTCGCTGTTCGGCTGGATCGGGCTCGCCGATTACGTGCGCGCGGAATTCCTGCGTAACCGCACGCAGGATTACGTGCGCGCGGCGCGTGCGATGGGGCTCACGAACGCGCAGATCATCTGGCGCCACGTGCTGCCGAACAGTCTCACGCCGGTGATCACGTTCCTGCCGTTCCGGATGAGCGGCTCGATCCTCGCGCTCACGAGCCTCGATTTCCTCGGGCTCGGCGTGCCGCCGCCGACCCCGAGCCTCGGCGAGCTGCTCGCGCAGGGCAAGGGCAATCTCGACGCCTGGTGGATCTCGCTGTCGACCTTCGGCGTGCTGGTCGCGACGCTGCTGCTGCTGACCTTCATGGGCGACGCGCTGCGCAACGCACTCGACACGCGGATCGCCGACTCGGTGCGCGCGGCGGGAGGCCAGCGATGAGCGAGTCGACCGTACCGACGCAGCAAGCGCCGCTGCTGTCGCTCGAGCATCTGCACGTGCGCTTCGGCGACACGGTCGCGGTGGACGACGTGACGCTCGCGATCGGCCGCGGCGAGCGCGTCGCGCTGGTCGGCGAGTCGGGTTCGGGCAAGAGCGTCACCGCGCTGTCGATCCTGCGGCTGCTGCGCGACGCCGACGTGAGCGGCACGATCCGCTTCGCGGGGCAGGATCTGGTGGCGAAGAGCGAGCGCGAAATGCGCGGGCTGCGGGGCTCGGACATCGCGATGATCTTCCAGGAGCCGATGACGGCGCTCAACCCGCTGTATACGATCGGCGTGCAGATCGGCGAGACGATCGTGCTGCATGACGGCGTCTCGGCCGTCGAGGCACGCAAGCGGGCGATCGCGTTGCTCGCGCGCACGGGCATCGCGGAGCCGGAGAAGCGGGTCGACAGTTATCCGCACCAGTTGTCGGGCGGCCAGCGGCAGCGCGCGATGATCGCGATGGCGCTCGCGTGCCGGCCGCGGCTGCTGCTCGCCGACGAACCGACCACCGCGCTCGACGTGACGATCCGCGCGCAGATCGTCGATCTGCTGCTGGAACTGCAGCGCGAGGAAGCGGAAAAGCGCGGGATGGCGATCCTGCTGATCACGCACGACCTGAATCTCGTGCGGCACTTTGCGGATCGCGTCGCGGTGATGGAGCATGGCCGGCTCGTCGAGAGCGGGCCCGTCGAGCGGATCTTCGCGGACCCCGAGCATCCGTACACGCAGCGACTGCTGAACAGCCGGCCGCAACGCACGGTCGCGCCGGTGATGCCGATCGCGCCCGTCGTGCTCGACGCGCACCACGTGAGCGTGCAGTTCGCGCGCAAGCGGCCGGGCATCGCGGGCTGGTTCGGCTCGGTGCCGGTGACGGCCGTCGCGGACGTGTCGGTATCGGTGCGGCAGGGCGAGACGCTCGGCATCGTCGGCGAATCGGGGTCAGGCAAGTCGACGCTCGCGATGGCGCTGCTCGGCCTGCAGAAGACGGCTGGCGGCACGATCGAATTCCAGGGGCGCGCGCTGTCGACCTATCGCGGTCGCGAGCAGACCGCGCTGCGCTCGAACATGCAGGTCGTCTTTCAGGATCCGTTCAGTTCGCTTTCGCCGCGTCATACGATCGAGCGGATCGTCGGCGAAGGGCTCGAGCTGCATCGCCCGGACATGACGCCCGATGCGCGTCGCACGAAGTCGCTCGCGGTGCTGCGCGAAGTCGGCCTCGACCGCACGGTGCTGCACCGGTATCCGCACGAATTCTCGGGCGGGCAGCGCCAGCGGATCGCGATCGCGCGCGCGCTGGTGCTGGAGCCGCGCATCCTGATCCTCGACGAGCCGACGTCCGCGCTCGACGTGTCGATCCAGCAGCAGGTGCTGAAACTGCTCGCGAATTTGCAACAGAAATACAACCTCGGCTATGTATTCATCAGCCACGATCTCGAGGTGATCGGGGCGATGGCGCACCGTGTCGCGGTGATGCAGGGCGGGGCGATCGTGGAGTCGGGCGAGGTGGCCGACATCTTCACCAAACCGACACATCCTTACACACAAAAGCTGTTGAAAGCGGTCTGGAAAGCGTGATAGGCCGCCAATGGTCTGACCATCTCGATTGTATTTATTAATTTGTTTTGACAAACGATTACGCGCTGGCTAGTATCGACCGAAATTTTCCGCCAATCAGCTGATTTTTAAGCACATTCCATCGACCAATGCAGCATCGATCCCTGACCCAGGCATGCGCGCGCACCATCGCCGGGCTGTTCATCGGCGCCCTGTTCGCAGCAGCTCCCGGCGCGTTCGCCGACGAAGTCAGCAGTTTTAACCAGAATGTCACCAATTCGACTCAGATCGGGTCGGGTTCCTCCCTCCAGCAGACCAGCGCGCAGCCGTCGAGCGGCGGTGCGAAGTCGTTCCTCGCCGGCATGGCCGGCAAGGCGGGCGACGTGGTGGTCGGCGCGCTGAACATGATCGGCGTGCGCTACCGCTGGGGCGGCAACTCGCCGGATTCGGGCCTCGACTGCAGCGGCTTCGTGCGCTACGTGTTCCAGGACACGCTCGGCATGTCGCTGCCGCGTCGCGCGGAAGAGATGAGCCGCGTCGGCGAGAAGGTGAGCATGAGCAACCTGAAGCCGGGCGACCTCGTGTTCTTCAACACGATGCGCCGTACGTTCTCGCACGTCGGCATCTACATCGGCGACAACAAGTTCGTGCACTCGCCGTCGACGGGCAGCACCGTCCGCGTCGACGATCTCGACAACGGCTACTGGGAAAAGCGTTTCACGGGCGCGCGCCGGATCGAATCGGAATTCCCGATGAAGCCGGAAGATCTGCGTCAGCGCGTGCGCGCGACGATCGGCGACGATTCGGCGAACGGCAACAACTGACGTTCGACGGCCAGTCCGGCCGGATCGAAAAAACCCTGTCACCGAAAGGCGGCAGGGTTTTTTGTTTTGGGGCGGTGCAAACGGTGAGCCGGCAACTGCCTCGCCGCACACAGGCCGGCGGCGCGCGCCGGCCAGCGCACGGTGTGCTTACGCGGCAGCCACGCCACGCGCTGCCGCGAGCTTGCGCTGCAGTTCCGACATGATGCGCGCGACGGCTTCCTCGCCCGCGAGGATGGCGGCGTTGCGCTGGTTGAAGTCGCTGCCGCCCATCGCGTTGAGACTCGGGCGGATCACGACGTCCGCGTACTTGTCGAGCTCGTAGGTCTTGATCGTCTGGCCCATGATCGTGAAGGTCTGCAGCAGCATCTCGATCGGGTTGTTGGTGGCCGCGCCGTCCGGCCGGGCCGAGATGTCGACCGCGATCACGAAGCTCGCGCCCATCTTGCGCGCGTACGAGGCGGGCACCGGGCTCACGAGGCCGCCGTCGACATACTCGCGGTTGCCGATCTTCACCGGTTCGAACACCGACGGCACGCTGCACGACGCACGCACTGCGAGCCCCGTGTTGCCCTGCTGGAACAGGATCGGCTGACCGTTCTGCAGATCGGTCGCGACGATGCCGAGCGGCTTCGCCATCTTTTCGATCGGCCGGTTGTTGAGCGTCTTGTTCAGGAAGTTTTGCAGCGCCACGCCCTGCAGCAGCCCGCGCGAGCGGAACGGCAGCGCCCAGTCGCTGATCGCCGCCTGGTCCATGTCGAGCGCGATCTTGTTGATCTGCAGCGCGCTCATGCCCGATGCATAGAGTGCGCCGACCACCGAGCCCGCGCTCGTGCCCGCGACGATTTCGACCGGGATGCCACGCGCTTCGAGCGCCTTCAGCACGCCGATGTGCGAGAAGCCGCGCGCGGCGCCGCCGCCGAGCGCGATGCCGATCTTCACGGGCTTTTCCTGCGTCTGTGCGGTGGTGGGGCGGGATTTGTCGCCGAACGACGTGCAGGCGGCGAGGCTGGCGGACGCGGCGGCGATCGTGAAATGGCGGCGCGACAGGCGAGGGGACGACATCGAATGGTTCTCCGGCGGCTTGGCGGCGGGTTACACGGCCCGCGGCGGCGATAGGTTCCGAGCGGCCGCGCAGCGGGTTCCGTGCGGCCGGTGCCGCGCCGGCTGGCGGCCGCGGCGCGCACATCATAAAGCAAGCGGCGCGCTTGGCGCGATGTCCGGCGCGAGTATAATTCCGGCTTCTTTCCCGTTCCGGGCGTCGCCGGCCCCGTTGCTGTCCGGGCTGCCGCCGTCGATCCCGCGTCGAATCATTCATGCGCCCCAGGCGTTCGAGTTACCGTTTATGACCCGTCCTGTCCGTACCCGCTTCGCGCCGAGTCCCACCGGCTTCATCCACCTCGGCAACATCCGCTCCGCGCTCTATCCGTGGGCGTTCGCCCGCAAGATGAAGGGCACGTTCGTGCTGCGCATCGAGGATACCGACGTCGAGCGCTCGTCGCAGGAAGCGGTCGACGCAATCCTCGAAGGGATGCAATGGCTCGGCCTGGATTTCGATGAAGGCCCGATCTACCAGATGCAGCGGATGGACCGCTATCGCGAGGTGCTCGCGCAGATGCTCGAGAAGGGTCTCGCATATCCGTGCTACATGTCGGCCGAGGAGCTCGACGCGCTGCGCGAACGCCAGCGCGAGGCCGGCCTGAAGCCGCGCTACGACGGCACGTGGCGTCCGGAGCCCGGCAAGGTGCTGCCGGAGCCGCCGGCTGGCGTGAAGCCGGTGCTGCGCTTCCGCAATCCGCTGACGGGCACGGTCGTGTGGGACGACGCCGTGAAGGGGCGTGTCGAGATCTCGAACGAAGAGCTCGACGACCTCGTGATCGCGCGCCCGGACGGCACGCCGATCTACAACTTCTGCGTGGTGGTGGACGACATGGACATGGACATCACGCACGTGATCCGTGGCGACGACCACGTGAACAACACGCCGCGCCAGATCAACATCCTGAATGCGCTCGGCGGCGAGCCGCCCGTCTACGCGCACCTGCCGACCGTGCTGAACGAGCAGGGCGAGAAGATGAGCAAGCGGCATGGCGCGATGAGCGTGATGGCGTACCGCGACGCGGGCTTCCTGCCTGAAGCCGTCGTCAACTATCTCGCGCGCCTCGGCTGGTCGCACGGCGATGCCGAGATCTTCACGCGCGAGCAGTTCGTCGAATGGTTCGATCTCGAGCATCTCGGCAAGTCGCCCGCGCAGTACGACCACAGCAAGCTGAGCTGGCTGAACGCGCATTACATCAAGGAAGCGGACAACGCACGCTTGGCCGAACTGGCGAAGCCGTTCCTCGCCGCACTCGGCATCGACGATGCGGCGATCGCGACGGGCCCTGCGCTCGAAGCCGTGGTCGGGCTGATGAAGGACCGCGCGACGACGGTCAAGGAGATCGCGGAAGGCGCCACGATGTTCTACCGTGTGCCGGCTCCGGAAGCCGATGCGCTTGCGCAGCACGTGACGGACGTCGTGCGTCCGGCGCTGGCCGATCTCGTCGCGGCGCTGAAGGCGGCCGACTGGACGAAGGAAGCGGTGTCCGCCGCGCTGAAGGCGACGCTCGGCACGCACAAGCTGAAGATGCCGCAACTCGCGATGCCGGTGCGTCTGCTGGTGGCGGGTACGACGCACACGCCGTCGATCGATGCGGTGCTCGTGCTGTTCGGTCGCGACGTCGTGGTGTCGCGCATCGAGGCCGCGCTGGCCTGAGGTTCGGGGGCAAGCGAAGCTGCCCGTGCGTGACATCGCGGCAGCTTCGCAAAAAATTTCGCTCGAATCGCAAAAAGGGTATTTACAAGTTCAAAGTAGCTCCATATAATCTCATTTCTGTTCTGCAAGGGGGTATAGCTCAGCTGGGAGAGCGCTTGCATGGCATGCAAGAGGTCAGCGGTTCGATCCCGCTTACCTCCACCATCAGAACAAGCTGGATTGATTTGCGAAGCAGCAGTGGTAGTAATAAATGCTTCACAAAATGATTCAAAGCAGTTAGAATTTCGGCCTTCGCTGTTGATTGAAAAGTGAATAGCGAAAGTCAGACAGATCTGAAAAGATTTTGTCCCCTTCGTCTAGAGGCCTAGGACATCACCCTTTCACGGTGAGTACAGGGGTTCGAATCCCCTAGGGGACGCC
>NZ_CABVQC010000095.1 GCF_902499175.1 Burkholderia aenigmatica
GCCGGCGCCGCCGCCGCGCGCTGGCTGTCCGAGCGCGCGGCCGGCAACGACCGCCCCGTCTGGTTCGCGGTCGGCCCGGGCAACAACGGCGGCGACGCGCTGGTTGCCGCCGCGCACCTCCAGCAGCTTGGCGTCGCGACGCAGGCGTGGATGCCGGTGCCGGTGAAGCCGGACGACGCGCAATGGGCACTCGGCCTCGCGCGCGCAGCCGGCGTGCCGCTGTCGGCCACGCCACCGGCTTCGCTGGACGACTATGCGTGGATCGTCGACGGGCTGTTCGGCATCGGTCTCGGCCGCGCGCTCGACGGTGCATTCGCCGAGCAGGCGGCGCGCATCGCCGCGCACGCGCGCAGCGGCGGCCACGTCCTCGCGCTCGATGTGCCGAGCGGACTCGACAGCGATACGGGCCAGATCGTCGGCGCGGGCGTCGCCGTCGCCGCCACCCACACGCTCACCTTCATCGGCGCGAAGCCCGGCCTCTATACCGGCGAAGGCCGGGATCTCGCCGGCGAGATCGACGTCGCGACGCTCGACGTCGCACCGCCCGCCGCGCCGGCCATCGTGCTGAACGCGCCCGCGCGGTTCGCCGCCGCCCTGCCCGCGCGCGCGTTCGCGTCCCACAAGGGCACGTTCGGCAGCCTCGCAGTGCTCGGTGGCGACACGGGCATGTGCGGCGCGCCGATCCTGGCCGCCCGCGCCGCGCTGTTCGCGGGCGCCGGCAAGGTGCACGTCGGTTTCCTCGGCGCCGGCGCGCCGCCGTACGACCCACCGTTCCCCGAACTGATGCTGCACCCGGCCGACGGCCTCGATCTCGACGCGATGACCGCGATCGCAGCCGGCTGCGGCCTGGGCACGCGCGAAGCCGCGGCGACGCTCGTGCGCGACGTGCTCGCGCACGACGCCGCGACGCTGCTCGATGCCGACGCGCTGAACCTCGTCGCGACGCATGCGGATCTCGCGGCCGCGGTGGCCACGCACGATGTGCGCGGCGATCCGTGCGTGCTGACGCCTCATCCGCTCGAGGCCGCGCGGCTGCTCGGCAGCGACACGGCAACGGTCCAGCGCGACCGCGTCGCGGCCGCGCAGGCGCTCGCCGCGCGCCATGCCGCCATCGTCGTGCTGAAAGGCTCGGGCACGGTGATTGCGGCGCCCGACGGCCGCGTGGCGATCAATCCGACCGGCAATGCGGCGCTCGCCACCGGCGGCACGGGCGATGTGCTCGGCGGCCTGATCGGCGCGTTGCTCGCGCAGCGCGTCGCGCCGTACGAAGCGGCGCTCGCGGGCGTCTACCTGCACGGCCTCGCGGCCGACACGCTGACCGCAAACGGCACGGGCCCGGCCGGACTCACGGCCGGCGAACTCGCGCCGATGGTGCGCACGCTGATCAATCGCCTTTTTTACCCGTCGCCGCGCGCCGACACATAACGCCGCTATACTGACTGCCCCGCCGCACGGCGGGCCCTCTCGTCCGCCGGCCTTCCGATCACGATGAGCCGGCGCGGCATTCCTCCCGATTCACGCTTCACTCGAACCGCCATGACGCTGAAATCGCTCCCCGCCTGGACTGCCCTTCAATCCCACTTCGAGCAGATCCGCCACGCCCGGCTGCGCGACTGGTTCGCACCGGAAAACGATCGCACGCCGACCCGTGCCGAACGCTTCACGCTCGCGGGCGGCGGCCTCGCAGCCGATTTCTCGAAGAACCGCATCAACGACGACACGCTGCGCCTGCTCGTGCAACTCGCGCGCGATGCGGGCGTCGAAGCGCGCCGCGACGCGATGTTCGCGGGCGAAATCGTCAACCCGACCGAGGGCCGTGCCGCGCTGCACACCGCGCTGCGTGCGACCGATCCGCAAGCGCCGTTCCATGCACAGATCAGCGCCGAGCGCGCAAAGATGGCGACCTTCGCGCGCGCCGTGCGCAGCGGCACGTGGACGGGCTACACCGGCAAGCGCATCCGCCACGTGATCAACATCGGCATCGGCGGCTCCGATCTCGGGCCGAAGATGGTCGTGCATGCGCTGCACCACGTCGCCACGCCTGAAATCTCCACGCATTTCGTGTCGAACGTCGACGGCGCCGATCTCGCACGCGTGCTCGAACAGGTCGACCCCGAGGAAACGCTCGCGATCATCGTGTCGAAGACCTTCACGACGCTCGAGACGATGACGAACGCACGCTCGCTGCGCGACTGGTTCGTCGCGCGCGGCTGCCCCGAGGACGCGCTCGCGAAGCATTTCGTCGGCGTGTCGGCGAACCCGGCCGAAGTCGTGAAGTTCGGCATCGCCGCGGACAACGTGTTCGAAATGTGGGACTGGGTCGGCGGCCGCTATTCGCTGTGGTCGGCGGTCGGCCTGTCGATCATGATCGCGATCGGCCCCGAGCAGTTCGACGAGCTGCTGGCCGGCGCGAACGACATGGACCGCCATTTCCGCGAAGCGCCGCTGGAGCGCAACCTGCCCGTGCTGCTCGGCCTGATCGGCATCTGGTACCGGAATTTCTTTGGGTCGCAGAGCTATCTCGTCGCGCCGTATTCGGAAGCGCTGCACTACCTGCCGTCGTACCTGCAGCAGCTCGAAATGGAGAGCAACGGCAAATCCGCGCGCCTGGACGGCACCTTCGTCGATTACCCGACGTCGGCCGTCACGTGGGGCGAGCCTGGCACCAACGGCCAGCATGCGTTCTTCCAGATGCTGCACCAGGGGCCGACGATCGTGCCGATCGACTTCATCGCGGTGCTGACCCCCGAGCATCCGCTCGCGAGCCATCATCCGAAGCTGCTGGCAAACTGCTTCGCGCAGAGCGAGGCGCTGATGCTCGGCCGCACGCTCGACGAAGCGCGCCAGGTCGCGGGGCCGGGCAAGGAAGCGCTCGCGCCGCACCTGACGTTCCCGGGCAACCGCCCGACGACGACGCTGCTCGTCGATGCGCTGACGCCGCGCACGCTCGGCGCGCTGATCGCACTGTACGAACACAAGGTGCTCGTGCAGGCAACGGTGTGGGACATCAATCCGTTCGACCAGTGGGGCGTCGAGCTCGGCAAGATTCTCGGCAAGGTGGTGGAAGCCGACCTGTCGGCCGAGTCGGTCGATCCGGCGAAGCACGACTCGTCGACCACCGCGCTGATCGAGCGCGCCCGCGCGGCGCTGAAACGCTGACGCAACGGCGTCATGCCGATGCCGGCCGCGCAGCCCTGCCTGCGCGGCCCGCCAAAAAATTCAGGCGCCGCGCGGCGCGGCTTGCGGTGCGACGATGCGCCCGGCGTCGAGCGTCACCGTCGTCGCGCAGCGGCGCGCGAGTTCGGCATCGTGCGTGACGAGCACGAGCGTGGCGCCGTGCGTGCGGTTGAGTTCGAACATCAGGTCGATGACCGCATGGCCGGTGGCCGCATCGAGGCTGCCGGTCGGCTCGTCGGCGAACAGGATCGCCGGGCGCGTGACGAATGCGCGCGCAAGCGCGACGCGCTGCTGCTCGCCCCCGGACAACAGCTTCGGATAATGCGCGGTGCGTTCGCCGAGACCGACCTGCACGAGCAGCGCCCGGGCACGATCGGCTGCGTCGCGCGCGCTGATGCCACCCTGCAGCTCGAGCGGCAGCATCACGTTCTCGAGCGCCGTCAGGTGCGGCATCAACTGGAACGACTGGAACACGAACCCGACTGAGCCATTGCGCAGCGCGGCGCGCGCATCTTCGTCGAGCTGGTCGAGCGCACGACCGAGCAGGCGAACCGTGCCGCTCGTCGCGCTGTCCAACCCCGCAAGCAGGCCGAGCAGCGTCGATTTGCCCGACCCCGACGCGCCGACGATCGCGAGGCTGCTGCCCGGTGTCACGGCAAGCGTGATGCCGTCGAGGATCGTCAACTCGCCCGTTGCATCGGCAACCCGCTTGCACACGTCATGGACTTCGATGATCGGATCGGTAATCTTGAACATGGACACGACATTTCGCTGGAAAAGACGCGCGGCGGTCGCCGCGCTGCTGGGCACCCTGCTCGCCGCCACCGTGCCGGCACGCGCCGCGACGACACCCGCGACATCGGGCCAGCCCGTGATCGTCGTGCTCGGCGACAGCCTGTCGGCCGAATACGGGCTGCCGCGCGACACCGGCTGGGTGGCGTTGCTGCGGCAACGGCTCACGACCGAGCGAATCGATTATAGCGTTGCGAACGCCAGCGTCAGCGGCGACACCACGAGCGGCGGCCGTGCGCGCCTGCCCGCGGTGCTGCAGCGACTCAGGCCGTCGATCGTTGTCGTCGAGCTCGGTTCGAACGATGCGCTGCGCGGCGTGCCGCTCGCGACGACCGAGCAGAACCTGCGCGACATCATCGCCGGCGCGCGACAGGCGCGGGCGAAGGTCGTGCTGGTCGGCATGTACGTGCCGCCCAACTACGGCCCCGACTACACGCAGAAGTTCCACGCCGTCTATACGCGGCTATCGAAGGATCTCGACGTGCCGCTCGTGCCGTTCCTGCTGGCCGGCATCGAGAACAAGCCCGAGATGTTCCAGGCCGACCAGATGCACCCTGCACAGCAAGCGCAGGGCATTCTGCTCGACAACGTGTGGCCGACGCTGAAACCACTGCTTGGCAAGCCGCGCGGCTGACGCCACAGCCGTCGCTGGAAAACAAAAAGCCCCGCATGAAGCGGGGCTTTTTGTTGCGTGCGAAACGACTATCAGTTGTCGCCGTTCTGCGACTGGCTGGCCGTCGAGCCGTACAGCTTCACCTTCGAGCGATCGCGCAGCGCGGTGAGATACGCTTCGCCTTCGCTCTGTGCGTCGACCTGCGCCATCTGCTGCTGCGCGGCCGCCAGTTGCTGCGGATCGACCGCCGAACCCGGGATGACCGCGTTCACGCGGTAGATCGCATAGCCGTCCGCGCCGAGATCGACACCGACGTAGGCCGGCAGCGTCTTCGCGTCGACCTTGTACACGGCGCTCAGCGCAGCCGGCGTCAGGCCCTGCGACTGCGTGCGCGACACCTTCTGCGCGGCCGCGAACCCGTCGGTCGACTTCGACTTCTGCAGTTCGGCGAGCTTCGCCGCACCGTCCTTCTTCGCGAGTTCCGCGGCCTGCTCGGCGACGACCTTCTGACGCACGACGTCCTTGATCGCGTCCAGCGCGGGCACGGCAGCCGGCTTGTAGTCGGTCACGCGCGCCGAGATCAGCGTGTTGTTGCCGACGTCGATCGCCTGCGTGTTGTTCTGGCTCTTCACCGAGTCGGTGGCGAACACGGCGGCGAGGAACTTCGGATTGTTCAGCGGGCTCGTCGGCGGCAGTTGCGGATTCGGCGTCGGCGTGACGGTAGCCGTCTGGATCGTCAGCTTGTACTTGTCCGCTGCCGGCTGCAGCGTCTTCGCCTTTTCGTAGACGGTGGACGTGAACCCTTCCGAGTTATCCGTGAACGCCTTCGATGCGTACTGCTGCTTCAGGTCGGCTGCGATCTGATCCTTCACGTCCGCGAACGGCTTGACGGCCGCCGGCTTCACTTCCGTGGCCTTCAGGATGTGGAAGCCCAGATCCGACTGCACGACACCGCTCACGTCGCCCTGCTTGAGCGCGAACGCGGCATCGTCGAACGCCTTGCCGCCCGCCGTGGAGCCGGGCGTGATGAAGCCGAGGTCGCCGCCCTTCGCGGCCGACGGTGCGTCCTGCGAGCTCTTCTGCGCGATCTGCGCGAACTGGTCCGGATGCGCCTTCACGTCGGCCAGCAGTTGCTCGGCCTTCGTCTTCGCGGCCGCCTTGTCGGCCGCGCTGGCGCTGCCCGCTGCGGCGATGAAGATGTGGCTCACGCGAACCTGCGCTTCGGTGCGGAAGTGCGTCGGGTTGTCGTCGTAGAACTTCTTGATGTCCGCGTCGGTCGGCTGCGCGCTCGCAGCCGCTGCGGCCGGCGAATAGACGAGGTACTGGATCGTCGCGGTCTCCGGCGTCGCGAAGCTCTGCTTGTGCGCGTCATAGTACGCGGTGAGCTGTGCGTCGGTCGGCTGGACCTTCGCTGCGAAGTCGCTCGTCTTCAGCACGAGCGGCTGCACTTCGCGCTGCTGCGCGGCGAGTTCGGACAGGCGTTGCGCGAGGCTCTTCGGCGTGAACGCGCTCGACACGATGCTGGCCGGAATCTGCTGCAGCGAGAGGCTGTAGCGCACGCGCTCCTGATACTGCTCGGGCGTCATCCCCTGGAACGACAGCAGTTGCGCATAGCGCTCGACGTCGATCGAACCGTCGGGCTTCTTCAGCGACGCGATCATCGGGTCGCTCATCAGCGCATCGCGCACGGCGTTGTCGGATGCGGTCAGGTGCAGACGTTGGGTCTCGTCGGCCAGCACGCGCTGCTGGATCAGGCCGTCGAGCACCTGCTTGCGGTGCTCGGGCGTATCGAACATCTTGATGTCGAACTGCCCGCCGAGTGCCTGGCGCGCCTGGTCGATCTGCTGGCGGAACGCGCCGTCGAATTCGACCCGCGTGATCTTGTGCCCGTTGACTGCCGCGACGTTCGCGCTATCGTCGAAGAAGCCGCGGAAGCCTTGGATCCCGACGAAACCCAGCCCCGGCAACACGATCAGGAGCAGGAGCGCCATCATCAGGCGCTGGTGATTACGGAAGAAATCGAGCATGCGTGACGGGAAAATTGGACAAAACGACCGATATTACAACATACGGGGTGGGACGGGAGAAAAGCAGACGTGCTGTGGGCGAGTACGACGCGACAACCGGACGCACAAAACGAAAATGCCCGCACAAGGCGGGCACTTTCGTTTGTTTGGCGGAGCGGACGGGACTCGAACCCGCGACCCCCGGCGTGACAGGCCGGTATTCTAACCGACTGAACTACCGCTCCTTGGTCTGGCTGAATCAGGAAACTGGTGGGTGCTGAGGGGTTCGAACCCCCGACCTACGCCTTGTAAGGGCGCCGCTCTACCAGCTGAGCTAAGCACCCGTTTCCGATTCGTTCTGGCTGCGATCTGCGTTTCGGCATCAACAACCAGCGAGCCCGCAAGTTTAATTCATCCCCGATCATTTTGCAAAGCCCTGACGTGAATTTTTTAAACGCTCGCGTACACGATTCCGACACACATAAAAAAACCCGCGGCCACGCCGCGGGTTTCGTGAACAACCGTCAGGAAGGACGGTGCCCAAATGCTTAGTGCTTGACGAATTCCGTCGAGCCGGCATCCTTCGCCGCATCGGCGACCGGTGCCGCCGCCTTCGCCTCTTCTTCCGGCGGCAGCGGGGTCGGCGAACGCTCGAGCGCGAGTTCCAGTACCTTGTCGATCCAGCGGACCGGCACGATCTCGATCGCGTTCTTCACGTTGTCCGGAATCTCGGCGAGATCCTTCACGTTCTCTTCCGGGATCAGCACGAGCTTGATGCCACCGCGATGCGCTGCGAGCAGCTTCTCCTTCAGGCCACCGATCGGCAGGACTTCACCACGCAGCGTGATTTCGCCCGTCATCGCGACATCGGCGCGCACGGGGATACCCGTCAGCACCGACACCAGCGCGGTCGTCATCGCACCGCCGGCGGACGGACCGTCCTTCGGCGTCGCGCCTTCCGGCACGTGGATGTGGATGTCCTGCTTCTCGAACGCTTCGTCCTTGATGCCGAGACGACGCGAACGCGAGCGCACGACCGAACGTGCCGCCTCGACCGACTCCTTCATCACGTCGCCGAGCGAACCGGTACGGATCACGTTGCCCTTGCCCGGCATCACCGCGGCTTCGATCGTCAGCAGATCGCCACCGACTTCCGTCCACGCGAGGCCCGTCACCTGACCGACCTGGTTTTCCTTCGCCGCGAGGCCGAAGTCGTACTTGCGCACGCCGAGGAACGTATCGAGGTTTTCGCCATCGACCTTGATCGCGCCCGATGCCTTCTTCAGCAGCAGCATCTTCACGACCTTGCGGCAAATCTTCGACACTTCACGCTCGAGCGAACGCACACCGGCTTCGCGCGTGTAGTAGCGGATGATGTCGCGGATCGCCTGTTCGGTGACCTCGATCTCGCCTTCCTTCAGCCCGTTGTTCTTCTTCTGCTTCGGCAGCAGGTAACGCTGGGCGATGCTGACCTTCTCGTCTTCCGTGTAACCCGACAGACGGATCACTTCCATCCGGTCGAGCAGCGGCGGCGGGATGTTCAGCGAATTCGACGTCGCGACGAACATCACGTCCGACAGGTCGAAGTCGACCTCGATGTAGTGGTCGGCGAACGTGTGGTTCTGTTCCGGATCGAGCACTTCGAGCAGCGCCGACGACGGATCGCCGCGGAAATCCATGCCCATCTTGTCGACTTCGTCGAGCAGGAAGAGCGGATTGCGCACGCCGACCTTCGTGAGGCTCTGCAGGATCTTGCCCGGCATCGAACCGATGTACGTACGACGGTGACCACGGATCTCGGCTTCGTCACGCACGCCGCCGAGCGCCATCCGGACGAACTTGCGGTTCGTCGCACGGGCGATCGACTGGCCGAGCGAGGTCTTGCCGACGCCCGGGGGCCCGACGAGGCACAGGATCGGTGCCTTGACCTTGTCGACGCGCTGTTGCACCGCGAGATACTCGAGGATGCGTTCCTTGACCTTCTCGAGGCCGAAGTGATCCTCGTCGAGCACCTGCTCGGCGTTCGACAGGTCGTTGTTGACCTTGCTCTTCTTGCGCCACGGCAGGCCGATCAGCGTATCGATGTAGTTGCGCACGACCGTCGCTTCCGCCGACATCGGCGACATCAGCTTCAGCTTCTTCAGCTCGGCGTCGGCCTTCTTCTTCGCTTCCTTCGGCATGCGCGCGGCGTTGATGCGCTTCTCGAGTTCCTCGAGATCGGCACCCTCTTCGCCTTCGCCCAGTTCCTTCTGGATCGCCTTGACCTGTTCGTTCAGGTAGTACTCGCGCTGGCTCTTTTCCATCTGGCGCTTCACGCGCCCGCGGATGCGCTTTTCGACCTGCAGGATGTCGATTTCGGCTTCGAGCTGCGCGAGCAGGTGCTCGAGGCGCTCGATGACCGGGAACATCTCGAGGATGTGCTGCTTCTGGTCGAGTTTCAGCGGCAGGCGCTCGGCGATCATGTCGGCGAGACGGCCTGCTTCGTCGATGCCCGACAGCGACGTGAGGATCTCCGGCGGGATCTTCTTGTTCAGCTTCACGTACTGGTCGAACTGCGACACGATCGCACGGCGCAGCGCTTCCGTTTCAGCGCTGTCGGCATGATCGGGCTCGAGCGGCATTACTTCGCAGGAGAATTGCGTTTCCTGCTCTTCGATCGACAACGCCTTCGCGCGCTGCAAGCCCTCGACGAGCACCTTCACGGTGCCGTCCGGCAGCTTCAGCATCTGCAGGATGTTGGCGATACAACCGACCTCGTACATGTCCTTTTCGGTCGGTTCGTCCTTGGCCGCGGTTTTCTGGGCGACGAGCATGATGTGCTTGCCGCCTTCCATCGCTGCTTCGAGGGCCTTGATCGATTTCGGCCGGCCCACGAAGAGCGGAATCACCATGTGCGGGAAAACGACGACATCCCGCAGCGGCAGCAGCGGGAGCGTGATGCGTTCCGGCGGGAGAAGTTGGGTGCCTGACATTTCATTTCCCCATGAGTGGAATCAATTGTTCGGTAATTGAGGCCGCCACAACGAATTGCAAGCCTTCAAGTGCGGGAAATATTCGGTAAGAAAGTAACCACCGCGTGTCGAGTCAGAGTTACCCACAAGATAAACGAAAAAAAGCCGCCCACGGTCTCATGAACGGCCTTTTTCGCAGAACATCGTCGGCAAGCCGGTCAGTTCGAACCCGCCACCTTCGGCGCGTCCTCGTAGATCAGCAAAGGCTTGCCGTCGCCTTCGATGACGTTCTCGTCGATGATGACTTTGCTGACCCCTTTCATCGTCGGCAGTTCGTACATCACGTCGAGCAACGCTTGTTCGATGATCGAACGCAAACCGCGCGCGCCGGTCTTGCGGCGGATCGCCTTGCGGGCGACTGCCTGCAGTGCGCCCGGCCGGATCTCCAGCTCGACGCGCTCCATCGCGAACAGCTTGTGATACTGCTTGACGAGCGCGTTCTTCGGCTCGACCAGGATCTTCATCAGCGCAGCTTCGTCGAGCTTGCCGAGCGTCGCGACCACCGGCAGGCGGCCAATCAATTCGGGGATCAGACCGAATTTGATCAGGTCTTCCGGTTCCGTTTCGCGCAGCACTTCGCCCGCGTCGCGTTCCTGCTTGCTCTTGACCGTCGCGCCGAAGCCGATGCCGGTTTTCTCGGTACGATCGGTGATCACCTTTTCGAGACCGTCGAATGCACCGCCGCAGATGAACAGGATGTTGGTCGTATCGACCTGGATGAAATCCTGGTTCGGATGCTTGCGGCCACCCTGCGGCGGCACCGACGCCATCGTGCCCTCGACGAGCTTCAGCAGCGCCTGCTGGACGCCCTCGCCCGACACGTCGCGCGTGATCGACGGGTTGTCCGACTTGCGGCTGATCTTGTCGATTTCGTCGATGTAGACGATCCCGCGCTGAGCCTTGTCGACCTCGTAGTTGCAGTTCTGCAACAGCTTCTGGATGATGTTCTCGACATCCTCGCCGACATAGCCGGCTTCGGTCAGCGTCGTCGCATCGGCGATCACGAACGGCACGTTCAGCAACCGCGCGAGCGTCTGCGCGAGCAGCGTCTTGCCGGAACCCGTCGGGCCGATCAGCAGGATGTTGCTCTTCGACAGCTCGACGTCGTCCTTCTTGTCGAGATGCTTCAGGCGCTTGTAGTGGTTGTACACGGCCACCGCGAGGATCTTCTTCGCGCGCTCCTGGCCGATCACGTACTGATCGAGGATGTCGCGAATTTCCTGCGGGCTCGGCAGATCCGACCGGGACAGGCTGGCCTCGACGCCGGCGGCAGCCGCCTCGTCGCGAATGATCTCGTTGCAAAGGTCGATACATTCATCGCAGATGAACACCGACGGGCCAGCGATGAGTTTTTTCACCTCATGCTGGCTCTTTCCGCAAAACGAGCAATACAACAGCTTCTCGCTGTTCGAACCTTTTTTGTCCGCCATGAATGTAGAGCCTCCGGACAGGTAGATGACATGATACGCCGAATGCTCCGAGCGCCGCGCCTAGGGCGCGACCGGAGCCGGCTGGATGCGCTTGCCGCAGATGCTCAGGGCGTTCGGGACGTCGCAGGGGCGCCGCACGAATCGGGGCGGCACCCCACTTAAGCTCACGGGCGCTTCAGCAGCACCTGATCGATCAGCCCGTACGCCTTCGCATCCTCGCTCGACATGAAGTTATCACGGTCGGTGTCGCGCGCGATGCGCTCGACGTCCTGGCCCGTGTGCTGCGCGAGCAACTGATTCAGCCGCTCCTTCAGGTAGAGGATTTCGCGTGCCTGGATCTCGATGTCGGATGCCTGGCCGCGTGCGCCGCCGAGCGGCTGGTGAATCATCACGCGCGAGTTCGGCAGCGCGAAACGCTTGCCCTTCGCACCCGACGCGAGCAGGAACGCGCCCATGCTGGCCGCGAGGCCCATGCACAGCGTCGACACGTCCGGCTTGATGAACTGCATCGTGTCGTAGATCGCCATGCCGGCCGACACCGACCCGCCCGGGCTGTTGATGTACAGGCTGATGTCCTTGTCGGGATTCTCGCTCTCGAGGAACAGCAGCTGCGCAACCACGAGGTTGGCGGTCTGGTCGTTCACTTCGCCGACCATGAACACCAGGCGCTCCTTCAGGAGACGCGAGTAGATATCGTACGAACGCTCGCCGCGGCCGCTCGTTTCGACGACGATCGGCACCAGCCCCAGCGCTTGCGCCTCGAAACCCTGCGGCGCGTTCGAAGCAAGCATGTCCAGCAATTCAGCGCGAGTGATCATTCAATGAACCTTGTTCGAATGGAAAATTGAACGGAAGGAAGCCGCCCGCTCAATCGCCATATTAATGGCAACCGTGCGCTTGACGTAAAAACGGCGTGCGGGCCGTCGCTCCGACAGCCGGCACGCCGCTAGAGCAACACTTACGCTTGCGCCGATGCGCTCGCGAGTGCTTCGAAGCTCACTTCCTTGTCCGTCACCTTCGCCTTGCCCAGCACGAAATCGACGACGTTGCTTTCAACGACGAACGCTTCCATCTCGGCGAGGCGCTGCTGGTTCGAATAATACCAGCGGACCACTTCCTTCGGGTCTTCGTAGCTCTTCGCGAACTCGTCGACTTCCGCGCGGATCTGCTCCGGCTTCGCTTCCAGGCTGTTCGACTTCACGAGTTCGGCCAGCACGAGGCCGAGCTTCACGCGGCGCTCTGCCTGCTCGGCGAACATCTCGGCCGGGATCGGGGCGTCCTTCGCGTTCGGCACGCCGCGCTGCGCCAGATCCTGGCGAGCCATTTCGACGAGGCGTTGCTGGTCCTGCTCGATCAGCGCCTTCGGCACGTCGAGTTCGGAAATCTTCAGCAGCGCGTCCATCACCTGGTTCTTGACGATCGACTGCGTGCGGCGCTTCGCTTCACGCTCGAGGTTTTCCTTGATCTCGCCGCGCATCTTCGTGAGATCGCCGTCTTCGATGCCGAGCGACTTCGCGAATTCACCGTCGATTTCCGGCAGGTGCGGCCACTCGATCTTCTTCATCGTGACCGTGAATTGCGCCGTCTTACCCGCGACGTCCTTGCCGTGGTAATCCTCCGGGAATGCCAGGTCGAACGTGCGCGATTCGCCGTCCTTCAAGCCCAGCGCTGCCTTTTCGAATTCCGGCAGCATGCGGCCTTCGCCGAGCACGAACGGGAAATCTTCGGCCGTGCCGCCCTGGAAGGCGACGTCGTCGATCTTGCCGACGAAGTCGACCGTCACGCGGTCGCCGTCCTTGGCTGCGGTGTCTGCGCCGCCGTCGCCGTGCTCGCCGGCTTCGCCACGTGCGTGGTAGTGCACGCGCTGCTTGCGCAGGATGTCCAGCGTGCGGTCGATTTCGGCGTCGCCGATCGACGTCGTCGAGCGCTCGACTTCAGCCGTCGCCAGATCGCCGATCTTCACTTCCGGGTAGACCTCGAACGTCGCGTCGAACGCGTATGCACCTTCAGCCTGCTCCTGCTTCGGCTCGAAGCTCGGCTGGCCAGCGACGCGCAGGTTTTCCGCGCGGCTGATCGTGAAGAATTCCTGGCCGATCTTGTCGCTCAGCACTTCTGCTTCGACCTGACCCGCGTACTGTTGCGCGACCATCTTCACCGGCACCTTGCCCGGGCGGAAACCCGGCATGCGCACGGTCTTCGCGAGTTTCTGGATACGGGCGTCGATTTCCTTCTGCACGGTGTCTTTCGGCAGGGAAATCGTCACGCGGCGTTCAAGCTTGCCGAGGTTCTCAACAACGTTAGCCATGGCTTCAATCGTCCTAAAATTATTCGAGCGAATCGGGTTTTCCTTGCCGTGCCTGCCTGCGGCGGGATGTGCGTCACATCCACTCGCCGCGCCGGAGCGCCACGCCATCCCTGCACGCGCCGGATGGCTAGCGCAAGCGGCTCGGAGCACGGCTTTGGCCGGAAGAATCGACTATTCTAGCAAACAATTTTCCTCACGCCGCCAGATCAGCGCGACGCACATGCGTCTGCCCCGCATCGGCAGCCCTTTGCACGGCAATGCGCGCGGATCGCCGCTATGCCGAACGCCGTATCCACCACGGGCCCGCCATCCTGTAAGCTCCGATTGAAGGTATGCCGCCGTCGCGGCCGCATTCATTCCTCACACCAATCACGCCTTCCGGAGACACCATGCCGCAACACCCGTCCGCGCCTGTCGTCGTCATCGCGCCCGATTCGTTCAAAGGCTCGCTTTCCGCCGAGCAGGTCGCGGATGCGATCGCCACCGGCATCCGCCGCGCCCGCCCCGAT
Source organism: Burkholderia aenigmatica (assembly GCF_902499175.1). GTDB lineage: Bacteria > Pseudomonadota > Gammaproteobacteria > Burkholderiales > Burkholderiaceae > Burkholderia > Burkholderia aenigmatica. The sequence continues at coordinate 13,844 of NZ_CABVQC010000095.1, forward strand.
GCGGTCGTGCGCTGCTGCCCGATGGCCGATGGCGGCGAAGGCACGCTCGACGCGATGCTGGCAGGCGGCGGTACGCGGCGCGCGCTGCGGGTGGCCGGCGCGTCGCTCGCGGCACACGACGCAGCGGTCGGCGTGATCGACGCGCGCACCGCGATCATCGAGACGGCCGAGATCGTCGGCATCACGGATCCGGTCGGCATGAGCGTGCCGGTCGACGCGCGCAGCACGCGCGGGATGGGCGAGGCGATCCGCACGCTGCTCGACGAAGGCGTGCGCCGCTTCTTCGTCGCACTCGGCGGCAGCAGCACCAACGACGCGGGCGCCGGGCTGCTCGCCGGCCTCGGCCTGCAGTGCTTCGACGCGGGCGGCCAGCCGGTCGAGCCGGTGCCGTCGCGGCTCGCCGACATCACGCGCATCGACGCGTCGGGGCTCGACCCGCGCCTGAAGGAAACGGAATTCATCGGCATGTCCGACGTCGACAACCCGCTGACGGGCGCGCACGGCGCGACCGCCGTGTTCGGCCCGCAAAAGGGCGTGACACCCGAGCAGGTTGCGACCCTCGACGCCGCCCTCGCCCGCTTCGCCAACCTGCTCGAAGCCGTGCTCGACCGCCGTGGCCGCGACCTGCCGGGCGCCGGTGCCGCGGGTGGCCTCGGTTTCGCGCTGCATATGCTCGGCGCGCAATTCGAAGCGGGCGCCGAAGTGGTCGCGCGGCAGGTCGGCCTCGACGCGGCGCTCGCCGGCGCCGACTGGCTGATCACCGGCGAAGGCCGCTCCGACGTGCAGACGCTGCATGGCAAAGCGCCGTTCATCGCGTGCCGCCACGCGCAGGCCGCGGGCGTGCCCGCGTCGCTGTTATCCGGCGCGGTCGACCCGGCCGCGCTGCCGCGCCTGTCCGAACATTTTTCCGGCTGCTTCTCGCCGGCTCCCGGGCCGATCACGCTCGACGTCGCGATCCGCGACGCGGCCAATCTGCTCGCGAACGAAGCGGAGCAATTGACGCGCCTGAAATACGGCGCACACTGACCGTTGACCCGAGCGCGCGATACAGGAACAATCGGGCCCGCCCTTTTTCTTCAGGATTCGACATGAAAGGCCGTCAAGCCGGGCTCGATCAGTTTCTGACCTATCGCCTCCACGCGCTCACGAAGCGCTCCGACCGCGGGATCGGCGAGGTGTACCGGCACAAGCTCGACATCTCGCTGCCCGAGGCGCGCGTGATCGCCGCCGTCGGCGCCTTCGGCCCGTTCTCGATCATGGATCTCGCGCGCCACACCAATCTCGACAAAAGCCAGGCGAGCCGGGCGGCCGAGGCGCTGCTGCGCCAGGGGCTGCTTGCGCGCAGTGCGAGCGAGGAGGACGGCCGGATCGTGCTGATCGCGCTGACCGCCGACGGCCGCGCGCTGCATCGCAAGATCATGCCGATCGTGCGCAAGTGGAACGACGGCTTGCTCGCGTGCCTGTCCGACAGCGAACGCCAGACGTTCGAGCGGCTGCTCGACAAGGTCGTCGCACACGCAACCGAGCGGGACGACTGAGCGGCAACGCGGGCACGGCGCCCGCTGCATTGATCCGATGAATTCGACGGGCCGCCCCGGTCGCCTCACCCGCGACGCGGGCGGCCCGCTTTGCGTCACGCGTTGCGTACGGCTAGCGGCCCGCAGCGCCTCGCCTCACCAGCGTTGCGCATGCAGGCGCCCGGCACGCGTTACAGCCCGCTGTTCGTCGCGCGCTGCCGGAGCAGCCCGAGTACCGCGTCGCAATACGGAGTCGGCACGCCGAGCTTGCGTCCGAGCTCCGGAAACACGCCGAGGATCGGCCCGATCTCGAGCGCACGCCCCGCTTCGAGATCCTGCAGCATCGACGTCTTGAACGCACCGAGCTTGCGCGTGACCGCGATCCGCTCGGGCCCGCTCATCCCGGTCGACAGGCCGAGCCTCGCGCCGATCGCGGCGGCCTCCTCCATCATCCGCAGCGCGAGATCCTGCGTGAACGGATCGTCGAGCAACTGCTCGGACGTCGACCCCGTCAGCGCGCTGAGCGGATTCATGTTCATGTTGCCCCACAGCTTCGTCCAGATCTCGGCCCGGATCGCGGGTGTCGACTCGACGTCGAAACCGCCCGCCGCGAGCGCCGCAGCGAAGCGCGCAGTAGCGACGTCGAGTCGCGCATCGGGCGCCCCGACGATCAGCCGGTTGCCGCGCCCGCGGCGCACGATGCCCGGCGCGTCGGTACTCGACGACAGGTGCACGACACACCCGATCGCCTGTGCTGGCGGCAACGCCGCCGACACGGCACCGGCCGGATCGACCGCATCGAGCGGCACGCCGTCGAGCGCGCCTTCGAGCCCGTGCGTGAACCACCACGGCAGCCCGTTCATCGCCGCGACGATCACCGTATCCGGCCCGACCAGCGGTGCAATGCGCGCGGCCAGCGCCGGCAGCGCCTGCGCCTTCAACGCGATCACCACGTAGTCCTGCACGCCGAGCGCAGCCACATCGTCGCTCGCTCGCACCGGAACCGACGATGTCGCGCCCGCCTCGTCGATCACGCGCACGCCGTGCGTGCTCAGCACGTCGAGCGTCGCGCCGCGTGCGTACGCGCTCACGGTCATGCCGGCCCGCGACAATGCAACCGCAAGCAACCCGCCGATCGCGCCGACCCCGACCACCGCCGCGCGCACCGACCCTGAATTCGTGTCGTTCATGATGGAATTCCGTCTCCTGGGAGCTGACGAGCATAACGCTCAATGGTTGCGGGCACAACCATTCACGCGAGTGCGCGGAACACGCAGCATTCGACCGATTCAGCGCGGCTCGCCGCCGGCTTCCACCGGCTCGTCGTCGGCCGCGCCGCCCGTCGCGCCGAGCACGCCGGCGATCTGGCTCTTGTCGTGCATGCCGAGCTTGCGATACGCGCAGCGCAGATAGTGGCGCACGGTCGTCGGCGAAATCGCCATCTGTTGCGCGACTTCCTTGTGCGAGCGCCCGGCGCCGTAGTAACGGATCGCCGCGAGCTCGCGCGGGCTCAGGCGGTCGAGCAGCGAGCGCGGTCGCGCCTCGATCTGGAACAGCCCCGCAACCGGCACGCACTGGATCCGCAGCGCATCGCCGACGAACGGCTGGCCCGACTGGCGCCGCAGGTGCACGACGAGCGGCTCCGGCACGCGCGCACCGGCCCATGCCGGCCATTCGGTGCGCAACACGTCGTCGAAACCGTGATCGGCGTGGTGGAGCACGCCGAAGTTGTCGCACAGTGCGCGCGCCGCCGGCGCGACCGTATCGCCGCGCTCGCGCGTGAGCTGTGCGGCGCGATTGATCGTCAATGCGGCCGCGAGATGCGGAATCACTTCCTCGATACGGCGTGCGTCGTCGTCGCTGAACGGCCGATTCAGGCCCTGGCGGTAGATCGACATGAACGTCGTCAGACCGAAACGGCGATCGAGCGTACACACGCACATCAGTTGCGCGAGCCCGTATTTCACGCACCAGTCGCGAAACCGGGCATCGAGCCCCGGTTCGACGACCGACAGCCGGACCGCATGGCCGTGTGCGCCGCGCAGCGTGCGGTGTGCGAGCGGGTCGCAATCGCGCACGCGCTTCCAGTCGCGGAAGAACGCGTGCGGCAGCCGGTACAGGAAGCTGTTGTGCATCACGGGGCCGGTCGACACATGGGTCGCGACGCCCGTCCATGCGGCATCGAACGGAATGAGCGCCTGCAGCAGCGAAAAGAACCGGTATTCGAATTCGCCGATGGCGGACCGGGCCGCAACCGCATACAGGTCGAGCAGCATCAGCCCGAGTTCACGCTGCGATGCGTCGCCGCGCGTGACGCCGTCGAAATCGGCGCGCCGTGATGGCAGCGGCGGCCAGGCGAAGTCGTCGAGCACGATCGCGGCCGGCACGTCGCGCAGCGCATCGAGATCCTGCCCGATATCCGTCGTGATCCTCACCTTCCGCTCCCTTGCCCGATCGGGCTGCTGATGTGCGCAACGACACCGGCCGATTATAGCGATCGGCTTTTTTGACGGGCCACGGCGCCGGAACGGGCGCCAGCCCCATCCATTTGAACGGTGCACCGCACGTTGCTGCTCCGCAGCACACCGCACCACGCCAGCGCGCCGCGTGCATGCCGCGCTTCGCGGGTTTTCCGCACCGTTCATCTGGACGACTGTTCGAAGGCTTTCCCGCTGCGGACACTGCGTCGCAACAACACCAACGACAAACCGATGCAGGACGGTATGGAGAACCCCACGTGACGAAACCCCGCTTCATCCACACGGCCGCAGCCGTCGCGACGCTTGCCGCGTGCAGCGTCGCCGCGCACGCGCAGTCGTCCCTCACGCTGTACGGTGCGCTCGACGCCGGCGTGCAATACCTGACGCATGCCGACGGGCACCACTCGGCCGTGCAGTTGCAGAACTACGGCATCCTGCCTTCGCAGATCGGGCTGAAGGGCCACGAGGATCTCGGCGGTGGCTGGCGTGCGCTGTTCAAGCTCGAGCAGGGCCTCAACCTCAACGACGGTACCTCAACCGTGCCCGGCTACGCGTTCTTCCGCGGCGCGTACGTCGGCATCGCGGGGCCCATCGGCACCATCACGCTCGGCCGACAGTTCAGCGTGCTGTTCGACAAGACGCTGTTCTACGACCCGCTCTGGTACGCGTCGTACAGCGGCCAGGGCGTCATCGTGCCGATGAACGCGAACTTCATCGACCACTCGGTCAAGTACCAGTCCCCGACGCTCGCCGGCTTCGATGTCGAGGCGCTCGCCGCGACATCCGGCGTCGCTGGCAATACGCGCGCCGGACGCGTGCTCGAACTCGGCGGCCAGTACACGAGCAACGGCCTGTCGGTCAGCGCGGTGCTGCATCAGGCGCACGGCGATGTATCAGCGGCCGACGACACGTCCGCGCGACGTCGCGAACTCGGCACGCTCGCCGCGCGCTATGCGTTTGCCGCGCTGCCGCTCACCGTCTACGCAGGCGTCGAACGCCTGACCGGCGACCTCGACGCGGCGCGCACGATCGTCTGGGGTGGTGCGCGCTACCAGATGTCGAGCGAGATCGGCCTGAATGCGGGTGTCTATCACACCGACTCGCGCACGCCTGCGATCGGCCACCCGACGCTGTTCATCGCGAGCACCACGTACGCGCTGTCGAAACGCACCGTCGCGTACGTGAATCTCGGCTACGCGCGCAACAGCGGCCAGAGTTCGCAGACCGTCTACGAATACGACCCAACGCCGCTCGCCGGCGCATCGCAGTTCGGCGCGATGGTCGGCATGTACCACCTGTTCTGAATCCCCACACGAGAGCCCGCCATGAAAACCCTTTCTCCGGATGCCGCACTCCCGCCCGACGGCCGCGCATCGACCTTCGCGCGCTCGACGCTCGTCGCGCTCGTCGTGTTCGCGGCCATCACGCCGCTGCTGCTGCTCGTGGCGCCCGCCGTCGCCGGCCAGCTCGCGACGCAGCTCGGGCTATCCGCATCGCAGATCGGTACCTACTTCTTCGTCGAGCTCGGCGCGTTCAGCCTCGCGACCGTGCCGTCATACCTGTGGCTCGGCCGGATCGACGCACGTCGCGTCGCCGCGTTCGCCATCGCGCTGTTCGGCGCGGGCAACCTGCTGACCGCGCTGTGGATGCCGGGCTTCGTCGCGCTGCTCGCACTACGTGCCGTCACCGCGCTCGGCGGCGGCTCGCTGATGGTGCTCTGCATGACGAGCGCCGCGACGAGCGAGAACAGCGATCGCGTGTACGGCCTGTGGGTCGTCGGCCAGTTGATCGCGGGCGCGATCGGCCTGTTCGTACTGCCGCATGTGTTCGCGGCGTTCGGGCTGCGTGCGCTGTACGTCGCGCTCGCCGTGCTCGCGCTGCTGGCGGCGCCGCTGTCGCGCGGCTTTCCGTCATCGCTGGGCGCGCGCACCGCACCCGCGCAAAACACGCGCGGCGCCGCGGCGCAAACACCGCAACGCTTCGTCGTGCTCGCGATCGGCGCGGTGCTGACGTTCTATCTCGCGATCGGCAGCGTGTGGACGTTCGCAAGCCGTGCCGCCAGCGATGCCGGACTCGATCCGCAGTCGACCGGCAACGTGCTCGCGATCGCGAGCGTGATGGGCATCGCCGGCGCGGCGCTCGCATCGTGCGCGGGGGGCCGGCTCGCGCGGCGCGCAATGCTGGCGGCCGGTTACGCGCTGCTGGCGGCCTCGCTCGTCGCGCTCGCCGTGATGCGGCACGCCGGCGGCTACAGCGCGGCGATCTTCGCGTTCAAGTTCGCGTGGACGTTCGTGCTGCCGTTCATCCTCGCGACCGTCGCGCAGATCGACACGTCGGGCCGCCTCGTGGCCACGCTCAACTTCGTGATCGGCGCCGGCCTCGCGGCCGGCCCGCTGCTCGCCGGACTGATGCTCGATGCCGGCGGCACGATGCGCGCGCTGTTCGCGGCCGCGACGGCCGTCGCGGTCGTGTCTTTCGCCGCGCTGCGCCACATCGATCGCCGCGCGCGCCCTTCCATTTCCTCCCAACCGTGACAGGTCACGTACATCCATGAATCGCACTGCCTTCTTCACCGACGAACGCACTTTCTGGCATACGGGCGGCACGCACGCGCTGTTCTTCCCGGTCGGCGGCTGGGTCCAGCCGCCGTCGAGCGCGGGCTACGCGGAATCGCCCGATTCGAAGCGCCGTTTCCTGTCGCTCGTGCAGGCCTCGGGTCTGGCCGCGCAGCTCGACCTGCGCGGCGCCGCGCCGGCATCGACCACCGATCTGCTGCGCATTCATCCCGCGCACTATCTCGACGCGTTCCGCGCACTCAGCGATGCGAACGGCGGCGACCTCGGCGATCTCGCGCCGTTCGGCAAGGGCAGCTACGAGATCGCCGCGCTGTCGGCCGGCCTCGCGATCGCGGCCGTCGATACGGTGCTCGGCGAGCGTGCGGCAAACGCATTCTCGCTCTCGCGGCCGCCCGGCCACCACTGCCTGCGCGATCGCCCGATGGGCTTCTGCCTGCTGGCGAACATCCCGATCGCGATCGAGGCCGCCCGTGCGAAACACGGCATCGAGCGCGTCGCGGTGATCGACTGGGACGTGCATCACGGCAACGGCACGCAATCGATCTACTACGACGATCCGGACACGCTGACGATCTCGTTGCACCAGGACCGCTGCTTCCCGCCGGGCTACAGCGGCGCGGACGATCGTGGCGAAGGCGCTGGCGTGGGCGCGAACCTGAACGTGCCGCTGCTCGCGGGCAGCGGTGACGATGCGTATCGCTACGCGTTCGAACGGATCGTGCTGCCAGCGCTGGAGCGTTTCCGGCCCGAGCTGATCGTCGTCGCGAGCGGCCTCGACGCGAGCGCGGTCGATCCGCTGGCGCGCATGCAGCTGCATACCGACAGCTACCGGTTCATGACGCGCGCAGTGAAGGAGGCCGCGCAGCGTCATTGCGGCGGGCGGCTCGTCGTCGTTCACGAAGGTGGGTATTCGGAAGCGTACGTCCCGTTTTGCGGGCTCGCGATCGTCGAGGAGCTGGCGGGCATTCGCACCGAGGTCGCCGATCCGATGCTCGACCTCGCGATCGCGCAGCAGCCAGGCGAGCGGTTCGCCACATTCCAGCGCGAACTGCTCGACGAACTGGCGGTGTCATTCGGGTTGTAGTGCGCGCGGGAAGACGCGACGGAGGGCTGGCCTGCGCCGGCCCTCTTGCGCGATCGGAGCGGATGGGGTTTCCTGTGCTTTTATCCCCGTTTCGGCGCGAAGCCGCACTCTTCCGATGAAATCGTCCCCGCACGATAACCATGACGATCCCAAGACGCGCCGCCAGCCTTCTAAGCTCGTCCTGAACATCGCCGCGGTGACGGTCGGCCTCATCACGTTCGCGATCGGCGCGGCGTGGGTGATCTATAGCTGGGTCGTCGATCGCGAAGCACAGTATTTCGCGATCCCGCTGGTGTTCTCGGTGCCGGTGATCGTGGCAGTCGCGATCCGGAGTTTCTGGGAATAGACGGGCCTGACATGACGAAGCGCGGCGGTCGGGTGACGTGCTGCGCTGGGTGTGGGGCTTGTTTCAGATGAGGCGGGAATCCCCGCGGTTAGCTCGCGGGCCGGGGCGCGTGCACGGATTGAGGACTGCGCCCTGATATCCAAGTGAACACGAAATTGTACGCGGCACGAATTTTCGTTCAGCGTCGTACAGACCCGCGTGCCGTGAAAAGCACCGGCAGCAACAAAAAAGCGCTGCGGTCAATCGACCGACAGCGCTTTTCGGTGAACGGCCCCTGACGGAGGCGCATTCGACTTCTGGTGCGTGAGGCCGGATTCAGAGCCCCTTATCTGGCGCGGCTTCCCGGTGATCGTGGGGGATTCGTGGGAACGCCCGTGATGTTCCCGCGTTAGGAATCGAACCCACGTTATGCGGCCTCTTTCGGCGACGCCGCGGCAACCATTTCATCGGCGGGATACAGCTGGAGCATCGCGCGCGCGGCGTCGACGTTCTTCGTGTGCAGCCACTCGTCATAGTCGTCGGGCCGCAGGATCACGACCGAGCGCTTTTCGTCGCCCGGCTTGTGCATGTGCTTCATCACCGGGTGCTCGTCAGCGTTCACGGTCAGCATCGACATCGCGAGCGTTTCCGTGCCGTCTGCGCCGCGCCACGCGCGCCAGATACCTGCGACGCAGTATGGCTGCCAGTCCCCGACTCCAATCCGATAGCGCACGTGCTTGCCGGTCTCCCAATTTGGTTCGTAGATCCATGCGGCCGGAATCAGGCACCGCTGTCCGGCGCGCCAGGCAGTCCGATACGCCGGCTTCTCGGCCACCGTCTCCGATCGCGCGTTGACGGTCATGAAGTGCTTTCCGGCCGGCTGGAACGCCTTCGGCATCATTCCGAAGTTCGCGACCACCGCCTCGGCGCCGTCGCCGCCCGCGCGCACGATGGGCGCTAGGTAGTCCGGGAAAATCTCCGGCTTCCACGGAAAGCGCCGGTACAGGTCGCTGAATGGCTGGATCTTCAGCTCGCGCAGCTCATAGTCCTCGTGCGGCGCGCGGTAATTTGTGCACATTCGGGCACCTTTTTAGGGGGTTGACGGTGGCATGATACCCCCGAGTACACTGTACAGCCATACAGTGCATTTTTCGTATCATGGAACCACTTTGGGAATATCAGTGGGAATTCGTGCAGTATCCGTACGAAGGCGCGCCGGTACACACTGGTTTCTGGATGACCGATGAGGAGGCGGAACATTGGGAACCCGGGAAGCACCATCGATCGCGCCGCTTGGACGAAACACGGCGAGACCGGAATGTGCAACCGAAGCCGCCGATCGGCCTCTTCCCGCCCACCGAAGCGCCGCCGAAGCGAAGCACCGCCGAGCGGCCGCTACCCGCCTTTCGGCACCCCGATTTGCAGGAGCTTCGACTATGGTGGATCGATCCCCGCAGTTGCACGTTTGATGAAATCCACCGGCTGATCTTGGAGGTCGTGCGCCTGCGGCGCCAGCTCGACGGAAATGGCAAGTAGCGACCGCTGCTCGGTGTGACCGGCGTTACTTGCCGAGCGGCTTCCAGCCGCACACCTTCGCGCCCGCCTGGTTGTGCGCGAGCACCGCACGGGCCGTCGCGTCCGACAGCACGTCCGTCTTGTCGAGGTAGATCGGCTTCGTCCAGTTGCACGCCGAGTCGACAACCTTCGTCCGCGTTTCGACCTGCGGCGCGCTCGGCGCCGGGCACGTCTTGCAGGCGGCCAGCAGCGCGAGCGCGCTAGCTGCCGCGAGTCCAGTCCTGAAGTTCATCATGCACCTCGCTTGCGGGCATGCCCGCGATCTGGGAATCCGCGCTCGTGCGCGCGGCGCCGGCATCGCTCGCCGCTGCCTGCGCGGCCGCGTTCGCCTGCGCGTCGGCGGTCTGCGCCTGGGCGACCTTCGCGTCGGCGGCCGCGCCCTGCGCTTTCGCTGCAGCGATATCGGCCTTCGCCTGCTGATGCCGGAACAGGCCGAAGAGGACGCCGGCGCCCGCGATCAGCCACGGGCCCAGCTTCAGCAGGAGGGGAAGAATTGCAGTCATGACGCGCTCCATTTGCCGGTCAGGAAGAGATCCCGCTCGGCCGCGCGCCGGCGCACGAGACCGGGCTGCACGACGCCACCGGCCTTGTTCCACGCTGGGAACTGGTCGGCGGTGCCCGCGAAGTCCTCGACGTTCAGGTGGCGCAGCATCGTCGACGGCTGGCCGTTGGCGAGCGTGACGATGCCGTCGCGCCCCTGATCGAGCGGCCCGAGCGTGCCCCGCCCGCGGCCCGGCCCGACGTTGTTCATGATGCTGGTCATCGCGGCCTTCTGCTGCGCCGACAGCGGCACGCGTGTCGCTCGATCGACGAGCGCGGCCGCGGCGCGCAGGTTCTCGTCGTGCCGCGCGTCGGCCTGTGCCTGAGTCCAGATCGTGCCCTCTCGCACGTCCGCGCCGGTCGAGCCCCACCCACACGTCCACGGTGCGCCGCTGAGCGCGCGCAGCACCGGATCGCTCGGGATCGGCATCCCGCCGAGCACCTTGTACCAGATGCCGCGCGTCTGCAGCGCCTTGCCAAGGGGCGACGCCGGATCGGGATAGGCGGTCAGGTAGCAGTTTTCGAAGTGCTGCGACAGGGGGCGGCAAAGCGGCAGCCACGCATCGAGGTCGGCGCCCACCGGCCCCGGAGTGCCTTGCGGCGCGGCGCTTTGCGGGACGGATGCTTGCATCGTAGGCACCGGCACGAGTGGAACGGTTTGCGGTACAGACGCGGCGCTTTCCGTTCCACTCGGCGTGGAAACCGCACCAGCAGGCGCGGAAGGTGGAACAGCGGCCGCCGGCGTCGGTACCGCGCCCGACGTGCTACTTGGCGAGATCGGCAGCGGCGCCGCGGTGGCGGCCGGCGTGCGGCCGAACAGCGCGAGAATCGCGCGTAACAGGTTACTGAGCGCCATCGCCGCCACCTTTCCCGAACAGCCCCTTGATGCTGCCGATCAGGCCGGCCTGGCTCACGATGCGCGCGGCGACCGTCAGGAGCACGCCGACGATCGGCACCCACTGTTGCCCGTGCTTCGGGAACAGCGACAGCAGCGACGGCGCGAGCTGCGGATACTGGTCGGCGAGCGGCGGGATCGCCGCCAGCAGGATCAGCATCAGCGCGCTCACGCGCACAGACCACCACTTACAGACCTGGTTCAGGTCATCGATCAGGATCTTCTTCACGGCTTGCTCCATCGGCGAGTTTCCGGGCGCGCACCCGCGCTGCTCACGAACAGTTGCTCGTTGAGGCGGTCGACCTTCGTATTCGTGTCCTTCACGCTTGCCTTGATCTCGTTCAACGAGTCGCGCATGTCCTGCTTCTGGTTCGCCGCGGCGATCTCGATCGCCGAGACGTGATCCTCGAGCTTCGACACGCGGCCGACGAGCGTGAAATATGCGACCGTCAGCGCGACTGCGGCACCGAGAACGCCGGTAACCAGCGTTTGAACGTTGACCTTCCAATCGAGCCATGACGGGTGTCCGTTCTGCATTCTTTTCCTCCCCTATTGATCGATGTGCGCGAGATTCGACACGACTGCGACGCGTGCGCCGTCCTTCATGACTCAATACCCCTCGACTTTGAAATTGAACGTCGCCGCTGAGCTGGACGAGCTCGAATTGATCGTCACCGCCGTGTTGGTCGCCGACGCTGAAAAAGACGCGGCGGCCGTCGTGGGCGTTGCCTGCACGCTGACGACTCCATGCGGAAACCCGGCCGCCGTATTGCCTTGATAGATGGGGAGCGTGAACGAACCACTGGTCGCGCCCGCTGGGATCGTGATCTGTCCGGCCTGCGTGATCTTTCCAGAGTTGTCGACCTGGACATATCCAACCGGGCTGGTCGTGTAATAGAACTGCCTCATCCCGGCCGGCGCATTGTCCTC